>NZ_NTFY01000109.1 GCF_002289565.1 Rhodopirellula sp. SM50 | reverse complement strand
TACGGTAGTTCGGCCAATCCCCTCACAGTGTGGAGGACTTTGAAGCGCCCATTACTGGTCCCTTTTGGGCGCCCCGTGACAGCATGCCGGAAAAGGCGATGGGCACATGAAATCGATGGGCACCGGCACATTGGACCTCAATTGAGTTTGTCTTCGAAAGTGGTTTGGTTACTTCGGTTGCCACACCTACCTGCTTGTCTGCCATCATGGGCGATTCTTGCACAAAACTAACGCAGATCCTGTACGCAGCATTTCCCATCCCACTATCAAGGAGTGGAACACGACGCGCTGCCACATCACGCGCGAATCGGTCTGCTTCCTTATTGCCCTGCTGCGCAAACATAAGAAGGGCTGCAGCCACCACAGCCTGGTTGTAATACCCGTTGTCAGTCTTCGGCGAACGAAACATGCCGATCAAGATTGGAACGGCCTTATCGCCCAGGCCCACAACCGCATTGATGTCTGGGTTCTCGATATTGATCGGATCGAGCAGTGATCGAATTGTCTTTTCGATTTGTTCCATGTATTGATCAACTGGGCAGGTGGAACGGGCGTGGCCCCGCTGAGCCTGGATGGGGCCAGTTTCGGCTGAAATTGTATCAGATTCGTTCGCCGCTTATGCTCAACTTCGTCGCTACTTTGCCCAACCAAACATTTGTTGCGATTAGGGCGAATAATCTTCCTTGCAACGGCCCGGCTTTGAAACTCTTGACCGCAGACGAATGCGAATGCGTATGCGTTCGCGGTGAAACGACCATTCTTGCACGCGTCGGTGTTCACGACGAACTGCACGAGTTTTTCTCGGTTCGTCAGGCGCGCTATCCGGGAGCGCGTCCCACTTTATCGCAGTGTAGCAATCACTTCTGGGTCTCAAATCTCAATCCATTTCGAGAGGATCTGGCCCTATTCGCTGAAGCACCTCGTTTACCGCCGAGGCGTCATACTCGTCATGAAGCTTCAATTCGTCGCGAATCACCCTGTGAAAAACGGAACGATTGTCGGTCCTAGAGCCAAGTCGCACCAATGTCGCTTGGGCCTCGCTTCGCACCTCCGGATTCTTGTCTTCGACTAAAGCTCCAACAACCGCGGGTATTACGCGTTCGTCTCTTTGAGCAGCATTGCCGACGCTGGCCACGAAACCCTCGCTTTCGATGCACTTGAGCGCGTGTATCCGAGCTTTGGAATCGCCCTTCACGAGATTTTGGATGTGTGTTTTAAGTATCTCCCCTCTCACAAATGCGAAATAGAAGAAGACGGGGAACATCGAAATAAAAATGACACATGCGGATCCGAACCCGACGACATTTGCCCTCAATAATCCGTCCCCCGAATTCAATGCATAAGAAACGCCGGACGCGAATGCAGCCGAAGCGCAACCCACTGGCCAATAGATATTGGTGTCAGCAACGACAGTACTCACCCTCTTCAAGAAGTCTTTGCTAAAGACCTCACGGTTTTTTCGACTACATGACGCGCAGATGTTTTCTCCGTAAGATCGGTTTAGGGCTGTCAGCTCCCGACCACATTGCCGGCAGGCTGTATTCGCCTTTGAGTCCGATGCGGGGACCATGGTCGATGGCTCGCCAAAAGCAGAATGAGCAGCAGGCTTGTTGGAGTTTGGATCAGAATCTAAAAGTCCTTTCACTCGGTCCGCCGAAACCCATGCTCCATCCTCTCCTTTGCGTACGAAGGTATCCGCCTGGATCTGACCGTCTCGAGCGCGTTGGTTGAGTTCAGGTGCAGTTAGCGGACCGATTACATCCCCCATCAACTGAAAGTACCATTTGGCCGACATGAATTTTCTCCAGCATCATCTTTAGATTGCCAATGACTCAACTTACCATGTCCGGAAGGACATCACGACACATTCGCATATCTCGTGCGCATCTCGCGCAAATCGCGTCGAAATACCGCGGCTGTCAATCAGCTATTCCATATGAGCGCATGGAGGCACTGCACGGAGTAATCGGTCAGGCGTCTGTGAGCGTACGGTGAACCGCATCTTGTCGGGTGATGAGGTTCGAGGATTTCACTTCTCGAACCTTGGAGGTTTGTTTATGGCGATTCCTTCTCACACGTCGGAAAAGGCCGAGTTTTGGCGACGGGTGCTCGAGGAGCATTAAAAGGCGTCTTACGTTAGCCGACAGTTGACGCGCATCGCGCGGGATGACATCAGCATTTAGGGCGGCGCATGACATCGAAGTGTGTAGCTAATTCATTCCAAAATCTGATCTTGCCTATCGCAACGCGTAAAACGCAGGCTGCTCAAAATGGGACACGGACCACTGCGACACCACGGAATCTTACGGTAAATGCACACGCTTTGGACGGATTGCTCACTGCGAGGCCCGAACATGTTACGACGACGAAGATCGCCGCGCCTTTGTCCAAACAGGCGGTGCGGCATGGGTGCCGGATCTTCCTTTCAGCAGTCCGGCCCTATAACGATTGACCGCAGTCGAGTGCATTTTCGTTCGCGGTGATCCAACCATTCTTGGATGCGTCGGTGTTCACCCACCGACGCAGATATCCGCTTTTCCTTCGTGCATTCGGCTGCATCGCCCGACGCGACTTTGCGAAATCGCTTCGCTGCGTTCTTGGCGAGATTTCGTACGAATCAGGAGGAAACGTGCAGCGAATCGGCTGCGTTGTCTTACTCACGAGGGCGACCGGAGGTCCAACTGGAAGCCAGTTCCCCGGCTATCGGCTGGCGGAGTCGATCCTTGCGGCGACAGTTCGACGGCCCAGGAGGCGTCAGCATCCCGATCAATCTGTGACTCCTCTCAGTGCGTCAGTTCAAGCCGGAAATCGGAGTTTGGTCAGCGGGGGATTGCTGCGAATGATCTCACCAGAATCCGAAACCTTTAAATAGTAGGACGACAGAATGTGGGCACGCGTTGAGTATGCGGAGTCCCCCGTCGGCTCCAATCTCTCCCAGACGTTGACCCGATAGTTGCCGTTGTGGTGACGACACACCTCCACTCGATGCAGGCGGGGGGGCCTGCCGACTTTGTCCAGAACCTGCGACTTGATCTTTTCGGTGTGTTCCGATCCCGTCAGGGCGTTCTCTTTCTGCGGGGCTGCTTGATCGACGTTTGACATGGTTTTGCTCGGCCAATGGAATGCGATGGGATGCCGAACTGTAGCGTAACGCAGTTCGGTTCGATATGAGTCAAAAGTTGCGTACGCAGCGGAAACGAGTTGCCCCCCGACTGGAAGGGATTGCTGAATCTGAAGGCCTGCCGGTTTGATTTCTGGCCAGTTCGTCTGTGGTAAGCTGACGCCAAGGTGTCCGAAACGACGTCGTTCCAGGAGTGTTCAATCATGCAAAAAGCCATACCACTGGCGGTGATCGGTTCAGTGATCACGCTCGCCCTGTTCGCCTCGATGGATTGTCCCGCCCAGGACGTGCCACTGGTTTACGACGATGAGCACACCGGATCAACGTTACCGCAGCCTGTGTTACCCGAATTCGACGAGTTGCCTGCGATTCGGTCGCTTCCCGATCCCTTCGCCTGGTCGGATGGCAGCGGACGTTCGACCGAATTCAACGACTGGGAGCGTCGCCGTTCTGAGATCAAAGCGGAGATCGAAACGTATGGGATTGGGAAGAAGCCACCGAAGCCAAACGGGATCGTCGCCAGCTTCGACAATAACACGCTCACCGTGAAGGCGACCGAGAACGGCGAGACGCTGACGCTGACTGCTGGGGTTCGAATACCGGAGGGTGACGGTCCCTTTCCCGCTGTCATCGGGATCGGCTTCGGCGGCGGCAGCGGAAGCCTTCCTGCCGAAATCTTTACCAGTCGCAAGATCGCGACGATCGCGTTCAATTTCAGTCAGGTGATGGCTCATCAGCAGAAACGCGGCGAGGAACCGATCAATCGGCTCTATCCAGAACTGACCTCCATCGGCGCCTACAGCGCCTGGTCGTGGGGAATCAGCCGAATCATTGATGGTCTTGAACTGGTCGCGGATGACCTTCCGATCGATCGCAAACGTCTGGCGGTCACCGGTTGTTCGTTCGCCGGAAAGATGGCTCTGTTTGCCGGGGCCTTTGACGAACGGATCGCACTCACGATTGCTCAGGAATCCGGCGGAGGCGGCGCCGCAGCCTGGCGGGTTTCAGAAACACTGGGCAACGTGGAAACCCTTGGCAAGACCAGTCGGGCGTGGTTTCTGGAAGACATGTTCCAGTTTTCCGGCGCTGTTGAGAAACTTCCCTATGACCATCATGAATTGATGGCGATGATTGCGCCGCGAGCGTTGCTGGTGCTGGGCAATCCGGACTACCAATGGCTGGCCGACGAGTCGGGTTATGTCTCGTGCCGAGCCGCTCACCAAGTCTGGAAAACGTTTGGAATTGCCGATCGGTTCGGATTTTCGATCGTTGCCGGGCACCCACATTGTCGACTCCCCCCCGATCAGCTTCCAGAAGTCGAAGCCTTTGTCGACAAGTTTTTGCTGGGCAAGATGGATGCAAACACCACCGTCACCCGACACCCCTTCGAATTGGTTGAGCACGAGTTCTGGTACGACGGCTGGGCAACAGGGAAATCCACCTTCCCCACGCCAGATGACGAAACCATCGAAACCTCTACTTTCGAGGCAGAAGCGACCGCTCATGGAACGGACTGGGCAATCGAGAGTGACCCGGAGGCGTCGGGAGGGATGTACCTGACGATCAAACCCGACCTTGACAGCCCACAAACCGTCCCTGTAGGCGACGCGGGGGCATTGGCGATCCCGTTCACGACGACAAAAGATTCAAAGTACTACGTCCACGCTCGGGTGAACTGCCCGTCTGAGGACGACGATTCGTTCTGGCTGAAGATCGACGACCAGGAATTCGTGGCCGCCAACGGACTGGGGACGCAAGGCTGGCAATGGGTCAAACTCGCTGCGTTGAAACTGGAACCGGGCGAGCACCTGTTGACGATCAAGTACCGCGAGAACGGAGCATTGCTGGACCGAATTGGTATCACGAACTACCCGTTCGGACCGGCGGGTTTCGAGTCCTCGCATCTCGCCCCGTCACTGAAGGGTGCCGTCGGTTTGCGATTCAAGATTGGCGTGGGAGTCGGCGTTCGCGTGCTTGAGAATCCCGAAGACGTGGCGCTGCTTCGACAACACTTTCAGATCGTGACACCGGAAAACTGCATGAAGCCGCAGGGCATCCATCCGGAGGAAGATCAGTGGGACTTTGAGCAGTCCGATGCGTTTGCGGATTTCGTCCGTGCCAACAAGATGGAGTTGGTTGGCCACTGTCTGGTCTGGGCCAAAGACGATCGCACCGACCAATGGATGATGAAGGAAGGCGATCAACCCGTTTCCCGAGAACGGCTGCTTCAGCGAATTGGAACGCACATCGACACCGTGGTCAGTCGATACGCCGATGTCGCCACGCATTGGGACGTGGTCAATGAAGCGATCGGGGACAGCAACGATGGCATGCTTCGTGATTCGGTGTATTCCAGAACAACCGGCATCGATTTCATCGTCACGGCTTTCAAAGCGGCTCGTGCCCGAGATCCCGACGCGCTGCTGATCTACAACGACTACAACGGACACCAACCCGACAAACGGGCGAAACTCATCGAGCTACTGAAACAACTCAAAGCCGCCGGAGCCCCGGTCGACGCGTACGGAATGCAGGGGCACTTTGAACTGGGCGACAACTCGCTTGCCGACTTGCGAGAGACGTTTGACGAGCTGCGCCGGTTGAACATCAAGGTCGTTGTCTCAGAACTCGACATCGACGTGGTCAAACGGGGCCGCTGGTGGGCCGATGAAGGAAAGTACCGCGACGAACTGATGACCTTCGATCCCTATCAAGACGGTATGCCACCGGAAATCGAGAAACAGATGGTCGATCAGTACGTCGAACTGTTCAGGCTGTTCGACGAGTACAGCGATCTGATTGAGCGAGTGTCGTTCTGGAACCTTCACGACGGCCAAAGTTGGCTGAACTCTTTCCCCTGGAACCGAGTCAATCATCCGTTGCTGTTCGATCGGAATCGACGCCCCAAGCCCGCCTTCGACGCCGTCTATGAATTGCTCACCAAGTCAGCGTTTCAGAGCAGAGCCACCGCACACGCTCCCCCGCCTTCACTCTGACAACGGCGCGAACTCTAATTCACCATCGACGTCCGAGTTGCCGGCTTTGGAGCCGGTTGGTTCGCCGGGCAGATGGTCGTCGAGAGACTTGTCAAAGTTCGGTTTATAGCGATCGTTGACTTCATTCAGGTTCATCAGATCCGTTGGTCGGAGCGGATCGTCGGCCAGTCGCGTCCAGCCCACGCTGCCGGGTGAGATCATCGTCTGGTCAACCATCACCATCGGTTTGGCCGTTGCGTGTTCTGGGTGCCGAGACGCCCGGTTGCAGCCAGAGCAACGGGAACACGTCTGATTGGCCCGCCAGAACATGAGTTCGTCCATGCAAGATCGTGCGGCGACGAAGACGCGGTCGCCGGGCTGCAGTTGATAGTTGGTTGCCGTGTTGCCCATTTGGACAATTTCGCGATAGCACACCGGCAGCGTGACGCGGCACTCACCAGGATCGGTCGGTCGGGCCAGCAGGATCTGACAGGGGTTGGCGCTGGATGTCAGTCCACCGGCGCTGACGATCGCATCGAGAACCGTTTCGGAGCCTGTCAACGGAAAGGAGCCGGGCGCGTTCACTTCACCAAAGACATAAAAGCGATGAACAGGTTCGAGCAGTCTGACGTTGATGGCGATCGTGTCGCAGTCGTCGGGAAGCGGGGACTGCGAGAGTGATTCCTTGACGTTGGGGCTCACGAACGGTTTACATGCCGAGATCTGCTGACGGATCTGGTCGGTGATCTGTCTCTCAATCAACGCTTCAGCCTGTTCCAGATTCCTGCCGACAACGATGACGCGGCCGTAGGGACCGAGGTCGACCGTTCCGTCGGCGAGAACCGATTGGTCGGCCGGTAAACGCAGATCGCGATCCTGATTGACAGGTTCAATCAACAGGGCATCGCCCGGTTGAAGCGAATGTAGCGGCAGTGCACTCTTGGCGTTCTCTCGCGGTATGCCGTGCGGGATGCGAGAGGCTTCGAGAACGGTTTTGGCTTCCGTCGTTAGCGTCGAGTTCGAAGGATACAGTGAGAGTCCCAAGGGTGCGCAGCCGCTGCCGGCGGCCGTCAACAGAACTGCCAGAACAAGTAGAACTTGGTAAACAGAACGTTGCATCGCTTCACCCATTGTTGTGGAACACTATCCAGAAAGACAATCGGCTCGATGAGTGGGTCATGCGTGCAGAAAACAGTTTTGCTATGGCGACACGCGCCATCCGCAGTACCCGAACGCATCGTGATGGCGATAGAACTATGAACCTCCATCCAATCCATTCAACACGCTCAATGAGGTCCCGGCAAGGACGAGCCGTTGGCCCTCGCGTAGCAGGAACCGCGCGGCTTCTTCACGAAACGTTTCGATGGGGCGCAATCGCACGATCGGGTTTTGGGTTGTTCCCAGTACCGCGATGACCACGGTCCGATCGCGAAAGAGTTCGGTCACGCTGAAGATGGCGGATGCGGGCAGTAGAGAACGCAGAGCATACTTCTGTGCCAATTGGCTAAGGTTTGCGGCGATGTCACGATAGTCGCCGGTTGCAATCAGTGCGATCATGTCCAGACGACCGCTGCGGAGATAGAGTTTTCCGTCCGCTCGCACCAACGCGTTGTCGGCACCCAGCCAGAATTCGTCGATCACAACGACACCCTGACCGATGATCCCTTTCGCTTCCCCCACGTCGAAGGTCTGACCGGCAAGTGAGACGGGGCCGAGAAACTGTGACGCTGCGATCAGGCCAGGGATCGCGGCACCACGCGTTCGCCCCAACTGAAAGTCGAATCGGCCGGCGAGGTCATCGACCGATCGAACGGACTTGCCTCCGAGTGACATTTCGCCGGTGACTTCGCCAGTCGCTAGTGAACTGGATCGCCCGAACGGATGGGTCAATCGAAACACGTCGACCCTCCGCGTTTTCCACCGGCTCGTCATGTCAACGCCTCCACGACGACCGGATGCGAGGTGCAATTCGCCGTCGAGCTGTCCGCCACCGACACTTGATCGAACCGACGGAATGCTCAAATCCCAGCTCCATGATTTTAAATTCGCGTTCGCAACGAGCGCACCGCGCGCCACGCCGATCGGCAAGTCGTATGCGGCCAACTCGCGTCCATGCAGACTGCCTCGGATTCGAACGGATTCTTGACGTCCGGTGATGGTTGCCTTGGTCGAGATTCGTCCCTGGATTCGCTCTCCCTTGCTGCCCAGAAACCACAGCCCGCGATCGAGTTGGATTCGGGACGCAACCAAACGAAGGTCGGCACGTGGGCGAAAGGTTTCGTCACGATCAAACAAGTAGACGCGACCGTCGAGCCGAAGTGATCCATTCGCGTAGTCGCCCAATAGGGGTTGGACCACAAAGACCCCCTCTTCGAGTCGTCCGTTCAGACTCAGCTTTCGTGAAAGAAGACGCGAGCGATAAATGATGTCTGACAACTTAACGGACACCTTCACCTTGAGAGTCGTTCGGTCAGTTGGTTGCGAATCAAAATCGACAATGATGTCGCCGCTGACGTCGCCCGTCAGGCCGACGCGACGACCGAGAGACAGGTCGACCAATGGGTTGATCGACATGTGTTCGAAACGAAAGGCCGATTGCCCGAGTCGGGACATCACATCAGACCAACGATCGGTCGTTAGCGTGTTGGCGATGGTTCGCACTTTGACCGTCCCACCGAACAGATCGCCGCTCGCTTGCAACGCTAATTCGCCTTGTTTCGCGACAAGTTCTGCGACCAGTTCGCCGACCCCTTCCTCGTTGATCCGAATCTCCGAGACAGACAGCGTTGCAGTGCCGGCGTGTTGATTCGGATCCAATAGCATGTCGATCGGAGCACGCCAGTCGATGTTTCCCGCGATGGTGGCGGTGGCGATTGGGGCAATCCTGCCGAGGACTGGGATTCGAACGTTCGGACGGATGTCGGCGATTGTCAATCCGGCAACCAAATCACCGTCGCCATCACGCGGCACCGTGGCGGATCCCGAAATCTGCCCGCCAAACGCTGTCGCCGTTAGCGACTCCAGGGTGAGAGCTTCGCTGGTGATTGAATACTTCGAACGAAACTTCACCAACGTGAACGAAGCCGGCAACGTCGTCTCGTCACGTCGTGGCAGAATATCAAATTGGTTGGGCGTGAATCGGATGGTGTGTTCCAAAACGCCCAGGTCGACACCTGCGACTTGCAACGACGGCGATGCAACCGAACCATCGATACTCCACGTCGACTTTTCGGCGTCAGCGGCGAGGACACCGGATCCACGAACGCGAAAGTCGAGTTTGCCATCGACCACCGCTGGGGTTGTCCGTTGGGTGGGTCGACTCGAAAGTCGAGCGATCGCGCCGAGTGGTAGATCATCGCCGACGAGTTCGAACGAAAACTCGCCTTGACCACCTAGCGGCACGTCGGCCCGCCCGATCAAGCGAATGCCGGACGGTTCGAGATTCGATGGGGCAGCCATCAGATCGAGTCCCCTGAATTTCAGGCGTCCGTCCTCAATCGTGAGGTTGCCGATGTTTACATCGGCAGGCGGGAGACTGGCGAGCTTCAATCCTTGTCCATTGACCTTCCCAGCAAGTTCGTACGCCTCCATCTCGCTGATGCGGTCGATTGGCGCGCGAAAGCGAATGTCACCCGACAGCCGACCTGCTTCCGGTAACAAACCGTTTTGCGAAGGGAAGTACTTGGCAATCAAGTCGCTGACCGGGGAGAGGGCGATGTTGTTGATCTTGATTTCGGCTGTCGCATCTCCCCGCGGAACCAATTGCAGACTGCCACTGCCTTCGATCGATCCATTCGCTTGGCGATCTTGCGCGCCGACCTGTGACTTCAGGCGTGTGAGTGTTGCCAACCCGTTGCGATAAGAGATCGAGGTTTCAAAGTCCTTCAGTTCGACATCATCGATCACCAATCCCGGACTCGTTAACGTGCCATCAAAACGGTACACGGCACCATCTCTTAACGACGTCAACGGAATCCCGACGTCCAGTTTGACGGTCGCGGTTCCGCGCAGGCGGAGCCCAAGATCAATGCCGATGGACTTTAGCCGTCCGGCGAGTTTGTCGATGTCGACGTTTTCAAACTCCCATCGGGTCGTCCAATAACGCCCGGTCTTTGCGTCTTCCTTCTGAACAAGCTGTTGGGGCGCCGCCACCGGCGTTTGAGCAGAAAGGCTTCCCTGTGACGCAATCACCGCCATCGCAATGACAAGCCGACCGACGTACCGGATTGCTGAGGAAATGGCGGAGTTTAAATGGGGCATAGGTACGAGGTGTTCCCGAATGAAACTCCAGTCGTGCACGACCGAATTTCGGTACTCAATGTTCAAGCGTTTTCCGGTTCCAGCCGACGTCGAACTCTCTTTTTACTGCCGATCGAATCCCGCAATTCCAAGCCGGAAAATCCGGACGTTGAAGTCTGAAATGGAAAATACCGTGTGAAGTTTAGGCCATTGATTCAATCATCCGTCCTGTTTCGCATCGTTTCCGCTTCACTTTGCGAGGTTCCGTGTCAACGGAAAGAGGCGCCGTTCCTCGCCAAATCGCGATTCACAGGGGCTTTTGCTCCTGTATTGAGGGTTACACGGTTATTCGTGGACGTCGTACAACGATCCGCTGACCGCACCACACTCAATCGACCAGAGCGTTGGTCTTTGTCGCGTTCCGCGTCCTTCCTAAGCTGGATGGTCCTGTAGGCGATTCCATTTGTCAAACGTGCACAGTTGCGAGCCCAACCGGCACAGTCGGTACAGTAACGCAGGCGGACAGCAACACAGTCAGCTCAACGCAACCATTGTTCGAACAGGAATGAACAGCTGAAGTTGTTGATTGGTGCGCCGTTTGCTGCAAGTCACGATGCTCGTTGCACCTATTCCGAGTCAACGAATGCATCGGACCAGTGTCTCCTTTACAGGCGCTCGCCATGAGAATTCTGATCAAGGGGCTCACAGGCATCCTGGTAATGGCGTTGATTCTACCCTGCATCAAGCCGGTGGAAGCACAGGAGCAATTGGCTGACGTTACGTTGGAACAGGCCTTGTCGGCGCCACCGCAACACTTGGCCAAAGGCTACTTGGTGGTCAAGGCGATGATTCCTCTGGCGCGACTCGCCCAGCAAGGGGCCACGATTCAGCGATCACTCAATGACGCAGATGACGTGATCAATTCGGCCAATGCAGACGACGAGCTCAGGTCGTTAGAGAACAGGTTAAGCATTTATGAGCAGGCCATACGGCGACGCGGGTTCACATAGTTAGGGCGAGCCTACCTTGCGAACGCTGATAAGCCCTGCGAGAAGATTGGGGTCGGCTCCGTTGCGACTCTCTGCGAACAGTCGGGATTTGAAATCACGATCGCTCAAGGTCACCTGATTCACCACGGTGTGGTTGTCGAGTCGGTCGTCATGGTGGAGCACTCGGCAAATTCTGAAATTCATCTGATCGGAAAGGCGACTGCCGGACAAATCATTTTTGATGCGAGCATCGTTGGGTTTTCGGCAATGATGTATCCGGTCGAATGCAATGTTGTGTTGAAGGAAGCCGATCGGAACGACAAGTCGTTTTCGCCTGCTTATCTCGGGCGAGCACGCGGGCAATTGCGGAGGAACGAAATCCAAAAGGCTCTCGACGACCTTGCCGAAGCAATTCGTGTTGATCCCGAATTTGCGCCGGCCTATGCGATACGGTCACAGATATTTTCCAAAGAAAACGATGCCCGTTTTCGGAATGGAAAGCGGGCAGTTGACGATGCGACCACAGCGTGTGAGTTAACGAAATGGGAGAACTGGGAGTATCTTGTTCCGCTGGCCGCCGCCTACGCTGAGAACGGTGAGTTCCAGCTCGCGATTCAATGGGTCAATAAGACCATCAAGTCTGCTCCGGCATCAGAGCGAGAACAATTGCAAGAAGAACTTGAGCAATATCGGCAGAACAAACCCTCGCGTTTTGAAATCGATCCAACCGACGATGTTCTCGATCCCAACTCTTCCGATTCTCCCCTCGATGCGTCCGGTTGGTTTGATCGTGGTAAAGCGAAATTCGATGCACAGAAGTATCGGGAATGTATTGCTGACTTCACTGAGGCTCTCAATCTGGACCCGACCATTCCCAGTGCATACGTTCATCGGGGAACTGCACGGCGGATGATCGACGAAGCTGAAAAGGCGATTGCCGATTACGGCGAAGCGATCCGGATCGATCCGACGTACGCCGCAGCCTTCATTGGCAGGGCGCACGTCCTACGCACGAAGGGTGACTATGCAAATGCGATCGAAGACTATGCAGAAACGATCCGTCTGCAACCGGATAACGCTTCGGCGTTCCGTTACCGTGCGGTCGCACTGCAGGAAATTGGTGAAGCCGATCAAGCAATTGAGGATTGGAGTCAAGCAATCCTTCTCCATCCGAAGAATTCCTGGAGTTATCGCCGTCGAGGGTTTTTGTGGCATGCGAGAGGAGACTATCAGCAGGCCATCAATGATTTCGAGGTCGCAATTGACCTCGACTCGGAAAGTGCCTGGGCCCACAACCAACTCGCCTGGCTATTGGCGAGCTGCCCGGACCACAAATACCGTGACGGCTCGCGGGCAATAGAATTGGCAACGAAAGCTTGTACGTTGTCCGAATGGAAAGATACGCATATCGACACCCTGGCGGCTGCTTACGCCGAGTCGGGAGACTTTGACGAGGCAATTCGTTGGCAAGAGAAAGCGATTGAGCTGGCTCCAGCAGCAAGCAAAGATGACTATCGATCGCGTTTGAAACTCTACAAGTCGGGCGAACCCTATTACGCAGAGTGAACGATTGGACAAGGGCAACCAAGGTCCAATTTGGCAGATTTCGCTGTCGCGATGGTTTCAAACCGAACCTTTCGGTGACCCACTCACCAAAACCTCGTCACCTTACCCGGAGCCTCAACTAGGATGCAATCGCGAGCTCGCGTCAGTGTGGCTTAGTTGTTGGTTGTAAGCTGGGTGTTTCGCATTCAATCGTCGACGCTTCGAGTTTTTTCGCCGAGTCAAACAGCACGTCTGCGACGGATGGCTCGATCGTCGCTTGCCCCAATTCTGTGACGGCAATTCCCGGCACAATCGGATGACAGTTGACGCAATTTATCGGCGCTCACTCGGCTTCATCGAAAAAATCAAAGAGTGCGTCCGAGGGAGGGTCGCCGGACAGTCCCAGCTCCCGGTTGATCGTTCCGTGAGTCTTACTTTTTGCCGCGAAAACCCGGGCATCAACTCCAACCTTTTTCAGCGCATCCGCAAAAGCTTGTGATCGCGCAGTGGAGTCGGCACGGCTGGCGACGTGAATTCAGAAGACGATCGGAGGATCTTCGCCTTCGGCGAGGCATAGAATTCGAGTTTGTGTTGCGGGTGGCGGTTTTCGACATAAGCGATGTCACGACGTACGGTCATCGATGTAGAAACGGCCGGGGCGCTGCGTGCCTTGATCCATTAGGCAGATTGAACTCGCTGATCGAGACGAATGAACCCACCGATGGCAAAGCGTCCCCGCGGATGTTGATCGGATGGCAGAACGATGGGGGGACTCTGTCGAGTTAGAACGGTAGCGTTCGGAGGAAACGTTGCCCGAAGCGGCCGTAGTCTTGGCCGTCGATGTCGCCGTCACCGTCGCTGTCCAAGGATTCGTCGTAACCGGGCTGGCCCTCGCTGGTCAGGAACGCGAGTCCGAATCGTCCATAATCTTGGCCGTCGACGTCTCGGTCGCCATCGGTGTCGCCGTAGAGAGCGAAGAAGCTGTCCGCTTCCGTCGCACCGAACTGCAATGCGCCTCCGGCAACGCCGTCACCATCGCCGTCAAACTCGGCCGATGTGCCGGCGCGGCGCAGCTTGGATGGATCAACGGTCAATTGATAATTCCCATCGACGAGCGCCCCTCCGGCTCGCGTGGAATCACCGATAAAAGAGATTGTGACAACCGTATTGCCATCCAGATCCGTCTCCACGGTATGACGGGTGTCGACCGCGACGGGCTGATCACCACGTCGTTCCACTAGGAACGCGTCGGCGTCGATGTCGACGGCACCGTCAAAGATCAGTTCAAGTTGCTTCACTGTCGATCGCTGCGTCCCGGTGCCGTGCGAACGTGACATCACGTCCACCATGTCCACCAACTCCAATCGCACCTGTTCGGTCTGGCGAATCACGTCCCAAGCCAATCCGTCGGGCGCGGGCGGCAGCGTGTCGACGGTGAAACTGTCGCCGGCCGCGGCGATCGAAATCGATTCAATGTTTTGGAATTCCGTTTGAAATCCGGCCGTTTGCGTCGAGGCCGGATCGAAACCGGTGCGACGGATTCCCGAGTGGGTTGCCAGATACAGGTTGCTTTCGCCGACCGCCAGGTCCGACGTTTCGCTGGAAACGTCATCACCGGCCATCTCGACGGTCACGGCGTGAAGCAATGACAGTTCGGCGGTCGCAGGATCGATCGCATAGGTGGCGATCGTATTCTGATCACGGCTGGTCAAGACCGCGACGGATGCATCTGTCGATAGCTCGATCTGATCAACATCGAGCAGACCACGAACGCCGGTGTCGCCGTTGCGAATCGTTTGCACCGCTTGAATCTGACCGGAGGCTTCGTCGCGGCGATACACGCGGACCTCATCCGCGACCGGAGACGCGGTGTAGATGAACTGTCCGGTGGCGGATGCGTCGACCGCCAGATCGGTCACGCCGGCTGAGGTCGCGACGGCCAACTCGGTCAGGTATTGGAGGTCCACGCCCGAGCTGAACGAGACATCTGAATGGACGGTTCCGGAGAACGTGAACCCGCTCCCGATCGTCAGGTTGGGATTTGCCGAAGCCACGAACGCCTGGCCGAAATTGGTGGTCGCACGCAGACTCCATGACCGGAAAACCGTCCGGGAAAAATCGGCGGAGTTGTCATCGCCTGAATCACCGAACAGCGAGTCGTCTCCTTCGTCACCGGACGCGACGTCATTGCCGGGACCTCCAAAGACCTAGTCATTGCCGGCACCGCCCAACAGCGCCGCGGCCTCGAAACCGAACAGTCCTGGGATTCGGTCATTCCCATCGCCGCCCAGAAGGGTGTCATTGCCGGCGTCGCCGCGCAGACCATCGACGAGATCACCGCCGACGATGCGGTCGTTGCCCTTGCCGCCACGCAAATCGTTTTCGTCGGTATCCGATCGCGCGGTAAGCGTATCGTTTCCACGCCCGCCGACGATTTCGATGTTCCCATCCAAGACATCAAATCGAACACCCGCCGAACTCGTGGTCGGGCTGGCATTCAGATCCAAGGTCAGTGGTTTGTTCACGCCGCTGGCAAACAACTTGTTCGGGTTGGCGAAGTCGCTGGTGTATGCCAACACGATCCGGGTGGGCGAGACCGGAAAGCCCTCGCGGCCGTCCCCCAGAATGGCACCCTGGTCCAGTGCCGCGCCTTGTTCGACGATGAAAACATTTTCCAGCGGGCCGGGCACAAAATGTTCGACGTGGGTCGCCGTGACTTTCTTGCCGCTGGGGCTGGTCACTTTCACACGGTTCTTAGGCTGAATCCGGAACGTCAAGTTTTCTGTAACATTGCGAAAGTCCAGGGTGTCCAGGGACCCGCCCGCGGCGGCGAACTCGCTGATGTTCGTTCCGCTCCAGTCGGCGGTGCCGAATTCATAAACGTCGTTGCCCGCGGCGGGGGCGAACACTTTGTTCTCCGGCCCGACCGGATTGACCGCCAGCAGCCGTCGCGGTTCGAGCGTCTCGATACTGGTGCGAAACTGGCGTCTCCGCTGCTCCGCTGTCCGACCGCATTTCGCGCGTCGCCTGGTTGTTGCTCGTTGATCCATCATCTTTGGTGGGTTGGTGCCTGGGCTGCACGAATGCTTCAGCCCTGAGTCTAGTGGTATGCCTCCCACCATGGCGATTCCGGTTGGTTGGGCCGCCCCCCGGTCCCGTGCGTTCTCGCGTGATCCCGCGATCATGTTGGGGATCGCGTGAGGTTGTTGGGAAGTCGGATTGGTCGTGGGGCGGGGGTGGCCGCCGGTCTCGATGGCAGGACCGCAATGCAGGTCTGCAACGCTCCTGCGAGATTCCGGTGGCAAGGCCTTAAAGGAATTTGGAAAAAGAAAACGGCTCCGTTCAACTGCGTTCTCTCTCCCGTTTCGCAGCGCTCGGGCAGTTAACGCTATGAAGCATTTTTTCCCTGTGTTTTTTTGGTTTTAGCGGCAGGGCGCGAGACCTCCGGTTCTTCATCTTTGCCAAAACACTGGAGCGCTCGCGGCCTGTCGCTAAAAGTGCTTCACAGCGTCGACGGGCAGTGCGACGAGGGAACAGCATTTGCATGCGATAAGACTCGCTCGACATCTCTGCCCCTAGACTGAGCGAGGTGAGTCATGCGTGCTTATTCAGATATGAACACCCACCGTCTTGAAAAGCTGGCGCGTGAGAAAGGAGTCGACTGCCAGATCAGAACGGTGGAGGCCCAAGAGGACGGTCGGTTTTTCGTGTTTGCCGTTGACGGTATCCCGCTTCGACGTCCCGTCTCGCTCGGTTTCACTGTGGACCGTGCGATCCACACCTTGAACGTCGGATCGTGGCGGCGCTACGCGTTGGTCGGCGAGCCCACGACGCTGGCTTCTGCGTGACGTTCTGAGTGTGCGGCACGGCACAGCAATGACCGCGTTCGGGTGCTGCGATGGCGGCGTCTGAGCGAATGGGCGCGCTTCAAAGTCGACGCCTCAATGCCACCACCTTTGAATCCAAGCGGGATGTTTTTTGTTAGCGGTAGGGCGCGAGCCCTCCGGTCTTTCACGGTGTTTTTGAAGCGTGACCGGACGGCTCGCGCCGTTCCCCTCGCTCCTTCAGTGCCAAAGCAGATGGCATTGGGCGACGGCCCTCTGGGGCACCACGGAATGCTTGGGAACAGGAGTTGCTCACTTCAAGCATCGTTCCCCCGTTCCTCCGCCGAGAGGTGAGCGCGTGTGCGTGCGAGGTTCGATCGAAACGTTTATCGTGTTGAGAGGTCGACACTGAGAATGAATCCCAAAATTGCACCTCGGCAGATGGAGCGAAAACGATGTTGATGGACCGTTTGGGCACCGAACGAACCGCCGTGGTCGCACCTCCCGACGACGATAAACGTTGGAAGATCGTCGACGTTACGATGCGTCGCAATGGCTATTCGGGACATGCGTTGATCGAAACGTTGCACGCGGTGCAAAGTTGTTTCGGGTATCTGGAAGACCGTTCGCTGCGCTACGTGGCGTTATCGTTGCGGCTGCCGATGAGCAAGGTCTACGGGGTCGCAACGTTCTACCACCTGTTCACACTGAAACCGCAGGGCGAGCACACCTGTGTGATTTGCACTGGAACGGCGTGCTACATCAAGGGGTCTCGCGAATTGGTGTCGGCGATCGAATCGCGTTATGGGGTCAAGCCGGGCCAGACGACCGACGACAATGTGTTGTCCGTGCTGGGCGCCCGCTGCATCGGTTCGTGTGGCGTGGCTCCGACCGTCGTCCTGGACGGAAACGTGTTGGGAGAACAGACTCCGGAAGGGTTGATCGCCGAGCTTCAGGAGGTCATCTGAATGAACCTGGACGACCTGACGGAGATCGCCGAGCAATCGGCCGAAGCTAAGAAATCACAACGGCATTGTGTCCGCGTCTGCATGGCGGCGAGTTGCCAGTCCAGCGGCGCCGGCGCGGTGCTCGAAGGCCTCCGGCAGCACGCCAAACAGGACGCCGATGGCGGCGTTCACGTCAAGCCGGTCGGATGCATGGGACTCTGCTCGGCCGGCCCGTTGGTCAGCGTCGACGCGACCGAGTCGAAAACGGACGTGATGTATAAAGACGTCACGCCGGACGACACCGGGGAGTTGTATGCCAGTCTTGACGGCGATCCGCTGGAGCGTCTGCGATGTCCGACGGACATCCCCTTCTTCGCCTGTCAGCAACGCATCGTGCTGAAGAACTCGGGAATCATCGATCCGGAACACCTTGACGATTACATCGCTGCCGGCGGTTATTCGTCGCTGGTGCGGGCGGTGACCGAGATGACTCCGGCGGACGTCCTTCGCGAGGTCAAGCAGAGCGGATTGCGGGGACGCGGCGGTGGTGGTTATCCGGCGGGTTTGAAATGGTCCACCGTCGCGATGTCGCCGGAGCCACACAAGTTCGTGATCTGCAATGCCGACGAAGGCGATCCGGGTGCCTTCATGGACCGAGCGGTGTTGGAATCGGATCCCCATCGCGTGCTCGAAGGGATGGCGTTGGCCGGGTACGCGATCGGAGCCGAGCACGCCTACGTCTACATTCGTGCGGAGTACCCGTTGGCCGTCGAGCGGCTGAAGAAGGCGATCAGACAAGCGACCAAGAAGGGGTTGTTGGGTCGCCGCATCAGTGACACGACGTTCAATTTCGAAATCGAGATCCGTCTGGGAGCCGGCGCGTTCGTGTGCGGCGAAGAAACTGCGCTGATGGCGTCGATCGAAGGGCTTCGTGGCCAGCCGCGACCCCGGCCTCCGTATCCGGCCGAAGAGGGGCTGTGGGAGTGTCCGACGTTGATCAACAACGTCGAAACGTTGGCCAATATCCCCTCGATCTTGGACCGCGGCGGAGATTGGTTCAAGGGAATCGGCACCGAGACGTCGACCGGGACGAAGGTCTTTGCGTTGGCCGGACGGATCGCGAATTCCGGCCTGATCGAAGTCCCGATGGGAATCCGCTTGCGCGAGATCGTCGAACAAATCGGCGGCGGGATCCCCGATGGGCGACGCTTCAAAGCGGTGCAGACCGGTGGCCCCTCCGGCGGATGTCTTCCCGAAGAACACCTCGACATGTCGGTCGAATACGACACGCTGCGTTCGGCCGGTTCGATCATGGGGTCGGGCGGGATGATCGTGATGGACGAGACGTCGTCGATGGTCGATGTCGCGCGTTACTTCATGGAATTCTGTATGACCGAATCGTGCGGCAAGTGCGTCCCCTGTCGCGCCGGCACGGTTCAGATGCACGGGTTGCTGGACAAGATCGCCGAAGGCCGGGCGACGCAAACGGACCTCGATCTGCTGGAAGATCTCTGCGACGTCGTCCAGGCCACCAGCCTGTGTGGACTCGGACAGACCGCACCGAATCCCGTGCTCAGCACGCTGCGCTACTTCAGACACGAGTACGATGAAAAGCTGCGTCCGGAGTCCGAACGCATGCCACGTTTACCAGTCGTGACGGGAGACCTTTAAATGCCCGGACCTCCCGTTACAACATCGACCGGCGTGAAAGTCCGCGTCGTCACGTTGAAGATCAACGAACACGACATCGGTGCCCGCGAAACGGACTCCATTCTCGACGTCGCTCAGGCGAATCACATTCGCATCCCCTCGCTGTGTTTCCTCGAAGGACTCAGCACGTGGGGCGCCTGTCGATTGTGTGTCGTCGAAATCGAAGGCTACCCCCGGCCGGTTTCCGCCTGCTCGACGACGGTCAGCGAAGGCATGGTCATCACGACCCACAGCGAGCGGCTGAAACGCTACCGACGCACCATCCTCGAATTGCTGTTCGCCGAACGCAATCACGTTTGCAGCGTCTGTGTTTCCAACGGACATTGCGAACTGCAGGATCTGGCGGCCGAGTGCGGCATGGATCACGTCCGCGTTCCTTATCGCAATCAGCCCTACGCGGTCGATTCAACGCATGAAATGTACCGCGTCGACCACAACCGTTGTGTGCTGTGCACACGTTGTGTACGCGTCTGTGACGAAATCGAAGGCGCCCATACCTGGGACGTGATGGGCCGCGGCATCGAATGCCAGGTGATCACCGATTTGAACCAACCCTGGGGTGACAGCAACTCGTGCACTTCGTGTGGAAAGTGCGTCCAGGTCTGTCCGACCGGGGCGTTGGTCAAGAAAGGAACGGCGGCTGGAGAAATGGAAAAACACGACGAATTTTTGCCGTACCTGGCGCAGATGCGGGGCAACCGATGAGCGAGACAGCAAAAATCACGTTGGCGACCGCGTGGCTGGACGGCTGCTCGGGCTGCCACATGTCGTTCTTGGATCTCGATCAACGGTTGATCGAGCTGGCCGAGAAAGTCGACATTGTTTACAGCCCGATCGTCGATACCAAAGAATTACCCGTCGACGTGGACGTCGGAATTCTGGAAGGCGCGGTCAGCACCGAAGAGAATTTGCAGATAGCCAGGAGGTTCCGCGAGCGTTGCAAGTTTCTCATCAGCCTGGGCGATTGCGCCGTCAGCGGCAACGTGCCGTCGATGCGAAACACGTTCGATTTGGATGACGTGTTCGATCGCGCCTTCGTCGAAACGGTTCAGGCGCAACCCGGCCGACCCACCGAAAGCTTGCCAACGCTGCTGCGGACCGTCGTGCCGATTCATCACGTCGTGAACGTCGACCTGTTTGTCCAGGGTTGCCCTCCGTCGGCCGACACCATCTGGTATGTGTTGACCGAACTGATCGCCGGCCGCACGCCGGATCCCACCCAAATCACTCGCTTCGGAGCCTGAAGTCCGCCATGGGACGCACGATCAAAATCGATCCCGTTTCTCGCATCGAAGGTCATGCGCACATCACGCTGCACCTGGACGATGACGGCAACGTGGATGATGCGAAATTTCACCTGACCCAGTTCCGTGGCTTTGAAAAGTTTTGCGAGGGACGGCCGTTCCCGGAAATGCCCGCATTGACCGCTCGGACTTGCGGCATTTGTCCGGTCAGCCATCTGGTCGCTTCGTCCAAAGCCTGCGATCACCTGTTGAGCGTGACGATTCCGCCGACCGGGGCCAATTTGCGACGGTTGATGAACCTGGCGCAATTGATGCAATCCCACGCGCTCTCGTTCTTTCACCTTTCCTCGGCCGACTTGCTGTTGGGCATGGATTCGAATCCGAAGTCGCGAAACATCTTTGGCCTGCTGGCCGTCGATCCCCAATTGGCCAAAGACGGAATCCGATTGCGGCAAATCGGTCAGACGATCATTGAAATTCTGGGCGGCAAGAAAATTCATCCCGGCTGGATGGTCCCCGGCGGCGTCAGCGCGCCGATCACGGAACAGAAACGGTCGGAAATGTTGGCGATGATTCCCGACGGCCTGGAGATCGCCCAACGCACCTTCGAATCCTTCAAGGGCTTGATCGGAAAGTTTTCCGAGGAGATCGAACACTTCGGCAACTTTCCAACGATGTACCTGAGCCTGATCAATCCGGCCGGCGGGCTGGAACACTACGACGGATTCTTTCGGATCAAGGATGCAGGCGGCGCGATCGTCGAAGACATGGTTCCGCTCGAGGAATACGAACGCGTCATCGGTGAAGCGGTCGAACCGTATTCCTACATGAAGTTTCCGTATTACTTGCCGGCAGGTTACCCCGAGGGGATCTACCGCGTCGGGCCGTTGGCGCGGTTGAATAACTGTGATTTCTGCGGGACCAAACTCGCCGACGCGGCGTTGGACGAATTTCGCGCCCTGCAACACGATCGTCCGGTCAGCAGCAGCTTTCACTTTCACTTCGCCAGACTTGTTGAAATCATCTTTGCGCTCGAACGGATGAAGGAGTTGCTGGACGATCCCCATCTTTTGGACACGCGGGTGCGAGCTCGCGCACGTGGCAACAGCGAGGAAGGCATCGGGGTTGCCGAAGCTCCTCGGGGAACGTTGATTCACCACTACAAGATCGACGACGACGGTCTAATCACGTGGGCCAACCTGATCATCGCGACCGGCCACAACAACCTGGCGATGAATCGAGGCATCAAACAGGCGGCCGAACACTTCGTCGACGGCAACAACATGCAGGAAGGGATGCTCAATCGAGTCGAAGCGGTGATCCGCTGCTACGACCCATGCTTGAGTTGTGCCTCACACGCCTTCGGCCAAATGCCGCTGCGAATCGAATTGCAAGACTCACGCGGGGAGGTTTTGGACCAGTTGCTGCGTGATGTTTCGTCGTAGGTCACGCTGTGCGTGACAATCGGCGAATTAACTCGTTCCCGGGCTCCTGCCTGGGAACGCAATGCCGGTGTGGCTCCCGCCACACGCGGTCCATGCCCAAGGAGGCGGGAGCCTCCAAGACAGTGTGTTCCCTGGCAGGAACCAGGGAACAAGTGAATGTTGTAGGTGTTAGCGGAACGGCGCGAGCCGTCCGGTGACGCCGCCCGCGGCTGTTGTAGGTGTTAGCGGAACGGCGCGAGCCGTCCGGTGACGCCGCCCGCGGCTGCTGTAGGTGTTAGCGGAACGGCGCGAGCCGTCCGGTGACGCCGCCCGCGGCTGCTGTAGGTGTTAGCGGAACGGCGCAAGCCGTCCGGTGACGCCGCCCGCGGCGCGTGAAAGACCGGAGGGCTCGCGCCCTGCCGCTAACAAGAAACATCGACAGGTTGGAAGCCTATCCCACACCCCATGAAACTCGCGGCGCTCGTCATCGGTCTCGGCAATACTTTACGCGGTGATGATGCGCTCGGGGCCATCGCCGCCGAACGGGTGCGGCAGGTCGTTGATCCGCAAGCGGTCCGCGTCATCAACCGGTGCGAGCCGACACCCGATCTGGCACTGGAACTCAGCGAAACGGGACGCGCCGTCTTCCTCGACGCGTCCATCGAAGGCCCTGCCGATCGGGTGCTCGTCCGACGGCTGCAGGAAACCAATGCCGCCGAGGCACTCGGGCACCAGTTGAGTCTCGGCACGCTGTTGAGTCTCACGCGTCGTTTGTATGGTGATGTGCCGGAAGCGTTCGCGATCACCTTTCGCGGCCGGACGTTCGAGTTGAGCGATCGCTGCTTGACCCCCGAGGCGGGATCGGCTGTCGCGGCCATGGTCGCCGAGACGCTGCGGGTGATCGAGTCAAAGAAGGTGATCGCTGATGCATGAACTCTCCATCGCACTGAATATCCTGGACGTCGCAGCCGAAGAAGCCGAACGTCGGAACATCGGTTGCGTCGAAGCCGTCCATATCAAACTCGGGCCGCTCTCGGGGATCGTGAAGTCCGCGCTGCTGTCCGCGTTCGATTTGGCACGTGAGCATTCGGCGTTGCCCGAGGCTCGACTGGTGGTGGAAGACGTGCCGATCGTCATCTACTGTGAACACTGTCAGGCCGAACACCCGGTCGAGTCGATCCAGGAACTCGTCTGCCCGGTCTGCCGAACGCCCTCCAACCATGTGGTCGCGGGGCGAGAAATGGAAATCACTGCGTTGGAAATCCCTGCGCTGGAAATTCCTGCGCTGGATGTCGCTGATCCGGAAATCAAAGCATGAATTCTCAAACCCGCCTTGTCGAAGTCCGCACGAAGATCTTGAAACAAAACGACGTGCTGGCTCGGGAGCTGCGGGAGAGATTCCGGCAAGACGGCGTGACGGTTGTCAGCTTGGTGTCCAGCCCCGGCGCGGGCAAGACGGCGCTGTTGGAAGACTTGTTGCTGCGGCTGCGCGAGAACTACCGAGTTGCCGCGCTCGTCGGCGATCTGGCCACTGACAACGATGCCCGACGCTTAGCCCGGGCCGAAGTTCCAACAAAGCAGATCACGACCGGAACGGTGTGCCATTTGGAAGCGGACATGGTCGCCGACGCACTGCAGGGGTGGAACACCGACGAACTCGATTTTTTGTTTATCGAAAACGTCGGCAATCTGGTCTGCCCGGCCACCTGGGACCTCGGCGAGGCATTGCGTCTGGTCCTGTTCTCGGTGACCGAAGGCGAAGATAAACCGCTCAAATATCCCACCATCTTCAACACCGCGGATGTGGCCGTGATCACCAAGATGGATCTGGCGGCGGCCGTCGAATTCGACGCCGCCGAGGCAAAGCGTAGCCTGCAATCCGTCCGTCCGGGAATCGAAACCTTCGACGTTTCCGCCAAGACCGGTGAGGGAATGGCGGAGCTGCTACAGCGACTGCGGAGCCTGCGCGGGCTCGGCGATGCCGGCAACGATCACGGGCCGGGCTGAAGTGGGGAGTGGGGAGTGGGATGGCAGAATGATTCGGGGCAGAATGATGGAGGCAAGACGATGGGGGCAAGACGATGGGGGCAAGACGATGGGGGCAAGACGATGGGGGCAAGACGATGGGGGCAAGACGATGGGGGCAAGA
>NZ_NTFY01000108.1 GCF_002289565.1 Rhodopirellula sp. SM50 | reverse complement strand
GTGATCGGTTCAGGAGTGATCGGTTCAGGAGTGATCGGTTCAGGAGTGATCGGTTCAGGAGTGATCGGTTCAGGAGTGATCGGTTCAGGAGCGATCGGTTCAGGAGCGATCGGTTCAGGTGCGATTGGCTCAGGTGCGATTGGCTCAGGTGCGATTGGCTCAGGTGCGATCGGCTCAGGTGCGATCGGCTCGGGGGCGATTGGCTCGGGGGCGATTGGCTCGGGAGCGATTGGCTCGGCGTCGATGTCTGACTGGGCGCTGGTTTGCAAGACCGAATCGGCCGAGGGAGGTTCATGGGGAAAGGTAAGCGTGGCACCGTCGAGCAGCGCCCTTTGCTGCTCGGCCGCATCCGGTTGCGGTTGCCGATGACGCTCTTTCCACTGCTGTTTGGCCCGCATCGCGATCGTCAACGCGGACGGCTCCTCCGCAGTCGTTGACCGTTCCTCCGCGATCGCTTCCCCGGTTCGTTTGATGCTTTGGATCACCTCGTCGACGTCCTTGACTTCGACGTCCGTGCGATTGGTAGCGAGATCAGGGGTAGCGAGATCAGGGGTAGCGAGATCAGGGGTGGTGGTTTCCGTCGACGGGCCATCGGACGAAACAAGATCGGCATCGGCGTCCGCCGGAGGGATGGGATCGGCGGTTTGATCGGTATCGGAATGTTCTCGAGCCGCGATAGGGTCGGTCGATTGCCCCAACAGATCAAACAGGGCGTTGGCGCCGGACGCGTACAGAATCACCGCGATGATTGGGACAGCGATCAGGGTCGGCGAAGCGATCTTCAGCAGCCGGATCGAGTTCCGCTGCCGACGTCCCCAATGGTGTCGTTCGAAAAACGATTGATCGTCATTGGCCAGCGGGACCGTCTGCGTCGGAGGCTGATCATCAATGACATTGAATTCGTCGTCGTCGTGGTCGCCAAACACGTCCGCATCGGAGATCGGATCTTGGGGTTCCCAGGCATCGGGTGATTCCCAAGCGTTTTCAATTTGATCGATCGACGGCTGCGGTTGGGGCCGGTCCGTCGGGAATTCATCGTCATCGATGCCGATCAACGAGACGCCCGAAGGGGACGCGACCTCGTCGAGATCGATTTCGGCATCCAAGTCGATTTCGTTGCCCTCGGGCGAAAGCACAATCGCCATCGGCGGCAGCCGTTCCAGCCATCGCTCAGCCGACAGGGTCGCGCCGCACGACGGACACTGGACCGAACAGTCGCGAGGGAGGCATGTAGCCGGCAGACGAGCGGGGTCGCCGCAGCTGGGACATGAGACGGTGAGCATGGGGTACCCGAGTGAGATAAGACGACCGCATAGTCTAACCCGATCACGGGCGATTCCCACCTCGCGACGAACCAGAGGCGTGTTTCAAGTCCCCCCTGGTGGCCGGCGGTGTCTTTCGGTACCGCCCTCTTTCCATCAATCTTTTCGCAATCTCTCTCTGCAATGCAAAAAAACGTGCTGGCAGGGCACCCGAACAGTCGGCAACGGGCCGCCATCCTGTTCTACTCGCCGGACAGAAGATTGCGTTTTTCGTTGAACCAAGGCACAGCAAGAGACTCGGCGTGGAGATTGAAGACAAGTTTGATTTGATTGTGGTCGGGGCAGGCGTTCTAGGGACGTTTCATGCCTATCAAGCACTGCTTCGTGGCATGCGCGTGGTGTTGGTCGACAAAAACCTGCAGCCTCAAGGAGCGACCGTTCGCAACTTTGGACAAGTCGTTCCGTCCGGCATGGATGCGACCTGGCAACGGTTGGGCCGAGAGAGCTTGGAGATCTACAAGTCGATCCAAGAGGAATTTGATCTGTCGGTTCGCCAACAAGGAAGCGTCTACCTGGCTTCGGATGCCGAGGAGGTCACGCTGATCGAGGAATTGCACGCGATCAATCGACAGGAAGGCTATCGATCCGAGTTGTGGACCAAAGAGCAATGCAAACAGCGATACCCACTGCTGAACGACGGGTATTGTTTGGCGGGGCTGTTTTTTCCCGACGAGATTTCCGTTGACCCACGCAAGATGATTCTTCGCTTGCACCACTACTTGCGAGAAACGTTCGGCCTGACGATTGCCTTGGGAACCTGCGTGCAGCGATTGGATCGGCAGTCCGCCACGACGGTCACGGCCCACTGCACCGACGGTCGCAGGCTGCATGCCGAAAAAGCGATCGTTTGTTCGGGCGTGGAATTTCGATTGCTGTTTCCGGAGTTGTTTCAGACCAGCGACATCGAAGCGGTCAAATTGCAGATGGTGATGCTCTCCGCACAATCGGTCGGGGCGTTGCCGGGCAACGTTTTGACCGGGCAGTCGATTCGACGCTATGAAAGTTTTGCCGCCTGTCCTTCGTATCATTCCATCAAAGATCGTGAAGATCCGGAAAGCTTTTGGAGAAAATGGGGTGTCCACATCCTGTTCAAGCAAGAGGTCGACGGACACATCATCTTAGGGGATTCACACGAGTACGCCCCGGCGGATCGATCGGATGAATTGGGTGACGAGATTCAGATGCCGATCAATCGGTTCTTCGTCTCTGAAGGGCGACAGATCATGGACTTGCCGAACTGGGAGATCGAACGGACCTGGGCGGGGATGTATTGCCAATCAAAACACCCCAAGGGTATTTTTCAACACACATTGGATCGGGACATCCATGTCGCAACCGCGATCGGTGGCAAAGGCATGACCGGAAGCGCTGGATTCGCCAAACAACATCTTCGGGAAATCTACGGTGATTGAATTAGTCGTCTTTGACATGGCCGGGACAACGGTGGACGAGGACAACGTGGTCTACAAGACCGTTCGTGCCGCGATCAATGCTGCCGGATATCAGTTCACGCAGGATCAAGTTCAAGCGACGGGGGCCGGGAAAGAAAAGTCGCAAGCCATTCGCGATGTCCTGGCACTCGACGGCAACGCCCACGGCGAAGAAGAGATCGCCGCGATCTTTGCCGATTTCAAAGTGCGTTTGCGGAGCGCCTATGACGAGTTGGATGTGAAGGAGCAGCCGGGCGCGAGTGAGTTGTTTCGGCAGCTTCGCGGGCGCGGGGTCCGCGTCGTGCTGAACACCGGTTATGACCGTGACACCGCGAGCAACCTGATCCGCAAAATCGGCTGGAGCGTCGGCGAAGATTTCGACGGCCTGGTCACGGCATCGGATGTCAGCCGCGGTCGGCCCCACGGCGACATGATCATCAAGGCGATGCAGGATCTGTCGATTCAGTCCGCCGACCGCGTGGCGAAAGTCGGTGACTCTCAAATCGACATTCATGAAGGTCAAGACGCCGGCTGTGCGATGTGCATCGGTATCACGACAGGCGCCCAGTCACGCGAGTTGCTCGCCCAAGCCCAGCCGACCCACGTCATCGATCGGTTGATGGATCTGCTGCCGCTGCTCGATGCGTCGTAGGTGATCGTCTTTGGATCGTCGAGCTCAACGCCGGATGGCGCGGTCGGCCAGGATGTGTGGGGTACTCATGCCCTCGAGCAGTTTCTCGTTGCCGCTGACGGCGACGCGGCTATTGAGATGGTTGCGAAGGTTCACACCTGGATAGGGCGTGACGTAGGCGATCGTCAGTCCCGCGTCGTCGGTCAATGCATACGGCGGGCTGTTGGCACGCGACGAGTAGACTTGGACCAGATAGCCGGTCGCGGTGCCGGTGGCCGAATCGAGTGACGACTGGATCGGCAGCGATGCGGCGGTCGGCGGCGGACTGAGCGGTGTCTGGGAGACGTCGGACGGCTGGGATGCGGCGGTCGTGAGCGAGCCGGCTTGTTGCACCGCCGTGTCGATCGGTTGAACGTTGCCGGCCAGCGACGAGGAATGAATGGTCGTCGCGCCGTCGCGTCGGGCGGCGACGTTGCGATAGCGTTGCGCAAGGTTCAGCACCTCACGCGTTCGCGTCGCGTTGTTGACGTCACCCGAACGCAGCAGCCGTTCGGTGCGGCGGATCAACGGATCCAATTCGTCCGCGGACGCGCCTTCGGCCATCAATTTAGAGAGGATTTGGCTGATCGTGTCCACGCCGGCACCGGCCACCGCATCTTCGACACGTGCGATTTGATCCACCGTCACGATCCGCGACGGCACGGCGGGGCGGGGTGGGATGGGCGCCAACGTCGTGGCCTGAAGTGCTCCGGTTTGCATCACGCCCGACGGCGCCACGGCGGGCGACTGCATTGCCAGAGACTGGTCCGGCCCGGACAGCGTGTGCGGAGCCGGCGGGGCCGGGTATTGGGCTTGGGGCAAGTGCGCCAAGCTACCCGGCTGCGCTGAGTTACCCGGCTGCGCGGAGCTACCTGGATTCGCGGAAGCGAGCGACGCCGGCGGTGTGTCGAGCGATCGTCCCGAGCCGACCATCCAGCGGCGATCGGCCGGCGAGTTCGGTTGAAACGCGTTGGCGTGGGAAGAATCGATTTCGACCAACCGGGGCGGGCTGATGAAGTTCGCCACGACATCGGTCATCCGACGCAGGGGTTCCGCGATGGCGGAAGCGGCTGCCGCGGCACCGTTGGCCGGCAGGTCGGTCAATCGGTCGGCGCTGAGGATGGATTTGGAATCCGCGTCGGTTGAATATCCGGCGTCGGCTGTTTCGACCGATTCGTCTTTCCACCCCGCCTTCAAGCCGCTTCCGATCACGGCACCGCGGTCTTCAAAGTCCTCGGCCTGAGCGCCCCGATGAAACTGGATCGCGCGATCGGCGAGTGTCCGTGGTTGCGGCCGCCGGGAGTCGCTGTTGTCCGCCATACTGTTCGCCGCAACGCTGTTTTCCGGTGCCGGTTTCAATTCGGGAATCGCATCGGTTTCGCGGAGTGCATCGGTCTGTGTCCCACGTCGTGTCGACTTCGCCAGGGGTTGCGGGGAAGACGACGAGCCATCGGCGGAATGGAGCCTTGCAAGTTTGGGATCAGCATCGGTGTTGTTTTCGGTGTCGGTGTTCAATGCGACGGCGGCGACGTTGCTGCGAGGTTGCAAGTCGGGTTCGGCACGGGCCACGCGTTCGGCCAGTTGTTCGGCGCTCTCGACGATGTCACCGCGGTGAATCCAGCGAAATTCGCCCGAGGGTGGAACGATTCGCAGCCAGGTTTTGCTGCCCGTTGATCCTTCGCGTTCATTTTTTCCCAACACGAAAACGACTTCGCCGGCATCGAGCTGGACTTGCCAGCGATAGCGTCGTGCTTTTCCCAGCCGGGTGCCAATCCAAGCAACGGTTTTGTCTTCGCGGATGGTCGCCGTTGTTTCGTCTGCGGACAGTTCCACCGCGTCGGCCGGCATCCAGCAAAAACTATTCTCCGGCGGCCGCACACCCAGCCAGCCATCGGCGGTCTCGACGTAGACCTCCAGTTCTTGTCCGCGGCGCAGGGGTTCGGTGCGATAGTGGTCGTTGCCGGGGCCGCAGCGGGTGAACGCTGAGGGCTCGGCAACAAACACGATGTACGGAGCCGCGTCCGCGTCCGCGGTCTCGGCTGCTGCGGGTTCCTGAGCCTGTGATTCGGGGGCCCGGGCGATTGCAACGACGAAGCCGACAGTCAGGGGGAACAGCAGGGGCAGCGCGGCAACTGTGCCGCGGGCGCAAAATCGTTTCGTGTGTGACAAGACATCCATGTCGAGTGTGTTCCGTCGCGAGTGATGGTGTTCCAGGCGACCCGTCGGCCGGCAGAGCTGCGATCAAGCCTGGGACATAACCAACTTTGGGGTCTGGAATCAAGATAGAACCGAAACCGGCCGGCTGGCCGACCGGCGATTTTTAACCCGCGTGGGCATTACCGTGGCGGAGGGCCTAGGAGCCATCCTGGTGCCGGGGCAGATAGAGGTCGATTTGGTTTTCTTGGAAGATTCGAAATTTGACGCCGTGGGTCCAGAGCGTGAAATAGCTTTCAAACGGATCGGTCAGCCCCGTTTGCTCGGCATAGAACGGCCACATCAGGTAGTCGCGAAGCATCGCGTCGCAGGCGATGAAGTAGTAGGCCGGACGCAGCAATTCGGCGTGCGGGTCGACTCCCGCGACCTTTTCGGTCAGGGCGGGGGCGTGATCCAGGAAGACGTTCAGCAGTTCGCTGCGTTCGTGTGGCTGTTTGGGGTGTTTCGGGGGGATGCCTTCCAGGACCCGGATTTTGGGTGGCGAGGCGAGCCGCTGGGCGACGTGTGCGTCGCCGACGGCCTCGGCGAGTTGCTGCAGACCTTGGATCCAGGTCACGCCGTGGTGCTCGGCCAGTTCGGGCGACAGGGGGGCCGGGGATCGGACGATAAAAAACGCGTCGCGCCCGCCTTGGGGGCGTCGATCATCACCGGCGGCCTGATAGGCGTTCTGCAGTCGATCGGAAAGTTGGTCTCCTTGCCGCAGGGCATCAAAAAGGCCGTTGAGGTCGCCGCCGTCTGGCCGAAAAAGCTGAAAGAATCCGATCAGTGATTCCGATTCGCTCAATTCCGGTCCGGGGCTGCATGGGGTTTGTTCGCCACACCCCGATCCGGCGGCAAGTTCGCGGCAACGTTCAACAAAAGCGGTGGTGGTCATGATGATCGAGCACTAGAAGGACAGACGGAGTTCGAGGACTTTGTAGCAAAGCGTCCAGCAGCAATAGCCCCCCGGAGGCATTTAGAACCTGAAACCTGAAACCTGAAACCTGAAACCTGAAACCTGAAACCTGAAACCTGAAACCTGAAACCGAGGACGTTCCAACTCCCGCCCCTTACTCTTGTCGCGGGGCTGGCGTTCGGCTACCCTCTCCGCCCCGGCGGAAAACACGTCGTTTTTCTGCTTTGTCTACCTTTTTTGTCCGCGTGATTCGGGATGAAGGGCCCCGCTGGTCGGGGGTGTGCTGTGGATCGCTGTTGATCTTCCCCGCACATCTGTCCCTGGGAACGGTCTGTTGCCGTTTCGTGATGCCCACGCCGACACTCCACCTGGAGAAACTGTCTCGATGTCTAATCCGATCGTTCAAGAGATGATTGAAGCTGGTGTCCATTTTGGTCACCGGACGAGTTTGTGGAACCCGAAGATGAAGCCTTACATCTTCGGCAGCAAGAACCAGATCCACATTTTGGATATCCGCGAAACGCTTCGCGGGATGCTCCGTGCGAAGAAGTACCTCGGGCAAGTCGCCTCGGGCGGTTCCTTGATTCTGTTCGTCGGAACCAAGCGTCAGGCCGGTGAAGCGATCGAAGAGCAAGCCAGTCGCTGCGGAATGCCGTTCGTCAGCGAACGTTGGTTGGGCGGCACGTTGACCAACTTCCGCACCATTCGCAGCCGACTGGGGCGATTGGAAGAGCTGGAATCGATTCGCGGAAGTGACGCGATCAACAGTTACAGCAAGAAGATGCAATCGGCGCTCAACCGCGAGTACCGAAAGATGTATCGCAACTTGAACGGTCTGCGGACGATGAACCGCCTGCCCGAATGTTTGTTCATTGTCGATCCGGGCAAAGAGCGCAACGCGGTTCGTGAAGCGAAACGGTTGGGCATCACCACGGTGGGATTGATTGATACCGACAGTGACCCGTCCCTGATCGATCTTCCGATCCCCGGCAACGACGACGGGATTCGAAGCATCGAATTGATCCTGAAACAATTGGCTGACGCCGTCAACAGCGGCAAGGGACAAGCCGACATCGGGGCTCCCCCGGCACCGGCCGAAGCGGCTCCCGCTGCAGCCGAGGCTCCTGCGGCCGAAGCCGCCGCGCCGGCGGAACCCGCCGCCGAGGCGACCGCCGAACCCGGAGCAGCCGAAGCGGCTCCTGAAGCCTAGGCACATCCCCACTCAAACGACACAAAACACTTAGTCGAATCACGACTTTTCTGGAGGAAACAATGGCGATTTCAGCCAAAGACGTAAGCGAACTGCGCAAGTCCACCGGCGCCGGCATGATGGACTGCAAGAAAGCGTTGCAAGAGTCCGGTGGCGACATCGAAGGCGCGTTGGACTACCTGCGCAAGAAAGGCCAAAAGGTTGCCGCCAAGCGTGCCGACCGCGAAGCCAACGAAGGCGTCGTGGTGGCATTGGTCGAAGGCGGCAAGGGCGTGTTGCTGTCGCTCAGCTGCGAAACCGACTTCGTGGCAAAGAACGATGAGTTCATCGCGTTTGCCGAAAAGCTGGCCAAGCTTGCCTTGGACAACGGCGCCTCGACCAAAGAAGAAATCGGTGCGCTGAAGCTGGACGGCGAAACCGTCTCGGAGAAGCTGGTCGAACGCACCGGAACGATCGGCGAGAAGATCGAGATCGCGGATTACCAAACGATCGAAGGCGACAATCTGGCGTCGTACATCCACGCCGGTAGCAAGATCGGCGTGCTGTTGTCCTACAAGGACGGCGGCAAGGATGATGCCGGCGATTTCTTCCGCAAGGTCGCGATGCACGTCGCCGCCATGAAGCCTTCGATCCTGACGCCCGACGAGTTCGACGACGAACTGGTCGCCAAGGAAACCGAGGCGCTGCAAGGACAGATCAAGGTCGAAAACGAAGACCGTGCTCGGTTGGGCAAGACGCTCAAGACGGTGCCCCAGTACGCGAGCCGCTCGCAGCTGACACCGGAAGTCATGCAAAAGGTCGAAGACGACATCAAGGCCGAGCTGAAAGCCGAAGGCAAGCCGGAAAAAATCTGGGACAAGATCGTCCCCGGCAAGCTGGAACGCTTCATCGCCGACAACACGCTGCTCGATCAAGAGCGGTGCCTGTTGAGCCAGTTCTACGCACTCGACGACACCAAGACCGTCGAAGCGGCCGTGAAAGAGTTCAGCCCCGAAGCCGAAGTGGTCGCGTTCAAACGCGTCGCCGTCGGTTCGGCGTCCTGATTCGATCGCAAGCGCCATCGAAGACGACATTCTCGGAAACCTCGTCGTTCCCCCTCGGGAACGACGAGGTTTTTTCGTATCATCTGGTCATTCACCTGTGATCCTAACCACCAGGACCGATCGAGCATGTCTGACGATTCCAACTCCGCCCCACTCCGTTATCAACGCGTCGTCCTTAAGTTGAGCGGCGAAAGCTTGGCTGATTCCGGGGGCCGTGGAATCAGCAGCCAGGAAATGTCCGATATCGCCGAACAGATCCGCGAGGCGCACAGCAGCGGTTGTCAGATCGCGATCGTCGTCGGCGGCGGCAACATCTTGCGAGGCGCCCAGTTCTCCGGCAGCAACGCGTTGGTTCAAGAAGCGACGGCGCACTACATGGGAATGTTGGCGACGGTGATCAATTCGCTCGCCATGCAAGATGCCTTGGAGACACTCGGATTGTCGACGCGGGTGATGTCCGCAGTCCCGATGGACAAGATTGCCGAGACATTCATCCGCCGCCGTGCGATCCGGCATCTGACCAAGGGCCGGGTGATCATTTTGGCCGCAGGGATCGGAAACCCCTTCGTCACGACCGACACCGCCGCGGCCCAGCGCGCCCTGGAAATCGATGCCGACGTGGTCTTGAAGGCGACGCGCGTCGACGGCGTGTACAGCGACGACCCAGAGAAAAACCCCCACGCCGTGCTGTACGATCAGCTGACCTACCGCGACGTCACCGAAAAACAGCTCCGCGTCATGGACGCCACCGCGATCGCCCTCTGCCAGGAGCACAGCAAACCCATTCTTGTCTTCAACTTCAAAAAGCCGGGCAGTATCGTGCGGGCAATCAGCGGCGAAACGGTGGGAACCTGGATCGGATCGGAGAAGTGATTTCCCCAATTCGCAGTTCCCATGCATGTTTCGAAGCCACCCTCCTTGGCAGGGAGGGGCGAGCGCAGCGAGGGGAGGGTCGAACGTTGAATCGCCACGTTCACTGCGAGGAAGATCAGTCGCCCGCTGCGATCAAATCAGACGCCCGGTGGCGATCTTGTTCCAGACGGATGATACCACACGCCGATCTAAAAAAAGCTAGACTCATAATCTGTCGACACCACTCTAACCCCAAGGATGCTCAACATGTCCGCCGAAGAAACCTTGATGGACGCCGAAGAACGTATGGAAAAGGCGATCAGCGTACTGGGCACACAGCTTTCCGGAATTCGTACCGGTCGAGCCACGCCCGGATTGGTTGATTCACTCAAAGTCGAAGCGTACGGCTCGACGTCGCCGCTGAAGCAACTCGCTTCGATCGGGACCCCCGAACCGCAGCAAATCCTGATCCGCCCGTACGATGCCGGCACGATCAAGGATATCGAAAAGGCGATCGTGGGCAGTGACCTGGGGCTGAACCCGCAAAACGACGGTCGTGTCATTCGGCTGAACATCCCCGCGCTCTCGACCGATGTCCGCAAGAAAATGGTTTCGCGGATCAAAGAGCTGGCCGAAGACTCCAAGATCTCCATCCGCAACATCCGTCGCGACGCCAACAAGACGGCGGACCAATTGGAGAAAGACAAGGAGCTGACCGAAGACGATCGCGACAAGCTGAAGAGCGATGTTCAAGATTTGCTGAAAAAGTTCGAAGAGCAAATCAACGAAATGGCCAAAGCACGCGAAGCAGAAGTGATGGAAGCCTAAAGTGGGGCAAGCATCCTGCTTGCCAAGTGGGGTAAGCATCCTGCTTGCCAATCCGCGACCGTAGGTGACGCGATGCGTCACGATCGCAAGCTGGAAGCTTACGCCACCATCGCAAGCTGGAAGCTTACGCCACGATCGCAAGCTGGAAGCTTACGCCACCATCGCAAGCTGGAAGCTTGGCCCAGGGTTACAGCGCCCCTGATTTCTTGGGCGCTAGGTCTTTGATCAATCGGCGAATCAGATCGTCGACGGTGATCCCATCGGCCTCGGCGGTGAATGTCGGGACGATGCGATGGCGCAGCACCGGGAAGGCCAGTTTTTGCACGTCATCGAGCGTGACGTGGGGGCGGCCGTGCATCAACGCACGAGCCTTGGACGCCAGCACCAATTGCTGACTGGCCCGCGGTCCCGGCCCCCACTCGATCAATTCTTTAGCCCAGGGGGCACAGTTCGGGTCGCTGGGCCGCACCGCGCGGACCGCATCGAGCACCCATTCTTTGACGTGCGGCGGTAAGGGGACGCGTCGCACGGTTTTTTGGAACGCGATGATCTGTTCGCCCGTGACCACGGCCTGCACGGTTGCGTCAAAGGTTGACGTCGTGCGATCGACGATCTCCGACTCCTCTTCGCGACTGGGGTAGTCGACCACCACGTGGAACAAGAACCGGTCGCGTTGGGCTTCGGGCAGGGGATACGTCCCCTCCTGTTCGATCGGGTTCTGCGTCGCCAAGACGAAGAACGGTTCGTCCAGTTTGTACGTTTTACCGCCCGCGGTGACCTCGTGTTCCTGCATCGCTTCGAGCAGTGCGGCTTGCGTCTTTGGCGGCGTGCGGTTGATCTCGTCGGCCAACAACATTTGGGTGAACACGGGGCCGCGTTCGAACAACAGATTACGGCGGCCGGTTTCCGGGTCTTCTTGGATGATGTCGGTACCCGTGATATCGCCGGGCATCAGATCGGGCGTGAACTGAATGCGGTGAAATTTCAGGTGCATCGATTCGGCGAGCGTGCGAATCATCAGTGTTTTCGCCAGCCCCGGCACACCCTCGAGCAGGCAGTGGCCGCGGGAGAGGATTGCGATCAGCAATTGCTCGATGACGTCTTCCTGGCCGACGACGACACGTCCGACTTGCTGCCGGACCGCCTGGCAGGATTTGACCAATTCGGCGGCTTTTGCAGCGTCATCTGCGGGGTCGGATGCGGTGCCGGATTCGATCGGTGGCGGTTGGACCATAAAACTCACTTTTTACGAACAGGGATGCGCCCGGATGGACGACATTATTTTAACCGCTGGGGCGACCGTGTGGCTCGGTCGCGACAAACCCGAAACAAATCTTGCCAGGGGGCACGAATTGGCCGTGCCGGGGTTAAACCGGCATCGGAACACGTTATCTTTGGGATATGGCATCGCTTTACGTTGTTCGCGGACGAGATCAGGGAAAGCACTTTGTGCTCGACGGAGATGTCGTGCGCATCGGCCGCGACACGCAAAACGATGTCCAGTTGCTCGATAGTGAAGCCTCACGTCTGCACGCCGAAATTCGGATCGATGCATCCAGTGATTGCCACCTGGTGGATTTGCAGAGCAGCAACGGAACCCAGGTCAACGGAAAGCGGATCCGCGACCAGAAACTGCTTAGCGGTGATCGCATTGAGATCGGCAGCACGCTGTTGATTTTTACCGGCACGGGGCAACCCACGGCGATCGAAGCCGCGCACGGTGTCGATATCGTGCGGCAAAGCAGCGGCGCCGACGCCAGCCGGATCATTTCATCGCTGGTCCGTCCCACGTCGCGAACCAGCGGCATCCGCTTGGATCCGGTGCGGCTGACCGATCACGTCGCCGAGGCGGTGGTACCGTTCGAAACCGAACTCTCCCCGTCGTCTGATACCTCGTCCGATACCTCGGACTCCTCGGTCGAACCGGTGATGAATACGATCACCGATAGCGATCGCTCACTGGAGGTCATGTATTTGACCGCGCTGGCGGTCGGCCGGACCGACGATCTGGACGAGTTGCTCGATCGGATCTTGCGGTTGGTGTTTGATTGGGTCGATGCCGATCGCGGATGCATCATGCTGCGCGACAATGAAACCAATCAATTGCGACCGGCGGCACGATGCGATCGCCAATCGGCCGACGGTCAGCGACATGACGAAGCGCCGATCAGCATCAGCAGCACGATCCTGGATTACGTTTTGGACCGTGCCGAGGGAGTTCGGACGAGTGACGCGACCGACGACGCGCGGTTTGATGCCGCGGCATCGATCGTCCAGGGCGGTGTCCGCGAGGCGCTGTGCGTCCCGTTGCAGGGACGCTACGACATCGTCGGCGCGCTGTACATCGATACCTACACCTCCCCCGGCCAGATCGTTCGCCGCGGAAAGACCCACCGCTTCACCGACGAGCACCTGCGGCTGATCACGGCCATCGGGCATCAAGCGGCCTTGGCGATCGAGGACACGTTCTACTATTCCGCGCTGCTGCAAAGCGAACGCCTGGCCGCCATGGGGCAAACCATCGCCACGCTGTCGCATCACGTGAAGAACATTCTGCAAGGCATTCGCGGCGGAAGCTATCTGATCGAAGCAGGGCTGAAGCGTGACGACACCGATGCCGTCCGCCGGGGATGGGGCATGGTCGATCGCAATCAAGAACGGATCTCCAATCTCGTGATGGACATGCTGACGTTCTCCAAAGAACGTCAGCCACAAAAGGTCGAAGCCGACTTGAACGAGACCGCGGCCGATGTGGTCGAGCTGATGGCCAGCCGAGCCGGTGAATCCGGTGTCGAATTGACCTTGCAGACCGATGCCGAGATGCCCCCCGCGTGTTTTGATCCCGACGCGATGCATCAGGCAATTTTAAATCTGGTCACCAATGCGATCGATGCCGTCAAAGGCGACCATGAACCGGAATTGCAGCAGCAGGACGAAAACGATCTGCCGGCAGAGGTGGGCAAGGTCAAAGTCGAAACCGGGTACGACGATCAAGCGGGATGGTACATCGACGTGATCGACAACGGCCCCGGAGTCTCGCCCGAGGATCGGCAAAAGATTTTTTCGCTGTTCGAATCGAGAAAAGGCGCGCGGGGGACTGGGCTGGGGTTGCCCGTCAGCGCGAAAATTCTAAAAGAGCACGGCGGAGCGATCGTGATCCTGGATCCGCCCAGCGGCTGCGGATGTTGCTTCCGTTTGCAGTTGCCGCCACCGCCTCGTCAATCGAATGATTGACGGCGACTTTGCTTCTTCTGGCTGAGTTTGGTTTTGGCTTCCTTGCGGCGCCGTTTACTACCGAGCGTCGGGCGGGTTTTCTTTCGCTTCTTGGCCGGTTCCCGGCATTCCAGCAGCATTTCGACCAGCCGAAAGCGGGCGTCGGCCAAATTCCGCGGTTGATCGCGGTAGCGTTCGCTGTGCAAGACCAACTCGCCGTCTTTGGTGATCCGGTTGGCGTGCCGCGCGATGAAGCGGTTTCGCCAACCCGGATCGATCGCGGTGCATTTTTCCGGTGACCACCGCAGCGTGATCTTGGAATTCACCTTGTTCACATTTTGTCCCCCCGGACCGCTGCTCCGCGCAGCGCTGATCGTCAATTCCGACGATGGAATCGTCAACCGTTGGTTCACATACAAATCACTCATCAAGCACTCGCATTCGGGGCGCGCGTCAGCAGGTCTGGTGCTGCGTCAATGTTTCAACTTAAGGCATCAGCGTCAATGTGACCCGGCGGACGTCCATCACGGATTGGCCCGGGATGTCGATCGCCCGCAAGGTCAGCGGTCCGGTGCCGGCGGGCAGGTCAATTTGGCCAAGTTCTAACGTTCGGAATTCCTTCATCTGGCTTTCGCCCTTGGGACGTTCCAGCGTGTCTTGATTGGTGTACAGCGGCGGATCCCAGCCGGGCGCGACTTTGCCCGTCACGCTTGCGCCCTTGAAACTCAGTTCGATCGTGGAGCCCGCATCGGGAACCTTGCAGGTGTAATCAATCGTGACACCATAACGGCCCGCCGTGTTCACCTCGATCAGCCAGACCATGCTGTCGTCGGTGCTGGTCCAATCGACGAAGTACGAACAGTTGGGGGCTCTACTGCTGCGTCGGACGCCGCCGCGCGGTTCACCGTCACGGGCCGGCAGCATCGTGATCGGAAATTCGCGATAGCCGACGGTGAAGGGACGAGGATCAATGGATTGGCCGCCCCTCTCTCTGTTCGCCGGCTGCCGCGGTGCCGGCGCATCGGTTCCGAACATTTCTTGACGCCAGGCTTTGACCGCGGCGGTCAGTTCCGCCGCGAGTTCGGGTTGCTGTGCATTGACTGGAGTCGTTTGTCCGGGGTCGGCGATCATGTCAAACAAGTTGCCTTGGTGGTCCAGCCGATGCGTTTGAGTGCGCACACTGACCTTGTTCGCCCAGTGGGAGAAATGCCGATGTTCGCTCCAGTCGGTGTTCTGATGATCCGCCGTCGGTTGCATCAACAAGGGTGTCAGATCGCGCCCATCGAGCGGTTTGTCACCGACTCGTTTCACGCCGGCCAGCGATGTCAGGGTCGGCATCAGGTCGATCGCGCCGCAGATCGGTGTGACGGTGTGCCCGGCCGGCAACTTGGCGGGCCATCGGATGTAGCAGACCGATCGCAGTCCGCCTTCGTCGGTGGTGCCTTTGCGGCCCTTCATGCCGCCGGTCCAGCGGTGGCTGTTGGGGCCGTTGTCGGAGAAATAAACGACGATGGTGTTGTCATCGATGCCGTGTTCGGCAAGTCGATCGAGCACACGTCCGACGTTCCAGTCTTGATTTTCGACCATCGCCAACGCGCAGCGCGTGTGGTCGTCGACCTCCGCCTTGGTGTCGGTCGCACGTTGCGTGATCGGTTTGTCTTTGAAACGCTGCCAATCCTTTTCCGGTGCCGTCCAGGGGGAATGTGGCGTGGTGAAGGGGACGTAACAAACGAACGGATTGGCTTTGTTTCGGTCGATGAAATCCAGGGCGCGATCGGTGCAGACATCGACGATGTAGCCTTGAGTGCGGACCATGCGTCCGTTTTCTTCCAACGGTGCGTCAAAGTACTCCCCCCAATGACCGGCGGTGTGGCCGAAGTATTCATCGAAACCGCGGGCCATGGGATGGTAGGGCCATTGGCTGCCGTTGTGCCACTTTCCGAACGCGCCGGTCGCGTAGCCTGCTGCGTGGAAGGCATCGGCGATTGTTTTTTCGTCGGGGTTGAGCCGCTCTTTACCCGTCGACACGCCGCTGACGCCGCCACGTGGGTGGTAGCGTCCGGTCAGAAATTCCGCCCGCGTCGGGGCGCACACCGAGCACACGTAAAATCGGTCCAACGACACACCGCCCTTGGCGATCGAGTCGATGTTAGGGGTGGAGACTTGTCGGTTGCCGGACCAGCTGAAATCACCCCAGCCCGCATCGTCGGCGAGAAACACGACCAGATTCGGCGGGGCAGCGATCGAGGCGCCTGGCAAACAAAGCAGCGAAAACAGAAACAGTAGTGCGGGCGTGGTGATGGACTTCATGGGGATCCTCGGAGTGAAAGGCAACGAGGATCATAGCAGTGGCGGATGCGTCCGTGGCCGGTTGGCGAACAGCATCGTCTTAGCGGCAGGGTGCGAGCCTCTCCGGTCTGGCAAGCTGTTTTCGGGCTGCAACCGGACGGCTCGCGGGCTGTCGTTTTTGTGAGCCGCGACGCGTAAGCGGCCGGGCACTGCGACGCTGCCTTACGGCCAGCGGCTCACCATTGACTCAGCAGATCCCGACTAAATCGACAGCCCGCTCGCGCCGTTCCGCTAACACTCAGTGGCATCGGCCTACGCCTGCCGCCGTCGCGCAGCGCAAAAAAAAAGTCCCCGGATGGCGTTTGAAAACACCATCCGGGGACTGTTGCAGGTGACCCCTACGGGACTCGAACCCGTGTCGCCGCCGTGAAAGGGCGGTGTCCTAGACCGCTAGACGAAGGGGCCATGGCGATGAGCAACCTGGGTGACTCATCACTGGGCGGAGTTTTAGCGAAGACCCCAATGAACCGTCAAGGGTTCGTGTCGCCCACTCGGAAAAACGGCGCAATTTTTGCTCGAATCGACGAGCAAGACAGAAATGACGCACCGTGGTGGGGGCTCGGGGGCGGCCAGATCAGGCGTCTGCTTGTGATAAAACGCTACTGGGCCGGTCCTTCGAAGAAAACCTCGTCGCCGTGCGAGACACTAAGCGTCGACGGCCGCGTCTCCCGACTCCAAACTTTTCTGAATCGCCTCGTAGACTTCGCGGCGGTGCACAGGGACTTCGCGTGGAGCCTCCACGCCGAGTCGAACCTTGTCGCCACGGATCTCGACAACAACGATCTTGATGTCGTTGTTGATGACAATACTCTCGTTCTTTTTTCGCGATAAAACCAACATTGTTTCAGTCCTTTCGTTGACCGGCCTGATAAATCGAATTGATGCCTACGGGGCGAACCAGCGTCCGACGGGAGGTCATTCGGCAAGATCGCTGTAGGCCGGTTCAATGCGGCGTCACTATTGGGAGGTAGGGACAGCCACTCCTGACAGTCAACTCTAGAACAAAATTAGTATCGGTCAAGGAATTCTGGCTTGACAAAACCCGATTTCTGGCCTTTCCACTCTTCCAGGGGCTCGCCTAACCGTCAAACTTCGCCGTAAAGGGGGTGTTTTGCGCCCCGTATCGCGAACTTCGGTCCCCCGGCGAAGCCACCCGGGGGGGTGAGGTTTCAGGTTTCAGGTTTCAGGTTTCAGGTTTCAGGTTTCAGGTTTCAGGTTTCCTGATTCTAACGTTTTCTATGTACCGGATTTCGCCGGACAGGCGAAGTCTGTTAGGCGCAGAGGGCCGGCAGAGTGAATGCCGGTGGCGTGAGCCACCGGAGATAATTTCAAGGAATCTCTGAGTCCCAGCGGGCCGACACAATTCCCCAGCTTTTAGCAATACCCGCAGCTGATGAGACCGATTGTGCCGGCCTTTCAGGCCTCCGTGATCGAGGTCTTTCCATTCCGGTGGCTGACACCACCGGCAAGCATTGTGCCAGCCCTTCGGGCTGCATCGCGAACAAACATAGAAGACGTTAGAGTCAGGAAACTTGAAACTTGAAACTTGAAACTTGAAACTTGAAACTTGAAACTTGAAACTTGAAACTTGAAACTTGAAACTTGAAACTTGAAAAAAAACGCGGCGTGACCAATCTGGCCTCGCCGCGTTTTCGGTTGATCTTGTTCGATCGGTGACCGCTTAGCGGTTGGGGTCGAATCCGGTTTGAGCGAACTCTTCTTCCTCTTGGATGATGATCCGTGGGGTGACCATCAGCATCAAGCTCGAGGCGTCGCGTCCGACGGCGACGTTGCGGAACAGTCGGCTGATGTACGGAATCTTGCTGAGCATCGGAACACCGCGTTCGGTGCGTCCTTCGCTGAGTCGTTTGATTCCGCCGAGCAGGATCGTTCCTCCGTCAGGCACGCTCACCGTCGTGCTGACTTGGGTGAACGCGAAGGTCGGCAACTGGACCGTCGAACCGGAGATGATGTCTTCTTCATCTTCGCTGTCGACCGCATCTTCGTCGTTGACGACGCCGTCGCCGTTGGTGTCTTCTTCGGCCCGGCTGCTGCGTCGGGTCGTTCGTGAACCTTCGAAGGTGAAGGTGTCGACGTCACCGATTTGGCTGAAGAAGGGCACCAAGGTCAGACGCACGAATCGCTTGTCATCGCTGACAATCCCTTGCACGTTCAACTGGGTGCCTTCGTTGAGGACCACGATCACGGGTTGTTGTGCGACGGCGAAGTCACCGACAACGGGTGTGATACTGGTCACGAAGGGACGTTGACTCTGGTCGGAGATCGTTGCGATCTGGCCGTCGAACAGCGTGACCTTGGGAGCCTGCATCACGTTCGTCCGCTCGTCGCCTTGGGCGGCTTGCAGGAAGAAGAACGCTTCGATGTCGCTGAGGATGGCGAAACCGATCGATGAGAGGGCTCCGGGGTCGGGTGCACCGAAGGCCGGGACGACGCCGAAGGATCCGTTGTTGAACGCGATGTCCAAGTCCGCCGTCGGCAATCCAGAGATCCCGTCGAACCCGACGGTGACACTCGGGCCACTGTCGTCATCGGGAAGCGTCTGAACGTTGTCGTCGAACTGGACGTTGAAGTCGACGCCGATCTGTTCAAAGAACGTATCAGAGAGCGTGATGAATCGCACTTCGATCGTGATTTGCAGGTTCTGCAGCGAACGCAGCGATTCGATCAAATCGACGATCTGGTCGTGAACATCGCTGGTGGTGCTGATGATCAGACTGAGGTTCTGGGGATAGGGGGCCATGGTGCTGTTTCCACCAAGAGCTTCCCAGGTGTCCGGAACCACGGTCGTCTCGATCAGACTCATCAGCGAATCGAAGTCCGCGAAGGAGCCACCACCACCGCTGCCGTTGGGCGGGTTTTGGGGGCCGAAGCCACCTTGGGCGCCGCCCGGGGCGTATTGTCCGAGCATGTTCGGCGACATCTTGCTCGGCTGCAGAGCGTTGGCCTGCCGCGATGCAAGGTCGGTCATCCGGACCGGCATCATTTGCACGTCCATCCGTGGGTTGGTCATTTGATAGGCGGCTCGCAGAGCCCCGGCCAATCCGTCTTCGTAGCTGGACGTGAAGTTCGGGATCGGGGTCACCAGGTCGGCGACCTTGTAGACCCGCGTGATCACGTTGGCACGTTTGGCTTCGGCGCTGGTGATTTGCAGCACCTCGTCTTTGATCTCATAGCCCAGATCCAAGGGTTCCAGAATCAGATTCAGGGCACTCTTGAGTTCGATCTGGTTTTGCAGCGACAAGGTCACCGGAGTATCGATCTGAACGCGAACGGCTTCCATGGCTCGTTGGTTCATCACGATCGGCATGCCGGTCACTTTCTTCAAGTCCTCGATGACTTCGACCAGCGGGCGTTCGCGGTACTGGACATTGACCGGAGTGCTCAACTGTTGTTTCAGTTTTTGCTCTTGAACGGTGCCGTACAGCGAACCGGTGTCACGGGATCGACGAAGCGTCAATTCGTGCCACGATTGTGGATCGCGTCCGAAGGTCATCGGTTGATTGGGATCCAAGCCGTCGGAGAGCGACGCGGAGTACTCCACGTCTTCCAGGCCTTTGTAGACCAGCTCTTCTTTACCGGCTTGGATGTCCCGCATGATTTGATCGCGAGTGGCGAATCGGCTCTTGTGGAACATCGTTGTCGCGATGGTGGAGCCGGGTTTCAGCTCGCCCACTTGTTTCGCAACCACTTCCGCTTCGGAGTACCGTCGTTCGCGGATCAAGTCGTTGAACGTGTTGACCAACTCGGAGATCTCTTCATCGATTTGGGCTTCGCGAGCGGCATCGGTGGCCAGCTCGGTTCGGACCGCATCGTTTTGAAGTTCCAACTCGATCGACGCGCGATTGGATTCGACGTATTGCTTTTGCTTTTCCAGTTCACGGTCGACCAAACGGGCGAGCGTGCGTTTGCTGGTTTCATCGACGTTGGAACCGTCGACGCGTCGGCGCAGGCGGTTCAAGCTGTCCAATGCGTCCAACGGAGCCGATTCTCGCATCTCGGCGGATTTGGCCATCTCGGCGGTGATCTCACGATACAGCCGCTGGGTGAGTTCGCGCGATTCCGCATCGGCTTGATCGATCGTGGAAAGCTGAGGCTCGCCGCCGGTCCGTGGCAGTCGGGCCGGTTGCAGCAGCGTCAGTTTGTCCTTGAGCCCTTGTCGGGTCGCCAAGTCCAGTTGATCTTCGTACTTCCACGCTTCGACAAAGTTCTTGCGAGCGGTTTCCTGGTCGCCGGCTTGAAGTGCCTGCAGTCCGGCCTGATAGAGCCGGTTGGGATCGGCTCCCGGTGGGCCCAATTCGGCTTGAGGCAACGGGGGAATCGGCGCGCCGAGTGCTTGCACTTGGGCAACCGCTCCGCCGCCGACGTTCTCCGGTCCGGCGTTGGCGTCGGCATTGAACAGCATCTGCTTGATGAAGCCGGCTTCGTCGCTGCCGATTTCTTGTTGTCCGCCGGCCAAAGCGATTTGGGAATCGATGGTGCCGGCACGCTTGGCGGCCGATTCGGCATCCAAGACGAACTGCCACACTTGAGGGGCCGCTTCGGGGACATTCAGCGATTGGGCCTGACGTGCCAGACGCAGTGCCGTGGCGGTGTCGCCCCGATCCAGCGTGGCGCGTCCGACGGCGATCAATCGCAGTGCTTCACGTTTGGCCGCAGACATGTCCGAGCTGTCGGACGTTGCTGCGGTGGCCAGCGGTGCGGCGTTGATCCCGGCGGACAAACGCTTGGGCGTCGGGGCCGGCAGGTTCAGCAGTTCGCCGTCGATTCCGGCGATCTGCAGATCGACACGAAGTCGTGCGACATCGGCCGAAAGGTTCGGATCCGTCTTAGCCGCCGCCGAAGCTTGGCGGAAAGCGTTGACGGCCATTTCGTACTGGCCGCCGGCCAGCGCGGCGCGAGCCTGCTGGACGAGTTGTTTCCCACCGGCGGGGCGACTTTCGACCGTCGCGTTGGGCACCCTGTAGCCGGCCGGCAGGGCCGAGCCACCTTGTGCGTAGGAAGGAGCGACAGCAGTTGCCGCACCCGTTTTGTCGTTGGATGGCAGGCTCATGCCTGGCATCGGTAGCTGGGCAGAGACGCTGGACGCCCCTACAAGCCACGCCATTACGGCGCCGCCCCATCGATTGCGATTGAGGCCGAAAAGTTTTTCGTGGCGTTTCAACGCGACACTCCTTCTTCGCGGTGAGACTTCGTTGGATACACATGGAGTTTCCGCCTACGTTCACGAAAACCCATCGTCGGCTTAGCCCCACGGCACGTCTGTCCAACCAATGAGGACCGACCTTTCGCGAGCCCCGGACGGTGACGGACCGCGTCTGGCCGTCGCCATTCGGGCCCCGACGCTTGACCGACCAAAGTGGGCGGAAGTGCCGGGAGCTAATGGACACGGAGCCGGGGATACGGTGTTTTCGATTGCCCTGTCAAGCTCGGCCGAGCCCGGTTTTTGGCTTTTTTTCGAATTGAAACCCCCGTCGGCAGACGTCCAGTGCGACTTGAGCCAAAGCCGAAAAAAAGATCCCCCAATTGCGTCAGTCTGGGGTGTCTAGGTAAGGATCCTGACCGATTTCACGCTGCATCTTCTTGCGCTCCTTTTCGTGATGCAGCAGCACCATCCGATCGCGAAAGTGCTTCTTTTCCACTTTGCGTTGGGCGCGGCGGAACAGCTTGGCGTAGGAGTCGACCGAATCGGTCAAACGCTCCCCGCGGGCTTTCAGTTTCTCGGCTTTGTCCGGTCCCAAGCCGCCTTTGAGAATGTCGTCATCCAATGACAGGTACTGGCGGTACGAACCCGGGTCGCCCTGACGTCCGCACCGACCGATCAGCTGGCGGTCGATCCGTGCCGCATCATGCAACTCGGTGCAAATCACATGCATGCCGCCGAGTTCGACGATCTGGTCGGTGAGCTTGATGTCGGTACCGCGGCCGGCCATATTGGTGGCCACGGTGACGCGGCCGTGTTGACCCGCATCGGCGACGATTTCGGCTTCTCGCGCGACATTGTTCGCGTTGAGGATCTGATGCTCAATGCCGATCGCCTGCAGCATCCGCGACAACATTTCGCTCTTGTCGATCGAACGCGTTCCGATCAACACCGGGCGACCCGACTCGTGAATCGATTTGACCTCATCGACGATCGCTTGAAACTTGGCATCAATCGAGCCGAACACGCGGTCGGCCAGCCGTTTGCGTTTGGGCGGCCGGTTGGTCGGGACCCGCAACACGGGCGTACGGTAGATCCGTTTCAATTCACGCGCACTGGTCGCCGCGGTCCCGGTCATGCCGGCCAGGTGGTTGTAGCGGAGGAACAGGTCTTGAACCGTGATCCGTGCCGCCTGGCCGGTGGGAACGCTGATCTCGATGTTCTCCTTGGCCTCGATCGCCTGGTGGATTCCGTCGCGCCACTTGCGTCCTTCGGCGAGTCGGCCGGTGAATTCATCGACGATCACAATTTCATCCACGCCCTTGTCGTTGGGACGCACGACGTATTGGCGATCGAGCAGGAATTCGCGGTAAACCTTGACCGCCCGCTCGGTGTATTCGTACAGATCGACCAGACCCATCGTCCGGACCAGATTGCTCTTGGGCAAGGCACGGACCTTCTGCCGGCCCCGCGCGGTCAGTTCGTATTGTTTGGTGTCGTCGTCGATCGTGAAGTGATCGTCCAGCTCGTATTCGGGGGCATGTTCGGAAGCCCAGCGATAGGTTTCCACGATTTGGTCCCGGACGGTGTCTTCCAGGCTACCGATGATCAGCGGCGTGCGGGCTTCGTCGATCAAGATGCTGTCCGCTTCGTCGACCAGGCAGAAGTGCATGCCTCGCATGACCGGTTTATCGCCGGAATCGGAGAATCCGCCGCCGCCATCACCCAGCATTTCGGTCTGGATGCGGTTTTGGGCACGCAATAGCAATCGATCGCGCAGGAAATCGAATCCGAACTCTTTGGCCGTCCCGTAGGTGACCGCCGAGCCATACGATTTGCGGCGGGACCCCTGGTCGTCGGGCGTCTGGATGATTCCGACGCTGACGCCCAGCAGGTTGTAGATCGGGGTCATCCATTCGGCGTCCCGTTTGGCCAAGTAATCATTGACCGTTGCCAGGTGAGCGCCTTTGCCGACCAGGGAATGCAGGTACAGCGGCAGCGTCGCGGTCAACGTTTTTCCTTCACCGGTCTGCATTTCCGCGATGTGGCTTTCGAACAGCGAGATGCCGCCGATCATCTGCACGTCATAGTGCCGCATGCCGAGCGTACGGCGGCCGGCTTCGCGAACCAAGGCATAGGCTTCGGGAAGCAGCTTGGCCAGTTTTTCGCCCGCCATGGCGCGGTACCGCAGCGCTAACGACCGCTTGCGAAGGTCGTTGTCGGTCTCCGATTGCAGCGTCGGTTCGAGCTCATTGATTTCGGTGAGCATCCGCTTCCAACGCACCATTTTGGGGTGGAAGCCGCCGCCGGAAAAGATCGACATCGACTTGGTGCCGACCGACTGAAAACGCTCCGGGGTGATGGTCGCTGGGGGCGTTCCGGCGTCACCGGAGAGCTTGTCAGAGTCGCCGCGGGGCTGACCGGCGGGAATGATTTCGGTCGCTTGGACGACCTTGCGTTCGGCCGGTTCGGGGGCGACGTTCGGCTCGGGTGCGGTGATCGCTTCGGTCGCGGGATTCGGCTCGGGTTCGGTGACAGGCTCGTGTTCAGCGGCCGACTCGTGTTCAGCGGCCGACTCGTGTTCAGCGGCCGACTCGTGCTCAGCGGCCGACTCGGGTTCAGCGGCCGACTGGGGTTGAGCGGCCGACTGGGGGGGCTCGATCGGTTCGACGATCGTATTGCGTGTTCCGGTGGGAGGCTCGATTTGCGTGTCCACCGAATCGGTCGGATCGGGCTGGCGGCTCGATCTGGCGTCGTTTTGGCCGGGGTCTTGGTCGGTCATCGAGCTGTTTAGGGGACCAATTTGCGAAAAGATTTAGCAAAAGCAGAGTGCATGGGGAGCTTTGCGAACCCCAGTCTACCGCTCAAAACGCTGTTTTCCCTGCACTTTGGAAAGTCCAGGCAGTTTGAGTGTTGAAGTTGGGAGGGATACGCCGACTTTAAGCACCATAAGGGACGTTCTCGATCTAACGCTCGTTTTCGTCGATCGTCTTATACCAGTCGTTCCAGTAATCCCGGACTGCGCGAGACTACAATAATGAAGAAAAACTTTCGAGGCATGACCCTGGCAGCGCTGTTGCTGTCCGCCTCAGCGTCGGCCCAGGCTGACAACAATCAGTATGTACCCGCCAACGATTCCCCACAAGCATTCGTCGGCGATGTCGCCTCCGATGCACCGGTGCACGTTGGTTCCCCGTTTGCCGCTCCCGTTGCACCGATCAGCGATTACGCTCCGGTGACTGTGGGGGATCTGCAGCCTGCCGGCTTCTTTGACGGCGGATTGAAGCGAGCGATCGGCGGTTGTGACAGTTGCGACAGCCCCGGCTGCGATGGTGTCGGCTGCGACAGCATGTGTGGCAGCAAGGGCGGCGGCCTAGCCGGCCTGCTCAACCTGTGCGGCAAGGACGGCTGGATGCGTGCCGAAGCGATGTTGATGTTCCATGCCGAGCGACAAGCACCGCCACTGGTGACCTCTGCCGCCCCCGGTGTGTTTCCCGTCTTGCCGGCAGCCACGGTGGAGTTCGGTGACGATCTCGATGGCGGCCTTTCCGGCGGCATTCGCACGGACGTGGGACGCTACCTGACCGACAGCTTCGGCATCGGCGGACGCACCCTGTGGATCGGCGAAAACGGCGACGATTACTCCGCCAGCGGTGACCAAACCGATGCGACGGCCCGTTCGCTCGGCCGTCCCTACTACTTCGTCCCCCGGTTCAATCCGGGCACGGCGCAAGAGGACTCGGTCATCATCAGTCAACAGAACTTGTTCTCCGGCAATGTCCAAGCGGAATACGCCACGGACTTGTTCATGGCCGATGGTTATGCCCGGATGACGTTCTGCCACAACAAGTCATCGCGTCTGGAGTTCATCGCCGGTTACACCTACGCCGAACTGGACGACATGATCTCGATCAGCAGCTTTCGCAGTGACACCAATGCGGGCACGAACCCGAACCTCGCCGGAACGGCCTTCTCCAGCTTGTTCGACACCGAAAACCGCTTCAACGGTGGTCAACTCGGTTTTGAATCGATGGTCGCTCGCGGACGTTGGACGGCCCGAGCTCTGACCAAGGTTCACTTGGGGAACATGGAGCAAACGGTCCGCAAGGTCGGCACGACGACCGATTTTCTGGCCAACGCCGCGATCTCGACGCAGAATTCGAGCGTCCTGATCAACGACGAACAGGGAACCCAAACGCAAGATGTGTTCACGTTCATTCCCGAAATGGACTTCACCATCGGTTACCGGTTCCGCGATCACGTCTCGTTCACCGTCGGCTACACGTTCTTGTACTTTGACAACGTGGCGATGGCGGGCGACCAGATCAATCGCAATCGTGACACCGGCAACATCGGTGCCAACGTGACGCCCGTCGCCTACGACATCGTCGAGGGCAGCCACTGGGTCCAAGGGGTCAGCCTGGGCGCTTCGATCGACTATTAAGCTGCGGAGTATCATATCGGCCGGTTGGAAGCTCTTTGCGTCATCCGGGATCACAAGGACTCTTCGCGAACCGAACCGATTGAACGATCCATTTCAGACGCGTGGTCAAACCGACCACGCGTTTTTTTTGCGCGGCGCCCTTTGTTGCCGGGCTCCGCCAGGGAACACGGTCGGCGAGGCTCTGCCTCGTGCTGCGGAGGCGGCGCCTCCGTTCAAACCCGTTCCCCCGGCAGAGCCCTACGCCGTGAACGATTTATTTCCTGTGTTTGACGAGGTTTTAGCGGCAGGGCGCAAGCACTCCGGTTCCGCTTCTTTGCCAACACACCGAAGGGCTCGCGCCCTACCGCTAAAAAGTCGTTCACGGCGTCGGGCAGAGCCCGGGAACGAGGAACGCCCGAGCTCGTCGGCAGAGCCGGCGAGGGTGGCAAGCAGGATGCTTACCCCACTTTGTCTCTTGTTTCCAACGAGCACCCATCACCATGCAGTCCTCAAAACTTGTCTTAGGGCTTTGGCCGATCGCCGGCATCACGACGATCGGCGTCACAAGCGACGACGCCAAAGCCACCCTGCTGGCAGCGATCGACGCCGGCATCACCACCTTTGACACCGCGTACAGCTACGGGTACGACGGAGAGAGTGATCGATTGCTCGGCGAGTGCGTTCGCGGCCGGCGTGATCAATTCACCGTCATGGGCAAGGTCGGCCAGCGTTGGAACGAGCAACACGAACGCATCGTCGACGGCTCTCCAAAGCAGTTGACACTCGACGCCGAAGCATCGTTGCGGCGGATGGGGATCGATTCGATGGACACCCTGTTTTTGCATCAGCCCGATCCGCACGTTGCCTTGGAAACATCAGCGGAGGCGATGGCACGGTTGCAAGCACGCGGGCTCTGCAAACGCGTCGGGATCTGCAACGCGTCGGCCGAACAAGTCGAACGGTTCGCCGCAACGGTCCCCGCCGACGCGATCCAATGTCCGTTGAATCTGGTTCAGCGGGAGAGTCTTGTCGACTTGATTCAGCCGGCGCAATCAGCCGGTCGGGACGTCTACGTTTACTGGACGTTGATGAAAGGCTTGTTGGCCGGAAAGATCACCCGCGACCACGTGTTTGAGAAAGGCGACAGCCGGCCGGGTTACGCGATCTTTCAAGGCGAGACGCGTCGTCGGATTCACGATGCGATCGACCGTCTCAAACAGTTGGGCCGGGACGTCGACCAGAGCGTCGCACAGCTGGCCGTCGGCTGGGCGATCTCGCAGCCCGGTGTGACCGCGGCGTTGGTCGGGGCACGCCGTGAAGAACAGATTCGGGAGCTGGCGGGGACGCGTGTGCTGACGCCCGAAACGCTCGCGGCGGTGGAGCAGATTGTCGTCGAGTGTCAATGTCTAACGTAGTGGACCGTCTAGCGGTAAACGTCATGCGCCGGTCATCCGTCTGATTGGATCGCGGAGTCAAACCGGCGGGTTGCAGTGCGACGCTGGAAACGCCAGCCTGAGGACAGCCCCGAGTGCC
>NZ_NTFY01000107.1 GCF_002289565.1 Rhodopirellula sp. SM50 | reverse complement strand
ACGCCGATACGATCCAAGTGGTCGTCAACGATGGCGGCAACACAGGTTCCGGTGGCGGAACGGATCAGACGATCGGCACGGTCAATGTCGACATCACCGCAGTCAACGACGAGCAGGTCGTGTCGACCAACACCGGCGTGACCGTGGCAGAAGGGTCTACCGGCAATGTTCTGTTCAATACCGTGCTCGGTACCACCGACGTCGACCACTCCGCGGCGCAGTTGATCTACACCGTCGATGCGCTACCGACCAACGGAACACTTTACCGCAACGCGGTCGTTTTGAACGTCAGCGATACGTTCACTCAGTCCGACATCGATGCGGGCCTGATCAGCTACGATCACGACGGCACTTCGACGACGAGTGATTCGTTTGACTTCACGGTTGATGATGGCGTCGGATCGACCACCTCGTCGACGTTCAACTGGACCATCTCGGGCATCAACGATGCGCCGGTCGCATCCTCGATCGAAGCCAGCCCGTTGGTCTACACCGAGAATGCCGGGGCGGTGGCGATCACCGCATCGCTGTCATTGGCCGATGTGGACGACACGAATTTGGAATCCGCGATCGTGCAGATTTCGGGGAACTACGATTCCGGGGAAGACTTGCTGTCGTTTACCGACCAGAACGGGATCACGGGCAGTTGGGACTCCGGAACCGCTCGATTGACCCTGACCGGCACGGCAACGGTCGCCCAGTACGAAGCGGCCCTCCGCAGCATCACCTACACCAACAGCAGCGACGATCCCTCCGCCGCGACGCGCACGGTCGCCTTTACGATCAATGATGGCGATGTCAACTCCAACACGCAGACCCGCGACATCGCGATCGCCGCGACCAACGATGATCCGACGGGCGCCGGCCTGCCGAGCGACGTCGCGGTCACCGAAGACGTCAGCAGCAACGTCGATCTGTCGGCGCTGAATCTGGCGGATCTCGATGACAACGGTGGCAATCTGACTGTTACGCTGTCGACTTCAACCGGCGGTGATTTGTCGGCATCGACCGGCGGCGGAGTCACCGTCGGTGGCAGCGGCACGGGCACACTGACCCTGACCGGGACGCTGGCCGATTTGAACACGTTCTTGGACACTCCGGCGAACATCCAGTATTTGCACGGTACGCCGCACACGTTCAGCAACGACGCCGACACGATCCAAGTGATCGTCAACGACGGCGGCAACACCGGATCCGGTGGCGGAACCGACCAAACGATCGGCACCGTCAACGTCGACATCACCGCCGTCAACGATTCGCCAAATTTGACGACCAACTCGGGGATGACGGTTGCCGAAGGGGCGACGGGAGTCGCGATCACGCCGGGCATGCTCAGCGGCAGTGACGTCGACGATGCGTCGACGGGCTTGACGTACACCCTGACGGACGACGTGGACAACGGGACGCTGACGTTGGCGGGATTCGGGACCCTCACGCTCGGTGATACGTTCACGCAGGCGGATCTGGACAATGGAGACGTCACGTACAGTCACGACGACAGCGAGACGGCCGGCGACGGCTTTGGGTTTACGCTTGCCGATGGCGGTGAAGACGGCGCGTCGGCGATCGCCGGGACCTTCACCATCACGGTGACACCCGTCAATGACAATGCGATCAGCGCGATTGCTGACGTTGATCCGTCGGCCAATTCCGTTGCCGAGGACGCGGTGTCCGGAACCCTCGTGGGCATCACTGCACTGGCAAGCGACGCAGACGCCGGGGCCAGTGTCACGTATTCGCTCGACGACGACGCCGGCGGTCGATTCTCGATCGAGACGACGACGGGGATTGTTCGGGTTGCCGGAGCGCTCGATCACGAAACGTCAGCGAGCGAAATCATTACCATTCGGGCCACGAGCAGTGACGGTTCGACGACCACGATGACGAACTCGATCGCCGTCACGGATGTCAATGAAGCTCCCGCGGCGACCGGCGAGGCGTTCACGGTGACGATCGGTGAAACGTTGTCCGTCGGAGTGGCGGGAGTGATTTTCAATGACACCGACATCGACGGCGATACGCTCGCGATCGTGTTGGTCGCCGCGCCGACCAACGGCACCTTCAGTTTGGATCCGGGGGGCAATTTTACCTACACGCCGAACGCGGGCTTCTTCGGCCAAGACACGTTCTTTTACCGAGTCACCGACGGGACGCTTTCGAGCAATGTCGCTGAGGTGGTCCTCGAAGTGCCGGTTGCAGCGCCGGTGGTCAGCGGATCGGGACCGACACCAGCGGGCGATCCAGATTCCGAACAGCCCGAGACGGAGAACGCGATCGAATCGGATGCCGACACTTCATCGGAGGTCGAACCGGAATCCGACGAATCAACGGACACCTCCGAGGCGACCGTAACGTCCGGCGAAGATTCCGGCATCGCTTTGGCTTCGGTCCTGCATGGTCCAGGTGCCAAGTCGGACGGTGGCGTCGGGGGACCGTCCGATGGCGGTGGCCTGCCGGGCAACGACGGGTTGCCGGACGAAGTGATACAGGCCGAGCGACAACTCTACGGCGTCTATGCGGTTTCAAGCGACGCTTCGAGTGTGACCCTCAGTCACGCTCCCGAACTGCAACAACTCGAACGTTTGCTGCGTCAAGACCTGCAACAAGCGATCGTTTGGACGCAGTGGGATGACCCCCAGGAGCAGGAAGACGACTCACCGATGACGGTCATGGTCGGGGCTGCGGGGGCGGGGATGAGCGTGTTTTCGATCGGTTACGTGTTCTGGGCCTTGCGCGGCGGGGCATTGATGACGGTGTTCGCGTCCAGTTTACCTGCGTGGCGGTTCATCGACCCGATTGCGATGCTTTCGGCTTATCGCAGTTCGCGAACGGGCGTCGACGAAGGGCTGGACTCGATGCTTGGCTAAAGCACAATCTCGCTGCTGTCAGCGTTCCCGCTGCTGTCACCGTTGAACCCTTTCCGGCCTTGCGGATAGACTGCGGTTTTGGTTTCGTTCAACAGATCAAACGCGTGAAGGATGTTGGATTGATGGATTCACAGAACACCACTCCGTTGGCCGCGAGGAACGTTGCGTCGACGAGTTCAGCCGACGCCACCTGCGGCGCCGGTGGGCACGGCGTCTGCCCGGTCTGCCGCGGCAAGACGTTGATTGAAATTCGCGGTAAATTGCAGTGTTCCCGCTGTCATTCGATTTGTGAAACCTGTTGCGAAGGTGGTCGCGGGTAAACTTGGGGGCATGGCGTGCGCCGATTGAAATCGATATCCAAAGCTGAGATTCGGAAAGAGCCCCATGGAAGCGATCCTCCTGGACCCCGGCGGTCTTCACTATCAGAGTTCGCACCCCGAACCGGCGCCGGTCGAGGGCGAAGTGCTGGTGCGGGTGCTGCAGGCGGGGATTTGCGAAACCGATCTGCAACTCGCTCAGGGTTACATGGGGTTCCGCGGGGTTTTGGGGCATGAATTTGTCGGCATTGCGCAATCGGGAACCCATGCGGGGCGGCGTGTGGTCGGCGAGATCAATTGCAATTGCCGGGTCTGCCCGACCTGCCGGGCCGGTCGGCCGACGCACTGTCCCCGGCGGACGGTAATCGGAATCGATCGTCACGATGGGGCGTTCGCCCAAACTGTCGCAATTCCGGAGCACAATTTGCACGCGGTTCCTGAAAACGTGACCGACGACCAGGCGCTCTTTACCGAACCGCTCGCCGCCGCCTTTGAAATTTTGGAACAGGTTGCAATCACGTCCACTGACCAGATCGCGATCTTAGGTGACGGTCGTTTGGGCTATCTGTCGGCCCAGGTGCTTTCGTCCGTTGCCGACCGAATCACCGTGTTCGGAAAACACGGCGTCAAACTGCTGCGTTTTGGGCATCGCGGATACGAAGTGGTCCAGATCCCGTCGACCGATCCCGCCGAGCTTCCCCGTCACAAATTCGACGTGGTGGTCGATTGCACCGGATCGACGACCGGATTGCCGATGGCCATTCATCTGGTCCGTCCGCGCGGGACGGTGGTGCTCAAGACGACCGTCGCCGATCCGCATCAACTCTCACTTGCCTCGATCGTGATCGACGAAATCTGCGTCGTCGGATCACGCTGCGGTCCGTTCGCCAAGGCCCTCGATGCACTGGCGAGCGGCCAGATCGACGTGGACGGTTTGATCACCGATCGATACGCGTTGGATCAGGTCAAACCCGCGTTCGCGTCGGCCGTCAATCCGAATTCCTTCAAAGTCGTCTTCGACGTCGGTTCCTAAAGTCTGACGCAGAAAGAGTGGGATAGGCTTCCAGCCTGTCAACGCTGGGATCGACAGGCTGGAAGCCTATCCCACGGGGCAACTCGCACCGACTTATTTGCCGGCTACCTTATTCCGCCGGCGGCGGAGCACATAGACGACATCTTCGCTCGCCGCATCGACGGTGATCGGCTCCGACAGGTCGTATCCAAAGTCAAACGTTTCGACGATCTCCCACAAACCGCTGTGATCGATCAACGCCTTCATCTGACGCATCGTGTAGCTGCGTAGCACCAGTTCATCGACGATCCGCACCGAGCCCGATGGACGATGGATATCAAATCGAATGCCGAACCGTTCGACACGTCGTTTGGGGTCGCGTGAATTGGTCCACATGTGCGTGTTGACCGTCAGGTGACCTCGTCGAGCCGACCAGGATTCCCCTTCGCTCGGTATCGCTTGGGTCGGCGTCAGGTGCACGCCCAACAGGTAGAGTCCCCCGACGCGGACGGCATCGGCCATCGACTCGAAATGTCCGCGCGCGGCCGCTTCGGTCGGCAGGTGGCGAAAGCTGTTGATGGTGTTGAACGCCACATCCGTCTTTTTTCGCAGCCGAAAGTCCGACATGTCCGCCACGAAGGCGCGATAGGGCATCTCGTGACGCTTAAACCTGGCGTTGCAGAACTCGATCGCTTTGGGGTTCAAGTCCAGTCCATCGACGTCGTGACCGCGGCGGGCGAGTGAGTACAGCAATCGCCCGGTCCCGCAGGCCGGTTCGAAGAATCGTTTCGCCGGCCGACTCGAATACTGCTCCGCACAACCCAGAATGAATTTGGTCTCCGCGGCACAATCGGCCCCGAAGACCAGATCGTAATACTTCGGGTGGTCGTAGATGGATTCGTTCAGTTCTTGCACGGCGTGTCACTTTACGGAGGAGGACGAAAACGCTTCGGTGATTGGCAAGGCTTTTACTCGTTCTACAATCCCCCGTCTACCAGTGCTGTCTACCACTGCTGTTGATCGCACCGTTTCATACTCCATTGCATTCCCCCCGTCCACTTCGCTTCCCATCGATATCATGCTGATCGTTCTCTCGCCGGCCAAAACACTGGACTATGACTCCCGACCGAAGGTCCCGGCACGGACCACTCCCGAGTGGCTCGCCGAGAGCGAAAAGCTGGTCGACTTGCTCAAGAAGAAGACCCCCAAGCAGATCCAGACGCTGATGGGCGTGAGCGAGAACCTGGCCGAACTGAATCACGGGCGTTATCAAGACTGGCAGCTGCCGATGCCCGAAGCGGCGTCTCGGCCGGCGGTTTTGGCTTTTAAGGGCGACGTCTATCTGGGGCTTGAGGCCGACCAGATGACGGAAAAACAATTGCTGTACGCGCAGGATCATCTGCGAATCCTTTCCGGACTCTACGGCGTGCTACGGCCGCTCGATTCCATGCTGGCCTACCGGTTGGAGATGGGGACGGCACTGAAGGCCCGTCGTGGCAAGGACCTGTATGCGTTTTGGGGAACGCGAATCACACAATCGATCAACGAGCAACTCGACGCAACGGACTCGCGGTACCTGTTGAATCTGGCATCGAACGAATACTTTCGCAGCATTCAAAAGAAGAGCGTCCAGGCCGAGATCATTGCGCCGGTGTTCAAAGATCAGAGCAACGGCAAGTATCGCGTGATCAGCTACTTTGCCAAAAAGGCGCGGGGGACGATGGCGTCGTGGGTGATTCGAAACAAAGTCAAAACGCCGACCAAGCTGGTGAAGTTCGCCGAAGACGGATATCGCTACGACGCCGAATCGTCCAGCGACGCGGCACCGGTGTTCTTACGCGGGTAACGGCGTGCGCCTCTTTGACCCGCCCTGCATGATTCAGCCCCCGTGGTGTTCGATCAGATGCGCAAAGAAAACGGACTTGTCATCGGCGTACTTCTGCGGTTCGCCGGCTCCCTGCCGCCAGCGGGTGACCTTGGTTTCCTCGAACCGCAGCGAGAGTTCGCGATCGGAACGCAGCGCATCGCGGACGGCGATCGAACTGCGATAAAACGGACTGTCTAAATAGGTCAAATACACGCGATGGGTTTCTTCCCCGCTACGCGGCTTGCAGAACACGATCGCTTCGGCGGCCCACATCGGTGTGGTGACGCGTCGAAAATTCAGCCCCTCGATCATGTCTGATGACTCGGCGATCGCTTGCTGAGAATCATCGTCATCGCGGACCGCCGCAACCACATCCAGGACCGGGCGGGCGATCATGCCGCCGATCGCGGTGCTGCCGATGTGTTGAACGTCGATCACCCAACCGAGACAACTGTGCAAAATCCCACTCCGCGTTTGCTCGAACTCCTGCCGCCAACGCGGGTCGTAATGCATCAATCGGACGGTGTCAGTCATGGCGGCTTCAAACAACAGGCCGAAACGGCGGTCAACAAAAAAAGCGAGCCCATCGCGGATGCGATAGGCTCGCTGTATCGTTTCCTGATGTCAAGTTTGGACGTTACTTGCTGCTCAGCAAGGGCAATCGCGACTGCTTGATTTCATCGCGGATCGAATCGACGTACGACTCATCGGCCGGGCACAGTCGTCCGGCCGGGACCGTGCAGGTTCGGCCGTTGGATTTGAGCAATCGCACGTTGTCGGTGTTGATTTCGATCAAGCGGCCTTCGACCTGATACTTGCCCGTGTTGTCGATCCACGTTCGCACATGGGTCTCGTCCAACGGGTTGATCGCGACGGCGGGTGCGACGGAGACGACTTGAACGCTCAGTGAACCCTCGGCCGCGGGCGTTTTTCCAAACAGGTCGTCCAGATTGTCCGCAGCATCGTCGGCGGGCTTCTCTTCCGTTGCCGGTGCGTCCTCGGTGTCGCTCGGATCGCCGAACAGATCGTCCAGGGATTCGGTCGCCGATGACGCGTCGGAAGCGTCGGCTGCGGGTTCGGGCGTGTCGCCGAACAGGTCATCGAGGCCGCCGTCGGCCGCCGCGGGCTCTTCGGTTGCCGGAGCAGTGTCGGCCGGAGCAGTGTCGGCCGGAGCCGGATCGCCGAACAGGTCGTCCATCGCGTCTTCGGTCGCCGGTGCGGCGTCGGCGGGAGCTTCCGCAGCGGGCGCGTCACCGAACAGGTCATCGAGTCCGCCGTCGGCCGGTGCCGGCTCTTCGGTTGCCGGAGCGGCGTCGGCCGGAGCAGCATCGGTCGGGGCGGGATCGCCGAACAAGTCGTCCATCGCGTCTCCGGTCGCCGGTGCGGCGTCGGCGGGAGCTTCCGCAGCCGGCGCGTCACCGAACAGGTCATCGAGTCCGCCGTCGGCCGCTGCTGGCTCTTCGGTTGCCGGTGCAGCATCGGCCGGAGCCGGATCGCCGAACAGGTCGTCCATCGGTTCTTCGGCTGGCGGTGCGGCGTCGGCGGGAGCTTCCGTCGCGGGCGCGTCACCGAACAGGTCATCAAGTCCGTCGTCGGCCGCTGCGGGCTCTTCGGTTGCCGGAGCGGCATCGGCCGGGGCAGGATCGCCGAACAGGTCGTCCATCGGTTCTTCGGCTGGCGGTGCGGCGTCGGCGGGGGCTTCCGTCGCGGGCGCGTCGCCGAACAGATCATCGAGTCCGCCGTCGGCCGGCGCGGGGTCTTCGGCTGCCGGCTCGGTCACCGGGGGCTCGGGCTCAGTTGCCGGGGGCTCGGGCTCAGTTGCCGGGGGCTCGGGCTCAGTTGCCGGGGGCTCGGGCTCGGTCGCCGGGGCTTGATCAAACGGATTGGGTTCTGCGACGGCGGGTTCGCTTTCGGCGGGCATGGTCGCTGCTTCGCTGGTTTCCGCTTCGGCGGCCGGCGGCTCTGGCTCAGTGGCGGCGGGCTCGGGCTCGGGTTCCGTCGCCGGTTCTGGCTCGGGCTCGGGTTCCGTAGCGGGCTCGGGCTCGGGTTGGGTCGCCGGTTGTGGTTCCGGCTCGGGTTCTGCAGCCGGTTCCGGCTCGGGTTCTGCGGGCGGCTGAGGAGTCGGCGGAGCCTCGAAGGTGGCTGAGTCGCCAGGGGTGGTGCTCATCGGTGCGGTTTCGTGGGCCGCGGGCGCGGCGGCACTTCCACAGCAATCGACGGACACGACCGGCGAGCAGTCAATCACTTCACAGCACGGGGCGGGATCGCAGCAGATCACCGGAGCGGGATCGCAGCAGGTGACCACGGGAGCGGGACAGATCGGCTGGGAAACACAAGCCGGTTCCGGGCAGCAAACCTCTGCGCATGAATCAGACGAGTTTCCTCGGAGGCGTTGAAGTAAGCCGCCGGCCGATGCAGGGCCGATGCCGAGCATCACGGTCAAGCAGACGACCAGGGTCCACTGAAATACGTTTCGGACCTTTCGATTCATGGTTTTGGGCTCCTGAGCGGCCGATGTGCCGCACGAGACACGCGGATGTTGTGGGAAGATTCGGAAAGCGGTCATGGCGTCGCCGAAATCGGCGAATGTGAGAACCGACCATGCTAATTCGCCCAAAATCGCGTCACAAGCAGATAAACTGGGCAAATTGCTCTTGTTCTCCATCCACCAGAACGTCGCAATCAGTCTGTCGGCAGCCTCAGCATAGGCGATAAAACCAATCGCTGTAGAACAATCGTCGGGGCGCGTGCTGTAATACTTCCAGCGTCGTGTCGTTCCAATCTCACCCGATTCGCCCTCTCCAAACGATTCAAACTGTATCATGTTTCGCCTGGTTCAAGGACTGTTTTCGTCGATGAGCCTGGAGCGAAAGTGCCTGCTCTTCTTCGGGTCGGCCTTCACGCTGCTGATGTGCGGCGCGTTTTTGGTGGTGCAGACGCTCGGCAACCGCTTGGTTCAGCGGACGACACAGCAACGGGCCCAAGACTTAGCCGATGCCGAGCTGATGCTGTTGCACAGCGACGCCAAATGGGCCCAGACCAGCAGCCCCGAAGCGATCGCGGCCAACCAACCGATTCTCGCCGGTCTGCGGGCAGAGATGCTCGCCAAGGACATCGAATTCGAAATTCTGGGGCTCGAAGACCGGGTGGCGTACACCAACCTGCCCCCGATCTCGCCGCCGGAGGACCCCGCCGAGCTGAAACGCCTGCGGACGCTGGAGCCTCAATTTCGCAGCCAACTGGCCCGTCGCATCGCCCAACAGCAACCCGACATCTCCGAGTCGATCGACCTGGGCGAAAACGAATCGATGAGCATGATCGGGCTTGGCACGTTGCCGGTACACCAGCAGCTCGGACCGGTCGACGGCCGCTACATCTACTATCGCCCCGTGTTTCCAAAACTGACCTGCATCACCTGCCATTCCCCCGAAGGCGAAAAGGCGGCGTTGGCCACGTCGGGCACTCCCACCGAACAGGCCAGTTTGGCGCCGTTCCGAGTGATTCGCGTCAGCATGCCCTACAAGGACACCGAAAACCAAACCACCTGGATCAGTTCGATCGTCGTCGCCTTGGCCTTGTTCATCGTCGCGGCGACGCTGTACATGCTGCACGCATTGATCCGCTACCTGGTTCTCGAACCGCTGTACCACTTGCGCGACGTCAGCGATTCGATCACCCATGGCGACGTGACGCAGCGTGCGGTGATCGAATCGGAGGATGAGTTTCGCGAGCTTGCCGACGCGTTCAATCGAATGTTGCGGGGGATGCTGGAAAGCCAGGAGAAAGAAAAGATCATCAACGCGGAGCTCGATGGCCGGGTCGATCAGCTCGCCCAACTGAACTGGCAACTCTACGAAGCCAACCGCGTCAAAAGCGACTTCATGGCGAACATGAGCCACGAGCTCCGCACACCGCTGAACAGCATCATCGGATTTTCCGATGTCTTACAAGGGATCGACTCGCTGACCGATAAGCAGCGGCGTTACGCGCAGAACATTCAAAAGAGCGGACGTCTGCTGTTGGAAATGATCAACGACATCCTGGATCTGGCCAAGGTCGAAGCGGGGAAAATGGAGGTCCGGCGGAACGAATTCGACCTCGGCCGCCTGGTCACCGCCCAGTGCGACATGATCGGATCGCTGTCCGAGGAAAAAGACATCTCGTTGACCGTCGACGTCCCCGACGATCTGCCGACCGCGTTTCAGGATCCCAACAAGCTCGGTCAAATCGTCAACAACCTGCTTTCCAATGCGATCAAGTTCACCCCCGAAGGCGGCATGGTGACGGTCCGCGTGGTCGATCTGTCCGGCGGCATCTCGACCGGACGGTTCCGTCTGTTGATCATCGACACCGGCGTGGGGATCGCCGAAGAGGATCAATCGGTGATTTTTCAAAAGTTTCGACAGAGCCGGAAAGTGCTCGACGGCGAAGGGCTGACCCGTGAATTCGCCGGCACCGGTTTGGGGCTTTCGATCGTCAAAGAATTGGCAAAACTGCTCGGCGGCGAAGTCGGTTTTGAAAGTGAACTCGGACGCGGCAGCACCTTTTGGGTCGAATTGCCGTGGCGATTGAGCGACGAGACGATTCAACTGGCCGCTGAACTCTCGCAGCCGCGCGGATTGCCCGCACCGACCAAGGGCACCGTCGGTGAGGTGACCGGCGACATGGTCGCCAAGTAGCAACGCTGGCACCGTTCCGCCCACTCCTTCAATGCCAAAGTCGGGGGCGTTAGGCTAACGCCCCCTTCCAACCTGCTCCTGCATCGTGCACGACTGCGTTCCCCGTTGACAGCACCGGCGATCACCGAAAGACTCTCTGGCGATGAAACCAGTCCAACTCTTTACCGACGGCGCGTGCAGCGGAAACCCCGGACCGGGTGGCTGGGCGTTTATCTTGCGGTGCGGCAAAACCGACAAGGAACTCGAGCGCGCCGCCGGCGATCCCCAGACCACCAACAACAAGATGGAACTGCAGGCGGTGATCGAAGGGCTCAAGGCCTTGAAGGAGCCCTGCGAAGTCACCTTGTATGCCGATAGCAGTTACGTGCTGCAGGGGATGCAAAGCTGGATGAAGGGCTGGAAGAGTCGCGGCTGGAAACGAAAAGACGGCTCGAAACTGGTCCCCGTCAAGAACGTCGAACAGTGGCAGGAACTGGATCGGTTGATGCAGAAACACCAGATCAAGTTCGAACATGTCAAAGGCCATTCCGGTCACCTGGAAAACGAACGCTGTGACCAGTTGGCCGTCGCCGCGTATCAACGCTATCTGGTCAAAAAGTAGGTGCTTCAAATGAGCGACACTCCGTTGACGGGCAAGAACGTGCTGATCCTGGTCGGAGACATCTACGAGGATCTGGAACTGTGGTACCCGAAACTGCGGTTGATCGAAGCCGGTGCGTCGGTCACCGTCGCCGGCCCGGAAGCGGGGCGTTGTTACGCCGGCAAGAATGGCTACCCCTGTGTTTCCGACGCCCGAATCGACGCGATGGACGAAGCGGCTTTCGACGCGTTGGTCGTTCCCGGCGGATTCATGCCCGACAAATTGCGGCGTGATTGCGTCGTGCTCGATTTGGTCCGGGCCTTCAACGACGCCAAAAAACCGATCGCCGCGATCTGTCACGGCGGTTGGATCCCGATCTCCGCCGGTGTCTACCGAGGCATCAACGTGACCGGATCACCGGGGATCAAAGACGACCTGATCAACGCCGGTGCAAACTACCAAGACGCCGCCGTGGTCGTCGATCAAAACCACGTGACCAGTCGCCGGCCGGATGATCTGCCGGATTTCTGCCGCGAACTGATCAAGCTTTGCAGCTGACAAATCAGCGTCGGCTGTTCGCGCTGCGGCGCGAGCGGCCTGTCGATTGAATCCGATCACACATGGGATCAGCCGTTTCGCGCGAGCGTACGGGCCGGTAGCACGAAGAAGACACACCTGGGCCCGTAGGCTCGCGCCAAACGGCTGATTAAGCCAAACGGCTGATTAAATTGAGAGGCCGCGAGAGGTTTTCGGCGGGCCGCTGCCCAAGTGTCCGCATGGAGCGGTCGGACGGATCAGTCCTTGCGACCAAGCGACGCAGCGCCGAACGCGCCGATCCCGCAAACGACGGCCAGGCCGGCCGTGATCACCGCATTCCACCCCCATCTGGACTTCTCGGTGACGACCGCGTGGTAGGTATACGGTGACACCATATCGAGCGAGCGGACTTCCATGTCTTCGAAATCCAGGACCACCGAAGCGGGTTCGACGCGGGCGTAACTTTCTTCGATCTCGGCCAGATGCGATTCCGTTGTGGTGGTCGTCTCGATCATTGCCCAGCGAACAGCGTTGTATCCCGCCCCCAACAGCAGCGCGACGGCAACCAGTCCGAGCAGCAGAAAGGCGATGGTGCTGCCGCCCGAGGGTGTCGTCGCGGCCGACCGGTCTCGGTCGTCCGCGACTTGCGGCAATTCACGCAACTCGCCCAGTTTTGGAATCGCGACATCGGCGCGACAGTGGGGGCATTGCGTACTGTCCCCCGCCTGTGCAGGGGTGACCGTCAGTTCAGCGTGGCAATTTGGGCAAGATAGCAAGTGCATCGGCTAAAATATGAAGAAGTTTTGAAGTTGTTGCGGGTGGACCCGACTGGCGACCAGACTAAAATCTTAGACGTCCTCGATCACACCACATTACACACCGCTCCCACACCGAACTGGTTGCACGTCGCAGTGCGAAACGATTCGTCACTCGCCCAAGATTGCAGCCACGACGCCTGTCGGACATCCCCGATGACCCGCGGTCTAATAACGAACTACTTTGTTCGTACGAGCAATCCGATGGATTCGGATTTGCGATTCACCTTTGTGGCGTGAACACGTCGGGAACGGCTAGGAAGGCGAAGGTCGAACGTCCATTACGAGCAACGGTTGCACGCATTCCAAAAACGAATCTCCATCAGTCGGAACAATCCTTGGCGTTGAACTCTCACCGTTGCAGACTCGGAACCGTTCCGGTCGGTCGCGGCAAGAGACGACGCAAGTGCAAGTAGGCACAGGTAAGTATACGTGAGCACAAATCTGATGGTTCGGTTTGGGACGCTGTGAAACGTCGTCAGCCGTCGCGGAGTAAAGACAGGGGGCAGACTTGGGGAAAATTTGCACGGGAGAGGAGAAATGGGAGCAGCGCGAGCGCGCCTTCTCGCTCCCGGCAAAGTCAACCAATCACGGCCAACTGGGACAACTGGAAAGTTTTTCCAATTAGCCGAGGCCACCAGGGAAACGTAAGGGGGGTGGTAGAGTTTCACCAGCGAATTTGAATCAGACACCGTTGGATAGCTCGCCATGGTTCCCGGCGATGTGGGTTGGTCCCGATCAACCCGCCAGCTGAACTGGAGTAAATGGTTTGGTGATTTTCACCAAAACCCCCTACGCCGAACCGACACACCGATCATTATTCATTACAGATATTCTGCACTGTTCCTCTTGGAGTTTTAGTTTTGTTCGACACCCTTTTGGACGAATTTGAAGACGTCGCCGCACATTCCGCCGAGGCGGTCACCGGTGGCTTTCGCAAACTTCCTGTTGATGAGAACGAGGAGGATGGTGGCGTGGGCTCGGCTTCGCAAGTGGCCGAAGGCGAAGTCCAATTGGACAGTCCCGACGAGTTGTTGGCCGTCGAAGAGGCGGAAACCTGGTCCGACGACCCGGTGCGGATGTACTTGACCCAGATGGGTGAAATTCCCTTGCTGACCCGCCGTCAAGAAATTGAGTTGGCCAAGCGGATCGAAGAGACCCGCCGCCGCTTCCGTACCAAGTTGCTCGAAAACCACTATGTGCTGGTCGAAGCCTACAAGACGCTGAAGAAGGTTTATCGCGGCCAATTGCCGTTCGACCGAACCGTCCAGGTTTCGGTGACCGATCGGCTCGAAAAGGAGCAGATCATCGGGCGGCTGCCGCACAACCTGCTGACGCTGCAAACCTTGCTCAAACGGAACAAACACGACTGGAAAGTCGCGCTCAGCAAGAGCGCTTCCAAACGTCGTCGCGCCGAAGCCTGGCGCGCCCTGGCGCGGCGGCGACGTCGAGCCGTCCGGTTGATCGAAGAACTGGGGCTGCGAACCCAGCGGATCGAGACTCGGATCGACTTGCTCGACAAATTTAGTCGCCGGATTTCCGAAATCGATTCGCTGATCCGCGATCAACGGCGGACCAAGCACGGCCGCGAAACCCGGGATGCATTGCTTCACGAACGTCGCCAAATCCTGACCGCGTGCCAGGAAACGCCGACCTCGCTTCGCAATCGTGTCCGCATGCTGAAAATGGTCTACGCCGAGTACCAGCAGGCCAAGCGGGAGTTGAGCGAAGGGAACCTGCGTCTGGTCGTCTCGATCGCCAAGAAGTATCGCAACCGCGGTCTGTCGTTCTTGGATCTGATCCAAGAAGGCAATGCCGGCTTGATGCGGGCAGTCGATAAATTCGAATACCGCCGTGGGTTTAAGTTCTGTACCTACGCGACCTGGTGGATCCGACAAGCGATCACCCGTGCCGTCGCCGACCAGAGCCGAACCATTCGGATTCCGGTTCACATGGTCGAAACGATGAGCCGCGTTCGCAACGTCGCTCGGCAATTGCTGCAAGAGCTCGGTCGTGAACCCACGATCGAAGAAACCGCTCGCCGGGCCGATGTGACCGTCGAAGAGGCGCGCCGAGTGCTCACCATGAGCCGCTTCCCGATTTCGCTCGACCGTCCGGTCGGCAACAGCGAAGACAGCCAGTTCGGCGACCTGTTGCCCGACGGAACCGCTGAAAGCCCCCAGATCGGCGCCACGCAAGAAATGCTCCGCGACCGAATCACCAACGTGCTCAAATCGCTCTCCTACCGCGAACGCGAAATCATCAAGCTCCGCTATGGACTCGGTGACGGATACAGCTACACGCTGGAAGAGGTCGGGCACATTTTTAAGGTGACCCGCGAGCGGATTCGTCAGATCGAGGCCAAGGCGGTTCGCAAGTTGCAGCAGCCCAGCCGCAGCCAAGACCTAGTCGGGTTCCTCGATTAACCGCATTCAAGCAGTGGGGTAAGCATCTTGCTTGCCGTCGGCATGCGAACGCAAGCTGGCAGCTTTTGAAACGCAAGCTGGAAGCGTACGCCACGCAAGCCATCCCGAAAATCAGGGCGACGATTGCCAAATCGCCGCCCTTTTTTTTTGGATTAGACTCCTCCTGCCTCTCACGCTCTTCTCTCCCCGACAGCTGATTTCAATGCCGACCGTCGCCGAGGTCCTCTCGCAGGGCTGGAAAGTTCATCAAGCCGGCAAGATCGATGATGCGCTGCGTTTGTATCAGCACGTCATCAAACAGGCCCCCCGCAACCCCGAAGCGCATGTCTATCTCGGCATCGCGCTGTTTGACCAGCGGCAGTACGACAAATCGATCCGCGCCTATCGCACCGCGCTGGCACTGAAGGACGAATTCCCGATCGCATGGAACAATCTCGGCAACTCCCTTCGCATGACCGGCGACGTCCAGGAGAGTGATGCCTGTTTCGAAAAGGCGTTGTCGCAGGATCCCAAGTACCTGTCGGTGTATAAGAATCGCGGCACGCTTTGGATCTGGTCCGGCGAAATCGAACGCGGGCTGCGGTGGTATGAAAAAGGGCTGCGCATCGCACCCGATGATCCCGAGCTGCATCGCAACCTGGGCGTGATCTATCTGTTGTTGGGCGACTTCGATCGTGGCTGGCCGGAATACCGTTGGCGTTGGAAGATGGGCGGATTGCGCCGTCCCGGGTCGCGCGCCCCGTTGTGGAAAGGGGAGCCGATCTCAGGTCGTTCGATCTTGCTGTATCCCGAACAAGGTCGCGGGGACGAGATGCATTTCATCCGGATGGCCAGCGTGTTGGCGGCCGAGGGGGCTCGCGTCGTCGTGCAGACCGATCCGCAGATGATCCCATTGTTTACCTCCGTGCGGGGCGTGCAGACGCTGCTGCCGGTGGGAAGCCAATTGCCGCCGGTGGATTTTCAAGCGTCGTTCATCGATGCCGTCGATGGCTGGTATCAGGCGACAGGCAGCTTGCCGTATGCCGCCAAAAAGTTTGCCGAGCGGGACGACCTCAGCGGTTACCTGAATGTCTCCGACCCGTTGGTCAGCTACTGGGATCGCTGGATGGAAAAAAACGCGATGGGCAAGGACCATCGAAAACGCATTGGAATCGCTTGGCAAGGCAACCCGAAACACCATGCCGATGTCTATCGAAGCATCCCGCTGGAAACGTTTCGACCGCTCGCCGAAGATGAAAATTTGAACCTGATCAGTTTGCAATTCGGTTTCGGCAGCGAGCAACTTGATCAAGTCGATTTCGGTGACGCCATCGATCGCTTGCCCGCTGACACCGACACCAGTGGCGGCGCCTTCACCGACACCGCAGCCGTCATGAAAAACCTGGATCACGTGATCACCACCGACACCTCGGTCGCGCACTTGGCCGGCGCTCTGGGGGTCCCGACCACGGTGATGCTGGGGCGGGTCCCCGACTGGCGTTGGTTGTGCGAGGGAGACCGCACCGAGTGGTACCCCAACATGCGGTTGGTGCGACAGCGTGAAATGGGCCACTGGAACGACGTCGTGCAGGAGGCGCACCGTTCGCTAAAGCAGGTCGATCAAGTGGGATAGGCTTCCAGCCTGTCAATCCCAGTGAGATAGGCTTCCAGCCTGTCGATGCCCGTGGGATAGGCTTCCAGCCTGTCGATGCCCGTGGCCTGATGGATCGCCGACTTAGGCTACAATGGATTGCGTTGCCATTCCAACGTCTGTATCGCACCGATAACCGAATTGATGTCCGCGGCTCCAAAGTACATTCCCCACTACACGGTCAACGATTATCTCGGCTGGGACGGGGATTGGGAGCTATGGTCTGGTATTCCGATCGCGATGAGCCCCAGCCCCTTCGGCCGCCATCAAGCGGTTGCGTCGCGAGTCGCGTACGAATTGCGTAAGGCGATCATCGAATCTGACTGTCAGGCGGAAGTGCTTCCCGAAATCGATTGGATTGTCAGTGACGATACGGTGGTCAGACCCGATGTGGTTGTGTGGCAGTGATCGTCAGTGGCTGCGTTCGAGACCCGGCAGCCAGATCAAGCTTCGTGTTTGTGAGGGTTGCGATCTGACCCTGGATTGCGGCAACCTCTTTCCCTGAACCTTTCCCCGGATTTGATTGACAACTTGATGACACACCACCGATGCGCGAGCGCGAGTGCCATTGCGCTTGCATTTTTCGCGCTTGCACCTGCCACTTTGACTCATGCGGCCGAACCCACTGGTTCACCCACTCGGTTCGAAGCCCGGGCCAGTGAAATCGATCCCCGCTGCCAGCCCCATCCTGAAATCGGATTCTTGATCGAAGATGCCAAGGGCCGCCCGGCCGACGTGCAGCATGCATCGGTCGACACGAGCGTCCCTGCCAAGGGCAAGCTGGTGATCTGGCTGATGGGCAATAACACCGCCCTGTTCGATCGCCTCAACAGCTACGGGTTACACGTGATCCGGCCACACTACGCCAACCGCTGGTTTTCGATTTGTTGTCGCGAGACGCCGGTCGGCGAGCACTGTCGCGGCAACATTCGACTGGAAGCGGCGACGGGAGAAGACTTTAGCGACGAAGTCGACATTCCCAAGCCCGATGGAATGATGGAGCGTTCGCTTCAGTTCGTCCGCTGGCTCAGCGAGAAACATCCCGAGGGCAACTGGGATCAATTCTTGACGGAAGACCGTTCGCAGCTTCGATGGGAAGACGTGATCATGTCGGGCAGCTCGCACGGATCGACCACCGCGGCCCGCTTCGCAAAACACGTGAAAGTCAGCCGCGTCGTGGCGTTGTGCGGTCCGCGGGACCAGCATCAGGTCTGGCAAGCCCTACCCTCGGCGACACCCGAAAACCGGTACTTTGGGTTTTCACACGTTTTGGACGGAGGTTGGACCGGCGACCACTACTGCCGCAGCTGGGAATTGTTGGGGATGCACAAGTTCGGCCCCATCGTGAACGTCGATCAGGCGTCACCGCCGTACTCCAACACTCGCCGGCTGATCACCGATTTCGATGTCGGCGGCGACGCCGGCCGTGCCCACAGCAGCGTTCAGCCGGGCAGCCGAGCTTACAAGCACCCGTCCGACGGTTCGTTCATGCACGAACCCGTCTGGCGCTATCTCTACACCCACCCGGTCGATCAAGTCGGTGAAGCCACACCGCCCGACGAGAGCTGCGACAAAGAACAGCGACAGTGAACCGAGAATCCCGGAGGACGTCGATTCTTTTAGTGCAGGATTTTGCAACCCATTTCGATTCTCTCCCTCTGGGTGAGACGGCGTTTGCGCAGCAAGCAAACGCCAGAGAGGGCCTTGAGATTTTAGCGGCAGGGCGCGAGCCCTCCGGTGTGTTGGCAATAACAAAGAACCGGAGGGCTCGCGCCCTGCCGCTAACAAAAACCACCCCGTCGCCTTGTTCCCGGGCTCCGCCTGGGGACACATTGCTTTAGAGGCTCCCGCCTCTCGGCCGCGATCCGCATGTGGCAGCGCCACACCGACCTTGCGTTCCAAGGCGGAGCCTTGGAACGAGGGGAGACCGGAGGGCTCGCGCCCTACCGCTAACAAGAAACACCCGGCCGGACCGAGGCTTCCAACCCACAGCAGCTGCAAAAACGCCGCTAAAAGAACCGTGCCAACGTCTTTTCACTCGGTTTCGGCGTGACCAAGGACACCACGATCATCGTCACCAGCGAACTGGCCAACATCACGACGACCGGCATGATCTCGTACTCTTCGCCACCCAGCGGCAACTTCAACACAAACGTTCGCAGCGCATCTTGCTCGAGTGCCTGATAGAACATCACGCTCCAGCTGACGATCGCCGCGAAGATCCCGCTGATGGCGCCGGCTGCGGTCAGGCCGCGCCAATACAGCGCCGCAAAGACGATCGGGAACAGCGCGCTGAATCCGCTAAAGCACCAGACGCCCATCGCAAACACGCTCTTCACGTTGCCCAGGCTGAGCAGATAGGTGATCGCGACGATTCCGATGATGAACAAACGGGTGTAGAGAACCTGTTGAGCATCGGTGACGTTTTCTTTGCCCTTGTAATGCGTCAGCACGTCGTTGGTGAAGATCGTGCCGATGCAGAGGAACTGGCTATCCAGGCTGCTCATGATCGCCGCCAGGATGCCCGCGGCCAACAAGCCGCCGAGCACTTTGCCGGTTTGCGTCTTGACCAGGAATGGCAAGATCGTGTTCGGGTTGCTCGGCAGCGGCGGTTTCGCAGGAATCAAATCGCCCGTCGCCCAAATGCCGACCAGCACGCAGGGCACCCAAACGATCATGATAAAGATCGGGTGACAGATCACCGGAACCTTGAACGTGTTGGCGCTCTTGGCGGTCATCCAGTGCTGGAACAGGTGGGGGAACATGCCGACCGAGAGCGGAATCAGCAAGTACGTGAAAAACTTCGTCTTGCTCATCTCCATCCGCGTGATCTTTTCTTCAGGCACCGATTCGGCCAACGCGTTCAGGTTCGCCATCAAACCGTCTTGTCCGCCCAGGCGTGTCGCGATGATATAAAACGTGACGACGCCCAGAATCATGAACACGATCGTCTGTAGCGTGTTGGCCCAGGTGGTCCCACGCATGCCACCAAAGAACACGTAGATCAAGACCACGACACAAATCACCAGGGATCCCAACCAAGGTGGAACACCACCGTTGAGTGCCACGATCGGGTTTCCGTCGGGCGTGAACGCCTGAAACATCTCCACATTCGGCGCCAGGCCCGCCGTCAACGATTGGATCACCGTTCCGCTGCTGATCACGCCGATCAACAGGTAGGGTACGACCAGCCCGACCAGGATCGGAAACAGCAGCAGCCCGATGAAGTCGCTTTCGAGCCGATCACGAAAGAATTCGATTTGCGTCGTGTATTTGTGTCGTCGCGCGAATTTCCAAACCTTGACGCCGATCAAGAAGAAACACAGCGAGTGGATGATGCCGCTGCTACTGGCCAACATTCCGTAGACGCCGATGCCTTCCTTGAAAGCTTCGCCACTGCTGCCGACCAACGCAAACGCCGTCATCGTGGTCCCGAACAGACTCATCAACAACAGGAACGGGCCGATCGAATGGCTGGCGACCTGATAGTCTTCTTTGGTGCCCTTGAACAGGCGGCTCGACGACAGCCCGAGCAGCAGCAGCAAGCCCAGGTAGATCAGGATGATGATTAATTGGGGGAGTCCTGGATGGTTCACGATGCCGCCTCCTCGGTTGAAGAAACGTCGCCGTTTTCATCCGTTTCGTCGGGAAGCGGCCACGCGATCACCGTTGCCAACGCCCAGGTCAAACTGGCTCCGATCGAGATACAGGCGTGCCAAAACAAGCCGATCGGCAGGAAACCGAACACCAGCGTGTCATCGGTCCAAAACCAGTTGTCCTGGTGCAATATCAGCAACAACACCACCAACGCGGCAATGATCCACATGCCGTTGGATTTCTGAGTCGTGGAACTCGTCATTGAATATCCGATCGAAAGTCGTTTTCTGAGGCGGGAAACGGGGTGGGCGAGTCCAAGAGTGTACTCCGTCTGCCCGGGGCGCTGGTAGTCGGGGCGAAATCGCCGAATCGGCCTGCATCCGCCAGTGGGATAGGCTTCCAGCCTGTCAGCACCCGTGGAATAGGCTTCCAGCCTGTCGATCCCCGTGGGATAGGGCTTCCAGCCTGTCGATCCCCGTGGGATAGGCTTCCAGCCTGTCATCCTCCGTGGGATAGGCTTCCAGCCTGTCATCCTCCGTGGGATAGGACTTCCAGCCTGTCGATCTCCGTGGAATAGCCTTCCAGAGCCTCACCCCGCCAATCCCCGCACCTATTCCCCCGGGACAGGTCTGTTATCCTCGAACCATCCTGCAACCGACACGAAAAACACCGAACGAAAGACATCCGTGCAATCGACTCACGATCTCATCGCCACCTGCGCCTTTGGACTCGAAGCGATCGTCCGCCGAGAGTTGGAATCACTCGGCGTGGAGGCTTCGATCGGTGAATCCGGGCGGGTGCACTTTCGCGGCGACCTGGAAACCGTCGCCCAGGCGAATCTGCAACTCCGCTGCGCCGACCGCGTGCTCCTCCGCATTGCCGAGTTCCCCGCGGCGGATTTCGACGCCCTGTTCGAAACGGTTCGCGCGCTCCCGTGGGGGGATCTGCTGCCGATCGATGCCGAATTTCCCGTCACCGGGCGATCCATCAAATCCCAACTCTCCAGCGTCCCGGCGTGTCAGCGGGCGGTCAAACGGGCGGTCGTCGATGCCATGATGCGCGATCATGCGACCACGGCGTTGGACGAAACCGGGCCCATCTTCAAAATCGACATCGCGCTGCTGAAAGACATCGCCACGCTGACGATCGACACGACCGGTCGCAGTCTGCATCGCCGCGGGTATCGCACCGACATCTCACAGGCCCCGCTGAAAGAGACGCTGGCTGCGGCGATGGTGCTGCTCAGCTTCTGGAAACCCGACCGTCCGCTGTTGGATCCGTTTTGCGGCAGCGGCACGATTCCGATCGAAGCGGCACGCATCGGTCACAACATCGCACCCGGCATCGACCGCGATTTCAGCTTCGAATCCTGGCCCACGGTCCCGCCGACGCTGTTGCCGGATCTGCGCAGCCAAGCGCGGGCTGCACAAGTCGACTCGATCGAGGAACGGATTCTCGGCAGCGACATTGACGGACGTGTCCTTCGTGCAGCCCGAGACAACGCGACTCGCGCCGGGGTGGCCGATTCGATTCACTTTCAACCCGGTGATGCACTCAAGCTGACCAACCGACGCCGCTTCGGTTGCCTGATCACCAACCCGCCCTATGGCCAACGCATCGGCGAAGACCGAGAACTCGACACGCTCTACCGATCGCTTCCCGAGGTGCTGCGTGGTTTGCCGACGTGGTCGCATTACTTTCTGACCGCCTATCCGAATTTTGAGGCCGCGGTGGGGCGGCAGGCTGACCGCCGACGAAAACTCTACAACGGCCGGATCGAATGCACGTACTATCAGTTCCATGGCCCCAAACGCGTCATCGGTCAGCAAGTTCCAGAATCCGACCAGGAGACAACCGACGCGGAAGCCGTATCCGATCGCGAATCGAGTCCCATTGAATCGAAAGCCAGCGAATCGAAAGCCGTTCAAGCCCCTGCCCAAGCACCCGCCAAGCCGTACACGCACGCCGACGGTCCGGCCGCGTTCGGCCACCTGGATGACAAGGCCGTCCATCAAGCCGACCTGTTCGCCACGCGGTTGCGAAAACGTGCAAAGCACCTGCGACGCTGGCCGACGAAACGCAACATCACTTGCTTTCGGTTGTACGAACGCGACATTCCCGAGATCCCGTTGATCGTCGACCGCTACGAAGACCACTTGCACATCACCGAGTACGAGCGGCCCCACGATCGCGACCCCGCCCAGCACGCCAACTGGTTGGATCTGATGGCGCGGACCGCCGGCGAGACCTTGGACGTGCCGCCGGCCAACGTTCACTTCAAACGCCGCGGCCGTCAAAAAGACAACACGCAACACGAGAAAGTCGACCACACCGGAAACCGGATCGTCGTCCAAGAAGGCGGCTTGAAATTGCTCGTCAACTTGGACGACTACGTCGACACCGGATTGTTTCTCGACCATCGCATCGCCCGTTCGATGGTCCGCGACCTCGCCGAAGGCAAATGGCTGCTCAATCTGTTCTCCTACACCGGATCTTTCACCGTCTATGCGGCGGCCGGTGGCGCGCGCAAAACGACCAGCGTTGATCTCTCCAACACCTACCTTTCGTGGACGAAAGAGAACCTGCGGATCAACGGACTGATCGACGAAAAACGCCAAGACGGGCACACGTTCATCGCCAGCGATGTCGCCCAGTTCATCGCCGAGCATCCGCCGGGCGAACGCTACGATTTGGTGGTTTTCGATCCGCCGACGTATTCACGCAGCAAGAAGACCGAACAAGATTGGAACGTGCAGACCGATGCCGTGCCGATGTTGCAAAGTCTGTTGCCGCTGGTGCGCAAAGGCGGCGTGATTTTCTTTTCGACCAACTTTCGCCGCTTCAAGTTTGATCCGGCGGACCTGGAGGTGTCGCAGTGTCACGAGATCTCCAAGCAGACCGTGCCGGAAGACTTTCGCAACCGCCGCATCCACCGCTGCTGGCGAATCGTCCGCTAAGTGGGATAGGCTTCCAGCCTGTCGATGCCCGTGGGATAGGCTTCCAGCCTGTCGATCCCCGTGGGATAGGCTTCCAGCCTGTCATTCCAGCTTGCCTTCCCCCGTTTCACTCGTGAAACGCAAACTGCACGCTTACTCCACCTGCTTGCCGGCCTGTTTGTCTTAGCGTTGACAACGCACGATTCGCTCCCTGCCAACCAGAAAGCTGGCAAGCCCAGAAAGCCCGGCGGTCCGACAGCGCCCAGTTCTTCTTTTGTGTCTTCTTGTGCTTTTTGTGGCAAGTGATTCGCCGTCGTTTGACCGTCACCCGAAGGACGCCCACGGGAATTCGTCGAACCTCAATTTGCTGGGATTCGCATTTGATGTCACGGTTCGATAGGTGCGCGGTCGACTCTGCCGAGGAAGACAAACCGACGCCCGATATCCAACTGTTGATCGTGACATCGCTGACTCCGACGATTGGATTCGGGTATGCCGGCAGAGCGAAGTGTCTTAGGCCCAGAGGGCCGGTAGAGTGTCTGTCGGTGGTGTCAGCCCTCCGAGGCTTCATCCCGACTCCACGACTAAATCGGTACAGCAAGGGGAGTGAGATTTTCCACGGCGATTCCGATGGAGTACATTGGCACAGAGCGACGCTGGCACGTGCCGTCGTCGTGGCCGACCGCGCGAACCATCCGTTGCAGACGCAGGCACGGAGTCGGCGTCCATTGAAAACACAATGTCGTTCGCCGTGCCGCGGTGAACGGTGGACGTTACCCGGCTAAACTCTTCTCATCGGCACCACCTGAAATGCATCGCGGTTTCAAATTCTCGATATTCGACTTGTTCGTGCTTACGTCAATCTTAGCGGTACTTATCCTGATAAACTTGCGAACGCACGATGGTGTCGGGAATGAGATCGAGTCTTCTGGTTTTCCTTTCAAACACTTGGTGACGATCGTTGAGACCGAGCGCCCTTACTATGGGGAACCCTATGTCAAGATGACGATTGCTTGGAAATCGTTGGTGTTGAACGTCATCATATGCTTGCTCATTGCAGTGGCATGCTTGATTGGGGTTCGTCTATTCCGCATTTGCCGGATTCACTAGGTTCACTGAGAACGACTTGGCAATCGCCGGGTAACCAATGTTTCCTGAAAGAGTTTAGGCCTTTCGATTGATTTTTTATTCTTTTTGATCCTTGTCTGCTGGTTGGTTTGAAGCGTTGAGCGGCGACGCCGTTTCGGCATCTTGTTTGGTGTGCGGTTTTGCGATGGGTGTGTTGCTTTGTCAGTCGATGGATGGAACTAGGTTCGGGCTGTTGTGATCGTTCTTTTCACATGCGATCACACCCCAGACATTCCTTCGTGGGTTCCGCAGATGCGGGTTGCATTTACGCCTTGGCACGCAGGCCAAGCACTATGTTTCGGTACGGTCCGCCCACCACGCTCCAAGGATCCTAATCAATGCATCGTGCGACTATCAGGCGGTGGCTAACGCCATCGCGAGGTCGGATCTACCCATGGTTACGGGCGAATTGGAGTGGGTGAGCAGCTCAAGCCGACAAGCAGAAGCCAGTCATTGAATCCGCAGACTTCGATAACGGCGATGAATCCTTCTTCGCCTGCCTGATCCTGGAGCTTGGAAAAGAACTCGACGAATCGTTTCGGTTCTCCGAGAGGGACTGAGCAACAATTTGGGCTCAAGGGCTTCGCCCGTGATCACCCGGCTCCCACGATCTCGGAGAGCAGTTTTTTTGAACACCCAACTCTTTCATCGAAATCGTTGCATGTGAAGCACGGCATAAGAGCGTTGCAAATGGAAACCACATAGGCCGTGCGTCGGTGACGCCGGTCGTTGGACGAGGGGAGGATCGGGGGCGTGTTCCGGAGGTTGCGCTGCGCTGACCTCCGGCGACTCGCTGTGATCCCTCCGGGATAGCTGGGACGCCGCGACGCGTGCAGGTTTTTCGCACTTGGTACGACTGGTGCCTGAAAAGTGAACAAGAAAGTGCAAAGGAGGCCGCGGCCGAATCGGACCGTGCTCCCGCCAGCCAGCTCGAGTTCGCCTGGGCCTGAGAAACTGGTTCCGTCTGGCAGGATCCGTTCTAATCAGGTCCTGTGACCGGCCCACCTGAGGCCGACAAAGTTCAACGCCCGATGGATCCCCGTTTATTCGCACGCGCGGATAGATCGTAATTCGTTATCCGAAAGCCCATGATTCGTGCCCTTTCTCTGCTCGCGTGCGTGGTTCTGTGCGGCTGCGGCGAACCTGCCGCACCGACGCTTCACTTGACGATAAAGCGGGACAATGGCACCAGTTCCGTTTCGCGGTTTCGGGTTTTCAGTACCGGGCGTATCACAGAGTCGGGCGATCGCGGTAGTGATGGTGGAAGCGTGGCAGAGAGCGTTACAATTGACAAGATTGCAGACGATGGCATCACGTTGACCATCACGTTGGTTGCCAACATTCCCAATGCGCCTGCGGATGAGTCGAAACAACAAATCTTTGTCCCGTACGGCACAGAAGTCACTGTGGTCGATCTGAAGGATGCTGCTTTGACCGCCCGTTTAGAACGACACAAAAAGAAATGAAGCACTCCAAGACCAAAATTGTCCTCGCGGGATTCGGCATCGTCGTCGTTGCCGTTAACGTTGCTATCCGCTGGGAAACGCCAAAACCACAAAAACTGATTATCGAGGTCACTGGGACCGAAGGCCGCTCTGTTGAAGCGAAAATTCACGCCGATGGAAGTGAACGCACACTTAAGGGCGCAATCCCCACCGAATTCGCGATTGAAGCACATCAACTGTCATGGGAAGTCACGCGAATTGATGGTCCGGAAAAAGAGAAATTTCAAGTTGCGGTACACAGTGCTTCCGTGAAGAACTGGGGTGGGGCCGCCGAAAACTTCCACGTCGTTCGTGGCGGCTCGACCGGCCCATCAGGTCTGCGCCACAAAAGGGCATGGCTCGGTCGGCTGCGCGAATAGGACCCAAACTCCACGATTTTGCAAACCAGCGGTTGCAATGGAGCGGCAGTGGTCGGCGATTTCGTTTACTTGCAAGCCTTCACTCGCCGACCGCTGAACCTTGCCGTTCGCGCTGCTAGCCGACGCCTGACAGCAAAGACGCATTTCTTTTTTTCGCGACTTCTCGTGCTTTTTGTGGCAATTGACCTGCTGCGGTTTGACTGGTACGCCGGCGTACTTGCTGGAAGGAGCTCACGCAAAGTCGCCAAGCCGCAAAGAATAGAACCCACTGCTTTGCGGCTTGGCGTCTTTGCGTGTTCCTCGCTATCCGCTTCGGCGGTTGATGTGCGGTCGCAGTTGGGCGGGGTTGCGTGGGGCTCCGGGCCGAAAGGCTGACGCCGGATTTTTGAAACCTCTGGTCGTAGGTCGTCCGCGTTTTGGTGCGACACGCGTCTTGATCTCGTGTGGCCCATCGAGTGCTCCGCCGGCGCATGACTCCCCCGTCACTCGCGTCGTGTGGTCCGAGGGTGTTTTTCATTGACTCTATGACGAATCCGACCGAACACACGACGCGGCGATCCTTGGGAGTCGAGCGCCTTGGGATGCTTGAAGTGCAGCAATGAGATCAACACGCGGTTAGCGCCGCGACGCCGATGAAGGCGTGCAGGAGACTTCAGCAGCGGACGGTGCTCAGTGGGGCAGATCGTTCGACGTGGCCGGGCGCGGTGTGATGCATCCTTGCCAACTTCCTCAACGCGAAGAGGCGCGGTTGTTCTGATGATGATCCGCGGGTGAAGCGTCGGTTGGAGATGGAGGTAACGAAATTATGAGTAGGAAAAGAGAGCACGGCGTTTGTCGGGTGTCTCGTCTTTTAGCCACTCGTTTTTCTGCCCGAAATCGTTCTGCCTTTCCTGTTGCGTTCTGTGGGTTGGGAAGACGGCTTGCTCCCAGCGATCGCTCCCGAGTTTTTGGTCGGTCGCTCGCGAT
>NZ_NTFY01000106.1 GCF_002289565.1 Rhodopirellula sp. SM50 | reverse complement strand
GAGTAGCAATGCTTGGATTATTCATGCAGAAAATTTAGCGCCAAAATTAAATCTCGCAACCGTTGGCCCAATTATTCACAGCCTCTCCGGTTCTTCATCTCTGCCAAAACACCGGAGGGCTCGCGCCCTGCCGCTAAAAAATGCTTCACAGCGTTGCCCGTCGGGGGCATCCAAACGATCACAGCGCCGCAAAATGCCGCGCGCTGATTTCACCCTCAAACCGTCTGGATCGGGTCGGATTCGGCGCCGCTGGGCCACAGAGTCAGCGTCGGGAAGGTGTCGGCGAGTCGTTCGGCCAGCTGCTCCATCGCAAATCGTTCGCTGTGATAGTGCCCCAACAGCCCCAATGCCATGCCCCGCGACTCGGCTTCCAGGCAATCGTGAAAGCTGGCTTCGCCGGTGATCAACAGCTGGCAGCCGCAGCGGGCCGCTTGGGCGACGAACGAGCCTCCGCTGCCGCAAGCGAAACCGACTCTCGTGATCGGGCGATCGAGCGGCCCGACCCCGCGGGGAGCTTGCCGGCAATCAACCAGCTCGGCACACCGCCGGATCACATCGCGCGTCGGTGTTTCGGTCGGCAGCGTCCCGTGTCGTCCGCTGCCCAACGGGTTCTCCGTCGTGGGGGCGTTGATCGGTTGAATCGAGGTCAGGCCCAGCGACTCCGCCCAGCTCTGGTTGATTCCTTCGGTGGCGGAGTCGAAGGCGGTGTGAGCGCTGTAGACGGCGATCTTGGCCCCGATCAGTCGCCACAGGATTTCGCCGGTGATCGAATCACAGGTGATCCGTGGCAGCGGGCGAAAGGGGATCGGGTGATGGGTGACGATCAAGTCGGCCTGCTGCTCGATCGCTTCGGCGACCACGCCGGGGGTCACGGTCAGGCAAGTCAGCACTTTGCCGATCTCGCGGTTGCGATCACCGATCAACAGGCCGACGTTGTCCCAGGATTCCGCCAGCTGCAGCGGAGCCCACTGGGCAAGCGTTTGGCAAACGGCATCGACTGTGACAGCGGACATGGCGGTTGTGGTGATGTTAGCGGAACGGCGCGAGCCGTCCGGTTGCGCTTCAAAAAACACCGTGAAAGACCGGAGGGCTCGCGCCCTACCGCTAACAAAAACACCCCGCTTGGCGTCAAAGTAAGTGGCATTGGGCTCGCGCCCTGCCGCTACCACTTGGGCGTCGAAGTGAAAATAGGGCTGGTCATTCCAGCGTCGACAGGCTGGAAGCCTATCCCACTTAACGCGCCGACGAGTTGCCCGTTGTTTAACGTGGCGCGATCATGCAGATCATCCGACGGCCGTGTTGCTGGGGCGAGGTTTCGACCTTGCCGACTTCGTCGAGCAATTCGATGACCTGCTCCATCACCTTGCGGCCCTCTTCGATGTGAGCCATCTCACGCCCACGAAACAGCACACTGACTTGAACCTTGTCCTTGTGCTTCAAGAACTTTTCGGCGCGACGGATTTTCGTACGAATGTCTTCGTCGCCGGTTTTCGGCCGCAAGCGAATTTCTTTCGTCTTGGTGTGGCTTTGATTGCGGTTCGTTTTTTTGTTCTTGTCGTATTTGTATTTGCCGTAATCCATGATTCGGCAAACCGGGGGTCGCTCATTGGGAGCGACTTCAACCAGGTCCAGTCCGACATCGCGTGCACGCTCGAGGGCGTCTTCGGTCGAAATCACTCCGAGTTGTTCGCCAGTCTCGCTGACAACTCGAATCGGACTGATTCGGATACTGGAATTGATGCGAACGGTGTCGCGATTTTCTGGTTGGGGGTTTCGTCGTGCCAACGCCACTAAAAGTTTCTGCTCCTGCCGGTGGGCATTCCGGACATCAAATGGAAATGACCTCGAGACCGGATCGGCGTTGAATCCGCCGAAGTGCCGGTCTTGGGGTTGAACCACGGATCCCTGAAACGTCCAGGGATAACGGGTTCTCAACAGTAGGTCACCGAAGTGTACTACACCGAGAAGGGCGGAAAATTCGCCGCCGCCAGCTTTCTCAGCGTTGCGCAGTATCCAGCGACAGATCGGCGACCGTCAACAGTGAAACTGCCGGTTTCACCCAACTTTTCAGCTAACAATCAAAAAAGGTTTCGTCCAGTGTGATGCTTTGCCCCATGGTTTCGACCACATCACCCAAAAACAACTGTTTGCGGCGGCGTGTTTCGATTTCACCGTTCACGGTGACCTGGCCGTCTTGGATCCAGATTTTGGCCTGGCCGCCGGTCCCTACGCAGCCGGCCCGTTTGAGCACGTCGTCGAGCCGCATCATCGGACGGGGAGCCGAATCCTCAGCCGATGCGGGCCGTTCTTCGGGGTCGAGTGGGGCGTCTTTCATTGGATTTCAAACGTTGCGAGAAACGGTTGGTGATCGCTCAAATCTCGCTAATCGGCGGCGGTTTGCCAGTAGCGTTCCCGGTGCTCGGTTTGGCCGTCCTGAACGCCGGGAATCGCCATGACGGAGCGGTACGGCGACAATCGTAGTCTGCCGGCAACCGCCTGTCGCGGGGCGAGAGGTTGCAGACGCGTGCCGTTGCGAGGAGCGGTACTCGGCGATCGGTGGACTCCTTTCGTGTCCCGTCTCTCCAAAGGCAACGCAGAAACCGGACGGCTCGCGGAATGTCGGTGAGCCGCTGGCCGTCAGGCCTCGGGCGGACGCCAGCATGACCCGCCCGCTTACGCGTCACGGCTCACCAAATCGACAGGCCGTTCGCCGCCGTTCCGCTAACACCTTCAGACCCCTCAAGTGTGACGCACGGGACGTCAATTGTAGAAGTGACGGATTTGATCGTAACAGCAGGCGCTAAGACTTTCGCAGCGCCGGCCCTCTCTGGCGTTTGCTTGCTGCGCAAACGCCGTCTCTCCCCGAGGGAGAGAAACTAAATGGGTTGCAAAATCCAGCAGCAAAACAATTGACGTCCCCAGCGTCAAGGAGCGCTTCCGCTACGCCGCCTTGCGATCGTCGTCGCCGTCCAGGTCTGCGATCGAACCACGCTCGCGACGCAGCGTGCGGATCGTGGCCGTCTGGGCGTGGATCTCGTTTTGCAGCTCGCGAATCGTGGTCTGAGCATGCTCGTTGGCTTTCAAGCTGTCCTCGTGTTCGCCGCTGACGCGTTTGAGATGGCTGATCAGATCCGCACTCTTGGCGGCAAGCATTTTGTTGGCCGCCCGCAGTTCGTCCAGCTCGGCGAGTTGCGTTTGCAACTGTTTGACCACCGCAGTTTGTTGCTTCAAATCGGTCGAGGCCTGGCGCAGTTCCGCGATCGCCGCTTCGTGCTGATTCGACTTCGTCTCCAGTCGCCGATTCAAGTCCTCGACCGAGACGGCTTGGATTTCCAGCTCTTTGCCCAGCTTGGTGACGTGGCTTTCCAACACCTGATTGGCGGCGACCAGTTCGTCGCATTGCAGGTCGGCCTTGGAAAGTCGGTCGCGCGTGATCGCGAGCTGTTTGTTGGTGGCTTCCAGATCGGCGACGCCGTGCCGCAGACGAAGCAACTCATCGCGTTGTTCGGAAAAGGCCCGTGTTTGCAAATCGCTTTGCTCTTTCAACTCGATGACGTCGCGTTCTCGCATGTGCAGTTGTTTTTCAAGATCGACGACCGAACCGATTCGTCGATTCAAGTCGGCGATCACCGCTTCACGCTCACTGATCTGCATCGACAACGTCTCGACCTCGCGGACCGACTTGGCAAGCTGTTCGTCTTTGACTTCCAGCTCCCCTTGCAGCGTCTTAATCTGTTGCAGTTGTTGTTGCAGCGATTCAATTTCGGATTGCTGTTCACCGGTGGTTTCGACCAGTGCGGCGCGTTGGGCGTCGGTTTCTTGGAGCACCGCTTGCGTCTCGGCAAAGCGGTCCTGCAGCGTGTTGAGTTCGCGTTCGGTGTCACGCAGGGTTTCGATCTCGCGATCTTGATCGCTCAAACTTTCCCTCAGCCCGGCCTCGGTCCGCTCGAGTTCGGCCAACCGTTTGGTCAGCGTTTGTGTTTCTTCCGTAAGCGGCGTGAGGGCCTGGCACCGCTCGGTCAGCTCGTCGATTCGGCCATCGCGGTCGCTCAGTTGTGCGGTCAAGTCATCGATCGTCGTTTGACTGGCCTGTAGATCCTGTGCCAGCGTTTCGATTTGAGCTTCGAGACCGCTGATGCGTTCGCACTGCTCGGTGAGTTCGACGATTTCTGTGTCACGATCACGCAAGTTCGTCGCCATGTGGTCGAGCTTCTCGAGGTTCGATTGCAGCTTGCCGGCGAGCGATTGGTTGTCGTTCTCCAGTGCCTCCAGCACCTCCAGCTGTTTGGCGTGATGGGCAGCGGTCGATTCACTGTCGTGCAGCTGGGCGGTCAGTTGTTCGATCGAGGCGAGCGACGATTCCAATCGTTCGGCGAGTGTTTGTTTTTCGCTTTCCAAATCCCCCAAGACTGCCAGCTGGGCGGATTGTTCGGCGATCGTCCGTTCGTGTTCGCGAAGCTGTGCCGAAGTCTCTTCGACCGATGTCTGAGACGACATCCGTTCGGCGGCGAGTGATTGGTTTTCGTTCTGCAATGCCTCCATCGCCTGCAATTGCTCGGTTTGCCGAGCGACGGTTCGTTCGCTTTCTTGCAGCTTTGCGGTCAGCCGGTCGATCGTCGCGGCCGATTGATCCAAGCTTTGACGCAGCGACTGTTGTTCGCTTTCCAGGGTGTCGATCACCTGTAGACGCTCTTGCAGCTGCGTGACGATGTGTTCGTTTTCGTTCAGCTTGGAAGTGAGTTGCTCGATGGTTTCGCGGCCCGCGGCGACTTCTGCGGTCAGCGATTTGGTTTCGTTTTCCAGCGGCTGGATCAGTTCGCAGCGCCGGGACAAGTCTGCGATGGTGCTCGTCTTTTCGCTCAGTTTGTTTTCCAGTTCGCTGCGGATGCCTCGTTCGTCGTCGACTTCGCCGGCGATGAACTCCAACTCCGCGTCTTGCTCTTCGATGCGTTCTTGCAGCTCCGCGATCTGTTCGAGCTGGCCGGCTTGCGTTGCCAGTTTGTCTTCCAGTTTTAGTTTGATCTGTTTCAGCTCGTGCAACTCCTCGAGCAATTCACGGACTTCTTCTTGGGCATCGGCGCCCTCTTGCCGTGCGACTTTCAATTGGTCGATTTCGCTGCGGAGGGATGCCAGCAAGCGGTCTCGGTCCTGCAGTTCGGCCGTCCGGTCTTCCAGTTGGCATTCGACCTTGGTCAGTGCCGCGGTAGCGGTCGAGAGTTCGGTGTGCAGGGTTTCCAGTCCCTCACAAGCCGCCTCGGCCTCGGCGGCACGGGCTTCCAGTTCGGCGATTCGGTTTTGTTTTTCTTCGATCAGGTCGGCCAGTCGCTCGTTCTGGTCGGCGGTCCGTTCGGCCTGGTCCAGGGCGCTGGCGAGCTGTTGTTGCATCGTCTCGATGCTGGTCACGACCGACGCGTATTTGTGTGACGATTCGTCCCGCTGCTGTTGCAGTTCGTCGCGCTGACGCTGCAGCGATTGGATCGTTTCATCACGCTGTTGGGTGGACGATGCGTGTTCCTCGATCTGGGCCTGCACCGCGTCCAATTTGTCTTGGGTCGCCTGGCGATACATTTCGCTCTCGCCCAGCTCGTTTTTCAGTCGAGTGATCAGGGCCTCGCGGTCGGCGACATCCGATTCACTGGTTTCGCCCAACCGTTCGACTTGTTCTTTCAAGTGCTGGATTTCGGCGAGTTGGGCTTCATTGGTTTTGGACAACGATTCGATCAGCGCAGATTGTCGTCCGAGTTCATCGCCGGCTTCCAGTGCCGCGGTTTCATTGGCCGTGATTCGCAGCTCCGCCGCATGCCTGTCCGCGAGCGTCTGTTCGTGCTCGGCTTTCAGGGCATCGTATTCGTCTCGCAACGCTTGCAGCTGCTCTTCGGTGCGCTGCAAGTCACTGTTTTCGAGGGCTGCGTTGTCGCGGGTCAATTCGATCGATGCTTCCAATGTCGCGTTTTCCTGACGCAACGACGCAGCTTCCTCGCGGGCGCGTTCCAGATCATCGCGTTGTTCGTCGAAGGACCGCTGGAGCGAAAGCAGCTCGCCGTGTTGGCTGGATGAATCGCCGCCCGCCGCCGCAAGCTCGTCTTCCAGTTCGCGGATCCGGCGGTCCAAGCCGCCGGTGTCTCGGTACCAGAACAGATGCCCGAGCAGCAGCCCTGCGGCGATGAAGATGAAAATCGAAACAACCGGTAAACCGAAGATCACGCCCATCAGTCGAATCCGTCCTGCGTCAATGGCTAACCGTTGCGACCGGGCTGTCTCAGTCTCGACAAACTCGGAAAGATACGGTGTTTTGCGAAGTTTGGCTCTCCAGTCCCTGGGAGCCCGGTGCCCGATTTTGGCACCACCCTAGCGGCTATAGCAAACGTTCCGCCGTTGAGTCGACCCGAGTTTGGCAAGAACATCGGAGCAGCGGAATGCTCGCGAACGTTTTGTCGCACTGTCCACTTGCGGCTTGGACGGGTCATGATGATTGTCGTTGCCCAAATGGCGTCACCTGCACCGCGTCACTCGCCATGCCGATGAAGGGGAAACCTTCTTGACCCGATTTTCCTCGCACGGATGCTTTCACATGACGGTGAAACCTCTTCATCTTCTCACGGCCGTTGCGTCGCTGTTTCTGACCACCTCCATTTCAACGGCCGATCATCCCGGACGAAAATCGCTGGCGGACAAACATGGCCCGGCCGGAATCGCGGGCGATCATGTCCACGAAAAGGGCGAGTGGATGGTCGAGTACAAGTACATGAACATGTACATGGAAGATAATCGGGTCGGTGATCGGACCGTCAGCGATTCCGAAGCGATCGCCTTCGGCGCGACCAGCTCGCCGATGACCAATCGCATGGCCGCTCCCACGCAAATGACGATGGAGATGCACATGACCCACGTGATGTATGGTGCCACCGACAACGTGACGCTGTACACGATGTTCATGTTGCCGAGTCTGACCATGGACCACATCCGCGGCCCGATGAACCCGGCCGGGGCGGGGAGCGAATTCACGACCCACAACAGCGGTTTCGGTGACACGGCCCTGGGGGCGCTGCTTCGACTGTACAGCACCGAGCGTTGCGATTGGATTTTGAACCTGGGCGGGTCTGTTCCGACCGGCGACATCTTTCGGACCACGTCAACGCCGACTGGTGGGATGATGTCTCAACCGCTGCCCTACCCGATGCGACTGGGCAGCGGGACCTTCAACGCACGCCCCGGCATGACCGTGCGGTATTTCGCCGATCAATGGAGCTGGGGTGGGCAGGTGCAGTCCGATCTGCCGATGGGCAAGAACTATCGCGACTACCGTCTCGGTGCCGAAGTCCGTCTCAACACGTGGACCCAATACCTGGTCTGCGACGCGTTCGCCCTGTCGCTGCGCGGGGAGCACGTCTGGCGTGATAACATTGATGGTGCCGATCCGCAGACACCCGACGCGGGGATCAGCACCAACGTCGAAAGTTTTCGCGGCGGATACTGGTACAACCTGGGCATCGGCGGCCAGTTGAATTGGAAAGGCAACTATTTGAACCTGGAAATCGTGCCCACGTTGGCGCAAGACCTGGACGGAATCCAGTTGGAGACGGACTATTCGATCATTGCCAGTTGGTCGCGTGCGTTTTAGAGTGACGGGGAATCACCACCCGAGAAAGCACTAGCCATGTCACGCCCCTTCCCCCCACCCGCGTTTCGGATCGGCGATCTGGTCGTCGATCCGCCGATCCTGCAAGCCCCGATGGCGGGCTTTACCAACGCCGCATTCCGTCAAATGGTCCGCGAATATGGCGGCGCCGGATTGATCGCGACCGAAATGGTCAACGCCCGCGGCTTCGTCTGGATGGACGAAAACGAAGCCGAACATCCCGAACGCTTGTGGGGTGTGGCCGAGGAACCCCGCCCCCTGGCGGTCCAGATCTGGGACAACGATCCGGAAACGATGGCCAAGGTCGGGCGGCGGTTGGTCGAGGAGTACCAGGTCAGCGTCGTGGACATTAATTTCGGTTGCCCTGTCCGCCAGGTCACCGAGAAAGCACACAGCGGCAGCTATCTGTTGCGAACGCCCAGCCGGATGTTCGAGATCATTTCGCAACTGGTCACCGCGTGCGCGCCGACTCCCGTGACCGCGAAAATCAGACTCGGCTGCAGTCCCGATTCGGTCAATTGCAACGAAGTCGCCCGGGTGGTCGAAGAGGCCGGCGCGGCGGCGCTGACCGTTCACGGTCGCACGGCCAAGGACATGTTTCGTGGGCATGCCGACTGGGACCGCATCAGCGAAATCAAAGCCCATCTCCGGAACATTCCGCTGATCGGAAACGGCGACCTGGATACGCCCGAAAAAGTCGTTCACGCCTTCAAGACCTATGACGTCGATGGCGTCATGATCGCCCGCGCCTGCCTCGGTCGCCCCTGGTTGTTTTCACAAGCCGCCGCCGCACTCCGCGGCCAGCCGATCCCACCGGAACCCAGTCTGCCAGAACAACGTCAATGCATGATGCATCACTACGATCTGGTCAAAGAACGCTTCGGCGAAGAAAAAGGCACGATCCTGATGCGTAAATACGCTTGCTGCTACGCCCAAGGCAAATACGGGGCACGGCATTTTCGCACCCATGTCGCCAGCGTGTCCAGCGCTGACGAGTTTTATCGGGTCGTCGAAGAGTACTTTCCGATGAAGACGAAAGAAGAAATCCGAGCCGAACGCGAAGCGGAACAGGCGGCAGAAACGCTCAACGCCGAACTCAGTTGACCGCGGCGAGCAACGGCAATCGCTCTTGGCTGCTGACGACCACGCCGCCCGGTTTTTCGATCGTGATCGCAAACGCCGCCGGCGCGATCACGTTTAATTTCGCATCGATTTCCACAATCACTTCGCCGCTGTCAGTGACGTCAAACACGCCACCGTCGATCGGTTCGTCGTCACGCTGCGGGTCAATGATCCACAGCTGGTATTGCTCGGCGGAGGGATCGTTGATCGGCATGTTCTCGAACCGCATGAACCCCGTTTGAGACTCGGAATCCCAGACGACGTCGCCGGAGACGGGCTGGTCAAACGGAGTTTTCCCGGGCGTCCAGTCGACTCGCAACAGCGAATCGGACTGACGCAACAAAGCCGCTCGCGCTTGTCGAACGTCGCGTTGCGTCGCTCCCTGATCACGCTGCCAGAGCGCGATCGCCAGCAACACTGCCGCCGCCGCACAAAACCATGCGACCCATTCCCGGGTGGAGACGCCTTTGGCCGCGACCGAGACGGTTCCGCCCGAATGCTGTACCTCGGCCGCTCGCTGTTCCACCATTCGCCGTCCTTCGGCGCCGATACGATCGGCAACGTCGCGTGGCATCGGACCAGCATCAGGCCGCATGCTCGCCAATTGCACCGCGGCGCTCGTCATCTCCAGTTCGTGAAGGATGTCTGCCGCGCGATCATCGCTGGCCAAAACGGATTGCAACCGCTCAGCTTCGGCGTCGCTCAGGTCACCCAGAACGTATCCGGCCATCAATTCCAACTCGGTGGGGTCATCCAAGTTTGCCTGACTCACGATGCAGCCTCCGGTTCCAGGGGACGCTTCATACACTCACGCAGTTGCAGAATGCCCCGCCGGGCATAGGATTTGACGGTTCCCAGTGGCATTCCCAACGCTGTGGCGATCGCCGATTGTGCTTCGCCTCGGTCGATCGACAATGTCAGAATTTGACGCTGATTTCTGGACAAGTGCCGCATGCAGCGGGCTGCCTTGGCGGCTTCGTCGGATAGTTCAATCTGGTCAATCGGATCGCGATCGGCCATTTCGATTTCCGAAGCGCTGATGCTGACCACCTCCGGTTTAGATCCCCTGCGGCGATTGCGATCGATCAACCGGCGTCGCGCGATCATCGTCACAAATGTGGACTCGGACGCCTTGGTCGGATCAAAGCGATCCGCACTCCGCCACAACGCGACAAAAATTTCCTGCGCCGCGTCTTCGGCATCACCACTGACCCGGCAATAGCGATTCGCCAGCGACCAGACCAGACCCCGATACTGTTCCATGCAATCATCGACCGCCGAGGAGTCTCCCGCGGCGATTCGCTGCAGGATGGAAGACGGTTCAGTGTTCTCAGAGGAGTCCATTGCAGATGAAACGGTAAAGGTCGTTGGTTCCGTTCGGTACGCGGACGCGACGGGTTCCCGCCGCGTCGCCACTTTGATCGCCGGTGATGCAGACGACATGATTTTACCGTAAACGAGCGCTCACTTGGACGGCTGCAGGGTGACAAACATTTGATCCATCCCACGACGCAAGGTCCAGGCTCGGTCGGTCGAGCGGTGCTGGTGCCGGGCCGCATTGATGACGGTCGAGACATGATGTTTCATCGAATCGTCCAGCTCGGAATGCATCAAGTCGGACATCGTCCTCATGTACAGCTCGGCACAGGCAGAATGATGTCCCGCGTTAAACATCGGCGCTCCCTTGGCGATCGCTGCGGCCAGAGTCTGGCAAACTTCGTGATGGTAGCTGGCCTTCGCGGACTTTGCCGGTGGCATCAAAACCGTGTCGATCACGTGGATCACACCGTTTGACGCATCCAGATCGGTCGCGATCAAGTTCGCGTCGTTGACTCGTGCACCGTCTGCGCCCGCCGTGATCGTGATGGGGCTTCCTTCCAACGTCTTGGCCGCTCCAGCCGTGACGGCCGTCTCACTGTACACACGACCGCTGACGACGTGGTATTTGAGAAGGTTGGCCAGTTGCTGCTTGTTTTTCGGTTTGAGTAACGATTCGACCGTTCCCGCTGGCAATTTTGCAAACGCGTCGTCGGTCGGGGCGAAAACGGTCAAGTTGTCACTCCCGCTCAGCACGCCGGCGAGTCCCGCAGCCTTGGCTGCAGCGATCAAGGTCTCAAACGTACCCGCTTCCGCCGCGGTTTCGACAAGGTTCTTGTCGGCGGGAAGCATCACCGTATCGATCACATGGATCAAACCGTTGTCGCAGGCAATGTCGGTCTGCACCACGTTGGCGTTATCGACCGTTACACCCGAATCATCTGCCTTGATGTCGACACGCTGACCACCCAACGTGGTCGCGCCGGACAGAGTGACCACCTTGCTGGCCGGAATTTGACCGCCGACGACGTGATGGGTCAGGATCGCTTGCAGCTTGGCTTTGTTTTCTGGTTTGAGCAACGATTCGACGGTTCCCGCCGGCAATTTTGCAAATGCATCGTCCGTCGGCGCGAAGACCGTGAACGGGCCATCGCCCTTGAGCGTGCCGGCCAAATCGGCCGCACCCAACGCCGCCGCAAGCGTTTTGAAGTTGCCTGCCGCGACCGCTGTGTCGACGAGATCAGCGGCTTTCAAGCCCGCCGAAGTGAACAGTGCGATGGTCATGGCGATCGCGAGGGTTACCGAACGTTTCATGGAAATAGGCCGTGGTGGGTGGTTGATTTTCAAAGAGGCAACGACTGAACTTCAAGCCGCCGCAGGAAACCGCAGTTGGGGCCGGCACACGAGCTGCGATTAGTCTTATCTTCGCGGGCAGTCAACTCCCGGATGCACGCGCATGCGAAAAAGATCGCAGGAACCCATGGCACGGGCATTCGTAAAACGGGATTTAGCAACCGTTGGTGTCTAGCCTTCAGGCGATTCCCGGTCGCTGCTCAGCAGCGACGGTGGGCGGCTAAAGCCCAATACCGCTAAGTGAACGCGGTCTTGCCCAGAACTGGGGCCCGTAGGCTCGCGCCAAACGGCTGATATTCGTTTGACATCAGCCGGTTCGCGCCAGCGTCCGGACCTCCTCGTCCGAGCTTAACTCAGCCATGTTGGGCTAAAGCCCAATACCAACGCTTATGCCCGCGCCATTCGGGTCAGGTACCAAAAAAAAATCCCCCGTCGGGTGCTTCGCATTTTTGGTACCTCACCCCACTTTTTCCGCGGCACCCTAAATCGAAAAGTTGACGGAGCACTGGAAGCCGATCCCGATTGCGATCAAACTTGTCTGGATAGCTTTTGGGGGACGGCGTCACGATGAATCAGCCGAGCGGCGTTTCCCACGCTGCCGGCGAGTGTTGCGGTGGCATTGCCGCGTCGCTTGTTCCTTTCCTCGTTTGCCACGGATCGATCATGTCGCGTTCGAAACGGTTGCGTGTCCTGTCGTGTGTTAGTTTGATGGTGTTCCTGATACCGGTCCGACCGGCGGGAGCCCAGGATCAGGAAACGCCCGACGCGGAACCGGAAAAAGTCGCGACGAAGGATGCCGACGCGGTCGCCGATGCGGATGCGGTCGCGGCGCTCCAGCCCCTGTTCAACCAACTCATTCAGGCGAAATCAACTCGGGCGACCGTCGAGTTGTCCGCCGATACAATCGTCGACGGAGCGGTGATCAACACGCAAGCGTCGGTCTACCAAATCGCGTCCCAGGTTCCCGATCAGTTCACCATCTACTTGAAAGACGAGCAGCAGAGGGCCCGAATCTTTTGTGATGGTGGATCGACGACGATCGCTCTTTCCGAACAGGCATACACCGTGCTGGAGGAACCATTGGCGATGCAGCAGGCGGTTTTCGAATTGCCGCTGCCGATGGGGCCGTACCCGGAACCCATTCTCGCCCTGACCATGGCCGGCATCGACCCCGCGCTGTCGTTGATGATCGGCATGAAGTCGGTTCGCTTACTCGATCGCAACAAATTTCGCGGCCAAACGCCGGCGATTCATTTCCAAGGCATCCAAGAGGACGATGTCCGCTGGGATTTCTGGATTACACAGGACGAGCGGCCCAAACCGTTGCGGTTGCGTGTCGATCTGACGGAGATGCTACGAGCCAACGGCGGATTGGAATTGCCGCCAGGCTATCAGTACGCGTTGCGTTTCGATTTTAAAGTCTGGCGGATCGATCATCCCAACGCGGCAACACTGTTTCGCTACAACAAAATCGAAGGCGCCAAGGAGTACGAATCGATCGAAGCGTATTTCGATGACGCGAAGTGACCGGCGTGGCGGTTGGGAGACGCGCCACTGGCTGACGCCACGTGCTGGGATATCAGCGGGAAGCGTAAGCGAGCGGCGCGTGGCGCGTGGCGCGTTTGCAATGGGAAACGGGCCACTGGCTGACGCCACGTGCTGGGATATCAGCGGGAAGCGTAAGCGAGCGGCGCGTGGCGCGTTTGCAATGGGAGACGCGCCACTGGCTGACGCCACGTGCTGGGATATCAGCGGGAAGCGTAAGCGAGCGGCGCGTGGTGCGTTTGCAATGGGAGACGCGCCACTGGCTGACGCCACGTGCTGGGACTCCATCCTTACCTGGCCAATTCGATCCTGCGCAGCGCGACGTCGGCCACGAAAATGGACATCGCGATCATTAACAACCAGGGCCACAGCGGCATCGGTTCGCGGGCCGTCGCGTCGATACGTTCGGCAATCGATTCGGGCGTCGGGTCAAAGCGTCCGCCGCTGACCGTTGCAATTCGCTGCAGCGTGCTCGTCGCGGTGGGCAACAACCTCAATTCATCGCTGTAGCCGACCGAGATGCCTCGCGAGGACCGTTGCGTCGAACCGGATTGCCGCGTCTGTGCCAGGTCCAAATGGTACGCGCCACGGCGGTCGGTCTTGATCTCGGCTTCGAAACGCCCCGGCGCGGTTTGACGCATCGCCAACTTCTGGCGTCCCAGACCGGGATCAATCATCGTCAACTCCGTCGTCGCGTTCTCGATGAACGCGCCGTTCTGGTCCACCGAATCGAGCGACACGAACGTCGTTTCGCCTTCGCGACGGACATCGACAAACACGCCGCGGTTGTCATCCTTGCGCATCGCGTGGCGGATGACTTGCGCCCAAAACGGTCCAAAATCCGGCCACGCCAACCATTCACCCGCCCAACGGTTCTTGGCATCGCTGGTGAATGCCACCGACATGCCCAGTCCGTAACGCCACCACGCCAACAAGGGATCGCCCGCCTCGCTGGCGAGAATAAATTCAGCGGTCGGTTTCGGACGGGTGACGACATAGCCGAGCAACAGCGGCGACAACTCCAAATCGATTCCCTCCAGCACCGCGGTCGGCCGGACCAGTTGAGCGGTAAAGGGCAGCTCGTTGATCGCCGACTTGCTGGCCTCGACGGTTTCCTTGGCAAACACCTGTGGGACCGCATCGGGCGAATCGCAAAAGTAGTAACGCCCGCCCCCGATCTGTGACAGTTCCTCCAACAGATCTTCACTGGCACCTTGACCGAGTGCGACGGTGGACAGGGTGATTCGATTGGCTGACATGTCCGAGGCGGCACCCTGGAAATCGCCCGGCGAGGAAACTCCGTCGGTCATCAAGATCACGTGCTTCAATTTCGCCGTCGCCCCGCGCAGTGCGTCCAGGGCATCGACCATGCCAGGGTACATGTTGGTGCCGCCGGACGCTTCGATGGTGCTGATCGCGTCGATGATTTGGCCCTTGTCGGAGGTCGAGCGGAGTTCGGAAACGGTGTAGGCCGATCCGTCGAACGCGATCACACCGATCGCATCGCGGGGCCCGAGTAATTCAACCGCCGCCCGCGCCGCGTCTTTGGCGAGTTCGATTTTCTGGCCCCCCATCGATCCGCTTTTATCGATCACCAGCATCATCGCCAACGATGGTTTTTCGCGTTCCTTTTCGAAATTGCTGCGGACCGGCAGAATCTCTTCGACCTGGGTCCGATAGTAACCGCCCAAGCCGAACGATTGGTCGCCGCCGAGCATGACCAGTCCGCCGCCGAGCTCTTTGACGTAGATGCGGATCAAGTCCATTTGCCGCATCGACATCGCCGTCGCGGGAACGTTGGACAGCACCAGACATTCGTAGCCTTGAATCTCTGTCAGGTCACTGGGGATTCCCTCGGGCGGTCGAACTTCCACGTCGATCGATTGTTCATCCAGTGCCCAACGCAGCGAATCGGTCTGGTCCAGATCGGGATCGACCAACAAGACACGCGGGCGTCCCTGGGCATACACGACCGTTTCGGCGGCGTTGTTGTCCAGCAACGTGTCGTCAAATCCACGCAGTCGGGCGGCGAAAGATTCCTGTCGCTTGCCCAGCACGGTTTGTCGGAACCGAAACGTGTTCTCGCCCTTCTTGATCTTCACCGGCTTGGGGTCTTCGTCGCCGATCTGAATGTCGCCGCGATACAGATCGATGTAGCCCTCGGTGTCACGATTGCTGCTGACGATCACTTCCACAAAGAACGGTTGGCCTTGGCGGACTTGGGTCGGTGCGTCGACGCGTGTCAATTGGACTTCGGGGTCGCTGCGCGATGGCAAGGGGACGGTCCAGACGGGCACGCCGCCCTCGGCCGCCGCGGCGATCACGTCGCCCCCGCCGGTCGCGTTTCCATCAGACAGTAACACGACGCGGCGAACCCGAGACGGCGGCATCGAGGCGATCGCGGTGCGCACGGCCGCTTCCAGGTCAGTCCCACGGCGAGCCGGATCGTGCTCGGCATCATCGCTCTGGCGATCGTCAGCGTCTTGTCCCGGCGAGACAGCTTCGCCGGGCGTGCCGTCCGTGTTTGCGGTTTCATCTCCGCTGACCGAGACGTCGTCGGGCGCGTCGCCAACTTGATCGGTGGATTGGTTCGTGCCGGTTTGCCCGCCGTCCTCGGGTTGCCCGTTGTCCTGTGTCTGCCCGTTGTCCTCTGACTGCCCGTTGCCGACCGCCCACTCGTCTCGCAAACGCTTCGGTTCGCGATCAAATTCCAAGAACCGAACGTCGACATCGGCCTGCTCGGCGGCGTTGATCGCCTGGGCGAGAAACGTGTCGGTTTTCTCGCGCGCCGCCTGATCGATGCTCTCGCTGCGGTCGATCGCAAACACGACCATTTGTCGATCGGTTTGCCGCATCAACACCGGCCCGGCCAGCGCCGCGGCCAACAATCCCAACACGACGATTCGCAACGCCAACGAGACGCGCTTTTGCCAAATCGGAAAGTCGCTCAAGGAGCGGAGGTGATACCAAATCAAAAACGGCACTGCCGGAATCAACAGGTACAACCAAGTGAAATCAGACCACTGCACGGAAACGTTTCCCCGGAGCGAAGGAGGAGGTCGCGACCGTGTCAACTATAGCAGTTTTCTAACCCCGGGTTAGTCGCGGAACAGCTCACGAATCCCGAAGGTAAAGAAAGTTCCGATTCCGAAATTCACTAGCTCTTCCTGGGGTTTGTAACGCAGGATCAGGGTGTCGCCGGGTTGGACGAGAATGTTCTCTCGTGAATTGTTCATCGCAACCTGCAAGTCGACGACAATGTTGTAGGTCCGTCCGCAAGGCAGCTTGCGAATGATGTACAGCTGTGTCGGGCTGGTGCCGCCCATGCCTTGGATCAGCCCGCCACCTCCACCGCCACCGCCGCGGGCATTGGACGACGCGATTCCCTGGCCGGACAATGCGATCGCGCCTAACACGTCCAGATCGTAATCGCGCGGCAACGGATACTGGCCGCCGCCGAGCAGCCCGCCGGTGTAAAACAATTCGGTTTCTCTGGATTCGACCATCACGATGTCGCCGGTTTGTAGCGTCACATCCGAGGGGCGGATGTGGGGCATCTGTCCGGGATAATAACGCAACGGGATCCGGATGATGAATTGCGTTTCCAGCAGCTGGTTGTCGTACGCGATGCAGTTGGCATCGGTCGCAAACACTTCGTGATCCAAGTGCCGACCCTGGTGTTGCGTTCCCGCGCCGCAAGGTTGTGCCAGCAGTTGGCTCATCAGCTCGTTGCGTCGATCGGCGGGGATTTGAGAGGTCTTGTAGATCACGACTTCGTTGCGTTCATTAAACCCGGGCAATCCGCCGGATTCCATCAGCGCATTGAGCACGTCGTTGCGTCGCTCGGGCAAATCGAGGGTGTAACCGGCTGCCGTGCCGTCGGATCCGACCGCGGTCTGTGCGTTGAAACGGATCACGGTCACGGTGTGAGACCGGCGCTGCATCAACGACACGACGGGATAATTCACTCCCGGCGGCAGAATTTCTTCTTCCCGATAGCGACGTGAGATTTCGTCGCGCGCCTGTTCGAGTGTCAAGCCGCTGACGTTGAACGGGGCCAACAATGGCAATGTGACCAGCCCATCTTCCTGCACCGGAATCGGGTATCCGATCGAAGGTTTCAGGAACGATTGGTCCGAAGGCATGTTGACGGGCGGAGGCGTCGGCGGGCTGTTGGGGGCCGAAAACGGAAGCACACCGTCGATGTAGACGCTCAAAATGTCGCCTTCGCCCAACAGGTATTGCTCTTCGTGGGGGCGGGCGAGCAAGACCACCGGAACGGGTATCTGCTCGCTTTTCGGCACGCCCAACAATTCATCGGGTAAGTCAAAAACGGGGATCCCGGTGACCGGCGAAAGAACCGACGTGCACCCCGTGTTGGTGATGGCCAGCACTGCGCAAAGGGATAGCGACCAAAGTGCCACGAATTGACGAATGTTGCGGTCCATTTTTGGCATCCTTGCCGAAACGGGATTCTGAGGGAAATGCTGGGTCGGGAACGACACGACATCCGCTCGGATGTGGCGTCGCGTTCAATCTTTGTCACCGTCGTTTCGCCTGGAGATGGAATCCGTTCCGCTCCAAACTCGACGGACACTCGGTCATTGGAATTCGATGCTTTCCAAAGGGAGTTCTTCCGGTTCAGGAAGCGGTTGAATCTCGAGTTCCGCAGCCGGTTGAGGAACCGTTTTCGCGGCGTCCTGGGGAATCAATTCACTCGACTCCAGCGTCTCGAACGGGATGTCGTGGACGGCGGGGGTGCACGGACACATCGCCATCGCCAACTCGGGGTTTAACGGCGCAAGCCGCCAGCGATCGACACCCCGCGCGACCGCGTCGGCATGACCGAAACTGTATCCCTGGTACCAAGGCACGGCGGCCGGGTAAGTCTGATGAATCGCGTCCGCGCTCAACAGTTGCCGAGTGGGAATCGGTGGCGGGCATTCACCCATCCCCATCGCGGTTTCCACAAACGCCGTGGTGTATCCCGATTTGACATCGTCCACGCAAGGTGACGAGGCGTATTGGCTTTGGTAGTTCTGTTCCCAGACTTGACGCGCCAGTTTGCCTGCCCGCAACTTGATCGTCGTGCGTTTGGTCATCGCCCCGTAAGGCTGCCACGTGGATCGAATCGCATCGGCCACGCAGCCCGCGCTGCAGAGGATCGCGACCAAGGCGAGCATCCCACCACAGGAGATGGCCACTGATCGCGAACCGAACCGTTGCGGCCTGACCGGAATCTGATGATGCTTCTGGTGCATTGCGTCACTCCATTGTCGCGCACTTCACTGCGACGCGGATCTCCGACCCGCGTCACCACTTCCAGGGACTCACTTCCTTGTTCATCCCATCGCCTTCGCCGCATCGCCGCTCAGCACGGTGCATTCATCGCCATGTGGTTGCGATGCTGCATGTGCGCGCTCGGTGGCGCACCAAAGGTGAAGGTTACGTGTTTGATCGGCAGATTCTGGCGAGGAGCCGCTTGATTTCGTTGCAGCCGAATCAACCACGACAGCCGGTACAAGCCGAATCGTCACCTGGCCCTCCAGGTCACGTCACTAGGCCACCACTCTGCGTTGAAACAGTGCCCACTCGGTGATCACCAAACCGGTGGCGGCAAGGATCAAATAAAACCAGGGAGAGCGTCCGGCCGGTGGCAACGCGCCGGCCGTCGTCTCGGGCAACTCCGGTAAACGCAGGTCACTTTCGTTCGCGTCGGAAAGATTGACGGCGACCAGATTCGCGTCATCGGTGGCGACCGTTGGATCGGTTGCCGCATCGCCGGTTTCGACCTCGTCGGATTCGGAGACGTCTTCGGTCGTCAATCGGTACACGCCGACCGACGGCAGCGGCCCCAATTTGACTTTGTTGCGTTGCACCGTGACCAGTGTGCGTTCACCGGATGGTGCGATCAGGTTGGCGGTGCCTGTTTCAGAATTCTCAGCCACGTCCCAGGGGACATCCGTGGTCAGCCCCGTCGCCAGCGCGGGACGGATCTCGCCGGTTTCACGAAAGAACCAGTTCATTGCGTTGGTCATCAGTACCGGAAACGCAATCCGCAGCGGCAGATCGCTGGTGTCCAAATCCGAAGCGAGCAATAAGATCCGCCCCTCACTGCGTTCGACCGAGACACACACACGGTCACCGCCGGCAGTTTCCAGCAACGTCGTCGGCGTGCCCAGCGATTCGCTGACCTCCAGATCGCGGCCGCCGGCGAGGATCACGTTTTGCAATTGAACGTGACGCAGCAACGGAGACTGTTTTTCTTGTTTGGCAATGATCGGATTGTCGACCTGTTCTCCCAGTCGCCACGCGGGCTGCCCGTCTGTTCCGATCGCGGGGCCCGATTCGGGGATGTCGACCAACAGCACCGGCCCTTCAGGAATCGTCTCGGGAACCACGCCGGCGAACACCGTCAATCTCGCCGTGGGTTCCGAATCGACCGCATCAGGCGAGAGGATCTTGACCAACGGAATCGATTCCAGAACACGTCGCAAGTAGTACGACTCGGAGTCTTCACCGGCGACCAACTTGACCGGGATTTCGGGGCGGTTGGGCAGGATCGCGCGGGCGACGTTGTCAACCTGCAACGCGTCGTCTGATTTCAATTCACCGGTCAGCACGCCGCCGGCGCGGGAGGTGCTGTCGATTTGTTTCCGAAACGAACCCTCGGCTTCGATTTCCAGCGGAATCACATCCACCAGTGCGTCATCCAGCTTCAGCGTCAGCCGTGTTTCGGCCGGCTGGGAAGAAAAGTTATGGACTTCCACCAACAGCGAATAGCCGATCGGGTCGACGGTCGACCGCCTGACCTGGAAGGTCGTGATGGCGAGGTTGTTTTGCGAGGTACCGACTTGCATCCAGCGAACGTCGTCGCCGGTCAGTGAACGCCGTTGCTCCGCCGCCGCTGCGGCTGCCGCGTCATTGGGTTCGGGGGTGGTCTGTGCCGGTGCGTCGGTCAACAGATCACGGTCGGCAACGCCGCCATCGCTGAACACCACGATCCTGCGTTTTTGGTCATCGGCAGCCAAGCGTCTCGCCGCCGTGATCGCTTCGCCGATCCGAGTCGGGCCATCGGTCGGCTGGATTTTCAACAACGCTTCTTGAACCGTCGGCGCAAAATCCGACATCCCCACCACCACGCGGACGCTGCCGCCGGCGGTGATCAAGGCAATGTTGTCGCCCGAGCGAAGGGTTCCGGCGACGTCCGACGCCTGTTCGATCGCTTGCTGTAGTCGAGTGTTGCCCGTGGCCGGATCGACCGCCCGCATGCTGGCGGAATTGTCGACCACCAAAATCAGATCCTGCCCCGTGTCTTCCTGAGAATTCCACAGCGGATCGGCGAGGGCGAACCCCAGCAGGCCGACAAAAGCCAGTTGCAGCAGCAGTGAAATCCAGTGCCGCAAGTTTTGCCAAAGCGAACGTTGGCGTTTCTGTTCAAAGACCTGGTCCCAAAACAGCAACGTCGACACCGGTCGTCGTCGGAGCCGGGTTTTTAAAATGTAGAAGGCGATGATCGGCAACGCGGCCAACAGCCAAAACAATTTGTCCGGTGAAGCGAATGACATGCGTTACCCCACCGCCGCGGCACGCATCATTTTCAACAGCACCGCATCAAACGGAACGTCCGTTGTCGTGCGGGTGTGGGCCAATCCGTGGGTTCGGCAATACGTTTCGACCTCTCGCACAAACGTTTCGAATAACTGTTTGTAGTGGCGAAGCTTTCGTTCGGTGACCGTCACTTTTTTCTCCGTCCCCGTTTCGCAATCGACCAGTTGCACATCGCCCAACAACTTGGGGTCTGCTTCCTGTCGTGTGTGGATTTGGATCACGTGTGGTTCGAACTGGGCGTATCGCAGCCGGTCGACGCCTTCGCGGAACCCGTCTTGGTCGAATAGGTCACTGATGATGATCGCCAGACCGGTGCGAGGGGCGCGGCCGACGAATTCGCCCACCGTGCGACGCAGATCCGTTCGCTCACCGTGACATTTCAACCCTTCCAAGAATCGAAGCACACTCAAGATTTGGTCTTTGCCGCGCACCAGCGGCATCACCACCTTGACCCCGTCCGCATAGGCGACGATCGAAACACGATCCAAATCGGCCAACGCGATGTAAGCCAGCGCGGCGGCGATTTGCCGGGCGAGTTTAAATTTTGGCGGGTCCGCGGTGTCCGCCGTCGCGAACGTCTCGTCGACTTCCATGCTCTGTGACGCGTCGAGCAACAGATAGACGTGCAAGTCCTCTTCTTCTTGGAATCGTTTCAACAACAGATCGCCGTGACGGGCGTAAACATTCCAATCCAAGTAACGCAGGTCATCGCCGTGCATGTACTCGCGGTGATCAGAAAACTCGATCCCACCGCCGGTCTGCATCGTCCGCCGCTGCGCAAGCAGTTGGCCCTGGAACATCCGCTTGCTCAGCAGAGACAGGTATTCGAGTTGCTTTAAGAAATCGGAGTCGAACATGGATGTGGGTCGGGCGGCTGAATCGGCGCCGTTGGCGTGTGTTGCTGAAGTTCTAGATGCTCGTTCCCGGGCTCCTGCCTGGGAACGCGGTGTCCACGAGGCTCCGCCACGTCGTCGGCGGTCTCCCAAGCCAGAGCCTCGCCTCGACTCGTTCCCGGGCTCCTGCCTGGGAACGTGGTGTCCGCGAGGCTCCGCCTCACCATCGGCGGTTATCCCGCCAACGCCGCTTCCTGGCCGATTTTTTCGAGCAGATCATCGATGATTCTGTCGACGACGATCCCTTCGGCCTGGCCTTCAAAATTCAGCATCACCCGGTGCCTCAACACGCCGTGGGCCACCGATTTCAAATCGTCCTTGCAAACATGGAATCGTCCGTCCAGGACGGCTTTGATTTTGGCGCACAAGATCAATGCTTGAGCACCCCGCGGGCTACTGCCGTAACGCACAAACTGTCGCACCATCGCTGTCGCCGCTTCGTGTTCGGGGTGTGTCCCCATCACCAGCAAGATCGCATAACGGCGCACTTCATCGGCGATCGGAATTTGTCGCGACAGATCACGAAGCTGCAACACGCGCTCTCCCGAAACGACTTTGCCCGGCGGTGGGATTTCGCCGGCGGTCGTGCGATCCATGATCGTTTCCATTTCCTCGGTCGTCGGAAACGGCACCAACAGCTTCATCAGGAATCGGTCCAATTGGGCTTCTGGCAGCGGATACGTGCCTTCCATCTCCAACGGGTTCTGGGTCGCCAAGACAAAGAACACGCCTTCGAGCTGGTGCGAGGTCCCCGCAACCGTCACGCTGTGTTCCTGCATCGCTTCCAACAACGCGGACTGGGTCTTCGGCGTCGCCCGGTTGATTTCATCCGCCAAGACCACGTTGGCGAACAGGGGGCCACGCTGAAATTGGAACTCCTTTTTCCCGTGATCGCCTTCGACCAAAATATTGGTCCCGATCAAGTCGGCCGGCATCAAATCGGGCGTGAATTGGATCCGGCTGAACGGCGCCTCCAGGACTTCGCTGAGCGTCCGTACCAGCAGCGTTTTGCCCAATCCCGGGACGCCCTCGAGCAACACATGCCCGCCGGCGATCATCGAGATCAACACGCCATCGACGATCGGCTCCTGGCCGACGATTCGTTTGGCCACTTCGGTCCGTAACAGTTCGAACTCGTCACGGAATTTGCTGAGCTCGGCTCGAAACTCACCCTCGGACAACTGCATCTTTATTGTTCCGTCTCGCATTGATTCGTCGATTCGTCGGACCGATGGCAACTCAGCCATCACCCCGGTACCTAGTGATAACCATTCCCGCCACCAGATGCAAAGGAATTGGCGATTTTCGGTAGACAGATTGTCTGGAAAGTGGGTTTCACCTTTGCCGCGGCGGGGTCGGGTTTCGGAGAAGAGCGTGACGTCGAAACCGTTGCCTGAAAGTTGCGGTACACTGATGGCAAATGTATTTCGACCGATCGACATCTCACCGCTCAGGCAGATTTCCATGCGAGCATTCTCGTCACTGACTCTACTGTTGTTTGCCCTCGCATCCGCGTTGACCGCCCAGACCCGCGACGAAATCGTTCGCAGCGACAAAGAGAAGGTCGAACGAGAGGGGTTCTGGATGTACAACGACATTCCGGGGGCTTTCGAGGAAGCCAAAAGGACCGGCAAGCCGATCGTCGTCGTGTTGCGTTGTTTACCCTGTCACGAGTGCGTCAAACTGGATGACGAGCTGGTCGATACCGATCCGGTGATCCGTCCGCTGTTGGAACAATTCGTCTGTGTGCGCCAGGTCGCAACCAACGGATTGGATTTGGACTTGTTCCAGTACGACACCGATCAATCCTTCGCCGTCTTCTTTCTCGCTGCCGACAAAACGATCTATGGACGGTTCGGCACGCGTTCGCACCGCACCGAATGGATGGGCGACGTCTCGTTGAAGGGGCTCGCCAAAGCACTTCAAGGGGCGCTGGATCTGCACGCCGATCACGCCGAGGTCAAACAAGCGTTGGCGGGCAAACGCGGCCGGCCGATGGAAGTGTCTTCGCCGGAACGCTACCCGGCGCTGAAAGACAAGTTTACCGACAGCCTGAACTACGATGGCGATGTCGTGAAGAGCTGCATTCACTGTCACCAGATCGGCGATGCCCAACGCGAGTACTATTGGCACGACAGGAAACCGATTCCCGACAAGGTGCTGTGGCCCTACCCGCATCCCAAGACCGTTGGACTGATCATGGACCCCAATGAAAGGGCGACGATCAAAGAAGTCGAGGAGGATTCGGTCGCCGCTCAAGCAGAGCTTCGCGGCGGCGACGTGATCGCAACGCTCGACGGCCAACCGATGCTCTCGATCGCCGACATCCAATGGGTGTTGCACAACGTCGATCCCGACGGTGGCGTGGTTCCGGTTGAGATCATGCGCGACGGTTCAGCGGTTGCCGCACAGTTGCGATTCCCCAAGGACTGGCGCCGCGCCAGTGACTTGTCCTGGCGCGTGACGACCTGGGGGCTGCGTCGGATCGCAGCCGGTGGCATGGTCTTGGAACCGGCGACCCATCCCGGTGCCGCACCCGTCAGCAATGGAAACGAATTCATGGCGTTGCACGTCCAACGAGTCGGGAAATACGGGCCCCATGGAACCGCCAAGCGAATCGGATTTCGCGAGGGTGATGTGATCACGTCGTTCGACGGGCGAACCGACCTGTCCAGCGAACAAGACCTGTTGACGTACGTGGTCACCTCCAAGCGGGCTGGCGATCGAGTCGATGTCACCGTCCAACGCGACGGTAAAGAACTGACACTGACGTTGCCGATTCAGAAGTAGTTGAAGCCAGGCTTCCAGCCTGTCACCCAAGTGGGATAGGCTTCCAGCCTGTCATCATCGGTGTACCAATCGGCCGCTGGCAGAACCGTCTGCTTCACAAAAGGACCGCGCATGTCATCTCCCCCCGGACATCCCGTGATCACCCTTGGCGATATTCGGTCGGCCCGGCAACGGATCGCCGACTATGTCGTCCGCACACCCGTGGTCGATTGCGAAGTGATCTCCAAGCGGCTCGGCTGTGGTGTGTCCTTCAAGGCGGAAAACCTGCAGCACGTCGGCGCGTTCAAAGCACGCGGCGCCGTCAACGCGGTGATGAGTCTGAGCGATGAGGATGCCCGGCACGGCGTCGTGACTCATTCGTCCGGCAATCATGCCGCCGCGATCGCCCGCGCGGCCGGATTGCGAGGCATTCCGGCATTCATCGTGATGCCAGAAAACGCGTCGGCGAAGAAAATCGCGGCGGTCGAATCTTATGGCGTCTCGCCGGTCTTTTGCGGTCCGTCGACGCAGCAGCGCGAACAGGCTGCCGCCGAGCTGCAACAGCGGACCGGGGCGATCCTGGTGCATCCCTTCGAAACGCCGACGGTCATGGCGGGGCAGGGGACGGTCGGGTTGGAGTTGCTTGAGCAGGTCAGCGGGCTCGAAGCCATCCTGGTGCCAGTCGGCGGCGGAGGCCTGTTGGCGGGGATTTTGGTCGCCGTCAAAACGATTCGGCCGGAGGTGAAAGTCTATGCCGTTGAACCGGCCCTTGCCGACGACACCGCGCGAAGCTTGAAGGCCGGGACGCCACAACCGCCGACCCGTTATGACACCGTCGCCGACGGTCTGCGAACGCAAATCGGTGACCACACGTTTCCGATCATTGAGAGTTTGGTCGACGATCTGTTCCTCGTCTCGGAGGCTTCCATTCTGTCGGCCATGCGCACGATCGCCGAAGATGCCCACTTGGTCGCCGAACCGTCTGGCGCGGTGGCGTTCGCCGGGCTGATCGACAACGCCGATCGTTTTGCCGGTCAATCGACGGCCGTGATCATCAGCGGCGGCAACCTGAACTTCGGCGATTGCCAGCTGGGCCGCAGCTAAACCCCTGGTCTGTCCCCCAAATTGTCAAACGTTAGTTGGCGCCAATCCAGTGGGGACAGACCCCGCTACCGCCCGGGCCAATCCTACCGCCCGGGGACTGTCCCTGTACGGACACGTACCGCCCGGGGACTGTCCCTGGACCGAATACGGGGACGGTCCCAGAGCGAGAATGGGTGGAATGAGGTGCTTGGGGCATGAGGGTCGCTTGGGGGTCATGGAGGCTCCGAGAATCATTCGGCTACAGCGAAGGATCTGCGCGTCGTGCGCAGCGTCGAATTCGTCATTGAGCAAAAGAAAAGCACCCTCGGACCACACGAGGCGAGTTCCGAGGGAGTCCTGCGTTTGTGGATCAATCGAGGGGCGACGGGAGGTCAAGACGGCTATCGCACTAAACCGCTGACGACCGACGGCCAGTGGATTCGCGACCCAGTCGCCAGCTGTACAGTTGCGTGTACGACGCAAACCCGACCCGTCAGCACCGCACGTCAACCGTCGAAGCGGAAAGCAATTCGATTAAGCTCAACGACGTGGAGTGTTCAGCTGAGCACCTATCTTCCGGCGGCTCGGCAGCGTTTCAGCGAAACAGATCGGGCTTCGTTTCACGCAGAATCGCCAGCGTGTCCGCCCGTGTTCGTGCATCCAGGTGACGGTACGTGTCGTCTTGATTTTCGCCCTTCAGGACTGCCAGCAACTGACGCGCGACTTCGTCCTTGAGTGGCTTCTGCATGGAATCGAAGGCTGGTGAATAGACCAAGTAGCTGCAGGGGTACTTGAACATTCGGGTCTTCAAATCAAAGTCTCGGAGCGATCGGCCAAGCCTGTCCACCGGCCCGCGATTGCTAAATTCCTCAGCAAAAATGATCGAACCATTGACCGGGGCGGTGAGTGGCGCCTCGTTACAGAACAACGCATAATCGACGACCGGCTTGGCGATCAACCGAAGCCGGGCATTCCATTCGGCCGCCTCGTCGCTACGTTCGGCGGTTCCTTCACCTTGGTGCAACAGCTGGCGCAGCGAAAAGTCCGCCTGTGTGATCGCGTTGTGCATTTGCGTCTGGTGTTCCAACACCATCAACGCAACGATGTCACTGTAGGGAGATAGATAATCGTGCGTCTCAAAGTCATCCCACAGGCTCAAACGGTTTCCGTTTTCGCGCGTGTCCAATTGACCGCCACGAAGAAACGTGTTGCCCATATGACGCATCTCTCCGTGTCTCCCGGTTACATACCATCCGCCCCACCGCTGTGAGATGGGGCTGGAGTGGTCGGTGATGAATGATTCACGCTGCGAAGCCACGCTGCCGTCGACCTCCGGATAAACGCTGCGAACGGTGTGCCCCGGGACGCCCTGTGTCATCGACGTCGCATGACAAGCCAGACAGTCGTAGTAGGCCTGCTCGACCTTGGCCCGCCATGGCATCATGTCAACGGTATAGAACGCGGTGCCCAGTTTCGGATCCGCCGTAGAGATCTCCATCAGGGAACTGCCCCGGACCCATCCCACGTAGGTGTCGTCGTTGAAATAAATCGCACGCGGGTTACGGCGTGAGATGTAACGCACCTGCATGCTTGTCTTGGAGAACACCAGTGTTTGCGAAGATTCGGGGATCTCAAGTGCACGCAGGATAGACCGTAGATAGCCGGTTTCGCGTGAATATTGCAGCTGGACCGTTTTCGCATTCAACTTCTCGACTAGCCGGCTGACCCGGTTGTCGGCGGCCGTTTGAGAGTATTCGAACGGTGGCTTTTCGATATCGATGCTCAGGTTAATCTGGGCTCCGACAGGTGCGTTGACCAGACCGATGCTGCATACAGCCATGAAGAGCCAACGAAGCGCATGACGCAATGGAAAGTCGCCGCTGGACATGGTGATGCCATCAAAACGTTGAGAATCGGTGGTGAGACAACCCCGCCACAATCAGTCGTCAGCTCGTCGGCCTCCTCTCAATCGCTGCCCCGACGATTGAGTCACGAGGTCGCGATCGCCTTCGGAATAGAAGTGCACCGCGATGTGTAGATTCTAGCTTGTTCGGTTGCCCCGCACAATGTGGATCTTCCGCGGCTCCGTTTGGACCCCGCCGCGACGGCTCCTTTGGCGGGGACTGTCCCCACATCGCCTGGCCGGGGACAGACCCCGGTTTAGACTATGCCGGGGGCCTGTCCCCGCCTGATCTCGCAGGTTTGTTCGTCAATTTTTCCGCTTGACTTCCTAGGGCCATTCGGGTGGAATGGGAGTAGTTAGGCAGAGTATCACGATTACTCGTTTTTTTCGCTGCGAACGGTTGAGAAAGATCCTCAATCCCGCAGCAGTTTCCTGAAACGAGATGAGGAGACTCTGCGATGGCAAGATCCAATCG
>NZ_NTFY01000105.1 GCF_002289565.1 Rhodopirellula sp. SM50 | reverse complement strand
CGTGGACCCGACGGACGTGGACCCGACGGACGTGGACCCGACGGACGTGGACCCGACGGACGTGGACCCGACGGACGTGGACCCGATGGACGTGGACCCGATGGACGTGGACCCGATGGACGTGGGCAAGAACGCCCGCCGATCGAGGAGTAGAACACGCGGCGACCTCTCGCTCAAGTCTTCCGCCAAAGCTCAACGTTCGAGTAGTGGATCTTGTAAAAGCTCCTGCTGCTTGGAATCGTCTACGAGATCCACTACACCCGAACTGAATGACATTCTTCGAAGACGTTGGAGTCAGGAAAGTTGCGACCGGACGAAGGCCCGTTAGGGCCACCGTTTCCGGCAAAGCTGTCGCCTGATGCAGGACGGTTAGGCTGCAGCCCTGGATTTACCCACCTCTTTGCATCCCGGATGGGATGGCAGCACGTAGCCGGCAGAGCGAGCGAAGCGAACACCGCCGGAACCGTGAAAAACGGTGCCAATCGACCCTGACTGGCAACGCTGTGAAGCATTTCTTAGCGGTAGGGCGCGAGCCCTCCGGTGTTTTGGCAGAGATGAAGAACCGGAGGGCTCGCGCCCTGCCGCTACAACCTAAAGAAACGCATGGGAAAAATGCTTCACAGCGTTGCCTGACGGAGACGCAGCCTCTGGATGCTGCGCCCCCATCCAGGGTCTCAATCCGCGATCGATTTGGCGGTTCACCGCTCGACCTCCCCTCGCTTCGCTCGACCCTCCTGCCAGGAGGGTGACTTTAAAACTGCACGACCTGAAAGCCTGGGGAGAGCAAGCAGCTGTGCGATTTACCGCAATAGCCCGGTTACAGACCACCGGGGAAATTCTCTGTGACGAATCTCTACTCACGTTCCCTACTGAATCAGTGAGCCGGCAAACGGCTCAATCTTTTCTCAGTTCAGTGCACGCGGAGGTGTTCTCGTGATTCGGAAACAAACGATGGGATTCTTGGTCGCCGGCTTGGTCTCGGTGGCAATGTGTTCGTCGGACCCAGTGGTCGCCCAATGTAGCGGTGGGGGAGGCCGGGGCGGTGGTCCGTCGACCGGCAGCGCGACGCCCTTGAATACCAGCCTTCCCTACACCTCCAACGTGCTCGCGTCGAACTATCCGCAATCGTTGGGGCTGGCGGCTCAACAATACTCGGCACAGGTTCAAAACCAGATTTACGCGATGGGTTATCAAAACGCCCAACGCCAACGCTTGGCGCGAATCGCGTATGAAGAGCGTGTCCGACCGATGCGGCTGGCGCGGGCGGAGGCCAAGCGGGCTGCACGCGCCGAACGGATCGCAAGGCTAGTGGAAAAACGCGAGCGAGAATCCGGCGGTGACACGGTCGACCGGTACTCGCTGGTTTCGTCGGTCACGAACTAGTGGTGCGTCAACTTTTAAATTGAGGACGTCACGGAAAGGGGGCAGGCTGCAAAAATGCGAACCACCCTTCGGGCCATTTGGTTTTTGGTACCTGCCCCCTTTTCCGCTCGACAAACGCAACCCGAACTCTCTTCTTCGTTTGCCTTCCATGCACGCCTCCTCTCAATCGACTTTCGGCACGCCCAACCTGCGCCCCGTCGTCATCATGCCGCCGGTGGCGCGGCCCCGGACGCCTTCCTTGCGTCATCGTTGGCGACGCGACAAGCCCCACATCACCAAGCCGGCGCCTCCGATGGTCCACGACGCACCGCCGACGGACGAGGACGTGGAGCAATTGGAGGGACGGTTTCATTATCGAACCATCAAACGCCAGCTGGAAGAAATGCCGGCTTGGCTGTTTAGCTTGTTCATCCACCTGCTGTTGTTGCTGTTGCTGGCGTTGATCAGCACTTCTTCAGGTCAGATCGGCGACATGGTGCTGACAATCACACAGGGAGAGTCTCCCGAGACGACGGAGTTCGCCGAGTTCTCGATCGAACCGATTCAATGGGAGGATCTGCCGACGGAAACGCCAAACGAATCTGAACTGGACATCGATCCGCTCGATTTCGACGCGTCCGTTGAATTGGTTTCTCTGGCACCGGTCTTGGAACGAGGCGAAGGGTTGATCGAAACACCGGTCGTCAAATTGCCACCGTCTCCCAAGAACATGTTCGGCGGTCGCAGCGGGGCGATGAAACAAGAGCTATTGAAACAATCCGGGGGCACGCAGGCGACCGAAGACGCGGTGAAGCTGGGTTTGCAGTGGCTAAAACGGCAACAACTCGGTGACGGAAGCTGGAGTCTTCGTGGTCCGTACAGCGATGGCGCCCGATCGGAAAACAAGGTGAGTGCCACCGCGATGGCGATGATCGCATTCATGGGGTCCGGCAGCACGCATCACAGCGGGCCGTATCGGAAAGAGTTGGCGCGGGCGGTGCGTTGGTTGGTCAAGCAGCAAGACCGCCAAGGCTTCATGGCGGTCCAGTCGGCGCCGCATGAAAAAATGTACGCGCAAGCGCAAGCGATGATCGCGTTGTGCGAACTGTACGCGATGACCGGCGATTCTTGGATTCGTCCCTATGCCCAACGCTCCTGTGACTTCGCGGTCCGCGCCCAGTCGCCCCAAGGCGGTTGGCGATACCAACCACGGATCGACAGCGATACTTCGGTGACCGGTTGGTTCGTCATGGGGTTGAAAAGCGGCGAGGCCGGGGGGTTGGAGGTCGACGATTCCATTTGGTCTAACGTCCAGCGGTACCTCGATTCGGTACGTGCAGGGCGTGAAAATGACTACTATGCCATCGGGTACTCCTACACCGTCGGCGACGTGGCGTCGCCGTCAATGACCGCCGAAGGACTCCTTTGTCGACAATACCTGGGCTGGCATCGCAACATGCCCGGGATGGCACAGGGATTGGGAACGTTGGCAATCAACCATCCGATCAGTTTTCGCGCGCCGGATGTCTACTACTGGTACTACGCAACCCAAGCCCTGCATCACTACGGTGGCCGGCATTGGACTCAATGGAACGACAAACTGAAAGTCGAATTGCCGGCGCGGCAAGTGCTACAGGGCCGCGAACGAGGTAGTTGGTCGCCTCAAAATGATGCTTGGGGACGCCATGCCGGTCGCCTGTATACGACCTGTTTTTCCGTGTATTGCCTGGAAGTCTACTACCGCCACATGCCACTGTACGATCCCGCAAACGACTTCGAAGAGTGATGCATGCTGCTGTCGCGCTCGTCCGCAACCGGCACTCGCGTCGCAATCAACACACCACCAAGAATTTTGGCATCGATTGTGACATCGCCGGCTGTAAAAGTCCCCTTTCCAGCGGGAACGTTCGTGTCGGCACTTAGCCACCGGTGAGCTTCCCAAGATCCTCACGACTTCCTACCGCCGCTACGAATAGACTTTTCAAAACCGCTCATGAAACGCCGCCAAAAAAGAATGCGTCGCCTGTCCATCCAGCCCCTCGAAACGCGCCGCGTGCTGGCTGCCAGCTTTGGTTGGGACGGTGTCGGACGAGGAAGCGCCGAACTGACTTACACAATCAACGGATCACCAAGTTCACTCTCGCAAGCCGAAACCACGGCGGCCATCGAAACCGCACTCGACGTCTGGTCCAGCGTCGCCGACATCACCTTCACCCCCACCGACGAGATCGGCTTGCGAGATTCGATCGACATTTCCTTTGTCAATATCGATGGCACAGCCGGCACCTTGGCACAAGCGTACTTTCCCGACGACGTGAACCCGGCCCGGATTGCCGGCGACATTCAGTTTGACGCGTCTGAAGTCTGGGAGGTGGGCAATGCACTGGGTAACAGCGCGTTTGATGTGGTTTGGGTCGCCGTTCACGAAATCGGCCACTCTCTGGGACTCGACCACACCGATTCGGTTGCCAGCGTGTTGGCCCCGTTCGTGTCGCCCGGTCAATCGTTTACCGGTCTGAGCAGTGTTGACGTTGCCGCGATTCAAGAACTGTACGCCGCCTCCAGTACCGAGCCGATCGACGTCGTTGACACGTCCGACGTTGACATCGACGCGACCGATGTACCGACGGAAGAAACTCCGACCGGCAGCGATGACGTAGACGATAACACCGAACCGATCGACGACGGTGGCCTGGTGGACCCGACCGATGACGGCGCGGATGAAACAGACGAAACAGATCACGGGCATCATCTCGTCCGGCGGTTCCCTGCAATCCTGTTCGGAGCTGAAACCGAAGTCTTCGTCGCCCGATTTGATGCCGACGAAGACGGCGCGCTTTCGGAAGCGGAAGTGTCTCAGCGGCTCTGGGAAAAACTGACGGCGCTGGAGACCGATCGCGACGGCGATGGGCTCGTCACCCTGGACGAAATCGATTCGGCGCTGCTGGCGTTTCAACTGGAAGCGTTTAACGAAAAAGATAGCGATGGAGACGGGCTGTTGACCGAGAGCGAACTCGGCCAGCGGCGGTGGCGGACAATCTCGGCCGCAGACGTCGATGACGACGGCGGCGTCTCGTTGGATGAGCTGCAAGAATTCCGCGAACTGGCAAGTGAATCGGGCGAGTTTGCGCGTCCGCGACATCGCCATCAAGTGCCATCGGATGCGTTTTTTGCTTCGCTGGGGCGAACCCGCGGCGGTCAATTCCGAGCCCGTCGATCGTTTCCTTCGCTGAAGTGACCGAAAACAATGTTTTGAAAAAATGTTCAAAAGCGCGGCGGATTCACGTCTCTCTTCGCAACTGACTCAACAGCGGGCAGCAAGACGGTGAAAACCGTCCTCCGCTTCGCTGCTGCTCCGCCCCTCTCTCTTCTCTCCTGCTGAAGTCCACAACATGGTCACCACCGACTCCCCCAGCCCAGGCTATTCGGTTGATTCCGCTCCCCCCGCAGGCCCGGGCGACGAAACCGGTTTTCCCGAGTTGCTCGCCAGTGCCCGCAACGGTGACCGTGATGCACTCGGCCAGTTGCTGCAATGGTATGCCAACTATTTGACCATCCTGGCCAACACTCAACTGGACCGCCGGTTGCGCCGTCGATTGAACCCTTCTGACATCGTCCAAGAAGCGATGTTGGCAGCCCATCAGGACTTTGCCGATTTTCGTGGAACCAGCCAAGGCGAATTGTTGTGTTGGTTGCGGACGATCTTGATCCACACGCTTCATCGCAGTTTCAAACGACACATCAAAGTCGAAAAGCGTGACATCCGCCGCGAAGTGTCGTTGGAAGTGGTCAATCATCGGTTGGAAAACTCGGCGTGTAACTTGGCCGGGATGTTGCCCGCCGGCGGCCCCTCGCCCAGTTCTCCGCTGCAGGCTCGCGAAAACGCGGTGATCCTGGCCGATCAACTCAGCAAGTTGAAGCCGCATTACCGCGAAGTCATCGTGCTCCGCGTCTTGCAAGGACTCTCGTTCGACGAAATTGCCCAGCGGATGGATCGCAAGTGTGGCGCCGTTCGGATGCTTTGGTTGCGGGCGTTGGAAAGTTTTAAAACAACCGGGGCGATGCATTGATGGTGGCACTGAACCAATCCGACCTCGACGTCGCCGCTTCGCAGCCCTCGATGCTTCAAGGGTTAACCGAAGATCAGCAAGCGCGGCTGACCGAGCTGCTCGATCAATACTTGCTGGCGCTCGAAAACGGCGAACGCATGGATGTCAGTCAAGTCAACCAGGCGAATCCGGATCTCGCCGAGGTCTTTGCCGCGTACTTGGAAAAGCTCGACGCGTTGTATGGCGTGTCCCCTGGTTTCCAAGATCCCAGTCGTGCCGATTCGCCAGAGCAACACGGCAAAATGACGCTCGGAGATTTCACGATCCAACGTGAAATCGGACGCGGCGGCATGGGGATCGTCTACGAAGCCAGTCAAAAATCGCTTGACCGCCGTGTCGCGATCAAGCTGTTGCCGCTCGCATCACTTCTGGACGCTCGGCAAATCGCCCGGTTCAAGAATGAAGCCCACGCGGCAGGCTTGCTTCAACATCCCAATATCGTGCCGATCTACAGCGTCGGCAGCGAGCGGGGGGTTCATTACTATGCGATGCAGTACATTGACGGAGAGTCGATCGACGTGAAGGTGACTTCGGCCCGTCATGATGCCACCCATCGGATCGAAGCCCGCACGTCGCAAACCATCCGCTGGGTGATCGACGTCGCCGGGGCTTTGCACGTCGCGCATCAGAGCGGGGTGATCCACCGCGACGTCAAACCGTCCAACCTGATGCTCGACAAATCTGGGAAAATCTGGATCACCGATTTCGGACTCGCCCGCTGTCAAACCGACGTGACGCTGACGCGATCCGGTGATGTCATCGGTACGATGCGCTACATGAGTCCCGAGCAGGCGCGCGGCGAGTCGGCGTTGATCGACGGGCGGGCCGACATTTACTCGCTCGCGGCGACCCTCTACGAGATGCTCACTCTGCGTCCGGCTCACGATGCCGACGATGCGCCGACGATCCTGCGACAGATCGACCAAGACGACGTCACACCGCTGCGGAGTCTGCGACCGGATCTGCCGCGAGATTTGGAGACCGTGATCGCCAAAGCGATGTCGAAGCGTCGTGAGGATCGCTACGACACGGCCGACGATTTTGCGAGCGACTTGAGTCGGGTTTTGGAAGGCCGACCGACCGTCGCGCGGCCTCCTTCGATCGCCGACCATATTGCTCGTCTGGCCGCCAAACATCGCAACATGGTGATGACCGCTGCGTTGGTCGTCATGCTGGGTTTTCTGGGATCGGCGATCGCGACGGCGAAGCTGGCTGCCGCCAAACAGGTCTCCGATGCAAACGCCCTGCGCGCCACCGAGGGCGAGAGGCGTGCCACGCGCGGCGAGGCACTCGCCCGTGATGCCGTCGACCAACTCGGTTCACAGGTGGCCGAACAGCTCTCCGATATCCCCGCTGCGGACTCCATCCGACGTCAATTCTTAGTTGTTACCTTGGATTATTACCAGCGATTTGCTGCGGAAGCCCAAGACGACCCGGAACTGCGAGAAGACCTCGCGGTGACGCTGGGAAAAATGGGTTCCTTGCAGTCCGAACTCGGCGAAAACGACAAGGCGATCGAGTCCCTCAAGCGCAGTGAATCGCTCTATGCCCAGCTCGCCGCCCAGCCAACGGCGAGCGATGCAACCTTGCTCGACTGGTCAACCAGCCAAAACAACCTGGCCCAGGCATTTGTCCGCGGCGGCAAGCTCGAAGACGCGGCGCGATACTTCGCCCGCGCCATCGTGACACAAAAACGCATTGTGCGGCGAGCGGCCGGCGAGCAAAATCAAACCGCCAGGCTGGCCTTGGCGACCAGTCTGAACAACCTGGGCTTGCTGCTGAACCAAACCGAAGCCAAGGAAAAAGCCGAGGAAACCTATCTGGAAGCGATCCGTTTGCTCACCGAAAACGGTCCGTCGAAAAGCTTGCAGAGCCAACAACAGCTCGCCACGGTCCGAACCAATCTCAGCGGCCTGCTCACCACGACGTCACCGCAGCGTGCGGTCGTGTATGCGCGGGAAGCACTCGCGGGACAGCTCGATGCCCTCCAGGACGATCGTGGGAACGCGAAACTGGCGACGCAGACGATTGTGACGCTCAACACGCTCGGTGCGGCTCAATCGGCAGCACGGCAGAACGCCGCGGCGATCGACACGTTCGATCGTGCCATCGAAATCGGCAACGAACTGCTCACCCGGTGGCCCGAACAAGCAATCTATCGTCGCGACTTGGTGCTCAGCTACAACCACCTGGGCCTGGTGCTGTCCAAATCCGATCACCGGACCGCCGCACTCGCCGCGTTTGACCAGGCACTCTCACTCGGACGTCCGCTCGCGGAACGGTTTCGCGACGATGCCGAGACCCAAAGCATGCTCGGTGGTGTGCTCAATAACCTCGGATTCCTGCACCAGCAGCTCGGTGATCGCGAGGCCGCCGCCCAAGCCTACCACGAAGCGATCCAGCGGCAATCCACCGCGGTCCGTTTGGCACCCGAAGTGGCGCGTTTCCAAGACTTCCTGAAAAAACATCAACGCAACTACCGAACGGTCGCCGTAGCGACCGCGGACCTTGGGAGGGCAGCATCATGAGCAGTCCAGAAGAGTCCCGAGCACTGTTGTTGGAACGTTTGGAATCTCGTTGCATGCTGGCAGGCGGATTTCTGTTCCAGGTCTCACCCCGCGAGCACACGGTGATTGATCGCGCCGATGGGGGCGATCGCTTAGGTGCTCGCGATCGCGTCGCAATCGTTGCCGGAGCGTCGCATCACGACAGTCGTTCGCAACGCACGCAATCGGATCGACTGTTGGGCCAGCGACAAGCCTCAATCCGTGAAACCGGCCCATCGATCCGTGGACAGTATCCTATCGCACAGGGTTTGGTCCAGGCACAGCGTCAAGGGCTCGTCCAGCCGCGGACGTCCTCGCCTTCGACGATCATTAGTCTGATCGTTGTCCCCTCGTCGTCGCAGCCGGGTTTATCCACAAGCGACAGGGGCGGCAGCACCACGTCGCGCCCCGGAACCGGGCTCGAGCCATCCGCGACTGGGACGGAGACACCGACCACCACGACGACCGAGACGTTGGTTTCCGGACCGTCATCGACCAGCACCGCAACTCAAGACGAAGTCGAAAAACCGAATTCCAGAGACCGTCAGCAGACGCAGGCTATCGCGAGCGACACCGTCCCCGTCAATCAGATCCCGGGATCCACGGCCGCGAGAGCAGCGTTTTTTCACGAGTTATTGGTGGAGGACGTGTTGGGGCCGGTTGCCGCAGACAGCGACTCAGATCTGACCGGCACCGTCGAAACCCTTCCGTTGTGGCATCATCATTTCCAAGCATCGGATGACCTTGCCGATGACTCAACCGACGACGAGCGATGGGAACTTGACGGTGATGCCTTGGAACGACTTCGTGAAGTCGCCGCGGGAAGCGGACACGATCGCCCGAATTTGGATCGATCGATTGATGATCACGCGATCGACGAGTGGTTTGGCGAGTCAACCGGATTGATCGAAGGCATCGTCTTTGAACATGATCTGCCGTCGGTGATGCTCGACATCAACGCGTCGGTGGTCGACGTCGTCTTGGATGCGACCGTCGGCATGCATCGCAGCGTCGGCTTGATCGCGGGCGTGGAGACGGACCTCAGTCCCGATCCGGCGAGCGAGATCCGTGGCGCCATACTAGCCGTCATCGCAAGTGAATTTGCCGACTCCATCGCCACCGAGCCACCACCGCCGGTGCAAACAAACGGCCAGACGCATCCGATTCGCGTTTCCGGAATCGCCTACCCCGGCGCCGCGATCATCGCCAGTCTGCTCGCGATCGGAAGCCGACGATGGTCCGGCAAACGGAGCGATGCCAATCACCAGGCCGGACGGCCCACCGCCTAGGCGGCGAGTTGGTGTGCAGGCTTTAGCCCAATACCGCTAAGTTAAGCGTGGTTTTGCTCAGGTTGGGGCCCGTAGGCTCGCGCCAAACGGCTGATAATCGATTGATATCAGCCGGTTCGCGCCAGCGTCCGGGCGCCTCCGCTTGTCTTAACTTAGTGGTATTGGGCTTTAGCCGCCGATTGTCGCGGCACAGCCGCGACTGAGCATCACCGAACGGCCCAAATCACCGGTTGCTGGATTCCCTTTCGGCTTATGCCCGTGCCATTCGCTTCTGACCCGTTTTCTCGATCTTTAGATCTCACGACTCAGTAACATGGCGATAATCTGATTTTTTGCTGGCCTGGTTCACAACCTCCCGAGCAAAGAATCAGCACGAGAACAATGAATTGCTGACGATAATATCGATTTGCGAAAGCGAAGTTCACGACACGGATGTTGTTCGCGTGAGCGAACCTTGAGAGGCTTCACTAAACTCCTCGCTCGCGCAGTTGATGCTTTAGATCGCTTTCGAGTGCGGCAAGTTGCTCAATCGACAGATCTGCAATGGATGTCTGGTCGACACCGAGCAGTTCACGGAGGACTGCAATCCGCCCCAGTGCTTCACCCTCCGCCTTGCCCTCCGCCCTGCCCTCCGCCCTGCCCTCTTGCCGTGCCTCTTGCCTCGCCAGCTCAACAGCGTACTGCATCCTGGCACGTTCATCACGCTGTGCTTTCAGGCGTAGCTCGTACTGGCTTCGTTGTTGCGGCGTTCGTTGGATCATCTCGAGAACCTCGGCAGCTTCGCTAAAGGCGGGGGATTGGAATCGCCGTGCGATTTCCTGAGCCGACATTGTTTCGGCGCGACAGAAAAAATGGCACCACGCGTCCACTGGATCCGTGATCACTCGATTATCGCTCGGAACCGTGTACTTTGGCAACTCAAGAAGGTGAATTTGTAGACCGTCTGTCAGTTTCAGCCTGCCGTCGCGACTCCGTAGCCGGAAATCGCTGTGGATTTGTGGGGATTGGCGGAACAGGATCGCGTTAAGAAAGTGCAGCGTGATCGCCGGATGTTCCGGGCTGCCCAATAGCAACTTGAAAACGTAGTCGACGGTGGGATCGATTCCGATGGCCATGCGCAGATGATCGACTCAATGGGGGAGTGACGGACTCACGATCAGTCTATCGCAGTGATGGTTACATTGTCGACGCGCGAAGATTGGCTTGCCGAAAGCCTCGCCGAAGTATTTCGACGGCGAGGCACTCTACAGAACGCCGTAGCGGATGCTGGCTGGTTTGTAGCTACCTAGCATCCTTCCACCGATCGGTCGGTGGTCGGTCGTGGACCTCGCGGAGGCGTTTGATCGACACGTGCGTGTCGATCTGCGTCGTGTTGAGCTGCTCATAGCCGAGCAGAGTTTGGATCGAGCGCAGGTCCGCGTTACTGTCGAGCATCAACGTCGCCATGGTGAAGGTATTTCATCAGCTATCCGCCGCGAAGGTAGCAAATCGCTTCGCCATCAATCGTTAAAGTTTACGCACGCTCTGTTACCCAACGCGTGAGTGTTTTTTGTCTCTCGCCTTCTCTCGGCCTGATCGCCGGAGGGTCACGGGTGACGGCGTCAGTCCGGCTCGGCGAAAGCCAAAAAACGATTGGGAAGAGTGAGTGGCCGGTTCGGAGGCGTTGGTGTCTAGGCTTTAGCCGATCCTTGTCCGGTCGTGCGAGCGCCGAAGGCGTCGCGGAGAGGCGCCTGAAGGCTGGACACCAACGGTTTGGATCCATAGCCGTGACTGCCGGGGCGCCTGTCGGAGATTCGCAAACGGCTTTGGCCGAACAGACAAGCTGTCGGTTGAGGGTTTACCGAGTGGCTCGTTCCCGGCTTACCTCGCTTAGGCTCGGACGCGGTCTCTTTCGCCTTTCTTGATAACGAACTCGGCATCCTGCCTCGTCTGTCTTTATCGGGCTCCGCCCTCGGCGTCGGTGCTGCTCGCTCGCGCTCGGCGCTACCCTCATCCCTCGGTCGCTGTCACCACCTCCGTCAACCGTCGGCTCCGTTCGGTCGATCCCTCCCTCACTCCGGTCGGCGAACGATGGCCCGCTACATCACTCCACGACCATCATCACTCTACCACTCCTTGTCTCCCCCTCTCCTTGTCTCCCCCACTCCTTGTCTCCCCCTCTCCTTGTCTCCCCCTCTCCTTGTCTCCCCCACTCCTTGTCTCCCCCACTCCTTGTCTCCCTCTCTGCCTTCCCGCTTCCTGCCATCGTTCTCCGACTGACATCCTGTCCCCGACGGGTTTCAATCGACGGGCATCCTACCCGCCGTGCCTTCGGCGTTCTTTGTGCGCGAGATGTGCGCGGTCGGTCTTGTGGCAAGACCAAGCGGCCTCCCATTGCGGCGGAAGTCGGCTCGGTCCTGCGATCACATCAAAGGTCCGCCGCTGCATTTGCGGGGTTCAACTCCCATCCTCTTTGATTCGTCCGTCCCCTTTGGTTCGTTCAAACGCCGATCCGAGTGGTTGCGTTGCGACTACTTTGGGCATGTGATCATTGAACCGACAACGGTCGAGCACAACGCTGGCTTTTCTCTCTACGGTTCCTCCACTCCTGCTTTTCCATCCTCCACCTCAAAAAGCGGTCGATAGAGCGTTTGGTGCGTTGCTGCTGACGCTTTTGTTGCGAGCGTTTTTTCCACTCTTAGGATCGCGTAGTCAGACTTGGCAAATCGCCCCACTCGAATCGGTCAGGGCAGTGACGCTGTACTGTTGGGTGCAATCGTGTGAATCACGGTATTCGTAGGTGAAACGCAGGTGTGATGCTTCGATTGACCGGACTTCCTGCATGCTCGAAGGCTGGTTGTGCAACCATGACGCATGATTGGATCGCGTCCCCTGCTTCGTGCCGCTCGCAGGAACGTCTTTCGGGCGTGGTTACGTTGCGCGAGAAACAACCATCATTTCAAGGAGTGGATTGCGGCAGAGATTTCTAGTTGCGCTCACGAAGCTGGCGTTTTAGCGCCACTTCCATCGCGGCAAGTTCCTCCGATGAACGCATTCGCAGGTCTTCGATCGTTGATTCTGCGACGCCCGCAAGCGATTGAAGCACTCGCACCCGGCCGATTGCCTCACCTCGTGCCTCACCACGTTCCTCAGCCGCTTCCAGGCGTGCCTGTTCGTCACGCTGCATTTTTAACCGTGATTCGTAGAAACGCTTTTCTTCTGGGTTTCGGGCAATCATCTCCAATACTCCTATCGCTTCGGAAAAGACCAGATCGGGTAGTTGTTGCCGCAATTCTTCGGTAGCCGTCTCCCTCGCCGAGTTGTTCGACCAACTGGCTGGCAGCGTAATACGTCAGTCGCTCGGAGAGCCCTGCGGGCAGCGTCGTCTGAATTTCAATGTCGATGAACCGCCCGTGATCATCGGTCGCCAAGACATCGAGAATCGAAGCTTTGTCATCGTCAAAGCTTTTGCCGATGATTGGGTTCAGGATCTGCACGTTGGCGATCGGCGGGTGTCCACCCAAGACCGCATTAAGAAAGTGAAGCGTAATCGCTGGATGATCAGGGCTTCCCAAAAGTCGCTTGCACGCAAAGTCGACCGTCGGATCAATTCCAATCGCCATTTCGGACAGGCCACTGTCGAGGAAGAACTGGTCATGAACAGTTCCTGATCATGAATTCAATCAGCCGCTTTGGCAAGGTGTTACAACCCAACCCCTTCAGTCTTGCCGCGCGTTACCCTCAACCTTCGGTCGCTGTCACCACCTCCGTCAACCGTCGACTCCGTTCGGTCGATCCCTCCCTCACTCCGATCGACGAGCGATGGCCCGCTACATCACTCCACAACCATCATCACTCTACCACTCCTTGTCTCCCCCTCTCCTTGTCTCCCCCTCTGCCTTCCCGCTTCCTGCCATCGTTCTCCGACTGACATCCTGTCACCGCCGGGTTTCAGTCGACGGGCATCCTGCCCGCCGTGCCTACGGCGTTCTTTCGTGCGTCCGGGTGCGCGGTCAGTCTTGTGGCAAGACTAAGCGGCCTCCCATTGCGGCGGAAGGAGACGCGGTTGTGTGTTCACGTCAATCGTCCGCCGCTGATTTGCGGGATCCAACCCCCGTGCCCTTTGATTGGTCGTTGTTCCATGATTGCCTCCGATAGATGCTTTCAATGACGACAGATATTCCAAATATCAGGCCCAATACGGGGAGCAAGAGCGGACTTGCTAATCCTGAAAGAATTGGGGGTATCGATACGAGAATTACCAGTGTGACAACGGTCCATATTGCCCACCGAGGCGAGTGCAGTATCGGGCTTCCAACTACTGGTTTTTGACGATGACCATACGCGGCAGGTTCATTCGAAGTATCCGACGGGGGCCTGTAAGGATCTTTCATGAAACAACACCACTTCACGGCTCAGCTGTTTTCCGGATGGCTTGGCCACGCCCCAGTTTGGCCGTCTTTTGTCAGTTAGCTCGCCGTTACCAAATCCACGGGGGAACGTCTTCAGGGAGACCAAACTGCTGACAACGATGTGACGTGGTTCCACTGATTGACGTGGCTCCATAGTCCAGATAGAAGACTTCTCCATTGCAGAGCGTAACCTTTATGGCTGCATGACCTGCAACCACCCACCACGTGAAGTAGACCTGCTCGATAGAGCCAATGCATGGGCTCGTTATGTTCTGCATAAATATCTTCGGGTAAACATTATTCGTGTACTTCTGGCACTTCTCCGGCATCGAATAATAATGTTCTTCACCGCAGGCTTTGTCTTCAATTACTCCCATGACGCGATCGCACTCTGCTTTAGAGCAACCGGGACATTTCCCGGCAATCAATGCGCAAAGATCACTCGGCTTTCGTATTTCGGGGCGAGGCGGACGTTCAGGGCCAGGATCATGCCAAGGCGGCCCGCCGTGTTCAAACAAGCCCGTTGGATCTGTATTGTCGAGCGGCATTGAGGAGACGTACTCGTAAAGGCTCCAGTTCGTGCGGAAGTACCCAATGGGGTCTCTGGAGCAGAACCGCACCGCGATGGCATCGTACATTCGGGCGCGATAGTGATACAGATCGACCACGTCGTCGTACTCGCGCCCCGTGTAGGTGTAGCGGTTGCCTTCGGCTGTCGCCGTGCGTGCCGTTCCACTACCATCGAAGATCGACAGTTCGCCGTACGCATCATACGCGTACCGTTCCTTAATCGCTCCGAGCGAATCGGTCAGTGCAGTGACACTGTACTGTTGGGTGCGATGGTAGTAACGCAGTTCTACGGTGCCGTCGTAGGTGACGGGTTTGTCGATAGAACTTGTGTTGGTGTAGGTTGGGTCGGTCGTCGGGGCGGATGAAGTGTAACCGGCAACGGTTTGTTCGTCCTCTTGGGAAAAAGCAACCATCGGTGGTGCTGTCGCAGCAACTGTCGCGGTTTGCGAGGGCATCCCATTGGCCGACAAGGATGAGGTATGCGGATCGATCTGTGTTCCGATCAGGTTCGGTCCTTCCATTGTGCCGGCTTTCTTTTTCGATCAGCGATGACGCCACGTCGATTTGCTTGGACTTGGGAAGAGTACGGGGCGGCTGTGTGGGCGATTCGGTTCCATTTCGATCGCAGAAATAGAACGGTAAGCGGTAGTATGAATCTCCGCTTCGCAGTTTAACCGATCGGTGCCAGTCGATGTCCGGTCATTCGCTACGGATGCGTTGGGTGGTGTTTGAAGAAGGGAGCCGTGACGCGTGAGCGCGTCATCGGAAACGCGGGCCCTCCACTCGCTTCGCTCGACCCTCCCGCACACGGGAGGGTTGCTTCTTAACTTGGTGCGTATGCCCCTCGCTTCGCTCGACCCTCGCTGCCAGGGAGGGCGACGCAAATCTGTCGACACCCATGCTCCGCGAGGGAGGGTTTTGCGGCGGCGGTTTGGACCGCGATGGGTTAGGGGGCGGTGGCGGTTTGGTGATCGTTGGGAATTCGATTCAAGGTGTAGTACGCTTCGGGATGCAACAGCGGGCGTCCAGATGCGTCTCGCACGCCTGCGGCGTTTAACTCGTGTACGAAGTAGGGACGCAGGCCTTCGATTCTTAGACGCACTCGCAGGCGATCCTCCGAAACCTCGGCGGCCATAAGGGTCGGCGTTTGGGTTTGAATCTCGTCGCTGCCATAGGTCGCATGGTACAGGTAGGTGTAACTGGTCATGCGATAGGAATTGACGTCGCCGGCCGACTCGGGATCGACCGGTTGGGTGAATGTGAGTTCGAATCCATCCGGTTGGGCGCGCATTTCCTTGATTTCAAAGGGCGTCTTTCCCGTCCAGACCAGACGCTGCAATCCGTAACTGGCGCGTCCCAAGCTGCTCCAACCTCGATTGGTCAATCCTACAAACACGCTGCCGTCGCTTCCTTGGGTCATCCGCAGGACCGCGGAAGCGAACCCGAGCCGAAAGGGAAAACAAGCGCCCTGGTACTCGCCATCGACCTTTTCCAGAAAGACACGGTTGATGCCCGCTTGCGTGAATTCGCCGACAAAGAGTTGACCGGCAAACGGCCCAAATTTACCATCGCTTTGGTCCAGCATGATGTCGGTCGTGGATTGCCCCATCTTTTTGTAGGGAAACCAAACCGCCGGCGGACGAAGTTGTTGGAACTGCTCGAGGGCTTGTGGCAACGGCAGACCGCTCGGTACTTTTTCCACCCCGTCGATCGTCGAGCCCGGCTCGTTCATCGACGCGAGCGCTTCGGCGTGATGAAAAAAGGCGCCCGGACGCATGTGATGAAGTGAATTGGTGGCCACCCAATTGCCTTGTTGATCGGTATAGAACATGTCTCCGGCTGCGTTGGCGCCCAAGCCGGACGGCGATCGCATTCCGGCACAGACCGGCACCAACTCGCCAGCCGGAGTCAGCTTCATGCCCCAGCCGCGCCACCGGCCTTGGCGATACCCGAGTGCGGCGTTGGGCACGATGCGTTTCAGCTGGTCGTCTTTGAGTCCCAATCCGATGTTGAGAGTGATCCACAAATTGCCATCGCCGTCCAGCTTGGGGCCGTAGGCGTATTCGTGATAGTGTCCGGTCACGCCCCAACCGTTTGCGGCGGTCAAGTACTCATCCGCCACATCGTCTCCGTCGACGTCGCGCAGCCGCGTCAACTCGCTCCGCTGGGCCGTGTACAAGTCACCGTTGTGATAGAGCAGTCCGAGCGGTTCGTGCAGCGCGGTGGCGAAACGTTTGTAGGTGACGTTGTCGGGCGGGTCGTCATAGACACCGTCCAAAATCCAAACCTCGCCTTTTCGAATCGCCACGGCCAGCCGCGAATCGTCCAGCAGCGCCAGGCCGCCGACTTCCAATGCCAATCCGTCGGGCGCGGGTTTCCAGTTCTTGGATCGTGAGTCCGTCGCCGCTTTGGCAACCGATACATCGATCAGCCGATAATATTCTTCTTCATCGCCCCGCACCATTGACAGCGGAAACGTGAGCGTCATCAACGCCAGGACCAAAATTCGAATCACCAACGATACTCCAAAATGGCGGTGTTCCTGTCATGCGAGTCCAAGGGGATCAGCCACTGGTCGCCGTCACCGGACCGACGCAACGAACCAGTTCGCGCCAGATCCTCCGTCAGGGTGACGGTCAATCCATGTTGATCGGAAACGGCCACATCGCCTTGCGGTTTTAGTCGCTCGGCCGCATGCGCCAGCAGGCGTAGTTTCTGGTCCGAGGTATTGCTGCGAACCTTCCCCGTGCGTTTGACCGTTACCGAACGCCTGAGCGTCCCGGATTCGGTTGCCTCAATACGGTCTTCGATCGACCAGCCGGCGACGTCGTACAGAAAGGTCGGCACGCCGGCAGCATCCAACCGATAGCCGCGGAATCGGTAGTCGGCATTTTCACCCTCGTGTTTACCGCCGTTTTCATCAACGATCACCAGGGGACCGGCCGGCATCTTAATTTGGGCGTCGCCCAACGGATCCGCCGGCGGGGTGAAACGTTCGAACCAAGTGCCACGTGCGTCCAGAAAACGTTGCTTCCAACCGATCGCCAACCGCATCTGCTCCGCATCGAATGCAAAATGGACGCCTTGTGGAAAGCCGACCGCGATGGCGTGGGTTCCCGCTTGTTCCATGAACGTCCGCAGCACGATCGGTTTTTCCATCGGCGACAATTCGTAGTTAGCCGAACGCACCGTTTCAATCTTTTCCGGCAACGGTTCCTTGTCCAGGTATTGCAAATACGCCCAGATTGCTGAAATTTGGCGTTGGACGTCTCCGTCGAGCAATTCGGGCCGATTGCTTTTTCCGTCGGGAAAGAAGGTGGGCATGCGAGTCCGTTTTTTGACCGCGCTGGGATTGAGCACAAATTCGTAGAACCATTTAGAATCGATGCGCCGAGTGGTTCCAGACAAGTCGATCCCGACGACACCGGGCAAACTCTCACCGCGGAACGCATGGCAACCGACACAGCCCGTGTTGACCAGATCTCGTCCGGCATCGGCCATCTCCTGTTGCGGCGGCAGGATGTCAACCGCGTCAGATTGGTCCCCTCGATCGGCTTCTTGAAATCCACGGACCAGCGGATCAACCGCGTCTGCGGAATACGATGGCATGCGGGCGGTCATGAAGGGGCGATGGGGGACTGTCTTGGGATGGAAGACGGCGGCCAGAGCTTTGGGAGTCAATTTCCGGCCAACTCCGCCCAGCGTCGGCGGCAACCGACCTTCGTCGCCCAAGTCCACGTGGCCGATGGTTTCGAAGTAGGCTTTGCGGAACCGTCCGACCCCGCCCCGTTCGTCGCGTCGATGGCAGCCGTAGCAATTCAGTTGCAGCATCCTGAAATCAACTTCGTCTGCTGCCGCGAGGTTTTCGATCCGTCGGGCGTTTAATCGGGCCCGAATGGCGTTGCGTTGCTCGTCATCGAAGGCGTACCGGGGCATCCCACCGGCGGGGTTTTCGATGCAGCTCTCTGGTGCGGCGGCGTTGAGTTCCAACAGCGGCTTTGCAGGTGCAGCGGCCAGGGCATCGGAGGCATCGTGGCAGGCCGCACAGCGCAATTGAACGAACAATGCGCGCCCTTGTTCCACCGTACTTTGCGGCGCGTCGTTCGATTGAATCTCGATCTGTTTGGTCGTTTGATCCCGCAGCAGATGGGCCGCGATGTCGGCTGCTTCAAGCGGTGAGAGTCGCAACGAAGGCATCCGTGCACTGGGGCGTGTCTTGGTCGGATCCAACAGCATCATCGTCAACGAACGCAGCGAATACTTGCTGACCAGATCACCGTGCGGCACCGAATCCACGCGCCGCGCTTCGCTGGCCAAACCCAGATCCGCGATTTCTTCGGGATCGAGTTGTTCGATCAACTCGTCGATCGCCGAAGGTTTGGATTCGACGGTTTCATAATCCGGGTCGGGGTCATGGCAGGCCACGCAACCGACCGTGTGATAGAGCTTGTTGCCGCGATCGGCGTCGCCACGTTTCCAAAATTCGTGGACCACCGGCAACGCTCCGCCGGCTTTGATGACGGCAAACGGTTGTTGCTGGGACCCCAGGAATGCGACGAGTGCGTCGATCGCCTCGCCGCGTTGCGATTCCGGAAGCTGCGACAACACGTGCGGCATTGTCGTTTCCGGTTTCATCGCGGCGGGATTGGCGAGATACTGTTTCAGCCACGTCGGTTGCAGTCGATTGCCGGCACCGGTCAGTCGCGGACCACGTTTGGGTTTCAGCCATTGGTCGTCGGATGCATGGCAGCTGACACAGCTCAATTCGCTGATTAACAGCGACCCGGCCAGCGTCGGCGAAAGTTCGTCGTGCCGCGCGAATCGATCAAACCCGCTGACCATCGGAGCGGCGATCGAATCAGAATCGTCTGTCTCGGGCGGCTGTTCCTCGGCGGGCGCAATGCTCGCGATGGCGATCACAACCCCGAAAATAAACGGGCCCCAAGTGCGACCCACCATGCATCGGAGGTGTGTGAATGTCTCTGCTTTCATAGCGACTCGGCGACGATCAGACTGAAAGGGGCGGGGTTCTTCATTGCCTGTGCATCAGTGAAGCGTGAAGGTGGGAAGCGGAGGGACGCACATCATATTCACTCTCGACGGCGACCGTCAGCCGATGCCAGGCTCGTCATCGTCAATTCGCAAGGATTCATGCCGATTCTGATTCGATTCGCGTTTTGTGGAGAAGGTTGGCAACCACAGGCGGACCCGATTTTGATACTTTCGGTAGTCGTCGCCGAATCGTTTTTTGAGATCAGCTTCTTCGATCGGGCGAACAAACAGGTGCCAGGCCACGGCGCCGGCAATCGCGTAACCGACAACGCAGGGACTGCCGAGCAACCAACCGACCGCGATACCTTGCAACACTCCCGCCAGTGCCATCGGATTTCGAACGTAGCGATAGGGCCCGGAAACCACCAGTTTGGGAGCCGTTGCGGTCGGAAGCGGCGTTCCATCGCCCACCGTCGCCATGGTGATCCCGCTCCACAGCCCCAACACAGAGGCTGCCGTAAGAACCACCAGCGACATCACCGTCTGGCCGCTATGGGAAAAGCGGGACCAGTGCAAACGTTGCTCGAATTCGACAATCGCCGCCGGAATGATCCACAGAAAAATGCCCCAAAAGATTACCACTTGAGCGACCGTCCAGCCGAGCGCCGCTGTCCTGGTCAGGGAGATGACGCGGATGGTCGAGGGTGACTGGCTGACTGTTCCGTAGATCGTGGCCATCGCCAACGTCAGTCCGGCCATGGCTACCATCATCGCCGACGCGATCCAAGCCTGATCGGTCATGACACTGACGCCAATGCAATACAGCGTCGGATACCAAACCGCCGCGGTCAGACTCCAAATTGCGACCGCTGCCCACGGCAGTGCACGCAAGACCGCGACGGCAGTGGCAACCGATCCTCCGACCAGCAGAAGAAAATCGCCGAGCCAGAAGCCGAGCAAAGCTTCGACGGGCCACGCGGCAGGTTGGAACCACTTGGTGGACTCCGGATCGTACAACAACCACGCCCACCAAGCAGCCGTTCCGATTGCCTGGATGAGTAGATAGCTCGCTACGATTTGGCGTGGTGTCATCGAGTGGGTCCCATCGATCGTAGGGGATAAACCGCATCGGAGCACAATGCATCACGCAATCCGGTGATTGATTTCGTCGGAACGCCGGTCGTCGCTCGGAAGGCGGTCACGCCAAATGTCTTGAGCGAACTGATCGTGCGATTGCGTTTGACCGATCGCCACTTAGACACCCGGCATGCACAGCATGCCCGACGACTTCTGCGCAAACGCCGTCACTCCCAGAGGGAGAGAATCTAAATCGGTTGCCAAATCCTCCAGTAAAAGAATCGACGTCCCACGCGATTTCAGGCCAGTTCCAGTCCGGTCATCGTGCTGGTGCTGGTCGAAAAACGGTCGTGGTGCAACCCCAATCGGTGCAACGCAGACAGATACAGGTTGGGCAGGGGGTAATTGTTCTTGGTGTCGAATGCCAGGTGCTGGCCGTGCTTGAACCCGCCGCCGGCAAACAGCACGGGCATGTTTTTGTTGTCGTGACTGGACGCGTTGCCCAGGTTGGATGTCAACAACACCATCGTCTGATCCAGCAACGTGCCGGACGATTCCTGGACCGTCTTGAGCTTTCGAACGAAATCGGCCCACTCGGCGAGCAGCGCGTTTTCGAGAATCGCCAGCTGCCGCAGCTTTTCCTCATCCTGGCCGTGGTGGCTGAGCGCGTGGTGGGCCTCGGTGACCCCGTCGAGTTCGACTTTGCCGCCATTGCCCAAGTGCAACGTGATGAAACGCGTGGAATCGGTTTGCAGAGCCAACGCCATCACTTCAAACATCGCCCGCTGTTTATCGATCCCATCAGAAACCGATTGGGCGAGCGATTCGGGTTTGCCGACTTGCGGCTTCGGACGATTGATCCACGCTTGGTTGGCGGCGAGTCGTTTTTCTAACTCGTTGACAGCCGTGAAGTAGTTGTCCAATTTGTCGCGATCGCCGGCGCCCAGCGTCCGTTGCAGCGACTTCGCTTCTTCGGCGACCAAATCCATGACTCGGCGACCGTGTCGCATCCGAGCCGAATCTTGTTTGCGAACCGCCGGGGCGTCGGCGACAAACAGTTGTTCGAACAATCGCAACGGCGACATCTCCGGCGGAATCATCGCGCCGTTTTCAGTGTACGAAGGACTCGAATTGTCGCCCGAGGCGTTGAGCACCAACGAGGGGAACCGTGTTTGATCTCCCAAGTGCTTGGCCATCAATTGGTCCAGCGACACCGAATTGCGAAAATTCGCATCCGATCGACTCAGCGGAGCAGCGGTCAGGATCGTACCTTCGGCGCGGTGACCACCGGCGACCTGTGGGTGGGACACGCCCGAGCACACCGTCATCTCGGGCAGAATGTCAGCGATCTCCGCCAGATACGGTGACGGCGTGTAGTTGAAACCGGACTGTTTCGGGAACAGGTTCGGACCGTGCAACCCGAGGCCGAGGCTGAAGCTGACGAACCGACGGGGGGCCTCGGTTTCGGCGGCACTCGCGATCGCCGGCACCATCGCGTCAAGAAACGGCAGCCCGACGGCCAGCCCCGAGCCTCGCAGCACCGTACGTCGATCGAGTTTTGCGTTGGTGAACTTCATGACGGGCCTACTTATTGAGAAAGATCGGGCTATCGATGACCGCTTGGATCAGCGAACGGATGCCGTATTGTTGGGGTTGGGTTTGATCAAGGATGGCTTCGATCACCCGTCGGTCGCTAAAGGAAACCGGTGCGCCGGTCGAATAGGTGACCAACTGATGCGTGAAATTTCGTGCGATCTGCTCGGGGTCGCGCAACACAATTTGCTTGAATTGTTCGATGTCGTCGAACGCTTCGCCGTCGGCAGTTTGGTGATGCGGATCGACCGGCAGTCCTTTCCGGGCGGCTTTGGAGTTACGGTACCGCGTCCGCCAACCACCGATCACATCGTAGTTCTCCAGTGCGAATCCCGGCGGATCGATTTTGATGTGGCAGGCCGCGCAGGACGTTTGGTCGCTGTGCTTGGCGAGTTGATCACGGATCGAAACCGCGCCGCGGATGTCCGGCTCGATCGCCGGGACATTGTCCGGCGGCGGTGGAATTTCGACACCGAGGATGCGCTCATTGATGAACGCTCCGCGGATCACCGGTGAGGTGGTGGTGCCGTTGGCGGTGACTTTCAAAATTGAACCTTGCGTGATCAATCCGCCGCGGTGGTGCTCGGGCGATAACGACACGGGCTGGATGTTCTGATGATGGACCCCTGGAATGTCGTAGTGTTTCGCCAATCGTTCATTCAGCATCGCGAAATCGGAATCAACGAGGTTTGTCGCCGGCAGATCATCGCGAATTAGTTTTGTCAGAAACGCCCGGGTCTCGTCGATCATCGACTGTTGTAGCGTCTCGTCAAATTCCGGATACAGCCCCGCGTCGGGTGACGTAAAATCGATCTCGCGAAGGTTCAACCACTGATCGGCCAACGCGTCGACCAAGGCCTCGGCACGGTCGTCGTTGAGCATGCGTTGGACATGATGACGACGGGTTTCTGGGTGGGTCAATTCACCGGCATCGGCCGCCGCCATCAGCGTCTGGTCGGGCATCGTCGACCACAAGAAATAACTCAACCGCGAAGCAACCGCATGGTCATCGAGCTCGCCGGGTGTTTCGGTGAGAAACAGGAAACGGGGCGAACAAAGGATCGTACGGTAGCCGCGTTTCAGCGTTTCCCGCGGCCCAATCCCCGCCGCCAAGTCCTCGTCGACCATCGCCAAGTAGGGTGCAAACGCTTGATCGGTCAGTGGACGGCGAAAGGCCCGCGTCGCGAACCGCTTCATCAACGCGGCGATTTCGTCACGCGACACGTCCTGATCGATCGGGGTATCGCCGAACAGCTTTTGGGCGACCTGTTCGGGTGGGGGCGCCTTGTGAATCGATTCCATCGTGATCGATGAATACGCCAACCCCGGAACCTTGGGCAGCGGGCGTTTGTCACGGGCGCTCCCTCGGTAATTGTTCAGCCCCGTTCCACGGACGCGCTGGATCGTATGGTCCGAAGGACGCGCCTCGATCAGATGCCCCTTGCGGATCCACGCCTCGAAGGTGTGGTCGCGGGGTTGTTCACCGGCACGAAAGATACCGGCCAGGTACATCATCGGCGCGTGGGCAAAGCCGACGCCGGTTCGGACGGTGCACCAAACGCCTTCGCCCGGATTGATGTTCACCGCGTGAGCATCGTGAAGCGTGATGCGATACCATCCGGTGCGGCGGACTTCCGTTTCCGGAACACGTCCGTGGTAGACCTGAGTGGCCGACCAGGCAATCGTTTTGTCACCGACATGCCATGGGTCACGTTGACCGACTCGACGCCCCAGTTCCGCACTGGTGTAGGTGTGGCGGAACGGCTTCTCGTCCCCGTCCAAGGCACGGCGGAATGCTTCGTCGAGCGACGCGTCGGCGGCATCAAGGTACTTCTCCATCAAGTGAAGTGAGATCTGTTGTGCCTGAGCAACGGTGGCGAAGCCGTCGTGATACGTGTCCTCGGGAAGAAACTCTTGCAACGGAATATCGATGCCGAGCAAGTCCTGCATCGTGTTTTCGTATTCGATTCGATTCAACCGCCGCGAACGCACCCGCCCCAGAGTCCGCGTCTGCTGCTGTAGTGTTTGTTGAATCGGCGCTGCGATGGCGGCCAAGAAATCTTCCCGCGGCTGCTGGTCGGGAATCCCTGCGTCTTGGGGAGGCATCTCGCCGGATTGAACCCGGTCAAAAATCGTCACCCAGCGTCGCAGATTGGACGCGTCGGCGGGATGGAAATCCAGTTCGGCCAGATTCAGATCGCCTTCTTGCGTGTACCCATCGTGACAATCCACGCAGTATTGCTGAACGAATTCGGTTCGCGCGGCGTGCGAAGCGTCAGTCGGCAAGTTGGGATCGGCGGCGATCAGGTTGGCAGCGGCTGCAAGGCTAAAAGCCAGCAGCAAACCCATGCGGGCGCACGGGGAGGCGGGAGTATTCATACCCCGATTTTACCACCCGGTAGCAGTTCTCCAATACCCGATTTTGGTCCCATCGGCACTGTTCTTGCCCGATATAATCGACCCATAGGCGGTGCTCTCGGCGTCAGGACCGATGCCGAGACCAAGATGTGATCAATCGGACGCGTATTGCGTCCACGAAAAAGGGAGCCATGACGATGACAGAACGAGCAGTGTTAGCGGGCGGGTGCTTTTGGGGCATGGAAGATCTATTTCGCAAGCAACCCGGGGTGCTGTCGACGCGATGCGGCTACACCGGCGGAGACGTCGAAAATGCGACCTACCGAAACCACGGCACACATGCCGAAGCAATCGAAGTGATTTTTGACCCCAGCGAAACGAGTTTTCGAAAGCTGCTGGAATTTTTTTTCCAGGTCCATGACCCGACCACGTTGAACCGGCAAGGCAACGACCGCGGCATGTCCTATCGCTCGGCGATTTACTTCACCAACGACGAACAACAACGCACGGCCTTGGAAACGATCCAAGAAGTCAACGCGTCGGGTGTTTGGCCGGGCGAAGTCGTCACAGAGGTCGAACCCGCCGGTGACTTCTGGGAAGCCGAACCGGAACACCAAGATTACCTGGTGCGCAATCCAGGCGGATACACCTGTCACTTCATCCGCCCCGACTGGGTGTTACCGAAAAAGACGGAAGCGAATTCGTGAAGGGTTGCGGCCCCACCACACCGTTTGACAACACGTTCGGCTCGGTCTAAGCGGCAGGGCGCAAGCCCTCCGGTCTACCGCGCCGTCTGCGGCGGCACCGGACGGCTCGCGCCGTTCCGCTAACATCACGCTCGCCGCAGTTGATAGCGGCAGGGCGCAAGCCCTCCGGTCGCTCCCGCCGCCTGCGGCGGAACCGGACGGCTCGCGCCGTTCCGCTAGAACCTTTGCTTGTTCGGGAGCGGTCCAGTGCGGCCGTCACGATTCAGTTGAATTCGACGGTAGTGAAAGTCTCTTCAGTTGACTGCGACTGGGCATACCCTAGAATCGGCCCAATCGCGGTTGGTGACCAATCGTGATTCTCTCATCAAAGAAAGATTCTTGCGCCTGATGATCCGGGCACCTTGGGAAATTGCAGTCCCTGGAGAGTTCATCAACTGGCCGTAGCAGAGCGGGCAACCGTTGCGCTGGACAGCATGACCGACTTTGCTGTCGAATCGACTTCGCCGTCGAATCGGCTTTGCTGTGGTAATCACTCATACACGCAAGGAGATGATGATGTTATGCGCGCCACTTATGAAGGAGCAGAAACCAACGGTGCTAGAGAATGACTTGAAACAAACGCAGCAAGAAGAGCGTGAGCAGATCTTGTTGCGGACGCTCGGCGAGAGTGGTCATACCCAACTGACCAACGTCGCGTGTGACTACTGCGACGGGCGAATCGTGCTGACAGGGCGAGTGACATCGTATTACCTGAAACAATTGGCACAGGAAATTGTACGGAAGGTCGACGCGACAGGGCCGATCGAAAACCGTTTGCGAGTGGTCGTCCCGAAGTGATGGACCGAACTCGTCCCTCACCGAACGTGTCTCGCTTTTTGACTCGGCTCTGCACTTTGCGACGCTTCGCGAATTCCCGCGACGTGTCTTCTAGCGATGTTTCTTCAACAACGGAGTGAACGCATGCCTCAACTGAAGTTCTGCAAGACTTGTCCAATTTGTGGACGCAAAAGCTTGATCCCCATCCACTGCCTCGGGAAAAGCATGACTTGCGGACACTGCCACGGTGACTTCCGGGCCACCGACACCACCGGCAGCAGCAATCACGAATCGGAGTTGATGGATCGAGTCGAATCGCTGCTCGCCAGCAGTGGCGATCAACTCCGATTGTCGCTCTAAGCCCGCTCGTTGCTTAGCAACGCTCGGTCAATGATAGGCGTAGTGGACGAGGTAAGGAGTCCTATCGCGAGGGACTCGTAACCTCGTCCACGACGAAAAACTAGCGTCGCGGCTTGGCGAACTTGATTCTTTCGATCAATTTGACGACTTGATCGGTGTCATCTCGGTAGCCACTGACCGACGTGATCGCTTGGATCACATAGGCATAGCGAAGATTGTAATCGGTATCGATTTCGATCTCGGGGCCGTCGTCCTCTTCAGCCGGTTCGTCGGTTCCGACCAAGCCGATCACGTTGGCGCGGAGCTTGGTGAAATCGGTGCCGAGATTGATTTCGTTGAGCGACATCGACGTCAATTTTCCGTCGTTGTCGGCCCGCAGACGCAGTTTCAGGGGCAGGTCCGTGACGTCGGAGGTGGCGTTGCTGTCACCGGCCAAGGGCATCCGGACGGTGAAGTCGCCTTCCATTTCGACGATTTTGAACGTCATCACAAAGAACACGAGCAGCAGAAACACGATGTCGATCATGCTGGTCATGTTCAACTCGTTCTTTTCGTGCTCGACCTCATGCCGCATTCTCATGATCGATCCTCCTTGGCACGTAGCGCGAATTGCTCAAGTTGCTGATCTTGAGCAACGCGGATGATCTCTTGAACCTGGCCGGCGGCGACGTCTTGGTGACCACGAATGATCACGTTGGCGTCCTTGGGCGACTTCTTTTCGGCTCTCAAAACCGCCAGTTCCCGGCGCAGTCCGGTGCTGAGCGTTTCGGTGGTATAGCTGTCGCCGCCAAGAATGATCTCGCCGTCTTTTGCGACGTGCAAGATGATCGGAAACTCCAGCGGTTTCTCCGGCGGCTTGACCAGTTGGCTGCTCGGCAACACGACCCGTTCGTTTGACTCGGTTTGCGAAAAGTTGATCAGCACCATGAAGAACGCGATCAACTGAAACGTCATGTCAATCATCGGAGTCAAATCGCCTTCGGCCAAGTTCGGCTTCTTTGACTTGACCTTCACTGGGCGCCGCCTCCCGGTTGAATGTCTTCAAAACGGCTCATCAAGTTTTCGCTCTGCACCCCGACTTCCAACAGCAATCGTGCGACGCGGTTTCGCAAGATGTTGTAGGCCGCGATGGCGGGGATGGCGACGGCCAAACCGACCAGGGTGGTGAACAACGCGGTCGAAATCCCTTCGGCAAGCTCAGCCGGTTTGGGTGTTTGCGGGCTGGTGGCAATCACGCGGAACGATGCGATCATCCCTTGGACCGTGCCGAACAAGCCGATCATCGGGCTCAAGTTTCCGATCAGTGCCATGTAGCTCAGTCGGTGCTCGAGCTTCATGCTCTCTTCTTCGCCGACTTCCTGCATCCCTTCAATCGCTTTGTTGTAGCCCCGCGAAATCTTTGCCAGGCCGGCCGACAGGACTTGGCCGAGGACTGATTCGTCGGTTCGAGCCATGTCGTAGGCTTCCTGAAACTGTTTCGCGTTCAGTTTCTCTTCAAAGCTTTCGATCAATTCGTTGGGGCACAGTGTCTCGCGGCGGGCGGCCAGCATATTCATCACAAACAGCGAAACCAGGGTGACCGACAGCAGCAGGAAGATGATCAAATACGTGTAGCCGAGTGAATCGAGCACCCAGGTCAACAGCGAATCCGATGGGGGCGGTGCTGTATCCCCGCCTCCGGCCGGGGCTCCGCCGCCGGCGCCACCTCCGCCGTCCGCCGGACCGCCGGCGTCATCACCGGCAGGCGGCGCGGCTTCTTCGCCGGGACCGGCGATGTCGGCGAATTCATCCATCGCCTCGTCTTGAGCCACTGCCATTCCAACCGGCCCCGAGACGCAAAACAGTACCGTGACGATCAGCATCGCGGCCTTGACAACAACACTGGATCGGCTGGGGAGCCCAAATACCTGGAGCGGGCCATACACGTTGGTCATCAACGACAATCTCCGAAAGAAAAGCTGGAATCTTGATGGGATAGTGGTGGGCAAACGACGCCTCGGGGCGCACACAGAAAAGCCCGACGGCGCCACGACACGACCTTAGAACAGAATAGTCTATCAGACGTGCTCAATCACCGGTCAACATCCCGCCGGAAACCGCGGTTTCGCGCTGCCTGCTGCCGCTCTAGTCGGCAAGGCTCGCAAAACCCCGCCGCCGCGTACGCCCAGCCGGTCGTTCGACTTAGCAACGAACGGAAAAGAAGTGGGATAGGCTTCCAGGCTCGTCGATGCTGAAATGACAGGCTGGAAGCCTATCCCACTTTAAGAGATCCGACACTTAGATCCCGCTCGTTGCTTACTGAACTCCCCCGTCGATTGACATACGAAAGACGACTAGGACACTAGGGAACTGTTGTTTCCCAGTTGTCACAGCCCGGATCACAAAGAAAGACCCTGAAAGCGTTAGCGGAACGGTGCGAGCGGGCTGTCGTTTATGTGAGCCGCGACGCGTAAGATGTAACGTGGATTGTCAAGGGCGTCGAGCGTGATGACGCTTCCTTTTTTTGCATCTTTTTGTCGCTTCGGTTAGGGTGGT
>NZ_NTFY01000104.1 GCF_002289565.1 Rhodopirellula sp. SM50 | reverse complement strand
TGTGAAGCATTTTTTAGCGGTAGGGCGCGAGCCCTCCGGTGTTTGGGCAAAGATGCGGAACCGGAGGGCTCGCGCCCTGCCGCTAACACCTTAAGAACCACGGGGGGAAATGCTTCACAGCGTTGCCTTCCAGGTGACGTCGATTCTTTTTCTGCAGGATTTGGCAACCGATTTAGATTCTCTCCCTCTGGGAGAGACGGCGTTTGCGCAGCAAGCAAACGCCAGAGAGGGCTGGCGCTGCGAAAGGATTAGCGACTTCGACTCGTGCGACTCCCTCCCAACGCTTGGGCGATCTCGGTGTTGACGATTGATTTCCGCTTGCCGTTGAGTGGTTCGATCTCGGGTTTGAGAAGGGAGATCAATGACCGCTCACAATGGGGTCCGTCTCGTTCTTCTGGTTGTTCATCATGCCACCCTGGGTAACGCTTGGGTGGGCAAGCTTTCGCTCACAATGGTGTTCTATAACTTGAAAGACAAATCGATAATAAAGGCGGAATCGAATAAGCGGTCTTGGGTTTATGGTTGTTGCAACGCGCTTTAGAAATACCACTAGGGGCGGCGGTCAGATCTAAACACGGTCGGGGCAATAATTCGCAACCTGATCCCTTGACAATAATTTCGAATGAGCAAGCATGTAGGCTCCCACCCTTATGCAAGCACTTCGTCGAGCGGTCTCATCGGTGCCGTCACCCGCCCACCCAAAAGAAGCGTGTTGAATAATCCGGAGACGCGCAATGGGATAATCTCTCATTGCGCGTTAAATCAACGAGACTTAGTGGCCGCAACGTAAGTTAAAAGAACTTGTATTTCTGAACTACCTTTTCACCTTTACATCGAGACCCTTCAATGAAGCGTTCCGCTCGTCCGAGCAACGGTTTTACACTTGTTGAGCTTTTGGTTGTTATCGCCATTATCGGTATCCTCGTCGGTTTGTTGCTCCCCGCCGTCCAGGCAGCTCGAGAAGCCGCCCGTCGAATGAGTTGCAGCAATAACTTCAAGCAATTGGGGTTGGCCGTCCATAACTATCACAGCGCCTACAAACAACTTCCTATCCACGGAGTAGGCACCGGCAGCACCGACGGAGGGAGCGCCCCCTTTGGTGTCGTCACCGCCACCACCAACTGGTGGACGAACTATGGCGATGCCAACGCGTGGCGATTGAGTGCCCTGGTCGGCCTGACTCCGTTCATGGAGCAGCAAGCGATTTGGGACGAGATTTCAAACCCCAGCTACATCAACGCGATTGATCCGACCAACCGAATGAGCGTTCCTTGGCCCGCGATGGGGCCGACCGTGCAGTTCATCCAATACCGTCCCTGGGTCACCGAAATCCCGATGCTGCGTTGCCCCAGCGATCCCGGCGTCGGTCTGCCCGCACAAGGGCGAACCAACTACGCCGCTTGCTTGGGTGATTCGATGGAATGGTCGGTTCGCGGCCCGAAGCAACACCAAGCGTCAACGGGAGAGGTCGTCGCCAACTCCGGTTGGGCCATGCGTTCGCTGGCCGCCGACCGCGGTGTGTTTGTGCCCCACAAAGACTCCAAGTTTCGCGACATTCTGGACGGCCTGTCCAATACGATCGCCTTCGGTGAGATCCTCACCGACCTCGGCGACCGCGATGCGCGGGGCACCCAAAGCATCAACGGAAATCCCCCCAATGAGATTCGTTTGAACCCCAGCTATTGCATCGACAACAATCAGCTCGATCCCGACCGACCGGGATATTGGGCGCCGGCGACGCCGACGGAAAATGCCAACAATGGACGTGGGTTCAAATGGGCCGACTTCCGACCAAACTTCAGCGGTTGTCATACGATTTTCCCGCCCAACGCAGCGATCGGCGGCGGCAACAATTCCGGGCAAACCGGTATGTTCCCTCCCTCTAGCCGGCACCAGGGTGGGGCACATGTTCTGTTGGCCGATGGTGCGGTGATCTTCATCACCGACTCGATCGAATCAGGTGACTTGCACCAAGAAATGGTTTGGCAGTCCCCCGTCAACGGTGTCTCCGTCCCAGGCTCGAAAAGCCCCTATGGACTTTGGGGAGCACTCGGCACGCGAGCCTCTCGCGAAACGATTCAGGAACAATTGAATCAGTAGTCTGGTGAATCGGTAGCCCGCCGCAACGTCGTCTTTGGCGGGCACCGAATCCGATAACTTAAAAAAACTCTCGGCCCTGTAGCGGGCCGAGAGTTTTTTCGTTGTTGGTCAGCGCCCCGAGAGGCGATGTTGCAACTCGTCGCGAAACCGCTGCATTCGGCCGAATCGCTGAGATCGCTTGATATTATTTCGTGGCTTTGTCTGCGTTCTTCATCTCGCCGGCCAGCGCTGATTGCTCGGCGGCTTCAGTTGCCAAGTACTCGTCAATTGCAGACTGATCGGCATCGGAGACGGCATCGGGCGTTGGCGACGAGCACCCGGCCAGACAGAAGGCCAGCAGACCCAGCGATAACATTTTCGCGAACGGCTTCATTCATATATCCTTGTAAAGACGATAAGTGTCATGGGACAGGCCAGAATTATAGCTGTCCGGTCATTTTAGCATAGCTGGCGTTTTATCTTCGGCTCGCACAAACGACGCGGTGTTTCGCTGCGGGGGCAAGCAGTCCCAAGCGATTAGGCGGCGATACGAAGGCCTCGAAACCAAGCTGCCAGCCACGGCGCGACGAACAGAACGGCAAGCCCGATCGGCATCAGCCCACCCTGCAGCATGTTGTAATCGGCCGCCAGACGCTGCCAGGACAGCCCGGCCACAAACCGGCCGAACAATAGTTCAAACGCCAGCGTCAACACCAACCACACCGCACCGGCCTGCAGCAGGTCCCGGCGGCGTGTCGGACCGATCCAGCGGATCGACAAGGTGGCGATTCCGAGCAGGATGGCCGAGCCGGTGAAAACGCCGATCTGGTTGGAACGAAACTCGCCCACCAGCGGCACCAAGGTCAGCGCTCTGGCAATCCCGTGAGCGATCTCGGCGACGATCATGAGCAACCAGATCGCGACGATGCGTGCGGTGAGCTTCACGGGATTGTTCTCCTCTCGTCGTGAGCAGACGATGCCTGTCCGCTCTTGCGTCGTAGCCGTCGCCATGCGGTGGACCGTCCACGCTCTGCCAACCGGCGTTATGACATTTATGTTCCGTGTCTTGCTTAGGACTGTCAGCCCGCGTCGAGAACGCAAACTTGGCACCGCCAATCCCGGTACGGCTCAGTGAAGCTCCGCGCAGGGGCCGCTCGCGCTGGCGTGAATCGGTTGTTATGAAGTGATGATCAGTTGTTTGTCGAGGTGCCGACGGATCCCACGCCAGAAACACGGGCGTTCACTCAGCGGTATGGACCGCCGTGGCGAATCGGGGGGCAGCCGATGCGCTGTTACGCACACTGCTTTTTTGTTCTGATGTACAAAGTGGGCGTATTTGACGTCCGTCGCCATGAAGGGCAACGATCAGGCCGTTGGTACCGAATTTGCGGTCTCCCCGGGATGCAAATCGAGAGTGATGGGTCGAGCGTGAGTTGAAGTTGCTTTGGCGAAGCTGGGGGCGAAGGGCGGTGACGCTGAGCGGGGCTAGGGCGTGCGCCTGTCGCGAGCTTGAGCCCTCCAGATTGGGATGGACCAATGATGCTCAGACCGCAGTTGAGCCGGCCCCAGCGGTCATGCCGCCGCTCCGGGATCTTGCGCAGGCGAAGTCGTGCTGCCAAACGAGCGAGGCTCGCTCATTTCTTCGAATCGCTGGAACCACGGTTGGTGCTTTCGGCGAGCCCTTGGGACGTCGGCGACGTTCGTGCGCAGACCGATGGGTTGCAGCCGACCGGGCTGACCGTGGTGGTCGGTGAAGGGGGGACGGAGTTCGCCGTCTCCACGCTCGCCGAGTCGATTCGTGCTCATGCCGACACAACGAACGGTTCGCAAGACGCCTGGCACATCAGGCTCGCGCCTGGCGAAGCGACGTTCTTGGGGGAGCCGGTCGACCTTGCGGGGGATCTGGTTGGTGAAGTCGTGGTTTCGGTTCATTGGGCAGGCCCGGACCCGTTAGCGAACGCTCGAAACGTCGAGTCGGTCGGGGACAGTCTCTTTCAGACCCTGGTCGAACTGGGGTGGGCAGCCGAAATTGACACCTTGGCTTCGCGACCGCCGTTGCATCTGATCGGATTCGGCGCGGGTTCAGCCGTGATCAGCGAGGCGGTCGAGCGTCTCAGTCGCATCGGACGCGATGTCGATCAAGTCACGTTTCTGGATCCTTACGATCTTTCTGATCTCGGCGTCGTCACGGCCGCGCTGCCGAGAGCTGGCGTGTCATCGGCTCCTGCGGTTTACGACACGGCGATCTGGGACAACGTGGGCTTTGCCGACGTTTATTACCAGACCACTCAGGGCAGTGGTGGGCGGCCTTTGCCGGGTGCGCTGAACGTTCCAATCGACACCAGTGGCGGGGCGGACTTTCCGGGGCAAGGTGCGGATCCGAAGATTCTCGATTTCTATTCCGCAACCGTGAATTCTGGAAGCAACTCGGGATTTGCACTGTCGCGTCTCGGCGGCCAAGAATCCCTTCGCGGTTCGGAAAACTTCTTTGCCGCCGACCAGCTTCATCAACACTCGCCCCCAGAGATCGTCACTTCGGCATCGGGCGAACCTTCACTGACATCGCTGGCGATGCTGGGCTGGCTGCCAAGCGAGATCAACGCTGGAGGCTGGGAAGCGACGGTTTCACTGATGAATCCGATCAATGGGGATTTCGAAGCGCCCGTCGTCGGGGCAAACCTTCCCGGCTGGTCGACGGTGCCCGGATCATCGTTATCGGTGTTGTCCGTGGACAGCAATTCGTTGCTGCAGTTGGACAGTGCATCACGCATCGCATTCCGCGATCTCTACGTACCAGTCGCCGCTGGCACATTGGACTTCGATTGGCGGCGGATCACTCCCGATGCCGGCCAGCGTCTTGAAATCCGTCTCGGCGATCAGACGCTTGCAAGATTCATTGCCGATGATGTCGACGCGTCGATGCAATCGATCTCGTTAACGGTTCCCGATGCGATCCGCGGACGCGTCGACCGACTGACGTTCGAGGTGGTTGGATCGGCCGTCAGCAGTGGTGCCGCGATGCATCTCGACAACATTCGTTTTTCACCGGGCGTCCCGCAAGGCGATGTCGTCGCGTTGGACCTCAGTCAAGCGACGCCCGGATGGCACGGGTTCGCCTTGACCGCGTTCGATTGGGTTGACTCATTGGGCGTGACACCGCTGGTGTCCGCAACGGATCCGCCAACGGGTGACCTGTTACTGACCAGCAATGGAAAGTTATTTGCGAGGATTGTTTTTACGGATCGATTGGGATCGAGCTTTGAGTCCTTTTCTGAAACCGGACAGATCTACCTTGTACCGTCGGCACGCGCTGACCTTTTGACGAACAACCAAGTCGGAAAGCTACGGATCCATTTTTCGTCGCAAGCAGAGCCGACCGTTGGCACGCGCGTTGGCGAGGTCGAAGTCGCCGTGGTCCCCGACTACTCACGCAGCGGCCCCTTGGCGGTTGCCGGTTCATTGAGCCCGATCGAAACGTTACGCGCCCAACAGCGACTCGCGTACCTCGGTTTTGTGGATGCCTCTGGGCTGCCAATGGTCGTCGATGGCAACCCGGGCACGGCCTTCAACCACGCACTCTCTGTGTTTGCCACGGTAAACGACTTAGGGCAACCGGCGGACGCCTCGGGACTGGAACCGGAATTGGTTCGCCAACTGAACTCCGAGACGGCCGCTCGTTGGGTCGATCTGTCCGCGTTGGGCCCCGCAACTGCCGGCGACTTCCAGATCGATGCGAATCTGATTACTTCAGGCACAACCTTCACGACCGGTTGGGTCGCTGAGACAATTCGACAAGCGATGTCCGAGGTTCGGCTGGCTGGGATTTCGCTTTCTGTTGTCGTCAGTCAACTCAACGGGCCGGCCGGTGAAATACCCGAGGGTGGCGTCTGGCCTGGTATGCAGACCGGTCTGGATTTCGCGTTGACGTTGCCGGCAGAATTGGCGATTGCATCGACCGGTGCCGCTCTCTCGCCCACCGAGGCTGAAGCATTATCGTTACTGCTAGAGTTCGTCAAGACGCAACGTGCTGGATCGCAAATCGCCGGCATCCAGATCGCAAACGCAAAAATCGCGACCGAGTTGAACCTTCAAGCCGGTCGCGAAATCGCGATAGTTGCACCGGCGCTCGCAGCAGAAGTCCGCGTCACACTTGCGCCACCACCTGCCGCAAACCAAGATCTCTCTGGGGCGATTGTGGGGACGGTTTTTGAAGACGGCAACTTCAATGGTCGCGCTGAAGTGTCGGAGACACCGCTGCCGAACTGGACCGTTTACCTGGACCTAAACGAAAACGAGCAGTTCGATTTCGTCGATGCGGATTCCGACGGCGTTCCCGACGAGGGCAGCGAACCTTGGCAGCGCACAGACACCGAAGGCACGTTTCGCTTTGGCGGGGTTGCCGACGGCAAATACGACGTCATCGCAATCGGTGATGACGGTTGGCTGCCCACATCGCCGTTGATCGGGCGCGGGGTCAAACCCGGTCTGAAACTTGCCCTGGGGCAGACGTTCGTTGCCCCCGATCCGGTCCGCGTGGAGGTGGTGGACGTTTTGGATGCCTTGCGGACCTCTCTCGCCACCGAACTACAGACGGCAACCAGCCGCCAGCTAGTCGGATTGTCCAACCCCTCCGATCCAGCGGGTGATCAGCAGTGGCTGAAGTTCAGCGAAATGGTTGACCTGCTTCAAGTCGTGGAGGATGCGATCATCAATCCACTACGGCAAAGTTTCGGCGGTCAAACGCAAATGGATTTCGACGCCTTTGTCGCCAGCTTGGACGGACTGATGATCCAAGCGAACGGTCTGGACTTGGGTGTTGCCGCGTCGGGCCAACATGACCCCCGAACCGGTGGCGTCTCCTTCACGTTCCAGATCGATGCGGCCGGGACGCGTGAAGTCAATCTTGACCTACAATCTGCCTGGGAAGCGGCGGGATTGGTGCTGCCACAGTTGCCGACCCTGGACGTCAGTGCGGAAGCCGACATTGGCCTGACTTTGACTTACAACGCGACCGAGTCCATCACGGACACGCTGACGGTTGTCGTCGATCAACTGGAAAGCTCGATCTCGGCTGACGTTTCAGGCCTGACGTCGAACGGAACGTTTGGTTTTGCCGATGTCACACTTGACGGCGGGCAGTTGGTCGTCAGCAGTCAGTTGATTGCGGAAGTCGGTGGCGGAGATCCTTTTGCCTACTCGGACTTGCGTTCCGGCGCGGGTGCGATCGGCGTTGAGGTGACGCAGAACCATTCGATCGACGGCACGCTGCCGGTCTCCGCCACGATCGGTGGGTTTTCGTCATCGGCGGCGTCCGCATTGGAAATCACAGTCGCGGATGAGACCGTGAGTGTGAACCCCAACACGACACTCGAGGCCGAACTGGGACCGCTGAGTGAATTGACGGCGTTTGGGTTAAACAACATGCTGGGGCAACTGAGCGATCGTGTTGATCAGGTCGTCTCGCAGCGATTCGCAGATCTCTCCACTCCATTGGCCGTCGGTGTGGCGATCGGTGACAAAATCGGATTCGGCAACGCGATTGAAGAAGCGTTTCTGCGACAGCTTGGAGCGGTCCGGTTGTTAGCCGAGTCCACACCCCAAATCGCCTCTGACGCGGGCACCCTAAACACGACCCTGGTGATCAATGGTGACACGGCAATCAATGTCAGCCTTTCCACCGCCGATCTCAACGCCAGTAGCGGACTGCAAGAAATTGCCAGTGCCTTTCAAGGCGCGTTAGCTGCAGCACTGGATCAAGCGGAACGGAGCAACGCCGTGGCCGTTGAAGTGGTCGACGGCAGATTGGCGTTGATCGGTCAAAATGCAAGTGTCGATCAATTGACCATTACCGGGGCGCGGTCACTCGGTTTTGCGGAATCACAGCAAGTCAGCGGTCTCGGATTCGCGTCCATCGATAGCTTCTTGAACCTGGTCAGCAGTGAATTAGGCGTCCCGTCATCACGGCTCTCAGCCACCTACGTTCCCGGCGCCCCCGAATTGCGGTTCACGATTGACGGTCTGTCGAGCGCGTTGTCGGCAGGCACGATGTCGATTGACTTCGACGCTTCGGCCGCTGGACTCAGCGAATTTAGCGTCAGCGGCGACGTGGAGTTTACGTCGGAACTTGACGGAATTCTCGCCTTCGGATTTTCTTTGACTCCCTTGGGCGAGTCGTTCACACTTTCCGAGACAACACCACTGGACGCACTGCGCGGAGGTGATGGAGTCGTCATCGAAGCGGCACTCGATCAACATCTCCAGATCACATTGACCACCGGTGACGTGTTCCCGGTCGACCTCCGCGGCGCAATCACGGTTGGCGATGTGATCTCAAAACTGGAGCTGGCTTCCGATTCCGGCGGCGGCCCACGCTTGATGGCCGAAATCGACAACGCCACCAAATCACTCGTGATTCGTGATCTGACCGTGCAATCGGCCGCGGACAATGAGCTGACGGATGTCTTCCAAATTGCCGCGGCGCCAGGATCGTTTGCCGGACAAGGCCTTGGAATCCTCGGCGAGGATACTCTGAAGGATGGCGTGATTCGTGGAACGGTATTGCACGGCGAGTCGCTGGCCGACCGTTTCTTCGTTGACACCGACCAAACACAGATCTCGGTGGTCTTGGAAGCGGAAACCGATGACTTGGCGGCGGCTGCGCGGCTAGGGATTGCTGACGTTTCGGTGACAGGAGGCACGGCCGCCGTACGTACCGTGATCGAGTTTGCCCTGGCCTCCCCTACTGCCAACGGCCAAATCGGTTTGGCGGAAATGGCCGATGCCTCGCCGGAATCGGTGCTCGCATCACCCAGCGTTTCGGGCTCGGCGACCGCGTCGCTGCCGATCGCTTTGCCGCAGGTGATTTCTGGACTTTCACTCGGAGCCGATCCACGCGTCCAATTCACTTGGGACGATGTCCTGCAACCGGACCACGTGCGGGTCACGCTTCAAGATCTCGACGGCCTGACTCAGCTGCAGAATCTGACTCTACTCGGGCTCAATGCAACGACACCGATCAGCGAACTCAACGACGGCTCGGGGATTGCATCCGGTTCGGCCACGGACCTTGCGTTCACGCTGCGCAGCGGCGAATCGTTTTCACTCTCTCTGGCCGACATCTCAACCGTGGGCGATTTGGTTCGTGCGATCAGGGACGCCACGGCCGGTCAAGTGGCCGTTTCGATCAACCCGGACGGTCGAGGGCTGACCCTTTCAGATTTCAGCGAAGGCTCCAATCCGTTCTCCCTTTCGGGGCCATCGTCCGGGGATCTGGGATGGGACCCGTCCGATACCGATAGCGACGGACAAATCATTGGCGATTCGGTCTTCCGCCCCAGCATCCTGTCATCGCTGCGCCAAATGATCTCCCTGATTTCGCAGTTTGAGCAGTCATCTGCGCTCAGCGAACCGCTACCGTTGATCGGCCGAAGCCTTGCCGACGCCATTCGGATCGCGGAAGACCTGTCCAAAAAACTCGACGACTTCCAACAGAGCTCGGCGCGATCGCTGCAGCAACTCGAGCAATCACTGGCCGACGCGTTGGATTTCGGTGCCGGTGCGCCACCGCCTCCGACGGGCCAAGGCGAAGCACCGCTGTTGAGCGATTGCAGCGAGGACACTTGTGTCGATGTCGCGATCGACGGAGAAATCCTGACGATCGCCATCACGATGCAGCGGCAGCGTGTTCAATCCATCCCGCTGCAGTTGGATTTCGAGAACAGTGAACTCGGACACTTGATCGATCTCAACGCCGACGCATTGCTCGATTTCCAGACCGGCGTCGGTTTCCAAGTGGTGCTCGGTATCGATCTGAGTGATCCGTTCGCTCCGGCTCCTTTCTTTGACGCCGGCAACACTCAGTTTTCCGCGACCGCCAAACTCGCCAACACGGCACCAATGGAACTGGACTCGGTGATCGGCCCGCTCAGCGTGTTCGTTCGAAATGGTCAAGTTGCGTTGGATATTGACGGCGTCGGTGCGGCCACCGATCCCGCCGCGTTTGTGCTCGGTCTGGAGCCGATCCTCGGTCGCTTTCCCGATGACCGGCTTTACTTCAGTGAGTTTGAGAACGCCGAGATTGTCGCCGACCTTGATGGAGCAGCTTTTGCGACGTTGCCGCTGTTCGCGCCCACGGAAACCAATGCGATCGGCGCGGTTGAACTGGTCGTCGGCGATATCGCGGATCCCTTGGGCACGACCAGCCTTTCGTTCCCGGATCTGGAAACGCTGATTGGCAATCTCGATTTCACCGAAAACCTTTCCGCACTCTCGGACGGATGGGACGGACTGTTGAGATTGTTGGAAGAGGCGCTTCGAGGTCGCATCCTGGGCGTCAATGTTCCCGTCGTTGGCGACGGCATGACCGAAGCAGCCGATTTCGTCGGCGAAATGCGTGCGGTGCTGGCCGATCCCGTCGGATTTGTCGGAACGGGCGCGATTCCGGCAGTCCAACAGGCGCTGTTTCTGGGGCTGGATGATCTCGGATTCTTGAGAGATGTAAACAACGACAATGTCGTCGATGTCAGCGATGTTGAAGTCCGAACGGGTACCGATTTCGTTGAATTTGTGATCAGTCTTGCCGACACCAATCGCACCGCAACCGATCTGAACTTCGACATCGGGATGCCTGCACTGGGTTTCAGCACCGAAGACGCGATGCTGGATTTGGTGTCCGATTTTGCGTTTGATTTTGCGATCGGGATCAGCCGAAACGATGGCGTCTATTTCCAATTCGATCCGAGCGCGAATGATCTGGTGATTGATGTCAGCGCCGGTTTGCCGAGCAGTTTTACGGGCACAGGCAATCTTTCGTTGCTTGATATTCTGATCGAGAACGTGAATACCGGGCTTGCCGGACGTTTTGCGATCGACATCGGGAACACACAGGGCCGCGTCAAGCTCGCCGACCTTCTCGGCGGCGGAGGCCTCGATCTGTCGTCCGATTTTGATGCATCGATTGATGTGGACATGAACCTGACGGCAAGCTTTGGCGGATCCGCCCAATTCCCTTCGTTACGCACCAACTTCGTCGTTGATTGGGACTTGGTTGATGAAAACCCGGCGACGGGTGGATTGAGCACCTCTCCGATCGTGCAATTCAATCAGGTTCAAGTCAGTCTCGGTAGCTTCCTCGGTGATTTCCTTTCACCGATCGTCGAGAACATTCAATCCACCTTGGCGCCGTTGGATCCGGTGCTTGATCTGCTGACGCAGCAATTGCCCGTCTTCGACCAACTCGGTCTGGGTGTGTCGCTGCTGGATCTGGGGACGTTGTTTGGCTATGAGGATGCCGCCAGTTTCCTGGCCGCCGTGGCTGACATCAAAGACCTTGCCGACCAACTTAGCGGCGTTGCTCCCGCACCACTGGGCGGAGCCGCCGGTCAGATCGGAGCCAGCGAAGAGGCGCCCGGGGACAGCTGGATTGACCTGGGACGCTTCGAGCTCGACGGCAATCTCGCCAGCCGCGACGAGCTTCTCGGACAATTGGTACCGAAGGAATTGCAGGCGATCGATTTCAATTCTATCCAGAACCAGATCAACACCACCGCAAGCCCCAGTCAATCGAGCAGTTTTCAGGCATCACTGGATGTGACCGGTGGAGGTTTTGCGTTCCCGATTTTGGAGAATGCTGCGGAGAGTTTCGGATTGTTGCTCGGCCAGGACGCAACACTTTTCACCTATGACATGCCGCCGCTGGGTTTCGGTTTTGATTACAGCCAATTCTTTCCGATCGTGGGTCCCCTGGGCGCACGGGTCGGGGGCAGCGCCGGAATGACCGCCGACTTTGCCTTCGGATTTGATACTTCGGGATTGCGTCAGTACAGCGAGAGTGGAAGACAGGACTTGGGAGCGATCTTTGACGGCTTTTACGTTTCCGACACCGCCACGCCGGACGGTCGAGGGGCTGACGTTCCCGAATTGGAATTCTTTGCATCGCTGACCGCCGCCGCGGAAATCAACGCCGGTGTTGCCCGTGCGGGGGCCGGGGGCGGACTCTTTGCAAACGTTTACCTGGATCTGTTTGACCCCAACGGTGACGGTCGTGTTCGGGGAGACGAAATCGCGGCAAGTCTCGACCTTGGAAATTCGAGCAACAACTTCCTGCACATCTTTGAGACCACAGGGCAGTTTACCGCCGAATTGTTCTATTACATCGAAATCGGGTTCAACACGCCATTCGGCCGCAAAACCTTGCTGAAAGAAGAAGGCAATCTGGGTGCGCCGCTACCGCTCCTGCAGTTTTCGGTCGAACGACCGTCTCCGGCCGCGCCGCTGGCAACACTCAACACGGGAACGTTGCAGTTGACGCTCAGCGATTCGAATGACCAGTTCCGTGTTCGCTCGGCAGGCGGCGATGCGGTCTTCGTCGAATCAGCCGGACGCTCTGAGCTCTATTCTGGCGTGACGTCCATCGTCGGTTACGCCGGTGAGGGGGATGACACGATCCTGATTGATCCGGCAGTCACACAATCCGTTTTCTTAGACGGTCAAGGTGGAAATGATCGGCTCGTTGCAGGCGGTGGGTTTGCGGAACTACGCGGCAGCGACGGCAACGATACGTTGTTGGCAGGAGCCGGAGGAATCACGGCTTATGGCGGTGCGGGTAATGATTTGATTGTTGGAGCCACCGCAAGCGACAACCTGTTTGGCGAAGCGGGCGAGGACCGATTAGAGGGCGGCGAGGGAAATGACCAGTTGGACGGAGGCGACGGCCGTGACCTGCTAGCCGGAGACGATGGCGACGACCAATTGTTTGGTGGCAACGGTGAAGACAATCTGATGGGTGGTCGAGGCAATGACCTGCTCAGTGGCGAAGCGGGGGACGATCTGCTTCGCGGCGAGCAGGACGACGACACAATCATCGGCGGTCTCGGCGCCGACGAACTAGAAGGCAGCGTCGGGTTTGACATCCTGGTCGGCGACGTGGCAACGGTGACGGGGCAGGTGGTGACAGGGCACAGCGGGAGCGGACGCGACCTGCTCAGTGGCGGCCGCGGTAACGATCTAATCTATGGAGGCGGTGGCGTTGATTTGGTGCTCGCGGGCCAAGGATCGGATCAAGTGTTCGCGGGCGATGGCGACGATGAAGTTCGCGGTGAATCCGGAAACGATACCATCGATGGCGGAGCCGGAAATGATTCCATCTTTGGTGGCGCCGGCAGCGACCTGCTGATCGGTGGTTGGGGATCGGACCTGGTCTACTCCGGCGAAACGGCAAGCGACCTTGGTGTCCTCGGCGAAACACATCGACTGTTTGGTGACCTGGAGGATTCCGATGCCATTGGCCCGGGCGATCCCGCCAGCCACGCCGATCAGCTGCTTGGCAGCCTGAACGATGACGAACTGTTCGGCGGCTCGGGGCCGGATACGCTGTTCGGCTTTGGGGGGAGCGATTTGCTGGTCGGCGGTTGGCATGCTGACATCCTCTACTCTGGCAGCTCTTCAAGCGGTGGCGGAAACGTCTCGGATACCAATACCGTGTTTGGCGAGACGCAGGGATCAACCGCCGTGGCGAATCCCAACGAAGACCACGGCGATTTGATCTTTGGTGACATCGGCAGTGACCTCATTAACGGCCAACTCGGGAATGATCGCATCGAGGGTCTCGGCGGCGACGACGAGATCCACGCCGGTGCGGGAAACAACGTTGTCGTGTCCCTCGACGGCAATGATACGGTCTCCGCCGGATCGGGAGACGACGTGATTCTGGTCGGCGAAGGTTCCAACTTCGTGACGGTCTCTGGGGGAGCAAATCGCATCGAGGCCGGCGGCGCGATCGATCGCATCGTCACCGGCGATGGCAATGACACGATCCTGGCTGGCGCTGGGGCGAACGACATTCGCTCCGGAGATGGCGCCGATCGGATTGTCGCAGCAGACGGGGATAATCTGATCGACGCCGGCGACGGTGACAACGTGGTCAGGACTGGCAGCGGTGTCGACCAGATCACCTCCGGTAGCGGTATCGACACGATCCATGCCGGCGACGGTAACAACATCATCGACGCCGGTGATGGCGATAACCTGATCGTCACCGGAATAGGGAACGACCAGATCATCGCCGGAGTTGGCGATGACGAGATTCGTGCCGGTGATGGCAACAACACGATCGATGCAGGTCACGGTGACAATCTGATCATCAGCGATCTCGGGACCGCGCTGGTCCTTGCCGGCGATGGACACGACCAGATTTTTACGGGCGACGCCGATGACCAGGTCTTTGCCGGCGGCGGTAACGACGTGATCCGCACCGGCGGCGGTCGGGATGTGGTGGTTGCCGGAGACGGCGCCGATCTTGTCTATGCGGGAACCGACGACGACTTGTTGATCGGCGGACGGGGCGACGACCGGATGTTCGGCGAACAAGGTCGCGATCTTGTCTTTGGCGGTTTCTCGACGAGTGCCCTTGTCAGTTGGCAAGCCAATCCGGGTGGCGATTTCAGTTGGTGGCGAACGGGGTTTGACACATCCAATCCGGCCAACTTTGAGCTGGCCAATGGCTTTGCCGCAGCCGAGGCCTTCGCCGCAGACACGCAGTGGCGTTCCCAATACGTCGCCCCCACCATCACGCCCGTCGCCGTGTTGTCATTTTCAGTGGCCGGCCAAAATACGGCGGATGGTTTCATCGGCGATGGCAAAGACAGTTTGTTCGGCGGTGACGATGGGGACTGGTTGTTCGGCGGCGGTGATCACGACGTGATCGATGGCGGCGCGGCGGCTGACTACATCGATGGCGGCGCCGGTCGCGATGCACTTCGCGGCGGTGAAGACGATGATGTGTTGCGTGGCGGATTGGGCGCCGACACGGTGCGCGGCGGCTTCGGTATTGATCAGCTCTACGGCGATGAAGGCAGCGATTTGCTGTATGGTGATGCGGGTAACGCGACCGGGGGCCAGGCCGGTCAACGACTTTGGGGTGGATCCGGTGTCGATACCCTGTTCGCCTTTGCTCCGTCGTCCGACCAGCAGGCCGAGTCGGCTTTGATCGGCGACGAACTGCGTGGCGGAGCGGACGGCGACCAGCTTTACGGAAACCTTCGCCGCGAGATCTTGATCGGTGACTCGATGGAAACTCCCGTCGTCGGCAACGATTTCCTGCACGGCGATTACCTGGCCGGTCCGCAGTACCTTTCCAACACCCAAGCGTCAACGGCCGGAGGCAGCGACCATCTCTTTGGAAATCGCGGTCAAGACCAGCTGTTCGGCGGAGGAGGTGACGACCACCTTTGGGGCGGACGCGACTCCGATTGGATCGAAGGCATGGACGGCGTTGATCGTTCCTACGGCGGATCGGGCGTCGATGTGATGGTGCTGGATGTCAGCAGTCGGTATCAGTCGCTCGGCGATGCGTTTGACGGCCACTACGGCAACGCCTTGCCGTTTGATACACCGGACGATGGTGCGGCTGATATCCTCCTGATTCAAGGTGATCAGAGTTTTGACGGAATCGATCCGTTCATCGATGACACCATCACGGTCACCGAAGCCGATGACGTCGATTCGTTCGGCAATCCCAAATTGATGTTGCAAGTCGACTACACGGCGGCGTCATCCGATCCAACCGCGCCGCTTCGTCAGATCATGGTCGACTGGCGCAGCAACGACTTCCGATTGACTCCGGTGGTCGAGCAAATCCAGGTCGCCGGGCTGATCGGTGATGATGAGTTGAGCGTCGAGCTGCGCGCCGACACACTCGAACAAATGCGGGCCAACACCGCCGGAGTGACTTGGACGACCGTGCTTAGCGGCGGTCCGGGAGAGGACGTCATCCGGGGTACACGGGGCCGCGACCGGATCGATGGCGGACCCGGCAGCGACCGGCTTTACGGTCTTGGCGGCGATGACCGAATCTGGGGCGACTTCTTTTCCGGTGATCCGCTCTCGGACACCGATTACTTGTACGCCGGCCAAGGCAACGACGATCTGATCGGCGGCGCGGGAGCGAACTATCTGTATGCGTGGTCACAGAACCCCGATCCGGGCGTTCCCGAAGACGAGTTTCTCGAAACCGGTCCGTCGGCTTCGTTCGGCGTGTTCGTCGACACCGCAGGCAACTTGTACGACGATGACGGCGGCGGGATCTACACGCTCGAAGACACGGGGCTGAATCGGATTCTCGGCAGCGACAATCCGAACCGGCAAGACGTGCTGTTCGGCGGCACCGGACTGGATCTGCTTTACGGCAACGGGGGCGGAGGCGTCGAAGGCGACGTTCTGGTCACGCGTCGTGGCACGCGCTTTGACGGAGGTGAAAGTACGCTCGAACAAGACGACCAGTGGAAGGAATACGCCAAAGAAAACGATCGGGCGTGGTACCTGGGCGCCTCGGCCGGTGACGACACGATCCGTGTCGACTTCGTCACCAATCCCTACAACCCGCTGTTCGGTCGGCACCTGGTCACGGTCAGCGGCGCGGGCGCCTTTGATCCTCGCTTCAACGGTTTTGACTCCTTCACCGCCTTTGACAACGACGACGAACCGGTTCACGACGCCACCGAAGACGTGATCGATGCGGCAAGCGTGTTGCTCGATCCGCGGGTCGAAATCCCACGCTCGACACGCGGCGCCTTTGAACAGTTTGCCGATCTGGGCGTGACTTCGACCGACATCGTCCAGACGATCTTCGGTCAAGAAAAGGACTTCCTGGCGATCATCGTCGACGCGCTCGGCGGGGACGACGAAGTCATCGTCGGTGAAACGGTTCAGAAGAGTGTCTGGGTAGATGCCGGCGATGGCAACGACATCGTTCGCATCGAGCCGCAGCGTTCTTTCCTGCCGGATTCGTCGGATCCCTTCGGCAATCGAAATGACACCCGAGCCGACGCCCACCCGCTCGGCGTGATCGCTTCTTCGACGCGCTACACGGGAACGACGTTCGACAGCGCACGAATCACCGAGCCGGATATCGATTGGTACACGTTTGAGTTGGCAACCGACGCGGTGGCTGGGGATGCGATTCGGATCACGCCGGTCAGTGGCATCCGCGGCGTGAACCTGATGGCCGAACTGTACGATCCGACGAACACCGAGCTGACGACGCTGGTCGACGGTGAGCTTTCGCTGGCGTCGGTGACGGCCGGTGCAACCTATTCCCTGCGAGTTGAAAGTGACGGCGCGATTCCGACGGGTTATCAAATCGGATTCGAACTGGCCGCTTCGGCCGATGCCTCCGAGCCCAACGATACGACGCAAACGGCTTACGTGCTTCCGGACCTTGCCGACGTGTCGCGGATCAGCGGGTTGAGTCTGGCCGGCGCCGCGGATCAAGACTACTTTCAATTCACCCTCGCGTTGCCGGTCGCCGCTGGCGGCACGATCGACCTGGTTGCGTCTTCGGGTGCAACGATGACGATGGAGTTGTCTCGGGTCGGCGAAGCGACTTCCACAACCGCCACGACCGGCGGATCAGACAACACCGCGACGCTGGATGTTTCGGGCTTGGACGCCGCGACGTATCGATTGTTGATCAACGGCGATGTCGGTCGTTATGAACTGATTCCCAAGATCACCGCGGCGATCCCCGAAACCAACACCGGCAGGGGCGACGCCGTTCGCATCGAGAACCTCTCGACGCTCAAGGCGATTCGTCAGGAGCTTCCGGATGATGGTGTCAACGACCCGCTTCCGGAACGCTGGTTCAAGTTCACGTTGACCGAACAAGCGCCGACCAGCTTGGGGCTTGGTGTGCGTTCGCTCCTTTCGATCAACTCGCCGCAGCTTGATCCCGATACCGTTCTCCAAATCGATCTTTACGACGGCCAAGGAAGATCACTTTCGCAGCGTTTGACCAGCAGCGGTGAAGGCTTGGCGCTGTTGGACTTGGCGGGACTGCCGGCCGGCGACTACGAATTCCGAATCATGCCGTTTGTGCCCGCAGGGCAACAACCGGACCTGCCGGCGGCGTTCGAGATCTTTTCGACGGTCGTCGGGGTTCAAACACAAGTCCTGGATCTGTCCGATCCGATCATCGTCAGTTTTGCGCCTCCGGCCGATCCGATCGGGCGACGCGACGTGATCCTTGGTGGCCGTGGCAGCGACCGCTTGGCCGGCGGCAGCGGCGAAGACTGGGTCTTCGGCGGGGCGGGCAACGATGTACTGACCGGCGGGCTGGACGGTCAGCGGAGCGATTTGATTTTCGGCGGTGACGGCAGCGACATTTTCCAACTCGTGCCCGACGATTTGCCCGTCAACGAACTGACCGGCCAACCGTTTGATCCCGGCATCGGTGACTTGTTCATCGGCGGTGCGGGCGAAGACCAGGTCCTGTTCCTCGGCGGCGATCAGGCCAACGACAATGACGCCAGTGTCAGCCCGCACAAGATCCGCGATTTCGTGGCCGTCGGTTATGACCGCTTCTTGCATCGGCATCGTTTGACGTCGCTCGTTTGGGATACGGCCAATGAGCAGTTCTTGTACGAAGACGGCGCCTTTGTCCAGCAATACGCGTTCTTCCAATCGCGTGATGTGGAACGCACCGTGATCGATACCCGTGGCGGCATCGACATCATTCACGCCGATCCGGGTTACTTGCTGGGCGATCAAAGCTGGGGCGTTTCCCTGGGCGATGTCGAAGCCCACGCGACCGCGTTTGCACGCATGGAGTTGCGTGGCGGAACGGGTGAAGACGTGATTCTGGGCGGCGCCGGGGCGGATACGATCTATGGGGAATCGCAATTCGATTACTTGTCCGGCGGAGAAGGCGCAGATCGAATCATTGGCGGTGATGGTGACGACTACTTGTTCGGAAACGCGATCGACTTGTTGGTGATTCCGACGCCGGTACTTGACGGAACGCCGGATTCGCGGACCGGCCCGCCGACGATGGGGCTGGAAGAGGCTCGCCCGCACTCGTTCCTCGATGACTTGGCTTCGCCGCTCGGCGCCGAAGACGAAGGCAAGCTGTTGCCGGGTGCGGCGTTGCCGCTCGAGCCGGGCGAGTCGATCGACTTGGCCGAGGCGTTCGCGCTCGAAGGGATCGCGGCCGGGGCGGGACTGGCCAATGCAACAAAGCTCGGTGACGTCAACGCCGACGGCTACGACGACTATCTGTTCTCCGGTGCAGTCGGCACGGACAGCTACATCCTGTTCGGCCCGATCGATCCACAGAGTCTGTACCGCGTGGAAACCGCCAACTTCGACACCGACACCATCGTCGACGATTTACGAGTTCGCGGCACCGACTGGTCCTTCGAAGTCACCATGAACAGCCCCGAAGAACTCGACGCGGCGGCAAGGACGTACCGGGCTGAAGGCCAAGCGAGTGTGGTTGTTGCGCCGACGGCGTTTGACCGTGCCGTTCTGTTCGGCGCAGACCTCATCACCACTGCTGAAGATACTCAATTCAATCAGTCAGCGGACGATCTAGTCTTTGCGAGCGACTCGAGTAGCTGGTCGAAAGTCGAGGCTTTCGCTCCATTCGCTACCGCGAACGTTGCCAATGACGACGCCCAACTCGCGACCGATGGTGAAGGGAATTGGGTGGCCGTTGTCTCAACGGAGAACACGCTTGGTGGAACAATCGGAAATGACACGGACATCCTGGTATCACTCTCGTCGGACAACGCAAACTCATGGAGTGCGCCGTTCGCCTTGAACTCGAACGCAGGCCTTTCCGGTCGGGATATGACGCCGAAAGTTGTCTCGAACGGAAACGGTGTGTGGACGGTCCTCTGGATGACCGAAGACTCTATCGACGGATCAACCGGTTTCTCAGTCGTGTCGTCGCGATCAACTGATGGCGGTGGGTCGTGGAGCACAGCCAAAGTCATCTCCGACGGGTTCAATGGCGGAACGTATCTCGATCTTGAAGCGGATAGCGCGGGAGCGGCGGTGGCGTTCTGGGCGTATTCTGGTTTCGCTGGCGTGCAATCTGCACGATGGGAACTTGGGATTTCAGATTGGAGCTCTCCTATCAACGTATTTGAGGCGACTGCAGTCAGCCGTGCCACCTCTCCGGACTTCTCTCGAATCGACACTAATCGATGGATTGGCAGCTGGATCACAAGAGTCGATCAAAGTTACGACATCCGCGTCGTACAATCGGCAGACAACGGTCATACTTGGTCGCAAGGCTCCTTGCTTTCAGCCAACCTTGGGAATCCAGATCGCTCCACAACCATACAGGCTGCCTCACCAAGCGGAGGCTCAGGTGCCGTTGTGGTTTGGCAATCCTCGACGTCCGATGGAGATGCCTACGGAACAGATTGGGACCTTTTCTTCTCACGATCTTCGGATTTTGGTGCTACCTGGTCTGCACCAGAGCCGCTTAACTCGACCGCATTGGAAGACAATGGAGACCCCTTTGGGGAGCCCGCAATTGGCGACCAATACCCGAGGGTGGCTTACCAAGATGGTGCTCTAGTTGCCGCTTGGATTACTTCCGGAGCAATTGGAAAACGCGACATTCTCTTTTCTCGCTCCGTTGATGGGGGACAGACCTGGTCGAAGGCAAACGCCCTGCATCCAACGACGACGATCGAGATGCCGAATGCCTCTCACATCCTCGATGATTTGAAAGCCGATCCGTTTGGAGGTTTTATCGCACTGTCCAACACCAGCGACACCGGAGAGTCACGCGTCGTGACGACTTCACACACGGAGTTCACTCTTGATATCGTTCCGGGATCTCAGCGTTTTGATCGACGTATAAGCAGCGATGACTCGGCACTGAAGATTAGTGTTCCATCAAATGTCTCCTTGAATATCCAGGATCTATCGGTTCTTCAGCTGGATCTGCATGGTGATGTTCCTGATGATTTCTTTGTTTTGGGTCACGGAGACAATCGATTTTTCGATGAAGTGGGATACGTATTTGCAAATGCCGATCTGTCACAAGACAGCTACCTTGATTCGTCTCTCGCTGTTGTTGCGATGGAGCGAGATAGTACTGACCGCGTTAATCACCTTTCAGCATTGCTAAGCGGTCAGGGAATCGACGCGGGGCACTACGAAGCGGTTGACGGAGCGGGCGAGCTAACTGCCCGATCGGTCGGGGACGTCAACGGCGATGGTAAAGAGGACCTGTTGGTCGCAGATCCGAAGTTTATCGACGTTGAACTTTCTGGAGTAAACCCGAATGCACCTGAACGTGCCAACATCGGTCGTGTGTATCTGATTCTTGGTGGTAAGGATCTTTCCGGCAATGTCCCGCTTGATCAGGCGGCGAGCTATATCTGGGAGGGCGAAGAACTTGGCGCGACGCTTTATGACGTCGGTGACCTGAACTTCGACGGCTACGACGAAATCGCGTTTGGTCGTGGAATCGAAACGCGCGGCAACGCGGCGGATTCCAACGGTGCCGTCTTCATTCTCGCGGGGTCGCCGGACTACAACGCTCCGCCGGGTGTGAACTCGGCCGATGTCATTCAGAATCCCGGCACGGCAACTTCCGGCGGTGTGAACGTCGGACTGATGCGGATCCAGCGTGATCTTCCGCAAAACACTTCGGCACACGGCCCGCTGAGTTTGCAAGTCGGCGAATTCGATGGAGACCTTGTGACTGATCTCGCCGTCGGGACTCCGGGTAGCTACTTCTCCGACAGCCCGGCCGAAGGCGCGCCCGAATCGGTTCCGGATCCCCAAGCCAATCAGGTGCGTCTGTTCTACGACCTGCAGTGGCCGCAACTCGCTGAGGCTCTCACCGATGGTCCGCTCGTTGTGCGACTCGGCGATGCGGTTGCGACGATCGACGGTGAATCGACTTCTCCCGGCGAGATCTTTGGCTACTTGCCGGAATCACCGCATACGGATCTCAACGGCGACGGACTGGATGATCTGCTGATCGGAACGCCCAACGCGTTTGTCGACACAGCGATTGATACCGCAGGCTCCGGCCGCGTGCATGTCGTCTACGGGCGGCCGCGGTCGATCGATGTACCCGAGACCGGGTTTGATTTCCTGACCAACCGCAGCATCCCGGGCAGCGGCGAGTATGTCGTCGAACCGGCCACCGGAGAAGAATTCCGACGCCGTGATGAGTTGCTTTCCACCGGTGTCCTCGATCTTTCGGTTGCCGAAGACGTCGCGGTATTCGGGAGTATTTATTGCACGTTTGAACTGATTGACGGACGCTACGAAGCCACCGGCGCGGCCGGTTTAGATTCGATCTCCATTATTGAAAACCTCACCTTTGCACCGTTTTATCAACTGCGATCTCAGTTGCAATCGGTCGGGGGAATTGGCAGACCGACCAACGGCTATCTGACTTACGATTACCGCGGTCCGGAATCGTTCAAGTTTGCCGGGTACTCCTTCAATGAAACGACGCAGGAAGGTGAGTGGCAACTCGGGCATCGTGACGGCTCGGGTTGGCACGTTGACGCATCGTTGCCGGCCGAAGCCGGTTTCAACCCGGTCGCCGACGTGCAAGCGTTGCGTTTGATCGTCGACGGAACGGTCGTGCAATTGATCGTTGACGACGGTGTCTTGGAACACCGCTACGACGAAAACCTGGCCGACGGCGGCTACGGCATCGCCACCCAGAATGCAATCACGCGCTACGACTCCTTCGCCGCCTTCGAAACCGAACACTGGTTCCGGTTGACGACGCTCGGTGACGGACAAATCGGCGACCAAGTTCGCGTGCGGATGCGGCAAGACGATGATGAATTCACTTCGTTCCCGATCCGGGGCGGATCGATTGAAGGAACACTGAACGCCGCCGATGTGCGTGTCGCTTCACCAAGTTCCGCGTTCCCGGTGATTGCGGAGACCTATCGCCGCAGCACGGGTTTGGCTGACCCAACGGATCCGCACGAGTTGAAGATCGGCGGTGATGATTCCGAGTTTGTCACACTGATGGAAGTCGACTTGTCGAGCTTCTTGGATCTGGTCGCCTTCCCCGAGCGGTTGGAGTCGGCGAAGTTTTCGGTGCCCTTTACGCGGTCATTGTCGGCCGACATTCGGGGGACGATTCAGGCTGAAATTCTTGATCGTGAAGCAGACCTGCAGTTGTCTGCCGAAGATCTGGCCGGTCGAGCCAGCTACTTTCGTCAATCAATCGGCCTTGACGGAGATGGGAATCCGATTCCCGGATTGGCGACCTATCAGAGCGACACCTACGATCAAAATGATCCGATCGATCTGAACCTGACCAGCGAAGTGCGTGACGCATTGGCCACGGGACGCACGCGGCTGACCCTGCGGTTGTCGGCACAGGCGGGCGACATTCTCTCACCACTGATCTTGACCGCCGACGCGGCCGCGTTGGAACTGGTAACCACGGATCGTCAAGGATTGATCGTCGATGCTTATGACGCCGGGGGGCAACTGCTTGCCAGCAATGCATCGATCGTCGACTTGCGCGCGTTCGCCGCCGGCGAGTATTTGATTCGAGTTTATGATCCGTTCGCCGAAGTCGAAAGTCGACTCTTCTACCCAACGTATGTCCCGCCGGCGGCACAGTCGTTCGTGGTCACGATCGATCCGCCGAAGCTCGGTGAAGCGGATGCCTTGCCGGACCGCGATGAACTTCGCGGCGGTGCCGGAGACGACATTCTCGAAGGCGGACAATCACTTGATCGCCTGTTCGGTGACGGCGGGATCGATTCCTTCATGGGCGAAAGTTTTGAGATCCGCGATATTGTCCCGGCACTCGAATCCGATCCGCTGCCTCCCGAGACGGGCCAGGAAGCCGGACAGGATGTGCAGCAAGATGACTTTGAGGTCGCGTTCGACAACAACGAAATCGAACTTCGCGTCGGCCAGGCATTGGGCTTGACGGTGGCGACGCCCACCGGCGGTCTGAGGCTGTTGCGACAGCTGAAGGCATCGGACATGACCCAACTGGTTCAGCTGGACCTGAGCCGATTGACTTCGGCCGACGCGCTCGATGGATTGGAGTACGCGATCAATCTGGAAAGTCTGTCGCTTGCCGGCGCCGCGATCGACGATTTGAACCTTGCCGCTTTCGAACCCGGATTACGACCCGGACGCGAAACCCACGGTCAGCTGGGGCTTTCGAATCTCCAAGTGCTGGATCTCGACTTGACGCATCTGAAGGCGGGCGGCGTCGGCGCGAGGCAGACCTATCAGGGCGATCAAGATGATGGATCGTTTGCGGCGTTCGAATTGTTGCCGACGCTGACAAACCTCGAATTCCTCAGCCTTGATGGATTAACTGGCAACGACAGCGGCGATGAATACGATGCGATCCCGCTCGGGTTCAGCGGAATCGGAAGTCTTCAATGGTTGAGTGCCAATGCGTTGGGGATCAACGATATCGGCGAGCTTGCCGGTGGGGATGACAGGCTTGACGAGCTGATGTACCTGAACCTGGGTGACAACGAGATCACCGAGGTGGGCGTCCTCGTCGAGCTGCCCTCGCTGTCGTGGTTGGAGCTGCGCAATAACGACATCGGCAGCATCGACACACTGTTGGGCCAGTACATCATCGACAACTTTGATGAAGGCTACATCGAGCAGGGAACGTACGACACCAGCCACGGTCCGGTCAACATTTGGTCGGGCGATCGGCATGATGATGCATTCGAGGGCGACTATCGCATCGCGCCCGGACAAGCCGATGATGCTCGCGTTTTTTACCAATTCAATGGATTGCCGCTCGGAGTCTACGACGTGTACGCGACGTGGGCGGAGCACGAAAGTCGGACGCGCAACGCAGAGTACATCGTCGACGGATCGAACTTGTTCGACGCAGCTGCGGTGGGACAGACGTTGTTCAAGAGTTTCGCGATCGACACGCCGGAAGCCCCGGCCGGTGGTGGCAACCAAGTGGTGATCAACACCGACACGCTCGCCATCGTCGGAGACGATCAAGAGGCCGAACTGTTTTACGGAACGCCGTATGACTTCGCGGTGACCGCGGGCGTGGCCACGATTCGGGTGCACGGCGATTTGAAGATTCCCGGAGATGCGATTCAAATCACGGGCAGCCGGCCGCTTTCGATTCAGGCACCCAACGACGTCATCATCTCACCCCAAGCCACTTTTGATGCGTCGGCTGTCGGCACACAAACCGTCGCCGGTGGCGGTGTTCCGGGAGTGGTCGGTGCACCGGGTATCGCGGGAGATGGCGCGGGGATCACCACGCCGGGCGGAACCGGTGGCCTTGGTGGTGAAGGAGGACCCGGCGGTAGCAGCGGGCCGACGCCCGGAACGCCCGGATTACCGGGTACGGCTGGCAAGGCTGGCCAAGCAGGCACGCCGGGAACGTCCGGAACCGCCGCGACTCCGGGCTCGGTGGGCTTCAACAACGCACTAGGCACGGGAGCGGCCGGACAAGCTGGTCTTGCGGGCGCCGGTGGAAGCAGCGGCGCTGCCGGAATCCGCGGCGTGGGCAACGGCGTACCTGGCGGCAATGGCGGCGCTGGCGGAAACGGACAACCCGGCGTCGCCGGCGGAACCGGCGGTCGTGGGCTCAACGACGTCGTTGGTCTCAAAATCTCGGCCGGCGGATCGGGTGGATCAGGCGGTGGCGGTGGCGGTGGCGCTGGCGGCGGAGCCGGCGGATCGGGTGGCGGAGCGTCCGGCGGAACCGGAGCCAGTTCGTGGACCTATGGTTTCGGATCGTACCTCTGGGGTGGCGATGGCGGAGACGGCGGGAACGGAGGAATCGGAGCCTCGTCCGGTGATGGTGGCAACGGAGCCGTCGGCGGGGTCGGCGGCGCCGGCGGAGGCGCCTTCGAGATCGTCGCCGCCGGTCGCATTCTATCGGCCAGCGTCGACTTCGCAGCACGCGGCACCGACGGTGTGCCAGGTCAACCCGCCGAAAACGGTACACCTGCAGGGAGCGAAGATCGACAAGGCACAGAGGGCGAGTACATTTTCTCATTCCCTCCTGGCACGCCGGGAGGCAACGGTGGCGTAGGTGGTACCGGAGGTCGCGGGGGCGACGGAGGAGCAGGCGGTGCCGGAGGCGGTGGCGCCGGCGGAACGGTGAAACTGTTTGGCACCCTTGTCGATGTGGCCGGAGTTGATGTCGATGTTAGCGGCGGCCGCGGCGGCGCAGTCGGCGTGAACGATGGCGGTGAAGGTCGCTTTGTGCTCGGCGACAATACGGTTGCGGACGTCGCTGATTTAATTGGCCTCGGTAACGTCACTCCGCTGGCGTCCGAAGTTTATCATGGCGCATCAAGCATCAATCCATTCCTCGGTGGTGACAGTTCGCCGAACCTCTTCGGATTGATCGGTGGCGCCGAAGCGTTCGGACTGCTCGATGTATCGACCGGCGATTTGTTCACCGACGAGATCCTCACAAGCTTCGCACCCGCCAACGCCAGCGGGTTGCTGGTCCGCACCGAGACCGCCTTCGGCACCGACTATGTCGGCTATGACCTGGTCCTGTTTGCCGATCTGACGGGCAGCGGTCTGGACGGTCCTCAACTGGGGGCGGGATCAACGCCGGCGCCACTGCAATTGGGCGGATACTTGCGCGAAGAAGCATTTGGCGGTCAAGGCGATCTGATCCTGTCGCAACTCGGCCCCTACGAAGTCTTTGCAACGCTGATCCCGGAGACGGTTCAAACGGTGACGCTGGCCACCCGTTCGAGTTCTGGAGAACAACTTGCCATCACGGCGTTCATCGGCGACGGCCAAGTCGCCTACCTGACCGATGCCTTCGGCGCGACCACGGTCGATCAACGGTATGCACCCGACGGCGACGACTTTGGCGATCGACCTTGGGAATTCCTCGGTCAAGCCGCCGTCAACGACGGCCAAACCCTCGTCGAACTCAGCGGGGAACCCGACGGCAACCTGACCGCCGACGCCATCCGTCTCTCCCGCCCCGTCCTGCCCCACCTGTCGACCCTCGACCTGACAGGCAACCCCCTCGACAACGCCGCGCATGAGTATGTGATCGACGGGCTGAATGACGATCGGCCGGGAAATAATCCTCCGATCGTTGATATCAACGCCACGCCACTCTCTGAAGGACTTCGATTCGATGCAAGCCCCGAGTTGCCAACGCTGGCAAAGAGGATTGAATCCGTCTCGATCGAGGCCGCGGGGACAATTACCATCGATCCATCTTTGATTTGGGCGGACGCACTTGGCGGTTCAGCCAGTGATAACGTACGAACTGCAATTGCGACAGACGATGGCGGGTTAATTTTGGCGGGTACCATTTCGGGCAACTCTGGAGACATGTATGACTTCGGAGGTGGTTTTGGAGGAGTACTTAACGGTATTGGTGACGTTTTCGTTGCCCGCTATGACACTAATGGGCATCTCAATTGGGCAAAGCTGTTTGGCGGTTCCGGATACGACACCGCCCCTCATACAGTGCTTGCCGAAGATGGCTCACTGATCCTCACCGCAAGCCTAAATGGAGCAGTTGGAGAGACTGTTCGCTTTAGCGACAGCACGTCGGTCACACTTAGTGGAGACGGAATGCTCGCAACCATTAAAATCAATTCGAATGGTCTTGTTCAATGGGCAAGAACCGTTGGGCTGCACACTCCCGTTGAGGTGAGATCGATCGGTCTGACCAATAATGATAGTGTCATTGTCGCTGGTCGCATCATGGGCGATGCGGGCGAGATTGTTGAATTTGGTAGTGGAGTCACCGATACCCACAACGGCAGCAATGATGGTTTTGTCGTCCATTATGGCGCGAACGGCGACACGATTTGGGGACGGTTGATCGGCGGTCCCTATGACGATCGAATGGGAGAATCAGTGATATTCGCCGATGGTAGCGTTATGGTGTCGGGGATTTATCGTGATAGTACGGCGCCATCGACACTCGAACTACTGGATTCGGTCGTTGTTCCTTCGTCTGGACGCGACATCTACTCGATCAAATTTTATCCGAGTGGTGAGGTCCACTGGTACGACCACATCGTTGGCGGAAGTGGTACACGTGATCTCATTTTGCAAGAGCAGGATCAGTCGGCCGCGTTGATAGCCCGCGGAAACCGGACGATCGAGATTCGAAAGTACGGACGTGATATCGGGCTCACATGGTCACAGACGCTTTCAACGGGTGCCTCGAATATCTTTTTGCAACCTGACAAGTGGGCGATGTCGCCAAACGGTGATCTATACCTTGCCGGAATCATTGATGCATCTTCCGGTGGGACTGTAGAGCTTGCCGGTGAGCACTTCACGTTGGCAGGAGGGGCTTGGGATGCGTTCGCCGCACGGATTAGCGATGCCGGTTCAATTTCATGGGTCGACGTATTTGGCGGAGCTGCTGAGGATCGAATCTACGCGATTGTCGTTGATGAACCGGGTTCGGTGATCATTGGTGGTGAGCTTTTTGGCAATGCCGGTGATACAGTTTCAATTGGGGGAGCTGATGTTGAGCTGCGAGGTCTACGAGATGCATTCGTCACAAAGTATGATCAAGAGGGCAATGCCGAGTGGGCGACTATTCTTGGAGGACCTCAAACAGACAGCGTCACCGATCTGGCATCCACCAGTGACGGTGATGTTGTCTTTTCGGGTTACGTCACGGGAGACCCGGGCTCGACGCTTCAAATAGGTGACCAGGTACTTCATCTATCTGGCCAGCGAGACATTCTTTCAGCGCGAATCAGCCAAACAGGAGAACTCATGTGGGCTGAAGCAGTAGGCAGCAGTGGCGATGACGAACCTAACCGTCTTATTGTGGATGATTCCGGTGATTCTATCGTTTTTGCCCAAGTCGACGGAGCTGCTAGTGAAATCCTTGAACTTGCTGGTCAACAGTATCAGCTCTCCGCAGATGCGGACCTTCTCGCAGCAAGATATGACAAACACGGCAAACTTACCTGGAGGGAACTCGTTCGGAGCAATGTGCCATTCCAAACCACCCTGAATCTCCATGCAATTAAATCGGTTGACGGTTCATTTTTCATTGTCGGACGCGTTGACAGTGAACCAGAGAACACTCTCTCTGTTAGCACCGAGTCTTTATCACTGGGCGGTGCCTACGATTTCTTTGCGGCGAAGTTCAAGCCGGTTCCCGACTTTATTTTTCAAGCTAGTGTCAACAACGCTTCGGTTGCGGTGTCGACTGCTCCATTCGGTCTGATCGAGATCCTACCCAACTCTGACTTCATTGGCTCAACAATCGTGACTCGAAGAGCCACGAATCAAGGCCGCATTGCAGAGCAGCGATTCGATGTGCATATCGGTGTCGGGGCGATCTACGGAAACGCTTATGAAGACATCAACGGCGACGGAATTCGTAACAGCGACGACTCGGCCGATGTCGATTACGAGCCGCCGGTCGAAGGTCGCATCTATTATCTGGACCACGATCTGGACGGTCACCTTGATCCTGGTGAACGGTTTACGATCACTGATGCCAACGGAAGCTATTCCTTTACCGGACTCGCCGAAGGTGACGACTACGTTTCGGAAGTTTTCGAACCGAGTTGGTTCGCGCGGCCATCGGGGCGCGTAAGCGGTCAGGTCTGGAAAGACAGCAACGGCGACGGGATCCAAGACCCGACCGAAACCAGATTAGAAGGCGTGACGATCGACGTGTTTTCGTCGATCGACAACGTCTTACGCGGTACAGATGTAACGGACGAACGCGGTGAGTACGTCGTACGTGGCCTGCTGGACGGGCTGGAGTATTACGCGGTCTTCCACGCACCTGCAAACCGCACGTTCACGACGACCGA
>NZ_NTFY01000103.1 GCF_002289565.1 Rhodopirellula sp. SM50 | reverse complement strand
CTTTGTCATTGCCGAGAGCCTTGGGCCTGTGGACTTTGAAGTGTGGTAACTCCAATGCCTATCAGGACTAAGGCTTTCGCGCTAGGGGGGGAGTCGAATCAGCGGATGCAATATCCGGGTTAGAACCGCAGCAGCGCGGTGCCCCAAGCCAGTCCGCTTCCGAATCCGCACAGCAGCACGTAGTCACCACGCTTGATCCGACCCGCACGCAGCGCTTCGTCCATCGCCAGCGGGATGCTCGCTCCGGATGTGTTTCCGTAGCGATCCAGATTGACGAACACCCGGTCCTTGGGAACGCCCAGATCGGAGACGGCCGAGTCGATGATCCGCTGGTTGGCCTGGTGCATGATCACCAACGCCAGTTCCGCGGCGTTGACCTGGGCCGCCGCGAGCACGTCTTTTGCACTTTCGTCAAAGACGCGAACAGCCCACTTGAACACATTCCGCCCATCCATCTTCATGTATTGCAGCCCCTCGCGCCGCGCCTCTTCGGTCAGCGGCAACCGGGTTCCGCCGGCGGGAATGCACAGCATTTCACCACCGCAACCTTCGCTGCCGAGTTGGTACGATAAGATTCCCGACGGACCGTCTGCGTCGGTGTGATCGACACCGCCGTCGTCTGGGCAACGAGAATCGTCGGGGCCGATCAGGACCGCGCCGGCGCCGTCACCGAACAACGGATAGGTTTTCTTATCATTGGGATCGATCGTTCGGCTCATTAGATCGGCACCGACGACCAACACCCGCCTGGCGTTGCCGGCGGCAACAAACTGCGCGCCGGTCGCCAACGCGTAGACAAACCCCGCACAGGCGGCGCCCAGATCCATCGCGGGGGCGAAGGCGCCGAGTCGCTTTTGCAGGTGACACGCCGTCGAGGGTGTGAAGTGGTCCGGGGTGATCGTCGCGACCAAAATCAAGTCGACTTGGTCGACCGCGACCGACGCGTCGGCCAGGCAGCGGACGGCGGCTTCGTAGCACAGGTCGCTCGTCGCCTGATCCGCGGTCGCATGACGTCGCTCCAAAATCCCCGTGCGTCGAACGATCCACTCGCTGTCACATCCCAGCGCCGCAAGGTCTTCGTTGCTGACCACCCGGTCGGGGACGTAAGATCCGCAGCCCAAAATACGAACGCCCGGCAGCGATCCCATTCGGCCCCGCGTCTCAGGTTGGTGGCGGGATTCCAATTCCTCGCCGCTGGTCGAGTCCGCGGCATGTGGCGATCGTTCGGTTCGGTCAATCGTGGTCGGGTCGGGCATCACTGGAGTCTTCGTCACGCGACAGGCATCATAGAAATCCCGCTCGCACTGCGTTGAGCGGTCGTGACGGAGTATAACTGGGGCTCGTTTTTCTCGTCAGGTGATCACTTTTCACGATGAAACCTCTCGCCCGTCGAAGTCTGCCGATCATTGCGATCCTGACTGCCGTCGTCGTTTTCTCCATCGCGTATCGTTGGGGCAGACGATCCGCCCCGCCGAATTTGGCTGCCAGCGATTCGTCCCTCCGTCCCGCCAACGACCGTGCCCCCCTCCCCTCGGTGTTTCGGATCGTCGGCGATTCGATGGCCCCCACGCTGGTCGACGGCGACATTTGTCAGCTCGCCGATTGTGGCACCTTGCAGATCGGCGATGTCGTGGCAATCCGCTGGGGCGGCAAGCGTCACGTCAAACGCGTCGCCGCTGTCGGGGGAGACGTCGTGGATCGCGTCGAGGGTCGACTGACCGTCGGGGGGCAGCGACTGGAAGATCGGCTCGCCCAGCGCGACACGGACCAGTTTCTGTCTCCGGCGCTGGTGCCGGTCCGCTCGCAACCGAACCACTGGAGCCGTGACGCTGCGGTTCCCAGCCGTCTCGTCTACGGCCACCGCAACCCACATCAGGCTGACCGAATCACTCCAGTGATGGACGACTACCCGATCAACCAAACCGTGCGACGAGTCCTCAACCGAGTCGATCGCTTGGTCGTTGAGATTCGAGCGAAGACGCCCACCGTTGGTCCCGATGCTCCTCTCCGCGTCTTCTTTTATGATGCCGAGCATTCGATGGTGTCCACCACCAGTCGCGGCGGTTGGGCTCGCTATCGCGATGCCGTTGCCGCTCACGCCGCCGGTACCGCAGGAGGAAGCGAACAACTCGGAATGCTGGATGCGGCCCATCCGGTGGCCGTCGACTTGGACGAGTGGCAGGCGTCACGGTACACGCTGCATGTTTATCGCGAAATCGAATATCGCGACGATCGACCGAGCGGCAACGTGAATTATCCGGTCACCGTGGGCGATGAAGAAGTCTTTGTGGTCGGGGACAACGTTCCCGTTTCGGTCGACAGCCGAACCCTCGGCCCGCTGCCACGCACCGCAATCGAAGGACAAGTCCTCAAGCCAAGCCGTTGATCTCAAATCTAACAGCTAACTGCTAACTGCTTCACGGTTTTATCGCGGTCACTTCTTCGGCTTGTTATCGCCGGGCGCCTTGGCCACCTTCGCCGACTTCTCCTTCTCGTCAGGCTCCTCCGGCTTGTCCGAGGGCTCCAGTTCGGGCGGTGTCGGGATCGCTGATTCTTGCGCGTCGTCGTTCGATGCGATCATGCCATGGCCATCACCGACGTCGCCGAATTCCGGCCACCCTTCGTTGAACCGCGTTTCGGCGCTGTAGTCCACCGCGGGACGCTCAAAGTCTTCGGCAACCGATGCGTTTCGACTCCGTCGGCCGAACGCAATCCCGCTGCCAACCAACTTGGTCTTCTCTCGAATTGACCCTCCCTGAAACGGCCCGATCCCCATCACCCAGGTGTTTTTAGCTGTCGCGGTTGAATGGCGGACGCCCGATTGCCAAATCGGTTTGCGGGTTTCACGGTCGTAGGCAAAGGCGGCGATCTTGGCGGCGGCTTCGCGAGCCTCGCGACGGGCCACGGAGATCTCGGGCAGCGTTGGGATCGTCGGGGCACCCGGGATGACGTTGGCTGCGCTGTTGAGCGAGTTGTTTTCCGGAATCCCGTACGTCACCTGATGCTCATCGGCGCCCAACGCACCGATTCTCGCTTCGATGATGACGTCGGACTCGTTGGCGGAGTCCTGTAAGAGACAGCCCGCAGCCAGGATTTGCTGACGCAAGGCACTGATCACGTATTCCGCGTTGACAAAGCCGACACTCTTGACCTGTCTCAGATAGCTCGAATCCAGATAGACCTTGCGGCCCGAGAGTGGGCGAAAGTCCATGTGCTGGATGCCGCGATCGACGGCATCACTGACGACCAATTGTTCGGTCGCCTCGTACTGACGCGTCGTGCCGCAACCGGACAGTGCCAGAATCAGCAAGCTTGAGACCAAGAGGCCCCGCATTGCTAGCAGGCATCGTAATCCGACAGCGTGAAACATCTGGAGCAAAGGCAGGCGAAGCGGTGGGAGATCGAGCGGCAACCGGCACTCCGGCGTGAACTGTCACTGTTAGCGAGTCTCACCGGGCCCTGGCAAGTCCGGTTCTGCTCTCAGCGCCCACCGGGGACAGGGCACCTCGCCCACCGGGGACAGGGCACCTCGAAGGAGTCGACCGGAGACAGGGCACCGCTGAAGTCGCAGGGAATTGAGTTGCGGTCAATTCCGAGGGTTCAACGGTTGCAATGCTTGCAATTTGGAGCTTGTGCCATGTCCCCGTGCCGAGGGTCTGTCCCCGCGCCGAGGGTCTGTCCCCGCGCCGAGGGTCTGTCCCCGCGCCGAGGGTCTGTCCCCGCGCCGAGGGTCTGTCCCCGTGGAGGGTGGCGGGGACAGGGCACCGTTGAAGTTGCAGGGTTTTGATTTGCAGTCAATTGCGAGGTTTCAACGGTTGCAATGCTTGCAATTTGGAGCGGGTGCCATGTCCCTGCGCGGTGTGTCTTCCTGCGCGGTGTGTCATGCCATGTCCCCGCGCGGTGTGGAGCTGGTGCCATGTCCCCGCGCGGTGAATTCTTGAATAACGCAACAACTGGCCTAAGAAAACCGGCGTGGAAACGTCCAATGACGGGGGGGCGAGGTGTCGTTTGCCAACCCTCACCGGGTGGCGTACCCTGTTTCAAGCTGCGGATTGCCGTGTCGCGGCAACCCCTGGCGACCGGCATCGGCGGACAATCGATGGAGATGACCATGCTTCGAATTCTTCTGATCGCGTTCAGTTTGCTTGTCGCAATGGTGACGCCCGCGTCGGCGCTGATCACCGGCGGCAAAGACGAGCCCGTGAAAGTCCGAGGCCTACCGGACGGCTCGCTGCCGCTGGCAAACTTGAAAACGCGAATCGCTTGGTGGGAAGGCCCGCCCTTCGGCGGTGGCCAATATCACTTCGAGTACTCCGGCACGACAAGCGATCTGCAAGCGGCCATCGACCTGTTTGCCCAGGTCGATTCCGATCGCAAGCAGTTGATCGTTCGCAGCGGCGTCCAAAATAGTTTCTGGCTGAAGCTCACCGACAAAACGAAACGGCAAACGATCGATTGGCAATTCATGGTGTGGCGTCCGTCCAACTGGCAGCAACTGCGCGGCGCCAAAGCGGGCCTGTTGCCGCCGGGGGAAGAAGGCGACGCCCCCAAGACGGAACTGGTGGTGTATGTGAGCGAGCGGATCGAGTGGAAGTCGCTGGTGATTCCGCCGACGCTGACGGTGGTCGATGAACGCTTGGAATCCAATGGACTCTCGCTCGATCAAGGTGCCGCGCTCGAGGGCCACATCCATGATTCCGAAGGGGGCGCAATCGCCGGAGCGACGATCACGATCGGCAAGGACACGAATCAAATCACGGCAACGAGCGACGCCGAAGGGGCGTTTCTGGCGACCCAAATCCCTGCTGGCACCCATCGGGTCGTGGTCGCCGCCCACGGATTTGCATCCAAAGACAAATACTACCATCCGTTCACAAAGTCGACCTTTAAAACGCTGGATGCAACCTTGGCCAAAGCCGCCAAGGTGCCCGTGCGTGTGGTCGATGACCAAGGCAAACCACTCGACGGTGTCGAGATCCGAGTCACAGTCTGCCTCGATCGCTCGGGGGATTTCTATCGTGTCGCCGGCGAACATCAATACACATCGGATGCGTCCGGCGAGTTTGTGGTCACCGATGTGCCCCACGGCAAACTCAAGTTCAGCAGCCGAACTCAAGGCTACTACTACAACTCGGTGTTGAACGAACACGATACCGCCGAGTCACCGATTGTTTTGACTTTATCGCCGACCGGAACGGTCAAGGTGTCCGTCGCGACCGCCGACGGACAACCGGTGACATCGAAGTACATCGTGGAAATCGATGAGGCCGGGATTGATTCGGCCAAGGGGGCACCGGTGGGCAGTTGGGGTGGTTCGGCCAACATCGGCGCAGACGGCAGCTACACGTTCAAAAACGTTCCAACAGGCGAGTACATCATCAGCGGCAAACCGAATCCCGGCCGAAGCGCCGATCGGACGGATCCGGCCACGGTCCACATCAAGGGCAACGACCAGCACCACGTCAAGCTGACGGCGAAGTGAGACATCGCGTCGTGCCAGCGATTTCACGCGCGAACCATCGAAAAGCATACCCGCGGATGGCAGCGCGAACCCACGGATGACAGGGTGAAAAAAATCCGTGGGTTCGCGCTGCCATCCGCGGGCCCAATGATCGATTCATCGTTCCGCAAGTTCTAGCCTGACCTTTTTCTTCTCTCAAGCGCAAAGGGGTCAGCTACGCTAATTCGAGAAGTAGCCGGAGCCCTAATACGCCTTAGCAAAGATCGCCTGTTTCTCCGCCGGCTTTCCGGTCGCGAAGCACGTCCCCGGTGTGTCGTTGTTTTCGCTCGGCACACAGCGGATGGTCACCTTCAATTCTTTCAACAGCGCGTCGATACTCGATTCATCAGCGAAATGACACATCGCGAATCCACCATGGATCTCCGGATTGTCCGCATTTTTGGGCGTGAAGAAATCGCGGAAATCGGCTTCGTTGGTGATCGTGACCGTGTTTTCGATTCGCAATTGATCGGCGCGATCGTAGAGCGATTGCTGAATCTCGCCGAGCAGTGTTCCGATGGTCGCGACCAATTCGTTGCGGTCCATGCCGACGCTCTTGGGCTGATCGCGTCGTCCCATGAAGACCGAGTTCTTTTCCATGTCTTTGGGACCGACTTCCAACCGGATCGGGACGCCGCGTTTGACGTGATGCCATTTCTTTTCACCGCCACGCATGTCGCGGTCGTCGATTTCGACGCGAACGGGAGCCCCGTTGTAGGTCTGATCGCGGAGGGCGTCGCGCAAGGCATGGATGTATTCCATCACGGCGCTGCGCGAGTCGTCTTTGTAGATCGGCAGAATCACGACGTGGATCGGCGCCAATTTCGGCGGCAAGACGAAACCGTCGTCGTCGCTGTGCGTCATGATCAGGGCGCCGACCAATCGTGTCGAAACACCCCACGACGTCGTCCAAGCATATTCACGCGATCCCGATTCGCTTTGAAACACGATCTCTTGCGCTTTGGAAAAGTTTTGGCCGAGGAAGTGGCTGGTACCGGCCTGCAGCGCCTTGCGGTCTTGCATCATCGCTTCGATCGAAAGCGTTTCGATGGCACCGGGGAAACGCTCGCCGGCGGTTTTGGCGCCGATCGTGACCGGCATCGCCATCCAGTTGCGGGCAAAGTCGGCGTAGACGTTGATCATCCGCTCGGTCTCCTCGATCGCCTCGGTGTCGGTGGCATGGACCGTGTGTCCCTCTTGCCAGAGAAACTCGGCGGTACGCAGAAACATCCGCGTTCGCATTTCCCAGCGGACGACGTTGGCCCATTGGTTGATCAAGATCGGCAGGTCACGATAGCTCTGGACCCATTTGGCGTACGTCGCGCCGATGATCGTTTCGCTGGTCGGCCGGACGATCAACGGTTCTTCCAGCTGGCCGGCCGGTCGTAGTCCGCCCTCGGGATCGGGCTCGAGACGATGGTGCGTGACGACGGCGCACTCTTTGGCAAACCCTTCGACGTGTTCGGCTTCCTTCTCTAAAAAGCTCATCGGAATGAACAACGGGAAGTAGGCGTTCTGGTGCCCGGTCGCTTTGAACATGTCGTCCAAGGCGCGCTGCATGTTTTCCCAGAGCTGGTAGCCCCAGGGTTTGATCACCATGCAACCGCGGACCGGGGAGTTTTCCGCCAGGTCGGCTGCTTTGATGACTTGTTGGTACCACTCCGGGTAATCGTCGGCGCGGGTGGGAGAGATCGCGGTCTTGGGGGCTTTGGCCATATCAAATCAGAATTGTCAGAGAACGAGAAAGATTCCTTCACTCAGTTAATCGGTCAATCGACTGAGGTCCTCAATTTCTTCCTTGGTAAATTTGCGGTCCAACCGGGCGCCCAATTGCGCGACGACCCGGGCGGCGGCGTGCGACGCCAAGTGCCCCGCGGTCCGCCAATCCAAGCCGTTGGTGATCCCGTACAACATCGCACCGGCGTACATGTCGCCGGCACCGGTGGTGTCGATCGCCTCGACTTTCACACCTTCGATCGGGAACTCTTCGCCGCCGTGCATCACGATCGACCCTTTGCCGCCCAACGTCAGCGCCACGTTTTCGCAGTGTTCGTGAATCTTCACGGCGCACCGCAACGCGTCCTGTTCCCCTGTCAGCGACTTGGCTTCCTCTTCGTTGCAGAAGAACAAGTCGACCGGGCCGGTGATCAGCTCCCAGATCTCATCGCGGATCAAGTTGACCAGGAACGGGTCGGAGGCCGTGAAGGCGACTTTGACGTCGTGCTTCTTGGCCAATTCGAACGCCTTGTAGGCGGCCGCTTTGGTGGTTTCGCCGGTCAACAGATAGCCTTCGACGTAAACGTACTTGGAACTGGCGATCTTGTGCTCGTCGATGTCGTCCGGGCACAGGCGGGTCGACGCGGCCAGATTGGTCAGCATCGTTCGCTGAGCGTCTTCGGTGATCAGCACCGCGCAGGTGCCCGTGGGTTGGTCCGCCGGCGTGACTTGGATCGACACGCCCAGGTCGCTCATGTCTTTCAAGAAGAAATCACCGATCGCGTCACTGCCGACCTTGCCGATGTAGCCCGCCGCTCCACCAAATTCGGCCAGGGCGACGATCGTGTTGGCCGCCGATCCACCGGCACAGCGATTCAGCGGGCGTCCATCGAGACGGCTGAGCACGCCGGATTGTTGTTCGTCGTCGACAAGCGTCATGATCCCCTTGTCGAGCGATAGCTCGCGCAGCAGGGCATCGTCGACGCGTGCCTGAATGTCAACGAGCGCGTTCCCTACACCAAAAACGTCATACAAAGCCATCGGGAGGCCTCTGAGAGAAAATAACGGTCAAACTGGGAGGACCGATAGCGTAGTGCAGAGGCGTGATTTCGGGAAGAAGCGTGTGGCCCACTTGTTCCCAGGCTCTGCCTGGGGACACGCTGTTTCGGAGGCTCCGCCTCACGATCGCGAGCCACGTGTGGCGGAGCCACAGGGACATTGCGTTCCAAGGCGGAGCCTTGGAACGAGGGACCGATGGCTGCGTGCCTCAGCGGATGCGTTTGAGGACCACATCGAGGGTCTTGCGGAGGGCGGCGCCACTGGCCCGCATGCCCTGGACCTCTTTCGGCCACAGATCGATTTCCATCCGATCGACGACGCCGGTTCGGCCGACGACCGTGGGAACCGAAAGAGCGACATCGCGAACGCCGAAACAGCCGCGTTGGACACTGCTGACCGGGAGCACACGGCGTTGATCCAGAATCACCGCGTCGATCACATCGCGAATCGCGATGCCGACCGCGAAGCCGGCTCCGCCCTTGCGTTTGATCACTTCGGCGCCGCTGCCGCGGGTCCGGGTGAAGAGTTGCGTCGCCAACGTCGGCGACCAACCGGGGTACTTGTCCAACGGCAGTCCCGCGATCGTCGCACTGCTCCAAACCGGCACCATCGACTCGCCATGTTCGCCCAAGATCAAAGCGCGCGTTTGGGTCGGCGGAGCTTTGAGCTGCTCGGCAATCAACGCACAGAATCGAATCGTGTCGAGCTGGGTGCCCAAACCGATGACTTGGTTTTCCGGCAGCCCCAATTTCTGCGCGGCGACGTAGGTCAAGATGTCGACCGGGTTACTGACCACCAACACGATCGCCGTCGGTTTCGGGCCGGCCGCTTTGACGTCGTTGAGAATCTGGACGAACAGATCCGTGTTGCGATTGATCAAATCCAACCGTGACTCGTCCGGCTTGCGGCGCAGTCCGGCGGTGATGCAGATCACATCGCTGCTGGGGATGTGTTCGTAACCGCCGCCGACGATCGTCTGGTCGGCGACGCTCGGTCCGCCATGCTGCAAGTCGAGGGCTTGGCCGACGGCCAGTTCCTGGTTCACATCCAGCAGCGCGATTTCACGGGCCAGACCGCCACACTGCAGGGCATACGCGGCACAAGAACCGACTAATCCGCCGCCGCCGATGATTGAAACTTTCATGATGTTTGATTGATTGAGAAATGTTTTGGGAAGTGGTTGCGCGTTGGATTCGTGGCACAGGCTGAAAGCCTGTCGTTCAGCATTGACAGGCTGGAAGCCTATGCCACAGCTGACAGGCTGGAAGCCTATCCCACGGTTGACAGGCTGGAAGCCTGTCCTGCCCGCGTAACTAGGCTTTCATCTGCCGCATGACTTCGTCGGTGATCAGCTTGACGAGCTGTTCTTCGTTGATGCCCGCTGGCATGGCTTGTCCGTTTCCTGAACCGGCCGGTTTGGCCGGCATCGCCGGTGGCGGAGTGAACGCACGCCGCTCGACACCCGACTCTTTCCACGAGTCACGGAAGATGTCGTTGGCACAGATGTCGCAATCCTCGTACTCCTTGGTGTTCCGCGGGTCCTTGTATCCCCACTGGTCCTTCAGATCCAACAGCTCTTTCGATTTCTGTTGATCCAGATACGACACGTTACCGAGTTGTTTGGCCAGCATCAGCATGCGGCAATACGAATCCAGGATCTCCGTCCACCAGTAGGCCTGTTCGACGGTTTCGCCATAGCTGACCGTGCCGTGGTTGGCCAAAATCATGACGTTGGTCTTGGCGACGAACGGAATGATCGTGTCGGCAAACGCCTGGCCGCCGGGCGTTTCATACTTCGTGATCGGCACGTCGCCCAAGAACACTTCGACCTCGGGCAAGATGCACTGCGGGATCGGCTCGCGTGCGATCGCAAACGCGGTCGCGTGCGGCGGGTGGCAGTGGACGACGCTGCGAATGTCCTCACGTTGTTTATAGATCTCCAGGTGCAACAACGCTTCGCTGGATCGTTTCTTGCGACCGGCGATCTGCTTGCCCGTCATGTCGACGGTGGAGATGTCTTCGGGCGTCAAAAACCCTTTGCAGTGCAACGTCGGCGTGCACAAGACTTCGTTGTCGCTGATCCGCACGGTGATGTTGCCGTCGTTGGCAGCGGCGAACTGGCGGTTGTAGATGCGACGGCCGATGTCGCACATGTCCTGTTTGATCTTGTGGATATTCTGCATGGGATTCTCGAGTGACAGTGGAACGTGTGTGGTGTGGTGTGTTGGTCGAAACGTTTGAGAGAAACGGGCTACAATTCAATCTCGTCCAGCAAGGCGACGATCGAAGCGTCCAAGGGTTTGACGTCTGGCTTGAACGGCTGGGCGGCCTCGGGGCCTTCGGCCAAGGCGACCAGGTCGCCGAGTCCGGTGCTGCACAAGTCCCAGGCCACGATCGTGTCCCCACCGAGCGGTTCGGTGTCGACTCGGTCGATCGAATCGACGACCTCGACCAGACGCAGCTTGGCGTTGGCCATCGCGGGATGTGACTTGGAAAGTGTGATCGAGCCGATGGTGCGAGCCAGTTTCATCGGGAACCTCCGGAAGTTTGCGACACCGCCGAGGCATCCGGTGCTGGGCAACGGGCGATCCGAGCGGCCACGTTGACCGCCGCAACCAGATTCAGTTTCTGGCGGTCTAAAACCCAAACGTTGGGCGAGAGTTCGCCGGCGAATCGTTCGACGTCCGACAGGGCGCTGACCATGGCCGCACGCTGTCCCCCGCTGCAACGCCGGTAGACTTCCGCGGCGGGCTCGTCGGTCCAAAGGATCTCGACATCGGCCGGCAACGTGATTCCACGCCGAGCGAGCTGATTGCCAAGCGAATCGGGCACCAAAGGCTGCGGTGCCGGCGTTCCCGTTGGCGGCGACCTGTCCGCTTGGGCATTCGCGGCGCCGCTGGACGAGGTGGTGCTGGACGAGGTGGTGCTGGGCACTGCACCGCTGGGGGCTGCGTATTGAATCGTGATGCCCCGTTGCGCCGCTTCTTCACGGGCCGCCGGGGTGATGACCGCGCCGGCGACCGCGAAGATCTGGCCGGTGCTCGCGTAACGGTCCAAGGTTTCGATCGTGATCAGCTTTTCGCCGCCGCTCGGGGACGGGCTGGCCGGAGCGGAAGGAGCAGAGGAGTTTGGAGCAGAGGAGTTTGGAACCGGCGAATCACTTTCACGCAGCCGCCGAATCACCTGGCGCGCAATGTCAGCGATCATCGCTGTTTCGTTGCTGCGGTCGTATGAAAGGCGGCTCACGTTCGAATACTGGGGTTGGGTGTCAGGGTGCGGGAGGCTGGTTTTCGGGGAGCGGGGTTTCGGGTGCAGTTGCCTAAGCTTCGATGTCGTCGATCAATCCGATCACCGTCCAACGGGCCGGCGTCAGATCGTGCCGGCAAGCCTCGCGGGCATACGAACCGTCGCTGGTGATCATCACGTGATCGCCCTTGCGTGAACCGAGTTGGTCCAACGCAATCAGCGGCGGTCCGTCAGCCTTCTCGTCGGTCCCGATCGGCTGCAAGACGACCAAACGCATGCCGACCAAGCTTTCATGCTTGACGGTGGCGTGGGTCGATCCGAGGACAATCGCAGGCTGCATTTGTTAAACCAACTGAAATCCCAAGTCGTGAAACTTGAAACTTGAAACTTGAAACTTGAAACTTCAGACCACCCGCAGTTCGCCGATCATGCTGCATCGTCGTTCGCGGGTGAACGTGGTCGGTGTGGTGACGCCTTCGCCGGTCGGCCCGGCGATGGAGAACGACAGGTAGCCTTCGCCGCCCAGGCCGAGTGACGCCATGCAGGGTCCGTTCTTGACATACAGGGTCGTGTCCAGTTCGCGTCCCATCTTGGTCATGTTGCGAACATTGCGCGAGTGGATGATAGCGGTGTGGCGGAAGCCGTGTTCGTAGTGTTTGGCCATCGCGATCGCGTGATCGACGTCGCGGGCGCGAACGAAGGGCATGAACGGCATCATTTGCTCGACGCTGACGAACGGGTGATGCTCGTCGGTTTCCCCGAACACCAACTCGGTTTCTGGGGGGACCGAAACGCCGGCGGCAGCGGCCAGGAACGATGCATCCTTGCCGATGTAGTCTTTGCAGGCCGCGTCGTGTTGGTCATCGCCGACGGTGACGATCGCTTTGGACGTCAGTTCGGCGATTTGTGTGGCGTTGAGTTGGACGGCACCGGCACGTCGCATCGCATCCATCATCGCGTCGAAGACCGAATCGACGACGAAGACTTCTTTTTCGGCGATGCACAGCAGGTTGTTGTCATAAGCGCCACCGGTGATGATCGATCGGGCGGCCAGATCCAAGTCGGCCGTCTCGTCGACGACGACCGGCGGGTTGCCCGGCCCGGCGACGATGGCGCGTTTGCCGCTGTTGAGTGCTGCGCGGCCGACGGCGGGGCCGCCGGTGACACAGATCAAGGCGACGCTGCGGTGTTTGAACAACGCTTCGGCCGATTCCAACGTCGGTTCGGCGATCACGCAGATCAGATTATCGATTCCGATTTCCGCCGCGATCGCTTCGTTGAATCGACGCACGCCTTCGGCGGCGACTTTCTTGCCCGACGGATGGGGATTGACGACGACGGTGTTTCCGCCGGCGATCATGCTGACCGCGTTTCCGGTGATCGTCGGCAAGCTGTGGGTGACCGGCGTGATCGCTCCGATGACGCCGAACGGGGCGCGGTCGATCACGGCCAGACCGTAGTCGCCACTGAAGGCTTTGGTTTCAAGAAACTCGACACCGGGTGTTTGCTCGCCCAGGGTTTTGAGTTTTTCGATCTTGTGTTCCAGCCGACCGATCTTGGTTTCTTCCATCTCCATCGTGCCCAGCTCTTCGCATTGCTCGATCGAGATCCGCCGAATGACGTCGATGATCCGTTTCCGATCGGCCAGGGTGCGTTCGCGAAGTTGCTCAAACGCCGCACGTGCCGCCGTGACGGCCGACTCGGCATCGTAGAACACGCCGTTGCGTCCGCCGGCCGAAGCCGCCTGCTTGGCCGCTCCGTTACCCGATGGCATCGGACCGACCTCGGCCAGGACCTGTGCGACTACGTTTCGGATCAGGGTTTCGTCGTATTGCATGGTGGGTTGCTAGTTGTGGGTGAATGTCGGCCTGCCGCGACCGCGCTAGAGCGGGGCGGTCTTAACGGTCGTTTGATTCGTTGCGCGAGTAAACGCTGAACTTGTCGATATGGACTTGATCGACGATCCCGATGATGACGGCGTCGATCGGTAAAACCTTTGTTTCCGGCGTCAGACGTGCGCTGCTGCCTTGTGTGATCAGGACAAAATCGTTCTCGCCGGCACCCAAGGTGTCGACGGCGATAAACGTTCTGCCGGTTGTGACGAGCGATTGACGCTTCTTGTCATCGAGCCGATAGGGCTCGACGACCAGTAATTTGTGACCCGTCATCGTCGCAACCTTTTGAGTGCTGACGACCGATCCGGTGACTCGGGCGATGAACATTCGTGCCAGGCTCGTTGGGGGTTAAGGGAGGAGGAAAGGTCGGCTTCACGAATGCTTCAATGCATGCAGGGTCTGCCTGGCCACGATCACTTCTTCGTTGGTCGGGATCACCCACAATTGAGTTTTGGAATCGCCGGCATGGAACGAGGCTTCACCGAGATCGTTGGTTCGATCACGCAGGCTTTCGTTGGCCGCCGGATCGACGACGATGCCCAGTTGCTCCAGACCCGCACACACGCGGTTGCGAACGAGCGTGTCGTTTTCGCCAATCCCGCCGGTGAACACGATCGCATCGGCACCGCCGAGCGCGACCAGCATTCCACCCAGGTGACGCCGGATCTCTTCGATGAAGACATCCAAAGCCAATTGAGCTTGGGTGTTCCCCGCGGACGCCGCTTGTTCGACATCGCGGATGTCACCGCTATGGTTGCTCAGCCCCAACAGTCCGCCTTTACTGGCCAGTTCTTGCAACGCTTCGTCCAAGGACAAACCGGTCCGCTGCAGGATCAGGGGCAAGGCAAAGGGGTCAAAGTCACCGACGCGATTGTTCTGCGGCAGACCGGTTTGGGGTGTCATCCCCATCGTCGTCTGGACGCTTTGTCGATTTTCGATCGCGGTGATCGAACTGCTGCCGCCCAAGTGACAGGAGATCACGCGGGCATCTTGACGGCCCAGGATCTCCGCACTGCGGAAGGCGATGTAACGGTGGCTGGCACCGTGGAATCCCCACTTTCGAATGTGGAACTCATCGGCCCACTGACGTGGGATCGCGTATTCCTTTCGGGCCGGGGGAATCGTTTGGTGAAAGTCGGTTTCGAAGGCGGCGACCAGCGGCAGATCCGGGAAGCGGGCTTGCAGGGTCTTCATCGCCGCGATGTAAGGCGGGTTGTGTGCCGGTGCGGCGGCATTCATCTCGGCCATCGCATCGAGCACGTCATCGTCGACCACAAACACGCCCGACAATCGTCCGCCGTGCACGGCCTTGAAACCGATCGCGGCGACCTGGGACGCATTTTCGATCGCACCGTGTTCGGGGTCGGTCAGCTGATCCAAGCAGGCCTGGACGGCCACCCCGTGATCGGGGACCGACATCGTCAGCTCGTTGGACCAATCACCGATCTGGACGGTGCACTTGCTCTGCGCATCGCCGATCCGTTCGACCGCGCCTTTGGCAAGGCAACGTACGTTTTGGATGTCGTCGATCGCTCCATCATCGGTCATTTCGAACAACCGATACTTGAAACTGGTCGATCCCAGGTTTGCAACCAGTACGAGCACTGGCGGTACCCTCCGCGATGAGTTGGGGTCTGTCGTGGACGTCAGCGTGCGTACGTCATCCCGCGGGCGGTCTTGCGACTCACCGGGCGGGTTGACGCTTAAGCCAAAAAAGCTTTCGCAACACCTTCGGCGGGACGAGGGATCACGTGGCTGGAAACCAACTCGCCGACTTGCGAGGCCGCGTTGGCACCGGCTTCGACGGCAGCGCGAACGCTGCCGACGTCTCCGCTGACCACGGTGGTGCAATACGCACCGCCGATGTCGACTCGCTTGACGATCTCCACGTTGGCCGCCTTGGCCATCGCGTCGGTCGCTTCGATCAGTGCCAGCAAACCCTTGGTTTCGATCAATCCGATTGCGTCATTCATCTTGGTTTTATTTCGTTCGATTGTTGTGGAGGGGGTGTTTCGATCGCGTCGGGTGACACGACCGGTGGGCGTCCGCGATTGCTTGGCGGCCACTACTTCTTGGCGGCCACTACTTCTTGGCGGCCACTACTTCTTGGCGGTCGGTGCGCTGGTCTTGAGGACTTTTTGCAAGTCGTCGTGCGGACGTGGGATCACTTGCACGCTGACGACTTCGCCGATCCGTCCGGCTGCCGCGGCTCCGGCATCGGTGGCGGCTTTGACGGCGGCGACATCGCCGGCGACAAACACGCTGACCAGACCGCTGCCGACCTTGTCCCAGCCCAGGAATTCGACGTTCGCCGCTTTCAACATTGCGTCGGCTGCTTCGACCAGGGAAACAAACCCTTTGCACTCGATCATGCCGAGCGCTTCATTACTCTTCGCCATTGGAAATCTGCCTATTGATAGGAGAAAAGGAGGTGTAAGTACTATTGGTGACAGCCGCAGCCGCCCTTGGTGAGTTCGACTTCGGACGCGCCGTCCAAGAAACATGCGTTGCCCTCATCGGTGTCGATGTGGACTTCCAGCTTGGCCGCTTCGTCGGCACGCACCAGCACGTCGTCGAACACGGTGGTGCATTCGTGGCTGGTGACTTTCAACTGCATCATGTCGCCGTTGGAAACACCGAAGTGCTCCGCATCGAAGTAATTCATGTGGACGTGACGCGCTGCCCGGATCACGCCCTGTTCCAGCTGGACGCTTCCGACCGGTCCGACCAACACGCATCCGGGCGTGCCGTCGATGTGGCCGCTGTGACGGACCGGTGCGTCGATGCCCAACGAGATCGAATCGGTGAATGCCAATTCGACCTGGCTGGCTCCCCGCGTCGGCCCCAAGACCCGCACGCTGGGTAGCATTCGCCGCCGTGGCCCGACGATCATCACCGTCTGCTTGGCGGCATAAAAACCGTCCTGGTAGAGATCTTTATCCGGTTCCAGCACCGATCCGGCGCCGAACAAGATCTCAACGTGCTCGTCGGTCAAGTGAACGTGCCGGGCAGAAATGCTGACACGCAGATTCGGCTTGCCGTCGACCCAACCGGGAGGATCATGGGAAAGGCCGATGTCGGGCCGAGACGCCGACGAAGTGCCGAGGCCGCCGGCGATCGCGCGACGAACCAGGGATTCGATTCGGGCGCGGTCAATTTGAGTCGCGTTCATTCGGTTCGGGAAAGGGAGGTGATGGGGAAGGTAGAATAGGAGATCGAAACGCTCCGCCCTGGGAGCTCATTCTGAATTGGATGGGGGATCGGCTGCGGCGTCGGTTTCGCCGCTGCGTCGGTTGTCTGCTAACACTAGTTCGACTCCAGCGTCGTCAATCCGCTTTTTCCAGTGCGATGCCAGACCGGAGTCGGTCACGACACCCTGGACGTCCTCCAACCGGCACAGATGGGACAAGCTGACTTTGCCAAACTTCGTGTGGTCGGTGACGACGTACGCTTGGTCGGCGGACGCCAACATCGCTTTCTCGCTCTCGACCAACATCATGTTGTTGTTGAAATACCCACGCTCGTTGATCCCGGCGACCGACAAGAACGCCAGCCGCACGTTGATCTGACGCAGCATCGATTCGGCCATCGGACCGATCGCCACCGCCGTGCGGCCGCGGACGCAGCCGCCGATCGTGACCAGATCGATCGAATCACTGCTGGAAAGCAGGTGCGCCACCGGCAAGCTGTTCGTGACGACCTGCAGTCGCCGACCGACCAGGCAGCGGGCCAATTCGTAGGTCGTGCTGCCGCCGTCCAACAGGATCGTGTCGTGCTCTTCGATCAGCTCCGCGGCCGCCGCGCCGATCGCGGCTTTCACCGTCCACGTCGTGTCCTTGCGGCCCTCGAACGCCCGGATCGTCGCGCTCTCTCCGGTCCAAAACACCCCGCCGTGCGTGCGGCGGACATCGCCCGATTGCTCCAATTGCTCCAAGTCGCGGCGGACCGTCGATTCGCTGACCGAAAGCGACTCGGCCAGCTCACCCAACGAAGCAAATCCCGTCTGCCGTACCATCCGTCGCAAACGCTCCCGACGCCCACCACTGGATGAGCGGGTTTCGCTAGGGATGCCGTTGGACGAGTTGACGGTTCGGACCACAAAAATTGCCTAGATTGCGCAGGTAGTGCGTTTGGTGATAGCTTTCTCTCATTGGTGACAGATTTCAAGCACCAAATGACAAATATTAATCACTTCTGAAAGAAAACCTCCTTTTTTGAGGGGAGCACCTGCCTCAACGGGGGCGAGGGCAGATGCCGATCGGCAGTCCTGCGCACGTTCTGCATCCCGGATGGGATGGCAGCAATTAGCCGGCGGTCGAGCGAAGTGAATACCGCCGGATCAGCGGGGTGATCGGGTAACACGACCCTGGAGGGGTCGCAGCATCGATTTGCTTTGACCCCATCCGGGGTCAAGCGAGATTCGTTTGGGCATTCCGGTGGTGCGCTACCGCGACCACCGGCTAATGGCTTCCACCCCTATCGGGGTAAAACCTGCTGTGTAGGTGAAGTTAGCCCAGGGGATGCAGGGCCACCTGCGCTCACGCGAATCACCGGGTGATCCGGCAACCAGGAGAAGAGGCATGGTTTTCCCGCGGGCGCCGTCGCGATACGCTTTTTGCTGAATCAACTCAGGCGGACTGTTTCACTTCTTGTAGCGTCAACACATCATCATGACTGAACTATCCGGAAAGCGGGCGATTGTCAGCGGGGCATCACTTGGCATCGGTCGCGGCATCGCGGTCGAACTGGCTCGTGCCGGGGCAACCGTCGCGGTCAACTATCGCTCCAATCCCGACCAAGCCGACGAGGTGGTCGCCGAATGCAAGTCGGTCGGCGGGGATGCGTTCAAGGTCCAGGCCGACGTCTCGGTGCAAGAAGAAGCCGAAGCGATGATGCGGACGTCGATCGAGACGCTCGGAGGGTTGGACATCGTCGTCAGCAATGCCGCCTACAGCGACCGGCACCTGATGCTGGAATCGGACATGCAGGAGTTCCGCAAGACGATCGATGTCAGCATGTGGGGTGCGTTCTACGTCGTCCGGTCAGGCGCCGCCGAGATGGTCAAGGCCGGCAAGGGCGGCAACATCGTGGTCATCAGCAGCCCCCACGCGCACCTCGCGATGCCCGGCGCGATGGCCTACAACATGGCCAAGGCGGCCAACGACCAGATGGCGCGGACGGCCGCCTGCGAATTGGCCCAGCATCGCATCCGATGCAACATCATTCACCCCGGCTGGATCAACACGCCGGGCGAACGAAAGTTCTTTTCCGAAGAGACGCTGAAAACCGAGTCGGCCAAATTGCCGATGAAACGCCTGGGCGAGCCGAAGGAAATCGGACGCGGCGTCGTGTTCCTCTGTCGCGAAGCGAGCGAGTACATCACCGGCAGTACCCTGACCATCGACGGGGGCATCCAGCTACCGTGGCGCGACATGTTCCGCGTCGAAGAGACCGCCGCGACGGCCAAGCCGATGCAGGACAAACAGTGATGGATGCGTGACCGCTGGTGTGCAGGCTTTAGCCCAATACCGCTAAGCTAATATCAATGAGGGGCCCGGACGCTGGCGCGAACCGGCTGATGTCAAACGAATATCAGCCGTTTGGCGCGAGCCTACGGGCCCTCCGTTATTGACGAGGCCCGAACGCTTGCGCGAATCGGCTGATGTCAATCGTGTTTTTGATGCCCAACCGCTCCATGCTCATCGAAGGTCCATTGCAGTGCGTTCCAAGGCGGAGCCTTGGAACGAGCTCTACTGGAACGAGCCCTACTTCGACGCGTGGATCTCAGCCAGCGCGTCCGCGTAGCGGCGGCCGAATTCCAACAGCGACTGGCGATCGAAGTGAGTGTTATCGCTTTTGAGCGTCAACCCGGTCGACTCGACGAACGCCGAAGCGGGCAATTCCGATGCGACTTCGCGATGGGATTGGTCCACTCGCTTTCGATGCTCGGTCCACTTCGGCGTGTCGCGCTGCGCCAAACCGCCGATGATGATCGGAGTCTTTGCGCCGACCTGACTGCGGAATCGACCGAAGACATCGATCAGGTTGGCTTTGTACGCCTCGGCCAGCCCCGGTTTGCAATCCGATTCGCCTTGATGCCAAAGGATTCCCTTGAACGTACCGCTGGCCATGGCCGTTTGAATCCGCCGCACGGCATCATCGTAGGGATGCGTTTTGGTTTGTGGGTGATAACCTCCGGGAGCCCAGGCGGCGATGGGTGATCCGCCGACCGCGCAGGGCACCAAACCGACCGTGACATCGGGATGCTCGGCTGCGTAACGCCTGGCAAACCCGCGACCGAGTCCCACGCCGGCGATGGATTTGTCAAAGTGCAACGGGTCGGTCGCCGGGACCCAGTTTCCATCACGATCAAGCATCAGGATTCGTGGATCCGGTACACGATCGGCCGGAGTCACCTTGCCTCGACCGGCCATGTTCGATTGCCCGGCAAGCAGAAACAGATGGAACTGTTCTTTCCCCGGCAGGTCCGCGCTGGTAATGGTCACGCCGCCGAGTTCGATCATCTGGCCGTCCTGATGGCGTTTCAGTTGCAGAACCGTTTTCCCGGCCGCGATGTCGACGATCCCCAAGGACTGTTGGCCGAATTCAAGCATGCGGCGGGGCGTCGATTGGGAATCCAAATCCGGGCGGACGACCGATTCGGACTCGAAACGTCGCAACGTCGTCGAAATGTCCTGGTCCGCGATCGCTGCCGAGACCGCGACGTCATTGGCGTTGCAAACATAGTGCAGTGTGATCTGGTAGCGTCCGGATTCGGCAACGTCGATCGGCCAGGCGATCGTGTCGGTGGCGGAAGTCCAGTTGTCGACCCAGCTGTGTGCCCAGCTGATGTTGTCGGCGAAACCGGGATTGCCGGCCAGCGTTGCGTCGACCGATGGGATAAACGTGGGTCGCTGTTTGGTGACCGGAACATGACGCGCCTGCGTGATGCTCGTTGTGACGGCGTCGACATAGCCTTCGATCTCGGACTTCAATCGCTCGGTCGTCTCGGGATGCTGTTCGGCGACGTCGGTTTCCTGTCCGGGATCGGCATGCATGTCAAAGAGCGAGACGTTGGCATTTTCGATGGTCAGCCGGTATTGATTGGTACGGACGGCAGCCTTGCCGAATGTTTCGAGCTGCGATTTGTTCGGGCGGTAGGTCAATATGGAACGCCCATTGAGCGCTGGGTCGCTGCCGTCTTGAATCAATTTCACCAGGCTCTGACCGTCCAATGCAACCGAATCACTCAGTGGAATACCACACCACTGGGCGAGTGTCGGCAGCAAATCGATATGGGCGGTGATTTGCTCAATCCGCTTCGGTTGGATCTGCCCCGGCCAGCGGATGAAGCACGGCACGCGGCACCCGCCTTCGTGGACGCTGCCTTTGGCGCCGCGCATGCCACCGTTGAATCGTTTGCCGTTGGGCCCGTTGTCGGTCAAAAACAGCACGATGGTGTCGTTCGTTTTGTCCTGCTGATCGAGCGTGTTCAACAGACGAGCGACGTTGTCGTCGATGTTTTCGACCATCGCGTAGACCGCCGCGGTTTTCTCAGAAACTTCTCCGGTGTGATACTTGTCGAACAGGTCCTGGCGGACCTGGAACGGACCGTGCGGCGCGTTCAATGGCACGTAGCAAAAAAACGGTTGCTCGCGCGGCGTCTCGACGAACTCGATCGCGGCGTCGGTCAGCACATCGGTGATGTAGCCTTTGGTTTGCACGGGAACACCGTTTCGTTCCAGCAACGGGTCATCGTAGAGGTTGAAGTGACCGCCGCAGAAACCGAAGAACTCTTCAAAGCCTTGGCCGTTGGGGTGCAACGGCATTTGGGCACCGTTGTGCCATTTCCCGAAACAGCCGGTCGCGTAACCGGCATCGCGAAACAACTCCGCGATCGTGGTTTCCGCCGCCCGCATGACTTCACGGCGACCGGTGACGCCGGCAACGCCGCTGCGTTCGGGGTACCGCCCGGTCAACAGCGCCGCCCGAGTGGGCGCGCAAACCGGTGACACATAAAACCGGTTCAGCCGAACGCTCTCGCCGGCCAGGCGATCGAGCGTTGGCGTCGACAGGATCGGATTGCCGTTGGACCCCAAATCGCCCCATCCCTGATCGTCCGTCAGAATCAGCAGGACGTTGGGGCGATCGACCGCCTCGGCACTGAAGACCGCTGGAACCAGGAACTGCGTGGACAGGAACGCCACTGCGAGCGCTGCGAGTGTGGCTTTGTGATGGAGCAAGGGACGCGGGAACATGCGGCGGCAACCTGTCGATGTTGAGTGGAGAAACTTCGTGAACAGCTTAGTTCATCTCTGAGTTTGATGCCTCCTCGCCCACTTCTCAACAAAGCTTGACGAGTTTACCGACCGATCGAGCCAAACCGATCCGCATCGCCCGCTTGCAACGACCGCTGGCGGAAAGGCCTGACCAGGGACAGGTTCCGTGTCAGCTGTGGCGGGCGAACGGGACTTGACTAATTATCTGTTGCAACATATATTTAGGTCATGAAGAAAAAAGCGAACGAGCCTCGAACGCTGGCGGGCGAAATTGGCAAACGCGGTCCGTTTTCCAGCTTGCAGCAGGAGACGTACCTGAATTTGTTGCGGACTTCGACGTTGCTGCACCGTGAGTTCGTGCTGCTGTTTGAGTCCGCCGGGCTTTCGGATTCGCAGTACAACGTGTTGCGGATTTTGCAGGGGACGGGCACGCCGATGCAGATCTACCAGATCGGTCAACACATGATCACGCCGCAGGCCGACATCTCGCGATTGATCGATCGAATGGCCAAAGCGGAGCTGGTGATTCGAGAACGTTGCGGCGAAGATCGTCGTGTCGTCTGGATTCGGCTGGCCCCGAAAGGTCGCGCCGCCTTGAAGAAACTTGCCAAGCCGCTGGAGGAACTGCATCGGTCGCAGTTCAACGACTTGTCCAAACAGGAACTGACGACCTTGAACGAGTTGCTGTTTCGCGCCCGTCACGCCGAGCGGTAGTGACGCCGTTTTCATCCACACGCTTTGCCAAAGGGAGAAACTTTCGATGACCAGTCCCACGACCCACGTTCGACAACCCCATCGCATCACGACATCGCAACCGATGATTGAAGGTGCCGGGGTTCATCTGCATCGAGGCTTCGGTTTTGGGGAAACCGGGCCCTTCGATCCATTCCTGTTGTTCGATGACTTTCGCAACGACGACCCGCAGCGCTACACCAACGGGTTTCCCTGGCATCCGCATCGCGGCATCGAAACGATTACCTATGTCTTAGCCGGGACGGTCGATCACGCCGACAGCTTGGGCAACAGTGGGCAGCTCGCTGCCGGTGACATTCAGTGGATGACGGCCGGCAGCGGCATCATGCATCAGGAGATGCCGCACGGGGACTCCGCCGGCAGGATGCACGGGTTCCAACTGTGGGCCAATCTTCCCGCCAAGCACAAGATGACCCGGCCACGCTATCAGGACATCAGCGCCAAGGACGTCCCGACTGTGGTGGACGACGATGGCACCAGCGTGCGCGTGTTGTGCGGAGACTTTTGGGGCGAGCGAGGCCCGGTCGAAGGGGTCGCAGCCGACCCACGTTACCTGGACATCAGTCTTCCCCCGAACACAACGCGGTCGATTCCGATCGAAACGACTCGGCACGCGTTCGCGTACGTGTTTGCCGGCTCGGTTCGATTTAAAGACGCGTCGGATCCGCGTGACGTGCGGGTCGAAGATCCGATGAACCACGGGCAATCGCTCGCCGAGTTCGCCGGAAATCGATCTTTGGTGTTGTTCGACCAAGGCGATTCGATTCACGTGGAATCGGGCGATGAAGGCGGCCGGTTCTTGTTGGTGTCGGGCGAACCGATCAAAGAACCGGTTGCCTGGAGAGGCCCGATCGTGATGAACACGCAAGCCGAACTTCAGCAAGCCTGGCGAGAGTTGAAGGACGGATCGTTTATCAAGCCGTGACCACGACTGATCATCCTATCAGATCAGGCGGTGTCGAGATCACTCCCATCATCGACATCGGTCGCCAGGGGCAATCACCCAGACCGGCGTCTTCGCCGATTTCAAACGGGTATCCGACCGCGTCCGGTTTGCGAGTGCTGTTGCATCAGTTGGTTGAGTTCGTCGGCGGTCAGGGTCTCGCGATCGAGCAGCGCCTCGGCAATCGCTTCGACGGTCGTCCAGTGCTGCTCAATCACCTGCTCGGCATCGCGGTACGCATCATTGACCAAGGTCTGAATCGCGTCGTCGATTTGCTTTGCCGTCTGTTCGCTATAGCCTCGGTCGATCAACAAACGTTCTTCCTCGGCGTCGGTGGCCACGCGAACAAATCCGATGTCTGCAGACATCCCCCACATCCGCACCATTCGATCGGCGAGTTCGGTGAGTTTCTTGATGTCGTCTTCGGCACCCGAAAAGGCATCGCCGGTCTTGCGCAGTTCGGCAATGCGTCCTCCACAAAGCACTCGCATCGTCGCCAGGATGTACTTTCGTCCGTAGGTATAGCGTTCTCGTTCGGGCAGCGCGAATGTGGCGCCGAGTGCGCGTCCGCGGGGGACGATAGTGACCTTTTCGACGGGATCGGCATCTGGCAACAACGATTCCAACAAGGCATGCCCGGCTTCGTGGTAGGCGCTGATGGTTCGTTGCTGGGCGTCGATTTTTCGGCTGGTTTGGGCGCGGCCGAATTTCAGTTTGTCCCGACCGCGACGCATGTCTTCCATCGTCACGGCAGACTTGTCGGCCATCGTGGCGATGATCGCCGCTTCATTGACCATCGCCTTCAAGTCGGCACCGGAGAACATCGGCGTCGCGCGGGCCAATTCTTGCAAGTCGACATCGTCGGCCAGCTTGACTTGTTTGGTGTGAATTCGCAGGATGTTTTCGCGGCCCTTGGTATCGGGAAGCGGCACGTCGACTTGGCGGTCGAATCGTCCGGGCCGAACCAACGCCGGATCCAGAACATCGGGGCGGTTGGTGGCGGCGATCACGATGACCTGGTCGTGCGGTTCAAAGCCGTCCATTTCCGAAAGGATCGCGTTGAGGGTTTGTTCGCGTTCGCCATGGCCGCCACCGGCGATCAATTCCAGCCCACGTTTGCGGCCGATCGAATCGATTTCGTCGAGAAAGATAATGCACGGCTCGCTGTGTTTGGCTTGTTCGAACAAGTCGCGAACACGACGCGCCCCCACACCGACGAACATCTCCATGAAATCGGAACCCGAGATCGAGAAGAAAGGAACATCGGCCTGACCGGCGATCGCGCGAGCCAATAATGTCTTGCCGCATCCGGGCGGACCGAGCAACAAGACGCCACGTGGGATGCGGGCGCCGATCTTTTTAAACCTGCCCGGGTTTTGCAGGAACTCGATGATCTCCCCGATCTCCGCTTTGGCTTCATCAATCCCGGCGACGTCGTCGAGCGTGACGCTGACCGTATCCTTGGAAGCCACGTGGTGCTGAGACCTGCCGAAACCGCCCAGCATCCCGCCGGCGCCTTCGCCGAACGTCTGACGCGTTCGATACAGAAGAAACCAGAAAAACGTGATCAACACGATCATCGGCAGCCAACTGAGCAGAATCGTCCACCAGCGGCTGACCGACGTGTCTAACCGGTAGGCAACCTGCAACGCGTCGATCTGTTCGATGAACCATTGTCGGTTCTCGCTATCGATGGCCACGAACAGCGGCGCCGGTTGATCGGCCTCTTTGGCGATCGACAGGGATTCGTCCGGCACCACCTCGGGTTTCAGAACGGCCTCCACCCGGTCATGCCGGATCGTGACGCTGTCCGGTTCGATCGTCTGGTCGACCAGCAGCTGTTTAAAATCGGTCCACGAGGCGACTTCCTGCCGTGCCGTCTCCGCCGTGCGCCACTGCAGTGCAATCAACATCACGGCCATGAACGCGATCCACCAAAATAGCGGCGAGAAGGAACCGTGACCGCGGAATGATGAACCGCCATCGTCGTCTCGGCGATCGGCTGGTTTGGGTTCGGCTGGTTGGGGCATGGGAACTGAACGGCAAGGGGAGGTTGGGGGCGTTGCCCATCAAAGACCGCTCCCTGTTTGTCGCGGACGCCGACGGTTGCGGCGTGCGGTTGGGAACGCGGTGGGGCGCTGAGCGACGATCGAGACTGCTCGAAGGACTCGTTCAATCCATCCGCTAAGACCGGATCCAGCCTGCCTGGGCGACTCATCTGAGCCAAGCGTGGGGAAGCTCGATGCACAGCTTGTGCCAATCGTCGTCGGAGTGACTCGAAGGGCCTGATCCCGTGATGATTCGTTCACTCCAAGGCGTCACCCGTGCGGCCATGCACATCTGGAAACTCCACGCGCGCCGCAACGACTCGCTTCGCGGAATCCGATGCGATGAACCGCTTGCGGTCTTGCTTCCTGGAACCATTCGGTCCGCAACTTGCATCATCGGGTCGGTCGTCTCCAGCACTTTTAAGGAGTATTCCATCATGGCTGGCAAAGTCGTCTATCAGAACGTGCACGGAATCGAGGAGTGTTTCATCATCGCCGATGATGAACCCGGCAATTCCAGCGCATCACGCCGTCCACACAAGAACGTTCCCGCGCTCGCCTCGACCGTCCAGAAGACGAAGCAGTGGATCAAAGAATTGATGCAGGAGCTGCAGTGGGACGATGCACAAAAAACGTATCACGGATTGTCCGTGGTGTTGCACGCACTGCGCGACCGTTTGACCGTCCACGAGACCGCCGACTTAGCCTCGGAGCTGCCGATGTTGCTTCGCGGGATGTTCTACGAAGGCTGGCAACCCGACCAGGTTCCCGTCAAAGACCGCTCCAAACAAGCGTTTTTGTCACACGTTTTCGAGGCGTTTCGTCATGATCCGGTCGTGGATGCGGAACGGTTGACGCACGCGGTGCTGAAGGTTCTGTCGGTCCACGTCAGCGCAGGGGAGATGGACGACATTCGAGCGATCATTCCCGACTCGCTGCATGATCTGTTTCCGAAACGCGGCGTGCATCGATAACGGTTCACCGGGTTTGCTCACGCGACGGGTCCGTTTCGATCAGGCTCGTTGCGATCGGCAGGCAATCGGTTGATTCAACGGCGTCACGGTTGGTCCACACGTGATGGAGATGAAAGGGTGCGGGTTGCGGACATGCCTTGCGATCGAACGGATGGTGAAGTTGCTCGCCGGCGAGCAACCGTGCTCGCATCACCGCAGAACGATTGCCTGAGGAGATCCTCTGCTTTATTAGCGCGAACGTCTTTCACCTGCTCGCAGGCGAGCGGCACGAGCATGAAAATGTGGTCACCAGTCTGGTGATTTACCGACGCGAAAATCAGAAGAATAAATGGAGTTACGCATTCGCGGGTTCGTTTGCGCCCATTGCGGCGCAATCCAATCGGCATCCGAAGGCGAACAGGCCGCGTGGACGGATCTGTCGATTGACGAACGGATCGGAAATTTGGAACGCCAGTATCAACAGCTAGCCGTGCGGCAGGCCTGACCTTGGTACGCGAATCGCATTTCAGACAGTCGCAGCCGCCAAAGTTGCACCTGTCGGTGCACGGGTTCATTCCGACCAGATACCCCACGTATCGTTCAATTCCATTCAGTCACCATTTAGGGAGCAAAACAATGGCGTTCTGGAAGTGCGGCTTCCCAAAGGCGAAGACGCGCGATCCAAACGCATCGCCATGACCGCCAAGTATAGGGAGGAACAAGATGATTCGTTTGATCACTGCACTACTGCTCTACGCCGCGTCGTTCACCCTCTCGGGATGCAAACCGGCCGAGCAGGACCAAGCGGCCCAAACGCCCGCGACCGACGAAGCCGATCGCCAAGAAGTCATGAAGCCCGCCCTCGACGAAAATCCGGCAATCGCCGAGGAAGTGGCGACGGAACCTGACGAAGAAACCGAGGCTGGCAAAGAGGCGACGGAGCCTGACAATGAGGCAGAGAATGCCGAACAGGAGGCAACGGCTGAGGACGAGGAAGCGGAGCCCGCAAAGGCCGAGGCAAAACCCGACGCATAGGGTAATGCTCGGCTCTCTCAGAAGGCATTCGCATCTTCATCTCTCAGGATGGCTCCCCTCTCCTTCAACACTCTGGCGAGCCCCGGCGAGTCAGAGTTTTGGGGGAGAGGGGCCGGGGGAGAGGGGGATTTTCACCATCGAGTATGCGGACAGGGCGGAGATCACTGGAGTGAAAGTCGGGGTCACCGTTCGACCCTCCCCTCGCTTCGCTCGACCCTCCCGCACACGGGAGGGTTACTTCTTCACTTGAGACGACACACCATGACTGTTCGCACCACTGTCACGATCATCCTGTTGATTTCAACCTCCGCCCTGGTTCACGCGGAACCTCCGCATGCTGCCACGGCGGGCCGGTCAAGCTTGCTTACCGCGACCGCCGAGAGTGCTGATTCCCATCCGTTGCTTCCTTGCCTGGAACTCGCCCGCGAGGGTTTCGAACGCATCGAACAAGAGATCCGGGACTACACCTGCGTGCTGGAGAAACGCGAATGGATCGATGGGAAGCTCACCGGTCCGGAGAGGATTTTTGCCAAGGTGCGTCACGAACGATCCGACGACGACCAAATGGTGACGCCGTTTGGCGTCTACATGAAGTTTCTTGAACCGGAGGGCGTGGCAGGACGTGAAATCCTGTTCGTCAAGCAATCCGATCAAAGCAAAATGCTGGTTCGCAAGGGCGGCAAACGTTTCGCTTTTTTGACCGTGTCGCTCGATCCCACCAGTCGGATGGCCATGCTGGGAAACCGCTACCCGATCACCGAATTTGGCATCAAACGACTCGTGCAACGGATGATCGATTTGGGAACCAAAGAACTGGCCTACCAAGAGTGCAAGGTCGACATCAGGTCCAGCCTGGACGTCGCGGACCATCAACACGCATGTACTTGCATCGAGGTGACCCATCCGATCAAACGCGACCCTTTCCAATACCACATCGCCCGAATCTACCTCGACGAAGTGTTGAACGTTCCGGTCCGATTCGAGTCCTATGATTGGCCGAGCGAGGGAAGTGATCAACCGGTGTTGCACGAAGAGTACATCTATCGCGACCTGAAGCTGAACGTCGCGTTGTCGGACGAAGAATTCGAGTCCGACTATTCGACATACAAGTTCCGTTGACGGCGCAGCGGCGTTCATCAATCAAGATCTTCTTGAGCATCTCATCTGATTGCCTCCGGTTCCAGCGATCGCAACAACGCCGCCGGATCGACCGGCACGCGTTTGGTTCCCCAGTGTCCCGGTTTTTCACCGAATTGGCCGGCGATCGTGTAGCCGCAGAGTCGACAGCGGTTCTGATCGAGCTGATAGGTGTCGATGTCATACCAGCGCCGTCCGATCAATCGAGTCTTGCAGTCCGGACAATACGTGCTTTGACGCTTCGGATCATCGACGTTGCCGACATACACATAGTGCAGCCCCGTTTCGATCGCGATCTTTCTCGCATCAACCAACGTTCGCGAGGGAGTCCGTGGGGTCTCGCGCATGCGATAGTCGGGATGGAACGCGGTGAAATGAAGCGGTACATCATCGCCGAGTTCGTCTCGAATCCACTGGCACATCTGACGAATTTCGCCGGGGTCGTCGTTCGCCCCCGGGATGACCAAATTGGTGATCTCGAGCCACACGGAACTCTCGTGCTTGATCCATTTCAACGTATCCAGAACGGGCTGCAGATGGGAGAGCGTCTGGTGCCTGTAGAAGTACTCGGTGAACCCCTTCAAATCGACGTTGGTTGCATCCATCACGTCGAAAAACGCGTTCCTGGGTTCGGGGCAGATAAATCCTGCCGTCACCGCGATTGTTTTCAAGCCGCGCTCGTGACAGGCGTGTGCGGTGTCGATCGCGTACTCCGCCCAGATCACCGGATCGTTGTAGGTAAAGGCGACACTGTCGCAGCCGAGCTGGACGGCGGCTTGCGCGATCATTTCGGGAGTCGCAGTTTGGCTCAGACGATCGAGCACGTTCTTGGACTTGGTGATCTCCCAGGCCTGGCAGAACTTGCAGCCCATGTTGCATCCGGCCGTCCCGAATGAGAGCACGCTTGTACCGGGATAAAAGTGGTGGAGCGGCTTCTTTTCGACCGGATCGATGCAAAATCCGGTGCTCCGTCCGTACGTGTTGAGCACCATGCGTCCGCCAGAATTTTGCCGGACGAAGCAGAATCCGTGGTCACCCTCCTTGAGCGCGCAATGACGTGGGCATAAATCGCACACCACACGTGCTTTTGCGGTGTGCCACCACCGAGCCGGCCAACGACCTGGGTCAGCAATCCTCCCGCCGGACGTCGATTTTGTGCCAATCATCTCGCCGCTCCTCACCTTGAAACCGCGTCGTTTGACCTGAACAAGATACCGGCTGCAAGTACCGCGCCGTGTCATCGTTGCCCTAACGCTTCGTCCAGATCTAGAATGGCACGGGCATCAGTGTTGGTGTGCAGGCTTTAGCCCAATACCGCTAAGTTACGAGGACAATTGTCTCGTCAAACGTGCGTGGGAGAACCGGTAAATTGCGGTGTTTC
>NZ_NTFY01000102.1 GCF_002289565.1 Rhodopirellula sp. SM50 | reverse complement strand
CCCAACGGAGGAGCCGTATGAGGTAGTTCTTCATGTACGGATCTGTGCGGGGGGCGGCTGGCAACAGCCGTCCCTACCGCGACAATGATGGAGCGGCAGGAACGTAGGGCATGCTGTGCATGCCAACTGGCCAAGTTCAACGTTAACAGAGAACGTAGGGCATGCTGTGCATGCCAACAGGCTAAGTTCAAAGTTGACGGAGCACTAGAAGTCGAGTCGTTTGAGGAAACGTTGTCCGAAGCGGCCGTAGTCTTGGCCGTCGACGTCGCCATCTCCATCGAAATCGAGTTCTTCGCGGAAGCCATCGTCGGTGGGGGAGCGCAGGAACGTCAATCCGAAGCGGCCGTAATCTTGGCCATCCACATCGCGGTCGCCATCGGTGTCGCCGAACTGTCGGTAGAACGCGTCGGCGGCTTGATCGCCGAAGGAGACGTCACCGTCCATGGCCAGTCCGCCGAAAGTGACCCCGGAGCCGATCACGGTCAATTCATAATTGCCATCGCGGAGCGAATGCTGACCGGTCGTGTGGGTGACCACGGCAGGGCCGGGCAAGAACGTCAACGTGGCGACGGTCTTGCCGTTTTGGATTTCGGTCGCAAGCGAAAGATCGACCTGTTGGCCGGTCGCTCGGTCGCGCACCAGAAACGCGCCCGCCGACGTTTCGACGTCGCTGTCGAACTTCACCGTCAGTCGGTCCACGAGAGAGCGTTGGGGCTGGCCGTCATTGATCACAATCGTTTCGATGTCCGGGGCCACGGCGGCTTGGACGAGGACTGGATAGTCTTCGACTTCGCCATCAAACGCAAACCCGGTCGGTTGTAATCCACCGATCGAACTGAGTCGGACGCGGGCGATGGTCTGGCCGAGCGGCGCCGAGGCTGGCAGGTTGTAATTGAGTGTTTGCAGTCCCGTGGACACCGGGGCGGCGGAAAGGACTTGTTCGTTCGGTTGCCAGGTCCCGTCAAAATCAAAGTCGATCCAGACATCGACTTTGGCTTCGACCGCGTTTTGCAGATCGATGTTCACGCCCGCCATCGGGTGACCCACTCGAATCGCGCCGAACAACACTCCGTCGTCCAAATCCGCATCGGCACCCGCGGACGCCACGCCATCGGATTCTGCATCGCGCGTTTCCCCCAGACGCGGCCCGGTCGCGCCGTGGCGTGCTCCGTCTTGGGCCAGGGTCGTGGGATAGGATGCGGGGGCATCGCCGAAATCAAACACGTCAAGCTCGGTGACCGACAGATTCAACACCGCCCAATCGAGGGCGCTGTGTTGGCCGATCAACACGTCCAACTGTCCGTCTTGAGCCGCGATCAGATCCCGACTGGTCAGTTCGACCGTTAGCGTCGTTGTTTCGGAAGTCGATAGGGGGGCGGTCACGCCAAGGGATGCGAGCGATCGCGGACGCGAAAGGTCCTCGATCCAGATGGAATCATCGGAAGTCGCTCCACCGGTTCCCCGCAATCCCAACGACAGCACCGCCGAGCGAACCACCTCGTGCGTGTCCAGAGCGTATTGGAAACTAAAGGGGACGTACTGGCCGTCGGTGGATTGGCCGGCAGTCACCTGATCGCTGGACCGGATCGGTGTTCCCGCAGCCAGGGTCGTCACGTCGCTCATCCATTGTGGATCCACTGGCAGCGAATCTGTCGAAGCCGAACCGTCGTAGGCGAGCAAATCGAAATCTCCCAGAACATACTCACGGGTTTCCGCCGTCGGGTCGGCCATCCGCTGGTTGTGTTGAGCAACGAACAGGCTGCTGGTCGGGTTTTGGGGGTCGCCGAAATCGATCGGCGTGGCGTGCGCGTCGACGGTTGCCGGTGGTTGGGGGCCGAAACGCGTTTCGTTGACCAACGTGCCGGTCGACCCGATCACCCAGTTTTGGGCCGTTTGCGGATTCTGAACGATCAACTGTTCGGCCCGGGCGTTCCAGAACACCATGCCGGCGCCGCCCCAACCATGCCCGCTGCCGAAATTGCCTCGGTTACGTGCTTCGATCAGGTTGTCGGTCGTGATCGTGTCATACAGCGTTCCCGACGACCAGCGTTGGTGCGGTCCGGTAGAGCTGTGGGAATCGACCGCCGTGCCGTTGAGAAACACGTTCGGACCGCGGTTCCGCCACGATGAATTGTTGACGAAGTCGTGGCGTCCGTTTTCCGAATACAGATTTCGCATCAAAACGAATTGGCCGTCAATCGTGAACGGATACCGACGGGCTCCTGTGATGATGGAGACAGGATCCAAGCTTTGTGCGTCGTCGACGGTGACCCGCAACGTGCGGCTGGTGGCGTGAACGGTTGCAAAAACGAAGTGCTGGCCGGTGACGTTCCGCACCCAGGCGTCTTGAACCGATTGCAGTTCGATGAATGTCGTCGCATGCGCCTCGTCTGTCGGACTGGCAAAGTCCGACACGCCGCGGATGTTTTCGATGCCGACGTTTTCGATGCGAGGGAAGGTGTATCGAAACACGGTCCCGCCGCCGTATTCCTGTTGAAACGATGACATCAAGGGCGCATTGAAAAACACGCGATCGCCTTCGATCCGGGTGATCACGCGTTCGTACAGATGGTCAAAGTTTCCGCCGGGTTCCCATTGATTGACGGTTCCACCATCACTGCGCGGCGGAATAGTGTCCATGCCGATCGCGGTGATCCATTCCGCGGTGCTGGGACGTTTGACGACGACGGGATCGCCGACACTCCAGTTGGCCGTCGAATCGACGCGCAGGCTGGTCGCGCCCACGGGTATGTATTTGTCGATGATGTTGTGGGTCGTGTTGGAAACCCCCGACGCCCAGCCCGACGGCTGACCGACCAGAATCAGCGATCGCTGCGTCGTGCCGGTGGCACGCAAGATCGTGCTGGTCAGCGGATCGTCACCGTCGCCGACGCCGCGCAGGACCACGCCGCTGTCCATCACGGTCAGTTGATCGCTGACGTGGTATTCGCCGGCAGTCAATTGCACGACACCGCGATAGCCGTCGGCCCCCACGGGAAACGCCGCGACCTGATCGATTGCGGACTGTAGGTTTGCCATGTCATCGCCGGCGGTCGGCGCGACGGTCACAAACCGCGACGGATCAATCGTCGCGGTGACGTCCGGCAAGGGTTCGTTGCTGTTGCGATAGCCGGCCGCCGAGAAATCGGCGATGCGGTTGCCCAGCGCGTCCAATGGATGAAGCAATCGACCCGCATCGCCGTAATAGGCCAACGACGATTCGCTGACCGTCCGCTGCACTTCTTGCACGCGGATGTTGTCCAGCCGCATGGCGTTTAAACCCGTCGTTCCCCAGGCGTACACGCGAAAGGTGATCGGCGTGGTTTGGTCGGCCATTCCCGGTACACCTTCCAACGGAACACTGATCGATTCAAAGACATCTTCGCTGGTGATTTTTCCGCTGGCAAGTTTCGTCGTGAAATTGTCTCCGCCGGGTCCCGGATCGTTGTCAAAGTAGACGGAGTAGCTGTCCTTGGAATCGGGATCGTTGCGACGGATCTGCATGCTGAATCGAGCGAGGTTCAACACGTAGCCGGGGTCGGGCGTGATCGTCCATTCAAAGTAATCGTCTTGGCCGCCGGCGGGTGTCGGTTCGCTGGTCTCGTTGAATGCACCACCGAGTGCGAGGCCGTTGGGCGGTTCGCCGTTGCCGGTCCATCCCAGGTTGAGCGGCGAATTGATGTCGCTGGCGGTCGTCTCCGCATGCGTGTCGACCGAAAACAGTTCCGGTGTTGCCGCGGTGTGATTGGCAAATTCGTAAAACGCCAAATCCGCACCGGCGGCGAGTAACTGGCGCGGTTCTAAACGTTGCAGTCGTAGCCGTCGGCCCTTGAGCTTCGCGTAGCGGACTCGTTGAGCGAATGATGTTTTCATTCGCGGATTATAATTGCAATCAAACCGCTGATGCAGCACAGTCCGGTCAGGCTGGCAAAGAGCAACAGCACCGAAAAGCATCCCGAGCGTTGCGAATCGACCGCCGCCGGATGGGACGTCGACTCCGCGGACGTTGACCGCGATTGCTCCATCCGAGATTCCACGAACGCTTTGCTTTCAGCCAGCGACTTTCCGGACCGTTGCCGATAAAGCTTGACCGCCTCGAGTTTCTTCCCCCGCGCGATGGCCTGATCGACTTGATCCATCGCACGGTCCGATTCGACCGAGTCCGGCGGCGCCGGCTGGCTTACTTCCCCGATCTTCGCCTCATGCTCGATGGCTTCGACCGCGTTTTTGGCTTCTAACAGGGAACAATTCATCCAATCCTTGTACAGTTTGACGGCGGCAATTTTGCCGCGGTTGTTGAACGCTGACAGGATCTGATCGCGTTGATTTTGACTCAGGCCGTTCATGAAGATTGGGTTACCCGAGGGGCGTCTGGATTTTAAAATTCTTGCCAATTGGCATCCACTGACACTGATTTTGTGGCACACGAGCGACCGATCACCTATATCTATCGCTATCCGGAGGAGCGCCCGGGCCGGTTTTTCTTCATGGTACCATTAAGAGAGTTGACAACGATGCGAGCGAAGATTTTCGGTGGGCTAGTTTGTTTGATCGCCGTGGCCTTGATCGGTCTGCCTGCGATTGCCGCAGACGATGACGGTGACAAGCCCAAGTTCAAAACGAAGCAAGTGATGAAAGAGGCCTTCAAAGGGCCGCTGCTAAAAAAGGTTGCCGGTGGCGACGGATCGGCCGAAGACGCCAAGAAGTTGCACGCGATGCTGGTCGCACTTTCCAAGAATGAGCCGCCGCGTGGCGAGGAAGAAAGTTGGAAAGAACTGACCGGTGCGTTGGTCAAAGCGGGCAAGGCCGCGGTCGAAGGTGACGCCGATGCCGGCGCGATGCTGAAGAAATCGGCCAATTGCAAAGCCTGTCACAGCAAGCACAAGCCCAGCTAGGCTCTGTGCCTAAAGTCCTGACCCCGTTTTCGCGGTTTACTGGCGGTGAACGTCGTTTAGGGACAGATCCTAGCCGACCGTCTTGCTCATCCGATCGGCAAGATTTTTGAGCGTATCGCTGCCATCTCCCTCGACCAGTTTTGCATGAATCAAGTGCGGCTGGTCGAGTGTGTCCCAGGCGTCTTGGAGTGCCGCTTCAAACTCCAGTTCCGTTTCCGCGTAGTGGCTTTTTCCGCAACCGTAGACGTCGAGCAACTTGCCGTAGTCCCAATGGTGGATTTCGTTGTATTTCCAATCGCCGGCGTGTAAGTAGCGCTCGGTGCCATAGCCGTGGTTGTCCAACAGGATCACGATCGGACAGTGGCCGCAACGAATCAAGGTGCTGAGTTCTTGGCCGGTCATCTGGAACGCGCCGTCGCCGACGAGCACGACGACACGGTGATCGGGGCGAGCCGTGGCGGCCCCCAAGGCTGCGGGAACACTGAAACCCATCGACGTGTAGTAGGCCGGGCTCAAAAATTCACCCCGCTCGTGAATCGTCAGCTCGGTCGCCGCAAACAACGAGTCACCCACATCCGCGATCACGATCGTGTCGGCGTCGATCAAGCGATTCAGCCGGCTCATCATCCAACTCGTCCGCAAGCCACCCTCGCCGGGTTCGGTGTGCTTCGACGAGGAACGTTTGGTCGATGAGAGCTGTTCGGGAATCGAGCGCTGCTGCGGTACCAAGCCGGCTTCCACGAGACCGACAATGAACTCTTTCAAACCGACGTTGTGATAATGATGGTGAGAGATCCGCAGTGTTTCACTGGTCGCGTAAACGCAGCGTGCGGGATTGAGGTTGGCGGAAAAAATCCCCAAGTTGATGTCGCTCATGAACGCGCCCAACAGCAAGACCAGGTCGCTGTTCTCGACAAACTGTGTGACGGCTTGATCCCCCAAGGCTCCTTCGTACAGCCCGATGAACATCGGATGACGTTCACTGATCACACTTTTGCCCAACATCGTGGTGGCGATCGGAATGTTGGCCGCTTCTGCCAACTGCAATAATTCGTCTTGCAACCCGAAACGGTGCAGTTCCACACCGGCCAGGATGACCGGACAGTTTGCCGATTCGATCAAGCGGCTCGTTTCACGAATGGCTTCCGTCGTCGCCTGTTGGTCGTTGACATGACTGGAACCGCGATAGCCATGGACGATCGGTGGCACGACGTGCACCATGTCACGTGGCAATTCCAAGTACACCGGGCGTTTGAAACGATCACAGGCGTCCAGCACACGATCGATTTCGGCGAACGCCGTCAGCGGATCAGAAAGCTCCGCGCCGGCAATCGTGAATTTTTCAAAGACCTCGTATTGGGTTCGAAAGTCTCGCACCATGTGATGCAACAGCGCCCCGCTGGATCGTTCCTTGAGCCCCGGTGATCCGGTCACGACCACGACCGGTGATTTTTCCGCGAACGCGCCGGCGATCGAGTTACAGACGCTGAGCCCGCCGACACAGTAGGTGACGCACACCGCGCCCATTCCGTTGAGCCGGGAGTAGGCGTCGGCTGCGAACCCCGCACAGTCTTCACGCGTGCAGCCGATCATTTCGATCGGACTCTTTTCCAATTCGCTGTACAGCGACAACACATAGTCGCCGGGGATGCCGAACATGTGCCCGATCCCGTAGTCTTGCAAACGCTGGATCAAGTACTGTGCGATCGAGACGTTGGCAGTCACACGTCGAGGTGATCCGCTGGCAACAGATTTTGACATCGCCGATTGAGAGGCATCCATCGCAAGAGTCTCCCTGGGGAAGTCGAGTTCGAGTCATCCTCTATTTTAGGCATTGGTATCGAGACATCTACAGTCACCCTCCCTGGCAGGGAGGGTCGAGCGCAGGATCGAACGGGACATAAGTGTCGGATCTTGCGAGTGGGATAGGCTTCCAGGCTCGTCATTCCAGCGTCGACAGGCTGGAAGCCTATCCCACTTGTTTCTTGTGCGTGACTTCGGCTGTGTCGAGACCCACGAGGTGAATCACTCGATCCGCGTCACTTTTATTTCATCCAACAGGACACTTCCAAATCCCGGGTCGGCGATCTCGATGCGGATTTCCAGCGGATCGATCGACGTGTCTGTGCGTGGAATCGAAAACACGCCGGCCCGTCGGGTCCAGGTGTTGCGCTCGCCCGCCAATTCCAGACGCAGCAACTCATCGCCGGCGTGACGCACCACGAGTTGCGCGGTTTGTCGTTCCGCGTCTTGGGATTGAACCCGGGCCGCGACGCGATAATCCTGACCCGTTGTTGCGGGGATGGTTTGGGACAATGCCCAACTGCCGGTGGGCCGCTCGCGTTCGGTGCGGCGAATTGCCAAACACGAATTGTTCGATGTCGCATCGTCTGCCACGACGGCCAAGGGAGGGCTGCCGCCGAGCATCGGTTCGTCGGAGTCGCCGGACGGGCTGGCGGGTTCGAGTTGCCAATAGGTTTCCAGCGGCAACTCGAAATCACCACCGAGCAGCGGCAACGTGGCGGGCGGGCGGTCACTGGATGAGTCGACGATTTGGTTGACCGACGCAATCGGCAGCGAAGCGATTTTGTCGAGGAAGGACTTGAGTGCTTGGATCTGATCGAGTGCCTGCTGTTTCTCGCTCTCGTCGGACGCCGCCCTGGCTTGCAACAACAATCGTCTGGCCTCGACACGCGACAGATCCATGAACTGGGAAACGTCACAAGCCGGGTCGAGCGTTCGGGCCGATTCGATCGCCGCGAGCGCCTCGTCGAGTGTTTCCCGTCGCAGCGCTTGTTTGGCCAATCCGAACCAAGCGGTCGACCGATGCCGCTTGGAAACGGCGGCGTCGATGGCCGCACGGTACCACGTGTCGGATTGCTCCAGTCGGCCGCTTTGGACGATCTCCTGGCCGGCGTCCTGTGTCGATCCCTGAGCATCGATTTGTTCGGCGACGCGCGCGGCACCGATCAGCGAAACGGCGTCGTCCGGTGACAGACGAATCGCGTTTTGGAAATGTCGCTGCGCCGCTTCCCAGGCCTGGTCATGCAGCGCGCACCAACCGGCGATCTGGTGGGCGCGTGAGTTGTCACCGTCTAACTCGATCGCTTTGGCCGACCAAATCCGCGCGGGCTCTCGATCGCCGCGCGAATATTCCAGCGATGCGATCAGGGACGCGCGGCGACTGGCGGCGCGATTCGGACCGACCAGGTTGGAGATGCGGTCGGAACCTTGGTAGGCGAATTCGATCGCTTGGGCGCGTCCGCGGAGATCATCCAGTCGCACCAGCGGACCATCCATCGTGTCTTGCAGGTCCAGGCCCAGTTCGACGGCTCGGAAAAAGGCTTCGATCGCCGTGTCGGTCTGCCCGAGTTCGGCGGCCGTCGCGCCGACGTGCCAGTAAACCCAATGCGCGTCCGGCGCCAGTCGTTTGGCCTGGCTGGCGTCGCGAAAGCTGGTCCGCAGAAGTTCTTTGGAGCGGCGCCGGTGGTTGGGGTTGGATCTCGGATGATCGCGCATCAAGACGGCTTGGCGGAGCGCGACGGTGGAGCGATCGGCGACAACGAAGGCGGCACCCGGGCGGATCGCGATGCAGCGTCCGTATTCGCCGCGTGCCAGTTCATAGTACTCCAGCGCGGTGTCAAACTCGTCGTTCGACTCGGCCCGCTGTGCCTTCAAGTAGTACGCCTGGGCAATGGTCAGGTGAATCCGGCTGTCGTCCGGTGCCCTGTCGCTAACCCGGCGCAGCGACTCCAACGCGACGTCGATCGCGCGGTCGGCGGGATCATCGTCGGTCGGTTCCATGAACGTGTCGCCGTAGTTTTTGAACCAAGAGCGGTAGTTGGCATCGACGCTCGCGATCAGGCTGAAAATGGCCAACGACAGACCATCGGCTGGATTTCGGGGCGGCCCCAGTTCGGCCGGCTCCACGCGTTTGCCGCCGCTGAGCCGAAACGAGGCGATGCTGCCCAACCAACGTGCCGCTTCGCAGCCGCGAAACGTTTCGATCCGTTTGCTCAGTTCCCGCGCCGCCCGCGCTTCCCGTTTGCCAATACTCGACGACAGATAGCTGCGGATCATCTTCAACGTACTCGGCGATCCGCCATCGGGATCGCTGCCCATCGCGACCACCATTTTGGTGACGTACAACGCGTTGAGAGTGGTCAGGACACGATAGACTTTCCAACGCAGTTGATCCCGTTGCAGTGCGGACAGATCATCATCCGGCATGTCGTCCCACCAGGTATCGCTTTCCCAAAACCCTAATTCATCCAAGGACGCTTGTAGCAAGACCGCCGCTTCGGTGGAGCGCGACAGGTGCTTCAGATCTTCACCTTCGCGTTCCATCGCGTGAAACTGCCCCAGACGCCGCAGCCGATCGCGCCGCATGATCAAGGAGTCGCGTTGCTCGGCCAACGAGTCCTGGTTTTCCATTCGATCGATGGCGACACCGATCAGTGCGGCGGCGTCGGCATAACGGCTTTCCGCCAGCGCCGCTTCGCTACGTTGGATCGCGGCGCCAGACGCCGCCACCGCCTCCAACCGGCGCGTCTCTTCTTGAAAGCGGATCTCGCGTTCGTTTTCAGTTTCAATGCGTGACGCTTCCATCGCGCGGCGATTCATCTCGCCCCGCACCATCAAACCGGCGATCGTACCGACAAACGTCAGCAACAAACCGACCGCCAGTGCCGCGGTCCAGGCGCGATGATTGCGTGCCCAACGCAACGTCCGTTCGATCGGAGGATCGGTGAACACGCTGATCGGTTGATCGGTCAGGTACTTTTGTACGTCTTCGGCGAGGTCGCCGGCGGAGGCGTAGCGATCGGACATCCGCGTGGCCATCGATTTCATGATGATGGCTTGCAGGGCGCCGGGGATCTCGTGACGCACTTTCGTCGGTGGGTCAAATCGGCCTTCGATGATTCGGTTGAACGTGGACTGTAGATCCGCTTCGCCGGCGTGAGGCGCCTGGCCGGTCAGGATGAAATACAGTGTCGCTCCCAAGCAATAAATGTCAGCGGCCGGTCCGATCTGGTCGATCTTCCCGGCCGCCTGCTCCGGACTCATGTACCGGGGCGTGCCCAGCGTCGTGCCCTGGCAGGTTTCATCGACGGAGGAATCATTTTGGTTGGCCAGCGAAAGCGTGGCATCGATCTGTTGGTCGATCTCTTTCTCGGTCCCCGGTGAATCGCTGGGACGCAGCGAGGGGTCCAACCATTTGGCGAGCCCCCAATCGACGACCAGCGTTCGCCCATAAGTCCCCAACATGATGTTGGCGGGTTTCAAATCGCGATGGACGACTTGTCGCGAGTGGGCGTAGTCGATCGTCTGGCAGACATCGACAAAGTGATCGAGGATTTTGCGTAGCGATGCGGTGTCGTACCAGCGTGGCGATCGATCTTGGGAGGCCAGCGCTGACGGGGTGACGGGGCGATGCAGTTGTTCTTCGACGACCTGTTGCAGGGTTCGCCCGCGGATGAATTGCATCGCGTAAAACGGCCGCCGGTCGGCTTGCTGACCGAGGGCGTAAATCGGGACGACGCCGGGGTGTTCCAAAAAGCCCGTGATTTCAGCTTCGCGTCGAAACCGCGCGGCGGCATTGAAATTTCCGGACCACTCCGGACGCATTTGTTTGAGCGCCACTTCGCGTCCGAGTTGCCGGTCCCAGGCCACCCAGACTTCGCCCAAGCCGCCGACGGCGTGTTTGCTTCGCAGTTCAAACCGGTCAGCGGAATCGTTCGCGGTGTTGCCGGTTTCAGCGCTGCCGTCTTCGGCCAAGTCTTGCGGCAGGTCCGCCGATCGATCGCCGCCGAACAGCCCCGAGGCGAGAAAGCTGACGTCGTCGGCGGACTCCAGTGCGGCCAGCAGCGCGTCGACCCGTTTTCGCAGCGATTGATCCGCGCCGCAAGCCGCGGCCAGATAGACGTCCCGTTCGACCGGGTTGTCCAGGCTGATCGCGTGGGTGGCAATTTCGTCGACGCTCAGGGCCACTGGGGAATCCGTTTTTCGACGAACGCCCGAATACCCTCGGCCGCCGATTCGGTGTTGCACACCGTCGCCCCGGTCGCGGCGCCGTTGGTCAAATTGGTCAGCAAGGTCTCCCCGATACTTTCATTGAGCATCCGTTTGGTCGCTTGCAGCGATTCCCGAGGCGCCGCGCCGCAGCGTTTGGCCCAGGCGGTCGCCGCGATCCAGATTTGGCTGGCCGGGACGACTTCGCAGCACATTCCCAATCGATACGCTTCGGCGGCATCGAGCGGCGCGCCGGTCAACAGCATCCGTGCGGCGATGGCTGCGCCGAACCGGAAGGACAGTAGCGGTGCGGTCAATCCGCCGATCAATCCCCGCTCGGCCGCGTTGGCCGTCAATTCTGCCCGGTCGGACATCACAATCATGTCCGCGGCCAGGGCGATGGCCAGCCCGGCGCCGATCGCTTGGCCATCGACCGCGGCGATCACGGGTTTGGGAAAACGCAAGATCGTCTCGCACAATTCGGTCAGCTCACGCCAGATTTCGAACCATTTGACCTGGGCGTCGATCGGTTCCAGTTCGGCGACTTTGGCGAACGCTTTGAGATCGACGCCGCTGCAGAAATGGTCGCCTTTGCCGGTAATCAACACCGCGCCGACGCGGCGTTCCTGGTGCACGTCCGACAGCGCCAGACTGAGATCGGCGATCAATGCCGAATCGAGTGCATTGCACACCTCCGGCCGCTTGAGCGCCAGCGTGGCGACGTGGTCGGTGATGGTCAGTTCGACGTGTTGCATGATGTCTGGTTTGATGGCGATGGGAGAGTCGGATTCCCGTCGGTTGGCTGTATGGATTAGCGGAACTGCTGAGTCAATGGTGAGCCGCTGGCCGTAAGGCCTCGGGCGGGCGCCGGAATGCCCGGCCGCTTACGCGTCACCGCTCACAAAATCGACAGCCCGCGAGCCGTCCGGTCTCCGTTTGACGTACCGGAGGGCTTGCGCCCTGCCGCTAACAATCGACAAACCGTTTCGTCCCGACGGGTCAATCGATCGGAGCTTTCAACTCGCCGGATTTCTGCCGGACGTCACTGTTGAAGTCCGGCCAGTGTCTGCATCGAGTCCTTCAGGTCGTGGTAAAGTTTTCGGTAGACGGGGAACAACTCATTGTAGGCCTTGACGGATTTTCGATCGGCGGGCGTTTGCTCGGCGACTTCGATGGTCGCTTTGCAGGCCGATTGGATGTTCTTGTACGCCCCATCGCCGACCGCGGCCAACAGCGCGACGCCATAGGCCGGCCCCTGTTCCACTTTCAGCGTGGTGATCTTTTTGCCAAACACGTCGGCTTGCATTTGTCGCCAGAACGGGTTTTTGCTGCCGCCACCGGAGGCGCGGATTTCGCGGACGGGGACATCCAACGAGGTGATGATTTCCAGGCTGTCCCGCAGCGCAAACGTGATGCCTTCCATCACGCTGCGGGTCATCGAACCGCGGGTGTGCGTTAAATTCAATCCGACGAACGCGCCACGCGCGTGTGGGTCGGCGTGCGGCGTGCGTTCCCCGTTCAAGTAGGGCAGGAACAACAACCCGTTGCTGCCGGCGGGACAGGCTTGCGCTTCGGCGGTGGCGGCCCGATAAACGTCGCTGCCGCCCATCCCGGCCAGCCCTTGCAGCACCGATTCGACCCACCACTGCAGTGATCCGCCGCTGGTCAAGTTGACGCCCATCATGTGCCAGGCGCCGTCGACGGCGTGACAAAACGTGTGCAGGCGTCCGGCCGCGTCGTATTGCGGTTGGTCGCTGTGGACAAACATCACGCCGCTGGTTCCGATCGATGTGCTGAGCACACCTTTTTTAACGACACCGTTGCCGACCGCGCCGGCGGCACAGTCGCCCGCGCCACCGACCACCTTGCAATCGGTGGACAGCCCCAGCGCCTTGGCGGCCGCCTTGGTCAACGTCCCGGTCACTTCATGGCTCTCCACCACCCGGGGCAGCAGATCGGCATCGAGCCCGAGTTTGGAAAGCAGCGGGGCGGACCATTTTCGATGGACGACGTCCAAGAACAGCGTGCCGCTGGCATCGCTGACTTCGGTCACGTAGTCCCCGATCATACGTCGCCGGATGTCGTCCTTGGGCAACAGGACCTTGGCCAAGGCATCAAAGTGTCGTTTCTCGTTGTTCCGCAGCCACAACACCTTGGGCGCTTGGAATCCCGTCAGGGCGGGATTGGCGACCAGTTTGATCAAGCGTTTGCGTCCGCCGGCCGCCGAAGTGATCTCGTCACACTCGGCGGCGGTGCGCTGGTCATTCCACAGCAGCGCCGGTCGGATGACGTTGTCGTCTCGGTCCAAAAACACGCTGCCGTGCATCTGGCCGCTCAACCCGATCGCTTTGACGTCGGCCGGTTTGCAACCGGAGGACCGCATCACCGCCCGCACCGTCTTGACCGTCGCTTTCCACCAGTCCTCCGGGTCCTGCTGCGTCCAGCCCGGTTTCGGTTGCTCCATCGGATACGTCGCATCGGCTTCTGCAATGACGTTTCCGCTCTCGTCGATCAGCAGCGTCTTGGTGCCGCTGGTGCCGATGTCGATTCCCAAATAATGACTCATGATGCGCCTACTAGAAATGAAACTTTCCTACCGAACCCGTTGCCGGGGTGCTGCGTATGTTATCGCGCCGCCGGCAAACTGTAATTTCCATCGTCTTCGGACGGGAATGGTTTTGCCAAAATGTCTCGCACGCACGCCCGATTACCGAGAAATGCCGCTTCCCGCGCGGCTAGCCGCCATGTCTCGTGACTTTCGCTCCAGTCAAATCGATCGCCGCACGGCGGTCTCGATGCTCGCAGCCTCGATGCTGGCCGGATGCGGTGACTCCGGCATCAAATCCACCGGCACGGGGGCTGACGGCGCAACCTCATCGGCCCAGCAGGCTCGCTCGGACGTGCCGCTCCGCATCCTGATCGCGGACAGTTTGCTCTCCGACAGCCAATCCGCCGACGGCCAATCCGTTGCCGAGTCGATCCGGGTGGCCTGGTCGATGACGCAAGACCAGCCGCTCAAAATCGAAGTGTTCGACGGCTCTGTTTTCGCCGGCCCGGCGTCCGACGCGGCAGCGGAAAGAAGTCGTGCGACCGATTTCGCGACCGAGATGTTGCTTGCCGACGTCGCGATCGCGCCGCAAAGCTATCTCGGTGAGATCAGGGCGCAGGACGCGGCGGTCCGATTCAGTGATGAACTGCTGAAGGATTACCAGACTCAGTACGGAAAACCGTTCCCAGCCGTCATCAACGGACTGGGGGATTACGGCGGAAACACCTGGGGCATCGCCGTCGGCGCCAAAGTGCTGGCCCTGTTGGCGCTCGATTCGGACGTCCAGTGCGATTCCTGGGCCGCCTATCACGATTGGGTGGAGCAGCTCGACGGCAAGGCCGCCGAACCGCTGGCTCCCGGCTGGGCCGGATCCTCGTTTCTCAATCGTTGCGCGTCCTCGTTCACGCGTCGCTGGTTGTTCAACCGCACGACGATGAAGCCTGAGATCGACTCCGAAGACTACGTTGCCGCGCTGGAACAACTTGCCGCGACCGCAAAACGATACCCCGAGTCCGCGATGACGCCCGGCCAGATCTGGCACGCCATCCGTCGCGGTGAACTGGCCGGCGGAATCGGTTATGAAGTCCCTGATGTCGTCAACGACGCGGAGTCGGATCAGCAAACTGTAGACGTGCGCGAAGAATTCGAAGTCAGTGTGTTTGACTGTCCGCGAGAAACGGAAACGGATCAGTTATGGCTGGGACCGCAAACGCCGCTCGCCTGTCTCAGCAGCGGGTGCCGACAGACCAGCGTGTCGAAACAATTCATCGGTTGGCTCTCCGGCGGTGAGCGGATCTCAACGGTGCGGCAACAAATCGGACTGTTTTCGCAAACGCGAACCACCCCGGGAAACGAGTCGTCGCCTTCGGGTAGCCCGTATGCGCGTTGGCTGGCCGAGCGGTTGCAGACGCTGCAAGTCACGCGTGGACTGATTCTACCCGGCGCCGATCGCTATTACGCCGTGCTGGATCGGCAAGTCCTACGCTGTTTGGCCGGAGAACAATCCGCCGCCGAGGCGCTCGCCGATGCTGCCACGCAATGGGACGCGATCACCGACGAACTCGGCCGAGAACAACAATCCGTCGCCTGGAAACGCACGCTCGGATTCGGCGGATAGGGGAGTCCTCACACGAGCACGATGCCGGGTCTTTCCGTTGCGGCATCGCCGAGGCGTCTTGCTTTGATGCGGACATAAGGTGGGATGTAGGTTGCCCGATCGGCGAAGCTGTTGGCGACGGCATTTGCTTTGGCGTGCAGCGGTTCGATCAAGTCTTCGATCACAAACCCGCTGCGACACAAACCGCCGATCAAGTCTTCCCAGCGGTGCAGGAATTCGACCGCGCCTTGTTCGCGTAATCGGCTTGCACTGGGCGACATCACCGCCGGCGGCGGAACCGGCGCGTCGCGGTAATAGGTGTGACGGATCGGATAGCCGTCGGCCGAGCGTTGATAGCCGGCTTGCAAACTGATCGGCTGCTTGTGTTGGCTGATGTACAGACCGCCGGGACGAGTGACCCGAGCGACTTCGGCAAACACCGGTGCGACCGATGGGACGTAACACGTGCTGACCGGATGAATCACGATGTCGAACTCGGCGTCGCTCAACCCGGACAGATCTTCCATCGTCGTTTGCAGCACCCGCATGCGGTAGCCGCGCTGGGCCGCCACCTGTCGGTCCAGCTCCAGCATCGCACCGCTCAGATCGACCACCGTCACCGCCGCGCCGGCGGCCGCGTACAGAGAGCTCTGTCGGCCCCCCCCGGCTGCCAAGCACAACACGCGCTTGCCGGTGATCGATCCGCCCAACCAGCCGGCCTGGTCGACGACCGACAGCGGACGCGACAGCTCCTCTTCGGTGGCCGGTCGGCACAGCGGGTTGCCCGCGTCGGCCATTCGGTCGTAAACACGGCGATTGTTATCCAGGGTCGCGTCGTGATTCACACAACACTCTCGGGTAGGTGGGAAGTCCGGGTGATTTGACGACGGTGATGACAACCAAACGCGGAACGCATCAGTCGCGTCATTTTGTTCCGGGATGGACCCAAAAAAAATCCCGCGAGGCCGCCGTTTTGACGAAAAACCCAACAACTGGGGTGAAAACAAAAGTCAAATGCGGGAATTTCTGGAACTTTCGCCGCCTTGTGATCATCCGATTGACGCGAACGCTGAACTGCTCGGGGCACTCAGCCGAACCCATCCTCCGGCGTGACGCTGTTACTGTCCCCACTTGGCGACCGCTCTTCACTGTATCATTGAGCCCGGTAGATCCGATATGACTCGGAAACTGTCGGCGACGGATTCAAAAATGGCTTTACCAGAAGAACTTCTCGACGAGCTGCTTTCAGGGCACCTGGATGGTGCGCTCAGCGGTGACGAGCGCGCCCGGGTCGAGCAGATGCTACGCGATGACCCCGCGATCAGCCAGCGGCTGGAGGGGTTAAAGCGACAGCGTGAAGCCTATCGCCAGGCCTTGCTGGCGACTCCGAAGTTGCCCGACGGGTTCGCCGATCAAGTCGTGCAAGCCGCGATCGAGCGGGCCGAAGCCGAAGAGCTTCGTAGCGACCACCCGCTGCGGTTGGCCGCAAGCGGATCCTTCGTCGCCCCCAAATCTGACCGAACGTTTTCGAAGCCCCGACTGGTTGCGATGGTCGCCGGCCTGGCGGCATCGGTGTTGTTTATCGGTCTGGCGGTCAAAGAATTCTCCGGTTCAGCGACGACGCAACCCGAGGACCCGTTGTTGGTCACGTCGCCCCAGCCCACCGTGGACCAACCCGAATCGATCAATCCCGTTCGCCCCGCCGAGCCGATGGTAGACCCGATGGCGGCCCCGGCGAGCGATGCGATCGCCGTCAGCGGGGACTCGTTGGATGATTCGGTGGCCAAGCCCGCCGCGGATTCGTTTGATGTTCCGCGTCCGGATTTGTCGCCGGAGACGCAACCGGAATCGAACGGCCCGATGTTGGCCGATGCGAATCCCACAACACCCACACCGCCGGTCGCGGATCTCCCGGCGATGTCGGCTGACGACACGCCCGAGACGGCCCCATTGGTTGCCCTGCGACCGCTCAAGATGTTGATGGTCGTGGAGATCCAACAGTCCGAGGCCGGCCGACAAATCGGTGCGTTTGATCAAGCACTGGCGGAGATTCAGATCGCCGCGAGCGAGGAACGACAGGTCGACGAAGCACTCGCCCGAGCGGTCGCTCCCCAAGCCGACACCGACGCTTCGGCCGACCAGTCGCCACGGGCACTGTTGCTTGAGTCGCCCGCCAAGAAATTAGATCGTCTGGTGATGCGATTGGTCAGCGACCGCGATGGCATCGAAGCGGTCGGGTTCTCCGCCATCAGCGTCCAGCTGGACGCACCGTTGCTGCGGTCGATCGAATCGGTGCGAACGGTCGATCCGACCAAGATTCGTCACCAGGGGCAGATCGTTCCGATCGTCAGTGACGCCGACGAAGTGTTTGATGCCTGGGTCCAACAGCTCGCCGATCGCCCGTTCATTCCCGTTCGAGGCGAGCAGGAAGCCCAATTGATCAGTTCGCAACCTCCCGGCGAGTCCGGCCCCGACCCGATGGCGAACATTCTGTTCCTGGTTCGGTAGGGGGGCGTTCGGTAGGGGCTCGTTCGGTAGGGGCTCTTCGCAACGTAGTTAGGCCCACGGATGGCAGCGCGAACCCACGGATGAGAGAGAGTGCCAAAAATCCGTGGATTCGCGCTGCCATCCGTGGGTTAATTTTTGACGGTTGGCCGACGGAGCCGAAGCGTTCGGAGAGCTCCGCTACTCACCCTTGAGACGCAGCGCCGCGGTCACCAATTGGACGAACTCGCTTCGTAGCTGAAACTCATCGGGGCCGACGTTGGCCTGTGCGACTTCGAGGACGTTGTGGAGTGTCCAATCGCCGGTGAACTCGCTGTGTCGAAGTTGCATGCCGAAGGCGGCCACTGCGGCGGCGAATCGGAAATCCGCATCCGCCTTGGCAAAGGCTTGTTCGTTGTCCTTGGCACTTCGTTCGATTAGTGTGCTGGTGTCGCCGTCGGGCTGTTTGTAACGCAGCTTGACCGTCATGACCTCGTTCGACGAAGCGGCTTCGGTCAGTTCGGGTGAACTCTGATACTTCAGCGGATCGACTTGTGGCGCGACGTCGTCTTGTTCTCCGGCCATCACCAATTCGTACAGCGCGGTGACTTGGTGCCCGGCACCGATTTCACCGCCGTCTTTCTTGTCATCGTTAAAGTCTTCTTTCGCCATCACGCGATTCTCGTAGCCGATCAAGCGATACTTGGAGACCACGCGGCGATTGAACTCGATTTGGATTTTGATGTCTTTGGCAATCGTCACCAGCGTCGCGTCGGTTTGGCGGACCAGAACCTTATGCGCTTCATTGGCGGTGTCGATGAACGCATAGTTTCCGTTTCCTTCGCCGCTGATTTGTTCCAGCATCGCGTCGTTGTGATTTCCCATGCCGAACCCGAGGGCCGTTAAGAAAATCCCTTCGGACGCCTCTTCCTTGATCAACCGAACCAGTTCATCGGTGCCACTGAGTCCGACATTGAAGTCGCCGTCGGTGCACAGGATCACGCGGTTGACTCCGTCCTTGATGAAGTGGTCGCGTGCGGTCGCATAGGCCAATTGGATACCGGCACCACCGTTGGTGCTGCCACCGGCGGACAGTTGTGAAAGTGCCTTGGTGATTTTCTTTCGTTTCCCGGCGGGCGTGCTGTCGAGCACCATGCCGGCCGAACCGGCGTAGACAACGATCGCCACCCGGTCTTGTTTGCCGAGTTGCTTGGTCAGCATCTTCATGCCCTCGATCACCAATGGCAGTTTGTTCGGCTGATTCATCGATCCGCTGGTGTCCAACAGGAACACCAGATTGCACGGTGGGCGTGAATCAGGCGTGAGGCGTTTGCCCTGGATCGCGATCCGCGCCAAGCGATGATCGCCGTTCCAAGGACAACTGGCGATCGTCACGTCGGTCGCGAAGGGATGCTCCGAATCAGGTTTGGGCGATTCGTAGTCGTAATCAAAGTAGTTGACCAGTTCTTCGATCCGAACGGCGTCCGGTCGCGGCAGTCGGCCTTCGACCAGCGTGCGTCGCAGCTTGCTGTAGCTGGCGGTGTCGACGTCGATCGAAAACGTGCTGAGCGGATGCTCGCGCACTTGTTTGAATTCATTTTCGACGATCGGATCAAAACGATCTCCGTCGGTGTGGGGCAATCCGGCGTCGCGTTTGGCCAATGACAGAGCGTCTAGTCTCGCTTCGCGCAGTTTGACGGCAAAATCCCCAACGATTCTTTTTTGGCGGACGGCTTCTGCCTCCTCTAAAACGAGCCTGGGCACGCCCTCCACAGGCGACGCTGGGACACGTTTTGCTTGTCCGCCGCGAATCGACTTCGACAGAATCGGAGCCGAGAACGCCGGAGCCTGTGGGGCAGCGGTCGGGGCGGGAATGCCAGCAGGATGCGTCGGATCGGCCGGTGCCGACATCCCGAACGGATGCGGCTCACCGGCCGGGGCGGGTTGATCGGCGGAGGAGGGTACAGCAGCCGGGGCGGGTGCCGGTGTCGAGGCGGGTGCAGCAGCCGGGGCGGGTGCCGGTGTCGGGGCTGGTTCAGCGGCTCGAGCGCGCATACTTCTCAGAGAGCGTCTCGAGAGGGCTTCGAGAGAATTGTCTGTTTCCGCTTCCGCACCCTCGGCCTGCAGACGACTCACATCGGCAACAGGCTTCGTCGCCGCTTGGGGTGCTTCAGGCACGATCGCCGATTGCCCAAGCGTTTTCACCTCGGCAGCGTTCGCATCGGCGAGAGAACGTTCCGTTTGGAGCTGCAGGTTCACCGGCTCGCGGGCCGTCGAACCAGCGACAGCGGACCGCTCCAAGCGTTCGCCCTCGCCCACCGTAGCGATCGCAGCCGACTCGTCCGACACTTCCTCGTGCGACACATCCAACTCGGGCTCAGTGTCGGGCTCCGTGTCGGGCTCAGGCGAGCTGATGAGGTTCTGTGTGACTTGCGTTTGTTTCAGTGCCGGGACGATACCGATCAGCAACAACACGGCTGCGGCGGCGGCCAACAGCCAGGAGACCCGTCGTTTGGTGGACCTGGAGGTTTCCAGCAGGCTCGGCTCGATCGTTCCCTCGTTTCCTCGGTGGCTTGCCGACGCCGCCAAAATTTGTTCGCGTCGCTCACCGTCGAGCGTCTTGGGAGGTTCCTCGGCGAACAACGTCTGCAACCGTTCGGTGACTCGGCCGGCTTGGTCGACGGCCGCACGGAGCTGGTCGTTTGCGGCCATCGATTGTTCGAATGTTGCCGCGTCCTGCGGGGAGAGTTCCCCCATCACGTAGGCGGTGATGCGGGCGTCATCCCAAACCGACGAGTCGTCGGTCGCATCCTGGGGTCGATTGGATTCAGACATGGTATTTGCCTCTCGGCGTATTGACTGGGATTGATCGGTTGGAATAAATCGGCGGCGAACAAAAGGCGGTCGATTCAGGTGGTGGCGACGGCGTCTTTGAGAGCGCGGACGGCGGCGTGCAGGTGAAAGCCGACATTGCTGACGGTCAGCCCGGTGACGTCGGCGATCTCGCGGTAGCTCAATCCGGCTTGCATCCGCAAGCGGAGCACTTCCTGTTGCCGACCGGACAATCGCTCGACCAGCACCGCCAATCGGTTCTCCGTCGCGTCGGTTTGTTCGGCGGCCAGGGCCGCGGTCGCGGCGTCGGGGTGGGGGTCCTGCACCGTGATCTCGGCGGCGTCGATCGGGTGCGCATGTCGGGTACGTTGCATGTCAATCACTCGGCTGCGGCAAACGGCAAATAACCAGGGCTGGACTCGGGAGACGATCTTTCCGCGCTCCTCGCGACAGAGCCGTAAAAAGGTTTCCTGCACCGCGTCCTGGGCGGCCTGCCAATCGCCATTGAGCATCCGGCGGGCATATGCAAGCAATTGCCCCTCGTAGCGACTGATCAGCTGCGACAATTCATCCTGGGACCAGGCTTGCCGCTGATGGGGCGGTAGATCCGCGGTCGGATCGGCGTCGGCGTTGGGCCAGGATTCGGGGTCGTCGGCCAACATTTCGGCTGCGGAATGGTCTGGCATGGTGTTCAGGGGCGAATCATGGACGCGGTACAGACGACAACACGAACGGGCGTCGAGATTGTTAGGGAAACGGTTCGATTTTTCTGTCGTTTTTGTGACGCTGTTTTCTATTGACCTGATCGATTGTCCGCGGTTATCACCCAACGCGGAGTTCCCCGCTCAAAAATCATCGCGATCGGTGTGGTCCGACCGGCAAACGGGACTCTCCGCCACTCGCGAATTCCGCATAACAATACGAACAAGGAAGGTTCGACCATGGCTGGCCCAAACACCACCGTCCCGTTGTTGGACGTGAACCGCGACAACAAGCCCCATCGTGACGAATTCGTCGAAGCCCTCGCCGCGGTCGTCGACAGCGGACGATTTCTGTTCGGCCCCGACGTCGCAGAACTGGAAAACGAGATCGCCCAGTACAGCCAAGTCGAACATGCCGTCGGATGTGCCTCCGGCAGCGATGCGCTGTTGCTCTCGTTGATGGCGTTGGACATCAAAGCCGGCGACGAAGTCATAGTGCCCAGTTTCACCTTTTTCGCGTCGGTCAGCTGCATCACGCGGTTGGGCGCGACACCGGTGTTCGTCGACATCTGTCCCGACACGTTCAACCTCGACCCCCAGTGCGTTGCCGAGGCGATCACGGAAAACACCAAGGCGATCATCCCGGTGCACCTGTTCGGCCAGTGTGCCCAAATCGATCGGATCTGCCAGATCGCCAACGACCACGACATCCCCGTCGTCGAAGACGCCGCTCAAGCCATCGGCGCGGCGTACCACTCGCGGCCCGCAGGCAGTTGGGGACTGGTGGGATGCTTTAGTTTTTACCCGACCAAAAATCTCGGCGCGATGGGTGATGCAGGCATGCTGACCAGCGGCGATGCGGTGATGGCCGATCGTTTGCGTTTGTTGGCCGGACACGGCATGCGTCCCCGTTACTACCATCAAGCGGTCGGGATCAACAGCCGGATCGATACGTTTCAGGCCGCCGTGTTGCGGGTCAAATTACGACACCTCGGTGATGCCATCACGTCGCGCAGCAAGATCGCGTCAGGTTACATGGATCTGTTGACGGACCGCGGTCTTGTCGGTCCCGATCAAATCGTCTTGCCGACGGTCGATCCCCATGCGTTCCACGTCTGGAATCAATTCGGAATCCGCGTCGGCGGTGGACGGCGTGATGCCTTGCGTGCCTACTTGGCCGAGCGTGGCGTGGGCAGCGAAATCTATTACCCGGTTCCGATGCACAAGCAGCAATGCTTTGAGTACTTGAACGTGGACGGCAGCACGTTGCCGGAAACCGAGCGTGCCAGCGCGGAGATTTTGAACCTGCCGATCTTCCCGTCGTTGACCGAAGCCGAACAGCAGCAAGTCGTCGACTGCATCAGCGGATACTATCAGGCCGGCGCCAAAGCGGCCGCGTAGGGCTGAGGTCAAACGAGAAGACCGTTGGCAGTCAAGGTGTTAGCGGAACGGCGCGAGCCGTCCGGTTGCGTTTCAAAAACACCGTCAAGGACCGGAGGGCTCGCGCCCTACCGCTAACATCTAGCTGCCGGATTTAGCGGAACGGCGCGAGCCGTCCGGTGAAGCTGGAATACACCGTCAAGGACCGGAGGGCTCGCGCCCTACCGCTAATAAGCAGCACCGCGTTGGGTGCCAAAGTGGGCGAATCGCCACCTCCGGCGACTCGCTTCCCTTTCTCCGGGATACAGCCCACTACGTGACCGGCAAGTTCGACGCGTCAAAGGCGTCGGGCAGCAGCTGCGAAAGCCGACGAATCTGCCGCGCCCCGGTCAGCACATCGGTCATGATGACTTGCATGTCGCCGGCGAATTCGGAAAGGAATTGCCGGCACGCCCCGCACGGGCTGACGCCACCCACGCTGGCGATCGCGATCGCTTGAAACGCGCGGTGACCTTGGGACACCGCCGTTGCCGTCGCCACCCGCTCGGCACAGATCGATAGCGAATAGCTGGCGTTTTCGACGTTGCAACCGCTGACGATGGCGCCACCTGGAATCCAGAGTGCCGCCCCGACATAGAAGTGACTGTGGGGCGCGTACGCTTGATCGCGCGCCTCGACAGCCGCACGCACCAACTGGTCAATCTCTCGGGTTTTCAACTCAATCATTTGGGCAGTGCAACGCGTGGAAGAAGTTAAAAGAAGAGGGGGCGTGCGGAGACCGATTCGGCGGAGATCTCCACGGCTTGACGAAGGCTTCTAAGATACTCGTTTTGCCCGCTGGCGTGGCAGTGTAAATCCAGAACAGGTTGGCCGCGCTCGACGCGGTCTCCGATTCGCACGTGCATGCGGATCCCGACGGTCGGGTCGATGTGATCGCCCAGCTTGCGGCGTCCGCCGCCGAGTGAAACGATGGTCGATCCGATCCGGTGACAATCGATGTGACGGACGTAGCCGTCTTGTTCGGCCTGCAGGGGGCGACCGGGGGCGACGTCCAACTCCCCCGCCAAGCGACCGCCCTGGGCGGCGACCATCGCTTCCAAGCGTTCCATCGCGGACCCGTCGTCCAGAGCCCGGTTGAGCCGCCGCGTCGCATCGTCAAGATCCGTGGCGACGCCGACGCTGGTCAGCAAGAGCGCGCACAGCCGGACGGTCAATTCGCGGACGCCCTGTAGCGCGGGATCCGACCGTTGGGCGGCCAGAATCGCTACCGCTTCGTTGACTTCGATCGCGTTACCGATCGCCTTGCCCAGTGGCTGGTCCATGTCCGAGATCAGCGCCTGTGTCGGCAGCCCCGCCGCTCGGCCGACGTGTTCGATCGAGCGCGCCAGTGCCCGGGCGTCATCGAGCGTCTTCATGAACGCCGCACCACCGACTTTGACATCCATCACCAAAGCGTCCAAGTTGGCGGCAAGCTTTTTGCTGAGAATGCTGGCGGTGATCAACGGAATCGATTCGACGGTCCCGGTCACATCACGCAGTGCATACAGTCGGCGGTCGGCCGGTGCGATCCGTTCGCTGGCGCTGATGATGAACGCACCGACCTGGCGGAGCACCGCGCCGGATGCTTGTTCGGACAGATCGGTGCGGAAACCGGGAATCGCTTCCAATTTGTCGAGCGTGCCGCCGGTCAGCCCCAATCCGCGTCCGCTCACCATCGGCACGTGAACGCCACAGGCGGCCAGCAACGGGGCCAGGATCAGGGAGACTTTATCTCCCAGTCCCCCCGTGCTGTGTTTGTCCACGCGCGGCGTCCGGCCAGACACCGCGCGCGGCAGCCGGTCGCCGCTGTGCAGCATCGCCCGGGTCAACGTCGTCGTCTCACGCTCGGTCATCCCGTTCAAGCAGACCGCCATGGCGAAGGCCGACATTTGATAGTCGGCGACACGGCCGTCACAGAATCCATCGATCAAGTACCGGATCTCGTCATCGTGGAGCGCGTTTCCGTCGCGCTTTTTGGCAAGCAGGTTAGCCGTCAGCATGCGGATGACCGTGGTATGCAAGGTCGTTATAGTGGACTGCGTCAACAAAGATCGTGCCACGTGTTCCCCTTTCTGTCGACCTCCAGGAAAAGTGATGTTGTGCTCCCGTTACTTGATCGCATTGGTTTTCTCCGTCATCACCACGATGATGGTCACCCAGTGTCTGGCGGCCCAAACGGAATCGAATGTCACCGCATCCGAAGGCGACCAAGCGGCTTCTGAAACGCCGGACCGGGCACCGGCCCCACCCGCTGCGGTGGCCGAGCCGCCCAAAGCCGAGCCGCCCAAAGCCGAGCCGTCCAAGCCTGAGCCGCCCAAAGCCGAGCCGTCCAAGCCTGAGCCGCCTAAAGCCGAGCCGGTCAGTTCCGAGCCGGCCAGTGCTGAATCCGGTGGTGCGGCCGAGGCCAGCCCCGAAGTGCTGGCGGCGCTGCAAGCGGGTCCACGCGCGCTGTCCCTGGCGTTTCGCATGGCCGCCAAGCGTGCAACGCCGTCGGTCGTCGTGTTGTACGCCTACGGCCAGAATGGGGACCCGGGTGAGTCGAATGAAACGGAAGTCCCGGAAGACGAATTGCCGTTGTTGGAACGCGCGGAGATCCCCACGCCGCCGCCGGCCGAAGAGAAACTGACCGGGTTGGGATCCGGGGTGATCGTCTCGGCCGACGGGCTGATCATCACCAACAACCACGTCATCACCGGGGCGACGCGTGTCGTCGTGCAATTACCCGATGAGACCCGCGTGGACGCGAAAGTGGTCCGCGGCGACCCGGACAGCGACGTCGCGATGGTCCGCGTGGACTTTCCCGAACCACTCGATCAGATCTCGGTCGGCGACAGCGACAAGCTGGAGATCGGCGACTGGGTGCTGGCGATCGGCAGCCCCTTTAAATTGGAAGCGACGGTCAGTGCGGGGATTATCAGCGGCAAAAACCGCCGTTTGGATCGGATTCGGCGCAGCAGCATGTTGCAGACCGATGCCGCCATCAATCCCGGAAATTCCGGCGGTGCGCTGATCGATCTGGATGGCAAAGTGGTCGGAATCAGCACCGCGATCGCCACGCGGAGCGGGTTTTACCAGGGCGTGGGGTTCGCGATCCCGATCAACCAGGCCCGCTGGATCGCCGACGAACTCGACCGCCACGGCAAAGTTCGCCGTGCCGCGATCGGTACCACCCTGGTGGAACTGAAGCCGCGAATCGCAAAACAATTTAATTTGGAGCCGTATTCTGGTATCCTGGTTTATCAGATCATCAAGGGATCGGTCGCCGAACAGGCGGGCATCGAGCCTCAGGACGTGATCGTGGAATTCGCCGGCGAACAGGTGCGAGATTCCATTGGGCTTCAGGAGGCGATTGAACGCAAACCGATCGGTTCAAAACAGCCAATCGTCGTCCGACGCAAGGGAAAACGCGTCGAATTGACCGTCGAATTGGCGACGGTCGACGATCCGACCGGTCAAGAATGAGAAACCAACATTGTCTGCGTTTCGCCTCTTTCCTACCATTCCACAACGGCCCAACTTGCGAGGGCCTATGATAGAGCGGGTTCCGCCAGGAAATCTCGCCTCTTTCGACTCCCGAAACATCCCACCCGTAATCCGGACCAATCATATGGATCGCCGTTTCACAATGCGTACGATCGTCACCGCCGCGGTTCTTGTTTGTTTGGCGCAGGCCGGTTCCTCGCAGAGGATACTGGCCCAGCCCGCCGTCCCCGAGCTGCCGGGTGTCGACAATGTCACCGCCGCGGCGCCTCCCCAAGCGACGGCCCAGGATCGACGGATTGCGAAGTTGATTGCGTCCCTGATTCCCAAATTCCACATCTCCTCGGCTGAACTGGACGACACCATCAGCCAACGGGCGCTCGATCTGTATCTCGATCGATTCGACCCCCTGAAGCTTTACTTCTACCAGTCCGATATCGACGAGTTCGCCAAACAGCGCAACCAGATCGATGACATGGTCAAACAGGGTGACCTGAGCCTGGCCTACACGATCTTCAACCGATTCACACAACGCGTCGACGAACGCGTCGCGATGGCACTGGAGATTCTCGATTCGGAATTCGACTTCAGCAAAGACGAGTACATCATCGTCGACGCCGACGCGGCCAGTTACGCCAAAACCCCCGAAGAAGCGAACCAACGTTGGCGGCGTCAAATCAAGTACGCCCTGCTGGATCTGCGTGACGACGACACCGTCGGCGACGAGGCACGCGATCTACTCCGCCGCCGCTACCTGCGTTACGCCCGGCGATTCAAGTCCTACAGCAACGATGATCTGCTGGAAGCGTATCTGACGTCGGTCACCAGCGCCTTCGATCCCCACTCGACTTACATGTCGCCGTCGACGCTGGACGATTTCAACATCTCGATGGGATTGAAGCTGCAAGGGATTGGTGCCGCCCTGCGTGAAAAAGACGGCAACACCGTGGTCATGCAAATCATTCCCGGCGGTGCGGCCGATCAAGACGAACGGCTCCAGCCCGATGACGTGATCGTTTCGGTCGGCCAGGGCGAAGAAGGCCCGATGGTGGACATCGTTGAAATGCCCCTGAAAGACGTCGTCAGCCTGATTCGCGGCAACGCCGGAACCGTCGTCCGCCTGGGCGTCAAAGTCGGCGGCAAAGGCAAGGTCGAAACCTATCAAATCACCCGCGCCAAGGTCGAACTGGAAGAGTCCGCCGCACGTGGCAAGATTCTCGATCACACGATGCCCGATGGCAGCGTTCGCAAGATCGGCTTCATCAACCTGCCCAGTTTCTACATGGACATGCAAGCGGCACGCGAGAATCGGACCGATTTCCGCAGCAGCACCCGCGACGTCCGAAACATCCTGATGGAATTCAAGAGCAAGGGTGTCGAAGGCGTCGTGATCGACCTGAGCCGCAACGGTGGCGGGTCGTTGACCGAAGCGATCAATCTGACCGGGCTGTTCATCAACCGCGGTCCCGTGGTCCAGGTCAAAGATTCACGCGGACAAATCCAACAGTACAACGACGAAGAGATCGGCACGGTTTGGAGCGGACCGTTGGTCGTGCTGACCAGCAAGTTCAGCGCCAGCGCCAGCGAGATCTTCGCCGGTGCGATCAAGGATTACAATCGAGGCATCATCGTCGGTGACCCCGCCACCCACGGCAAAGGGACCGTCCAAACGCTGATGGACCTCGGCGAACGCCTGTTCCTGACCCAACGCCAAAACTACGGGGCGCTGAAAGTCACGCTGCAACAGTTTTATCTTCCCGACGGCGAAAGCACCCAACGCGGCGGTGTCGCCGCTGATATTGTGCTGCCTAGTCTGACGCAAAAAATGGATGTTGCCGAAGGCGACCTCAAGTACGCCCTCGAAGAAGACCGCATCAACGGTGCCCGTCACGATATCTATAACCTGGTGCCCAGCGACCTGCTCACCGAACTGCGACAAAAGTCCGAGCAACGCGTCAAAGCCGACAAGGAATTCGTCGACCTGATGCGACGCATCGAACTGTTCGTCAAGCAGAAAGAAGAGCAAACCGTTCCGCTGGAAGAAACCGCGTTCATGCAGCGACGCGATGAACTCGATGCCCAGAAGGAAGAGGAAAAGGAAGAAATCGAACAGGAGACGGACAAACAGGTCTTCCGAGATACCTTCTATAACCGCGAAGTCATCAACATCGCCGGTGACTACATCGAAGGCCTCCGCCGAGAAAAGCTGGTCCGCAACTGAACGCGGACGTTTCCCGAAGCTGCCATGCCAGCACGCTGCGTTAGTAAGTGGCGTGTGATCGCTGTTCCTCGTTCCAAGGCTCCGCCTTGGAACGCGTTGGCTGTGTGTCTCTCGCCACACGCGGTTTGCGGTTTGAAGGTGTTAGCGGAACGGCGCGAGCCGTCCGGTGGCGTTTCAAAAACACCGTGAAAGACCGGAGGGCTCGCGCCCTACCGCTAACAACGCATTGTGGTTTGAAGGTGTTAGCGGAACGGCGCGAGCCGTCCGGTGGCGTTTCAAAAACACCGTGAACGACCGGAGGGCTCGCGCCCTACCGCTAACAACGCATTGCGGTTTGAAGGTGTTAGCGGAACGGCGCGAGCCGTCCGATCGCGTTTCAAAAACACCGTGAAAGACCGGGGGGCTCGCGCCATACCGCTAACAAATCGTTCACGGCGTAGGGCAGAGCCTGGGAACAAGTGGGAGATCAACACGCGCCGCTCGCTAACGCTTCCCGCTGGCATCGGTTACGCCCCTTCGAGCACCTGCATCGGATTGATCCTGGTCCAGCGATCGATCCGATCGGCGTCGATTCCCAAACGGCTGGCAAGCATCTCCGCCATCTGGGGCATGGTGGTTGCGCAGCCGGCGAAATGCTGATGGCCTTCGGCCCAAGCGGCCAAGTGCTGGTCGACTTCGACCATCTGGCCGGCCAGTCGATAGAAGCCCGGTCCCAGTCCGGCGGCGCCGATCGCGTCGGTCACGATCACGATGTTCTGTTCCGGAACGCACTGCAAATAATTCCCCAGCGCGAACCAGGGCACGTGATGGCCATCGGCGATGAAGGAGATTTTGAGCTGGTCGGAGAGCGATAGCACGCGTTGGACAATGTTGTCGTGGCGATGCATCTGTCCCGGGCATCCATTGCCCAGGTGCGTGAACATCGACAAGCCGGCATCGATCGCCTGACGCAACTGAGCGATCGACGCGTCACAGTGCCCGGCGGCCACGACGATCGACCGATCGCACAGCCAGCGGGTGACTTCGACGCTGCCGTGCATTTCCGGGGCCAGCGTGAGCAACCGCACGCGACCGCGGCCCGCCTCGACCAGCTGCTCGGCCAATTCGATCGATGGCTCGCGAACACCGTCGGCCGGATGGGCACCCACAAATCCCGGTTCGGGACTGATGAAGGGGCCTTCGACATGGATGCCCGCGACGATCTCGGCGATTTCGGCATGCGTCTCGGCGGCATCGGCCACACGCCGGATACGACGGACCATGGCATCGATCTGGTCGGTGATGATCGTCGGCAGAAACGAGGTGACCCCGTCGCTGCGCATCTGCCGGCAAGCCGTCAGGATGGCCTCGTCGGTCAAGTCATCGCTGTTGAAGTCAACGCCGTAATAGCCGTTGACCTGCAAATCAACAAAACCGCTCATTCGACTCGCTCCAGCGTTGCTTTAACGTCCTCGGGAATCTTGCTCGCCGCGGCGTCGTCGAGGATCAATGCCGTTCCCGAGTGGTTTCTCAGGATGCTGGCGGGGACATCGGGAGTGATCGGACCGCACAACGTGTCGCGGACCGCAGCCGCCTTGCGCTCATCAGGCACGCTGCAGTAGATTTTTTTCGTTTTCAGAATCTGTTGGATCGACATGCTGATCGCGTGGGTCGGGACCTCGTCCAAGGAACCGAACCAGCCCTCGCCGACCTGCTGCATGCGACACTCATGATCCAATTCGACGATCAAGTACGGCGAATCGGTTTCAAAGTCCGCCGGCGGATCGTTGAACGCCAGGTGGCCGTTTTCACCGATTCCGACCAGTGCCACGTCGACGGTGACCGACGAGACTTTGGTGGATGCCTGATGGACCGTCTCGGTCGCGTCGGTGTCGCCGCTCAAATAGTGGAACGACGCGAGGGGAACCTTGTCGACAAAGCGTTCTTTCAAGTAACCGCAAAACGATGCCGGGTGGTCGCGGCCGATCCCGATGTATTCGTCCAAGTGAAATCCGTGCACGCGGCTCCAGTCGATGTCGTCCTGCGCGACCAGATGCGCGAGAACCTCAAACTGTGATGCACCGGTGGCCACAATCAGATAGGCCGCTCCATTTTCTTTGATGGCATCTCGAAGGTCTTGGGCGGCATGTTCGGCAGTGTACCGTCCCATGTCGGACGGCGTTTTGGTGACGATTGTCTTCACAGTGAATCCCGGTTGGCTCCATTGGGTGTCTCGAATTGACCTGACCTAGCGATCGATCGCTGCTGGTCAGTAGGATCGCGCCCTTGCGGCAGGATCTCGGCGGATCGGGCCGTGCGGCAACGATCGCTGCAGATCTTAACAAGTTTTCGTCCTCCACCCAGCATGCCCAGACCTTTGGTGAACCTGCGTCATTTCGGTCTCGCGCTCGAACGGTCCTTCAAACAGCACCGTTGGCTGTGGCGCTATGCCCATTGCAAACGTGTGTTTGACAGTTGGATCGAGCGAACCGGCGGTGACGCGGTTGCGACATCGCGGCCGGACGCATCGCGGCGCTGTTTGCTGGACTTGCGACGGATCGCCAGCGACGGCGAGCAGGGGCGGCGATTTCACGCCTTGGTGATGCTGCTGCGGCGAGGCGGCTATGAGTTGTCGATGGTCCCCCGTCTGGCCTTCTTGCAAACCGGCCATCGCACCTTCAAAGCGAACGCGTTATCGGAAACCCGCCCGTTCTTGGAAGACCAATTGCCTGCGGATTTTTGTCCCTTTGATCTCTGTCTGTCCGACGGCGCCGTGTCGCATCGCTACGCACGACGAACGCTGCCGGTCCTGACCGGCACTCAAAAACCGCTGCAGCCGGGTGATCTGGCGATGCCCTACAGTTTTTTTCCGGCCATCTGGGATCATGGCGAGGATCAACGCTTCGAAGCATACCGAAATCGTCCGCGGCTCTGGCGGTTCTTCTTCGGGGGGCACTGTTCCGAAGCGTCTTATCGCCGGATCCATAAATACACACGGCTCAAGCCCGTTGGACGGCACCGCGTGGTCAGCGAAGTCAACCGGTACTTCGCCGACTCCACACTCTGGATCGACTGCGATGAACAGCTCGAATCGGCGCAGCGACAACGCCACGAATCGTTCGTCATGATCGATAACGCGGCCTATCGGCCCGATGCGAGTCGCTGGCTGGGATTGCTCGCACAGTCGGATTTTTTTCTGGCCGCCCCCGGATGCGATTACCCGCTTTCTCACAATGCGATCGAAGCCATCGCCGTCGGCACGATCCCGGTGCTGGAGTACGACTCGCTGTTCACGCCACCGCTGAGCGATGGTGAGAATTGCATCACCTACCAAGGCATCGACGGTTTGCGTCGCGCCGCGGCACGAATCGAAACCATGGATGAACGCCAAATCATCAAACTGCGGCGGGGCGTGATCGATTACTACGAATCACACCTCAGCCCGGCTGCGTTTTGCCGGAATCTGGAAAACCAATCCACCAAGCGGCTGCACCTGTTCCCGTATCTGACGCCCGAGGCAAAGCGGGCGGCTTGAACCGCCACCGGTACCGCTGTGAAGGATTTTTTAGCGGTAGGGCGCGAGCCCTCCGGTGTTTCGCGACTCGTTCCCAGGCTCCGCCTGGGAACGCAATTCAGCGCCGGCTCCGCCGGCGGTCCGGGGAGGCAGAGCCTCCAAGACCGTGTGT
>NZ_NTFY01000101.1 GCF_002289565.1 Rhodopirellula sp. SM50 | reverse complement strand
GGAGGATGATGGGGTGGGAGGATGATGGGGTGGGAGGATGATGGGGTGGGAGGATGATGGGGTGGGAGGATGCGAATTTAGCCTCGCACTTCATCGTGATCGGATTTCTTGTACAGGACATCCGATCGGAGCACATACTTGCGGCCTTGGAGGACTTCCTTCCCGGTGTGTTTTTGCCAGTGGCAAAACAGTAACGCCATTCCTTTTTTGGGCTCGATCTTCACGCCGTGGCGGAACCGAGTTTCGCCACCGGAGAAGTTGTCGTTTAGATAAATCAGAAAGGTGAGCAGACTCTGCACCCCGCCGTCGAGTCGGACGCATCCGTCGGCATGCCAATCGAATTTCTGACCGACGTCGTATCGGTAGTACCTCAGCCGCTCATTGAGCCCCACGGCTTGGCGGCCTTTGATCGAGTACGGGATGTTGGTCGCAATCCGCTGCCAGAGATGGTCGGCCAGCTTTGGATCATCGAAAATCACGCGGGCGTTGTTCCGCACGTCGGGCATCCGCCGAGGGCCATGCTCCGAATTCACGGTGGCCTGCTCGTACCCGAGTGACTCGCCGTGCGCGATCCAGTGATCGCATTCTTCAGCAGAACACAAGTCTGCAATCATAAAGACTTCGTCGTTGACGCGGATCAGTTTTGACACTCGATTCACCCTCTCGATTGGCCGCCCGGACGCTCCAAAAGGCATCCGGCACGAAAGGCACGGACGTCAGCAATCAGGGATTCAGCAACCGTTGATGTTTAGCCTTTAGGCGTCCAGCTTAGGACGACCGGTTTCTTGAGTACGACAGCCCTTCCGGGCCGTCGTCCGCTGGACTCCCGACGACGACCGAGAAAGGACGTCGTACAACGGTCCGCTGACCGCATCACACTCAATCGACGGGATCATTTGGATTCCTCGCGTTTCGCGTCGTTCCTGAGCTGGACGGTCCCAAATGCCGGCACACCAACACTGATGCCCGTGCCATCGGTGTCGGGCGTCTCTTGGCACGATGGGATCAATCGGGGCAGCAGCAAATGCCCTTGATTTTACCGTTTCGTGTCAGTGCCGTCAGAGTTTTCGTGGGGCGAGGTTGAAAAAGGTGTCGGACACCTTATTGGCGGCGCGACGTAAGAAACCGAGATCGCGAAAAACCTGGCTGAACGAGTCGAAAACGCTTCCATCGCTGGCAAACTCAGCGAACAAAACGGACTAGAATCAATATCAACAGGCGAAACGCACACCAGTCTCGACGGCGACACCCTGATCAACCAACGGCTCAACGCCGCGAAATCGGAGGTGATCGGAGGCACTGTCCCTGCAGGTGGGCAAGCGGCGACAGGCCAACGCGTTAAAAAACGCATTCTGCTGAGTTTGGAGGATTGCCATGGCGGATCGCCAGACCTAGCAACATGAAGCAGCGAAAAATGAAGACAAGCCGTCACAGACTCCGTTTCCATTGCCTTGCATTCCTCTTGGCGTCAGCCCTGCTGCTGACCGGACCACGAAACCTGGTTGCGCAGAATCTGAATCATTCGGAATTGAACGCTCGAGTCATCGTGACGGTGAGTGTGGACTGGGAAGGATTTCCGTTGGACGATCAAAACCTGGAAGCCATTGAAAAATTCCGCGATGAATTCCCAGGCGTTCCGCTGACCCATTTCCTAAACGCGGCGAACTATTGCCGCGTGGAAGCGGCAGAATCCGTTACCAGAAAGATTCGTCGTGCTGTTCGGCAGAACGATGAAACCGGAGTCCACATCCATTGTTGGCGAACTTTGGTAGAAGCTTCCGGAGTGACTTTCCGCAACCAGCCGAATTTTTGGCGTGACGGCTTCCGCTCCGGCAATATTCATTCGGAGACGCAGGTCACGAAGTCGAATTGGCGGCATATAGCGCGGACGAAGTTGCAAAGCTTGCGACGAAATCGATCGAGCTGTTGAAGCAAAATGGATTTGCGGTGTCCAAAAGTTTTCGCGCAGCGGGTTGGGTTGCGTCCCGGAATGTATTGACAGGAGTGCGAGAAGCGGGGTTCGAACTCGACTCTTCGGCCACGGATCGCTTTTGGACAAATGACGAACTTGCCAAGTTCAATATCTACGCCCGGCTCGGTGAAGTGTGGCCCCAGGTCAATCAACACACACAACCGTTCAAAATCACGACCGCTGCCGGAGAGCTATTGGAGATGCCGAACACCGCCGCGATGGCTGATTACGTCAGTGCTGAAGAAATGGACCTGCATCTAAAAGATGTCCTCACCAAAGCTCAGGCTGGTGAAGTCCGCTTCGTGCATTTTGGCTTCCACTTCGAATCGGCTGCGCGGTTCATCATGCGAGTCGCCCAAACCCTGGCAAAGTGGGAAGGCAGTAATCAAATCAGATTCATGACGCTGGAACAGGCGGCACAAGAATACCGTCGTCAAACCCACGACAACCAACCATGAGACCAAAAAGGTGTCCGACACCTTTTGGGCAGAATAGGGTATTGGGGGCGTGGTCGGTCGTAATCGATTCTACCGTTTATTGTCGGTGCCATCGTCGTTTTCGTGGGGCGGCTCCTGTCCGTCGGGTTGCTCGGCGGCGAGTTGCTGTTGGCGGCGGCCGAGGCGGAAGGCGGCGTAGGTCCAGACCGCCATGATCGGCAGGGTCCAGAGATTCAGCGTCGCGAATCCGAAACCGGCGAGGTTGCGCAGTGACCCCAGCACTTGGCTTGAGATCGCGTCACCGCCGCGCAGCACCACTGTGTCGATGAAGCTTTTCGATTTGTATTTGTCTTTGCGGCTGACGACGGTGAACAACACCTCGCGTGCCGGCACGGTGATTCCATAACCGGCCGCTCGCGTGACGACCATGGCCGTGGCGACGACCGCCAGACTGCCGTAGACCGACAAGACCGAAAACGATACCAAATAGATCAGGGGTAGCACCATCAGCGAGACCCCGACCCCCAGCCGCCTTAGCATCCAACCGGACAAGACCAACTGCGCCGTCAGCGTCAACACCTGCGTCGCAAAGTCGATGTAGGCGAACAACTGTGTCTTGGATTGATCGTCCGGAACGCTCGCCCCGACAATTTCTGCCTGCTGAAAATACAGCTGTGTTCCGGCCGCTTGGACGAAGAACAGGAACACGCAAATCGAGGCCAGATAGGAGGATTGAAGGACATGGGTCACGCCCTCCCAGAGCCCGCCGACCGTCGGCGTTTGGCCGGGATCACGCTGCGATCGTTTCGGGGCGAAATGCGGATCGATCGCGACACGCTTTTCCAGCCGCCAAGCACACCACAGCCCCGCCTGGAGCGTGACCATCGGGATCAGCAGCAACCCGGCGGTGGAGAACTCGGTCGCAACCTGGCTGGTCAACAACGATCCCGTCACCGCACCCACGGTCCCACCGGCGGCAATGCGACCGAACAGCCGCTTCCCTTGCTCGCTGCTAAACAGGTCTGCCAGTACGGACCAAAACACGCTGGTCGCAAACAAGCCGAAGACGTTGACCCAGATGAAGAACGTTCGGGCGGCCCAGACGCGAACCCATTCGTCCCCGAAGCTGAGCGAGGCACTGAAGGCCAGCAGCGACACGCTGAAAAAATGAAACACGACGCGGACCAGCCAGCGCCGCGGCAGGCGATTGACGAGCGACGCATAGATCGGAACCGCAATCAGCATGGCGGCAAACGTCACCAGCATCAGCCCTTGCAGTTGCTTGGTGCCGCCGATCGCCCCCATCGTCTCCCGCACCGGGCGAACGACACTGTAGCTGAGCAACACAAAAAAGAACCACGCCGCCGCCCAGATCGCGACGCGCTGCTCGGCTTGCCGCTGTGACTGGGCCGGCGCTTGAGAATCGAAACTGTCGGTCGGTCTATGAATCGCTTCGCCCGCTGGTCGCGTGGTCTGGCATGGTAGGCTGTTGAAGATGCACCACCGGTAGCCAGAAAGTAACGAAACGTGCTCGCTCCGACAAGGAATCACGAAACTTTGGCGGCGACGCGACGAATACCGCTGGTAAACCCCGATTTCTGCGATCCGTATTCCAACCCTGTCTGTATTCCAACCCTGTCTGCAATCCAACCCTGTCTGCCCATGTGTCTCCAGCCCATCGAACTCGATCCCGCCCCCGGTCCCGTCACCCAGCGTGTGGCTCAATGGATCGAGGCGGGGCGTCGGGCCGGCAAGTCCGTGGATTGCTTTGACTACATCCCCAGCAGCGCCGAACTGCTGCACGCCTACTTGCGCGTCATCCCGGGAAAGCGTTATTGCGAGTGGGGCAGTGGGCCGGGGATTGGAACCGGCATCGCTGCGATGTTGGGTTTCCAGGCGACGGGCATCGAAATCAACCCCGAGTTGGCACAGCGTTCGGTCCAACTGTACCGGCAGTTTGATTTGTCGGCCGAGACGATCAACGCCAGCTATCACGAGGTGGTGGTGCCGACCGACGTCGTGTTTGTCTATTGTTGGCCCGGGCAAGCGGTCGCGGTACGAGAGCGATTCGTCACGGTGATGCCGCCGGGGACCTGGTTGTTGATGGCCGAAGGTGCGGAACGCTTTTCGGCATTCTTGCGGGGTTACGAAGACGGGTAATCGATTCACACCAAGCGGTGCCCTAGAATCTAAAGCAGATCGACAACGAAATCCCTGATGACGTGCTTTCCAGCGGCAAGTCTCTGACGGCACGCATCGAAATCCTAACGACAGCACGATGGCAAAAGCCAATCAACGAGCCGGATGGCGCAAATCGAACAAACGCGTGGTCGCCGCAACGACGACGGAATTCGGTCATCGCGGGCGTGAAAGCCGCAAACTGTTGTTTCGCGTCAGCATGTTGTCCACCTTGGGCGTGCTGTTGTTGGCGCTGCTGGTTTATATGTTGCGTCGTTCGCCTGACCGCGATGTCCCGATGATTGTGTCGGTGGTTTCGCAATCGGGCGCGCGGGCAAACAATTCCGCCCTGTTCACCGCCCCGAATCCGTTCGCGCTCGAAGACGTCGAATTGTTGTGGGCGTGGTTCGGCGGCGGCGTCAACGATCCGTCTGAAAACGTCGTCGTCGTCGGCAATCCGAACGATGCGTCGGGCGTGATGGGCCATGAAACGAATCGATTGATCACCGCGATCACCAAACCCTTGGCCAACGTCCAGCCGGGCGGTCCCGGCGGGGACATGATCGCGATCTATCTGAGCGCCCACGGGTTTGTCGACAAGGGAACGCCGTATCTGGCCGTCGGCGATAGTCGCGCCGATAGCGAGGACACCTGGATCCGCTTTCAGGACTTGTTCGACGAAATCGTCCGCACCTTGGATGAGCGTGGCAACGCTTCCAAAGACGTTAAGACGGTGATCTTCATCGATGCGGCGCGGGTCGGTCCGCAATGGGACTGGGGCCAGTTTTCCGAATCGTTTTCCGAAGCCTGTCAGCGAGTGACCAACAACACGTCGGACCGGATCGCCGTCGTGCTGTCGGCCAGCCCCGGGCAACGCAGCTGGTGGGATCCACGCAACGGACATGGGCTGTTTACCAAAGCCCTTGTCGAAGCGCTGACCGGAAAAGGCGACCTGGATCAAGACCAGATGGTCACGGTGGGCGAGATCGCGGAGTATCTCAAACGCCAGGTCAATGAAGACGCCAAGGCGACTTGGGATGCCACGCAGACTCCGATGATCGTCGGTCAACAGGCGGCGGATTGGAATTTCATCAGCCAGCCGGGACCGCAACCCGCCCCGTCACTGCCGATCGTCGACCACGCTCAGCTCCGCAGTGAGTTCGCCGAAGTCGACAAACTGTGGCAACGTCACAACCGTCTGACCCGCATGACGCACCCGCCGTTGGCGTTCAACCCCTTGGGCTGGGCGACTCTGGAAAAGAAACTGGCCCGCTTGGATGCCTTGCTGCTGTCCGGCAAAGGATACCGGGACCGGTTTGCCACGATCCGTTCAGGCTGCGAAAGTGATTTGGCGCAGTTCGAACTTGGTCCCGACACGATGCCCGACACGAGTTCGCTGCCCGAGCTGGCGCTGCGCGATTATTTTCGCGGCGACGGTCACGAACTGGTTGATTTGACCGAGGAAGAGCGGGCGGCGTTTGGCGAGATGGTCGGCAATTGGCGAAAAAAGCCAGACGTCGCCGCTGCCGTTCAAGTGCCGATGAGTGAGGCGCAAGCGATCCGGTTTCTGCTGTCGTGGATCGAGGAAAAAAAGTATGACGCGGAATCACTGAGACTGGCGTCCGAGTTGCTCGAACGCGCCAATCTGGTGACCGGCGGGCAACCGGCGGCGTTGATCGAATCTCAACTGACGCGACTTTGCTCGGCGCCCGACCTGGCGCACTTGGAACCGCAAACCGTTGCGACGCTGTTTGATTCCCAAAACGTCAGCCGTCAAACCCTGTTCAGCGATGATCTGCGGGCGTCGTTTTGGATTCGAAAACGCTTCCACGATCTGCAGCAGCAACGACTGGCGTGCGTCGACCGAATGTTGTCGCGCAATGGTGGCGAACAGGGCATCGGCCGCAGCCGTTGGCGCGAAGTCGGCGGCGGGTTCGAGTCGCTTGCACAATCGGCATCGGAGATTTCGCAAGCCTACAAACTGCGCGACCAAATGCTCCATTCCATCCCACGCATCGCGGAGACGTTGATGAGTGACATGGAGGCGTTCGACTATCAAGAACAGTTTCCCGATAGCCAAACTCGTGCGATCGTCGGACGCGCGATCGACAGCCTTGGCGCACTCGTTTCCAGTTTGCAGCTACCGCAAGACGACGACAATCAACCCATCGCAGCACGGGAGCCACAGATTCAGGCGGCCCGTTTGAAGGCGCAAAAGGCGTTCGACGCGCTGACCGATCGGATCATCGATCGATTGAATCTGGCGACCAAGGAAAAGGCCGGTGATGCCAAGGGTTTGCGTCAAAATTTTGCGCTGCTGGCTGGGTCGGGGACCGACAGGGCGGAATTGCGGCAGCGTGTTCACACGCGGCTGTGTGATCTGATTGCCGATGTCAGCGCCGGGGTGGGAACCGTCAAAAGTAATCAACCGGGTCGGGAGGCGACTGAGACGGGGACGACGCTGGATCTGATGGCGATCGGCCGCAAGCACGTTTGGGATCATTGGCTGAGCGTGACCGGCGACCCGGCGGTGCCGGGCGCCACGCCCCCGCCGACCGACGGCGATGCCCCGGCACCAAATTTGGTCGAGCTGTTTCAAGCCACTGGTGTCAATTTCCGCAAACAGGTGGCTCAGCTTGCCGGGGGACGTTTGGGCGAGCGAACGATGGCCGACGACGTGATTCAAGATCCGGTCCAACGCTCCGAAGAAAAGGCGTCCCTGGAGACCACACGTCGCAAAATCGAGGGTTGGGACACCTACCTGCGTGCCCGGACGATCCTGTTCACGTACGCTCCCCCGGAAGTCGAAAAGATCGGCAAGGGGCGTTTTGCCATCGACCAGCAATTGTTCCTCTTCGACCATGCCTCGCGGACGATGGATGAATTTTGGTGTGGTGCCCGCGAGGGCGATCAACCGTTCTTCGTCGATGCCGCCAATCGGTTGCTTCAATCACGCAATCAGAATCCGCTGTTTCCGACGATCAAACTGAATTTGGACGGGGTGGACTTGAGTGACCGCTTGGCTGCGTCCGCCGCCGCCGCGGTCGCAAAGCAATCCTTGCAGCCCCAACCCGCGGAAGACTTTCGCGTGGGCACCTTGTTGAAATTTGTGCTCGGAAAGGAGGTTCGGTTTGTGCTCGATCGGCCGGCGTCGATTCCGGTCGGGTACGCGTCGATCTGGTCCAGGCTGGGCGATCAGTCCAAGACCGTGTTGTTGGAGCCGCCCGCGGGGGCGTCCTCGGAGCCGTCGGGCGTGGCGGCCATTGCGGTCCCGATGTCTGTCCCGGCGGATACCGCGGAAGATGAAGCATCGATCGTCACCGGCGTGTTTTTCCGCGGCATGAGACGCACCGGACGCATCGCATTCAAAACGCTGACCGGCGGAACGCGGATGGTGTTTCGGTTACCCAATTATGTCGAACCGGCGGCCCGTGTCATCCGCCGCCAGAAAGAACCCGAGCGGTTGTTGCTGGTGATGGATTGCTCGCGTTCGATGGGCATCGGCACCAATGCCGGGTTACCGCGTCTGGAGGTCGCCAAGACCGCCGTCACCGGATTCCTGAACGGACTGACGCCGGATGTGGAAGTCGGGCTGATCGTTTTCGGCGATCAATTCGGTTTCAAAGAGACGGTGATCAATCCGTTGACCGGCAAGCCGAGTCGAGACAGCAAGACGAAGATTTGGCCGGTCGAAGTCAACGGACAGTATAAATTTCGGGTCGAACAACTGGTCCAGGGGCGAGTCATCGACGCCGGTCATGTCGCCGGAAACGAAGAGATCGCCAGCAACCCGAACTTTGACGTTCGCGTCGCCGCACCGATCAAGCCGCTCGACGCCCGCCAAGTCCGTGATCTGAGGAACAAGATCTCAAACCTCGGCGCGATCGGCACCACGCCGACCTATCGAGCGATTGTCGAAGCCTACAAGCAACTCGAAGGCCGCCGCGGCCACATCATCGTGCTGACCGATGGGTTGCCCGCGACGGTGCACACCGAAGGCACCAACGTCGACGATTTGAGTGACCAGGCACAAGCCCTGTACGCCAAGAATAAGAAGACGATCAAATTGACGTTCGTCCGTTACCTGATCAACGCCAAGAAACTCGAGGACGAATTCCGGGGCGCAAAGTTCCTTGATGCGGCCGACGGCAAGGCGCTGTTGCGGCACTTGCAAACCATCCGTGCCAAACCGGAAGTCTATTGGCAGCGGAATCGCGAAGAAGCGAGCGTCAAAGCCGACTTCGATTCGATCGTCTCCATTTCGCAGTGGCCGCCGAGCGGTGTCGCGACCCCGAGCGGCCATCCGGTCTTGCCGGCGGAGAATTATTCCATCCGGGCGACGCTGCCCGATGACAGCGAACCGGTCGACGAATCGACCGACGTCCGCGTCGAAGGCGGCGAGCAGTTCGAGTTGATTTTGGCGGACAAGCAGTTGTCGCACCAACCCTTTAATTTTCAGTTCAGTCCGTTCAGCAAGATCGCGACGGAGTTATCCGATTCCAGCCGTTTCCAAGTTCGCGCCGGCGCGATGAGCAGACGCGTCGACCGGCAGTTGACGATGCAGCTGGCGATTGAAAGTGCCAGTGGTGATCAGGGGAATGGGAAATTCACGCCGCGGCCGTCCGATATCTGGGTCGAACTGACGGGGATCGACAGTCGTGCGGCAAGCGGCGGACGCCAAGAGACGTACTCCTTCAGTCTGCCCGAGTTTCTGGAGCGTCAACCGATTCCGATTCTGCTCTGCCGCATCGATGATTTTGATGCACGGTATGACCAGGTCGCCGTCAAAGCGTGGTTGCGGTTTGGCGATCAACGTCTGGCCGGCACCCCGATTCCGATGGATCGGCCGAATCTGATCACGCTGGACGACTTGCCCGGCGTCTCGTTTCGAACCCAACGGGAACCCAATTCCGGAGGCGGGATTCGCGTCACGGTCACCGAGCAATACACCGACGAGCGTGAACCGAACAGCATTCGAGTCCTTCCCTCGCCGCTTCCCGACGAGGCCTCGACGGTCGTCTATCGAGACAAACGGGTCGTCACACGCACCTTTGACTTTGCCAACGCCGAAGCAACGGTGTCGCTCAGTGCAATCGCCGCCGGCGAGATTCAGAAACAGAGCACGCTGGCGGCCAAGGGGGCCGTCCCGATCGACTTCGATAGCCGCTAGTAATCGACTTCGACACCGAAGTACGGCGTGATGCCGGGCGACAGCACGACGGTTTGCCCATACGGGGACTGCGGTAGCTGTTGGGCGGGAATCCGCAAGTTCAGGTGTTCGTAGTAATTGTTGTCAAACAAGTTTTCGACACCCATGGTGATGTTCACGTTGTTGGTCGGGCGGATGTAACCGCGAAGGTAGCTGGTCGTGAACCCCGGTGTTGCCGACTCCAGCGTCACCACACCGGTCGCAGGAGGCACGGTTCGCAGGGTCGCCAAGCGGTCCTGATTGTCGACCATTCGCAAGCCCCATTCGACACCCCATGCATTTTCCGGTCGGGTGTCAGTCAGTCGCAGACCTAAACGTCCCTCCAGCGGATTGATGCCCGACAAGGGTTGGTCGATCTCGCGGTCGCGTCCGTCCAGGTACGCCAGGGTTCCGAACACTTGCCAGCCGTCGACCAGATCGGCTTCGCAATAGTACTCGAACCCAGTCAGCGTCGCGTAGTCGGTGTTGATCGCCCGCAGCAATTGAGCCCCGGTCGGATCGCTCACTTCGTTAGCTTGGTAGGTGACGTAGTCGACGATCCAGCTGTGGAAACCGCTCAGGCGGGCACGCAGATAGTCGTACTCCATGTTGACACGTGCATCGATTTGCCAGTTGCGTTCCTTGCTCAGCGTCGGGTCACCGATGATCCGGCTGAATCCGTTTTGGATGATCGCCAAAAACAGGCCGTCGCTGTAACGCTGTTCCAGGTTCGGCAGGCGTTCGGCATAGCCGAAACCGATGCGAGCCTTCCAGGCCGGTGCCAAATCGATGTCGTTGGTGATAAAGAACGCGCTCAGCACGTCGGAGACGTCCAGGTCACTGTTGATCGCCCCGGTCCCCAAGTCGCGGAAATTCGATCGTCCCAGATCCACATCACGCGGATCAGCTTCGGTCTGGGCAAACGAGACGCGTGCCCCGACGGCCGTTTGCAAGAACGGTTTGGGTTTGAAGGAATACTCGGTGTAGAGTCCGGGTTCAAATAGTTCGGCAGCGGGCAGGCCGGTGTTGAAACCGAGTAAGGGGTTGCCGCTCTGGTCATCGAAGTCGGACAGGTCGAAGGATTCGTCGATCTCTTGGCGAACGTATCGCAGGTCAAATCCGGCACCCAACGTCGTGTCGCGATCGATCTCTTGCGTCACGCCGGCTCGCATCCCGGCGCTGATCAGGTCACCATTGACGGTCCCGAAAAATTCCTGTCCGGGAGCCGCGATGGTCGGCGTCGGGGGGCCCGTGTTGTGGACGCCGACCGCCGCCAGGGCGTCGTCGACTCGTTGCAACACCGGGAAATCGGCACGGCGTTTACTGCTGTTGCTCGTGTCGCCGTTGAACTCGGTGTAGTTCACCCAACTGTCGACACGATAGGCGAACCCGGCGCGGTCGTCCCGGTGAATCAAACTGTGGGTCAGCCCGTCGCTTTTCAAGTCGTCAACGTCGAAGAACTGGCCGGCGTATTCGGTGTTGTCCTGATCAATGTGCGTGTAGCGAAGCTCGCTGCGGGTCTGGTCGTCGATGTCGTAACCGATTCCGGTGAACAGGTTGAAGGCATCGTAGCTGGACGGAACCAACAGCCCGTCGCCGGCCGCGTAATCGCTACCCTTTCGATAACCGACGTTGGCGAAGTAGCCCAAGCTTTCTCCACCTCCGAACAAGGTCATCGTGTTGTAGGTTTGGCCGCCATTGGTGCGAACATTGGTGCCCAGACGGAGGTGGTTTTCCCAGCCGCAGTCGTATCGCGGTGCGGGAATCGTATCGACGTTTAAGAACGAGAACCCACTGCCGTATCGCACCGTGTAAGGGCCGCTGTAGACCTGGACGTTTCCGATCAAGGATTGGTCGATCTTGGAAAACACACCGTCCAAGTCGCTACGAACGGGAAACTGGTAGGATCCATCATGCGCGGTATAGATCTGGCCGTTGTAGAAACCACGGATCCGCGGATCGAATCCCACCTGGCTGCGCTGGCGGGCGCGAACGGTTTGCGTCGTCGGGTTGTTGACCAGGGTTTCACCCATGTCGGGGGTGGCGGTCAAATTAAAGGTTTGTGCGGTCACGATGTCCACCGCCGGTGCCTCGCTCAGTCCAACCTCGCTGGTACCTTGAACCTGTTCCAGGTCCTCGATAAAGCTGGCCGAATCGACCAACGAAGAGGTGTCCGTGCTCAGGGCGGGCCGGCTGATCAGGCTCCAGTCACCGAAACCAAAGTCTTCGGAGAGTTCGCCGGTGTCGAATGATTCCAGTCCGCCCGAGGGGCCTGCGTCGATCGGCTGAATCCCCTGTTGTCCGACGGTCGCACTGGGGCTGCCGAACAGGTCTTCCTCTTCGAATTGAGCCGGTATCACGCCGGTGCCGACCAACCGTTCCAGGTCTTCGGCGATGCGAAGGAGTCGGAATTCGGGCTCGCTGGCTGCGGGCTCACTGGCTGCTGGCTCGCTGGCTGCTGGCTCGCTGGCTGCGGGGAGACTGATTGGAGGCTCGTTGACCTCCGGATCTTCGGCCTTCACAGCGGGCATGGAGATCAACGCCACGATCGCCAGCGGTAGCAGGCTTCCTTGCCTTGTTCGAAACATTGCTTTCCCTGTCAACTATCAGTTTAGGTGGGAGACCGATCGACCCTGACGTTTCATCCGTGAACCGTCCGCGCAACCCGTTATCAGGGGTAGATCGACGGCCACCCCCGAATGCCTAAAGCAAATGTTGGGTAAAGATGCGAAACTGCCCAGGATTCCTATTTTGACAGGTGGTCAGTTTGGCGGGTTTTTCAGCTCGTTGACCATTTTGATCGCATCGTCGACGATCGATTCATAGCGTCGGTTGCCGGCGTTTTGGAAACTGAGTTTCAGGATTTCCAGACAGCGGATGACTTGCTCGTGTTTCCCATCGGCCAGTGCCTGACTGGCATTGCGTTGGCTTTGCTGGATTTTCAAGGCGTCTTGGCCTGCGATTTCGTTGACCCAGAAATTGAGCGAGTAGAGCACCGTCAGGCACAAATTGTTGGTGATGTAATCTTGGTCTTCGACATAGGCTGGCGGCTGGGGGATCGCCTCGGAGACCGCGGCAAGATCACAGGCGAAGCGGAAGATGGCATCGGCATCGCGATTTCGTGCGGCGCTGTCGCCCTGCAGAAAGACCTGGGACAGTTGTCGGTAGTTGCCGGCTTGATCGCGATCAAGACGCGCGTCGAGCTCTCGGGGACCGATCGACAGATCCTCGGGCTTGCTGGCGGTTTTGCGTGGGACGGTGGGGATCAGTTCGGTCAGTTGTTCGCGGACACAACGCGTCGCGATCTTGGCCAATTCATACGTCGCATCATCGCCAACGCCGAGGGCCGGTTGTTTCTCGCCGCGATCCAGGATTCTCAGGGGGACGGTGAACAGTTCCTTATCGGGGCAATTCCGAAAGAACGCGATGTCCGACAGCAGCCCCATCCGCATGATCACGTCGACGGTGTCCCCGCGCCCGTCCAAGATCCGCAAGCACTCGATCGCTTCGGACAGGCGATTGCTTTTGGCCATCACCCAGGCGCATTTGCGAGCCAGATCACTACGAATACTCAGATGCACCAGATCGTCGCCGACCAACGGGACGGCGGCGAGGGAAAACTGCAGTGCGTCGTTCTGGTTACCGCGTTCCCATTCAATATTGATTTTCCAAACGTACCACTCGGCCGCCTTGTTCGCTTCGACGTCGTTCAGATTGGCGACGTCCGCGGGCCGCGCACCGAGCGATTTGGATGCGTCGGCCAACGCGTTGTCTTTGGCACTGCCGTCGAGCGTCAGCGCCCAGCGGTATTCGCAACGGCCTAGCGAAAATCGTGTTTTTAGATCTTGGTCGTTCTTGTTCTTGGCTTCGGTGAAGGCGGCGATGGCAAGCCGGAAGTGTTCCTCGCGTTGCTTGACCGTTGCCTGGTCGTCTGCGATGGAGCAATAGTGGGCAATGTCTTCGCAAACATTTCCCTTGGTGATGTAGGCAGACACGATCGGGCAGTGGACGTCATCGCCCCATTGTTCGTCATACAATTCCAATGCCCGGTCGGCTCGGGTCAACGAGGGCTGCAGAAGCCGCAATTTGTCTGGGATTGATTTTTGCAGGAACGCCAGACGGACTCCCAGGTCGGCGCTCTTGGCGAAGACTTCATAGAGGAGTCGTCGTTGGTAGGGGTGATCCGCGTCGACTTGAGTGGGGGTCTGGTTGAGTACCGATTCGGCGGCCTCGTGGGCTTGGCGGAGAAAGCCGCCGCGCTGCTGACGTGTCGCGCTGGCGTTTGCCAATCGTTCGAAGCCTTCGCTGCGGACGAATTGGATGACATCCTCGGCCTTGCCCGATCGAGAAAGTTTGTCGGCCAGCGTCAGCAGCTGGTTTCCATCGCAACTGCGGATATCGACCGCAGCCATAGCAACCTCGATCAGGTATTGACGTGTTTCGGCGTCGGCCAACGTTGCGTCCTGGGCCGCGATGGCGGAAATCGCGACCTGTTGACGACGAAACAGATCTTGATCCTGAAATTCCGACTGTGTCAGCGGATCCGTGTAAGCGACCGCGGCGAGTTGACAGAGCTTGGTGACCTCGTCGATCGGCCACTGGAATTCGGGCTGGAAGCCCGACGGCAGCAACTGATTTTCGTTGAATCGCAACGCTTCGTCGACGACATCGGTGATCGTCGGCAGCACCACCATTCGAATCAATACCCCTTTGGGATTCGATTGCAACGTCCGTGGCCCGAAACGCTCTCGACCGAATCGTTCCAGCAGCGCGCGCGTGGGGCGAATGAGCAGGCGGAGGGCCACCTCGCTTTTTGCTTTCGTGTCCCCCGTCTGTTCCCATCGCTCCAGGCCGATCCGGTGCACCGCCCTGAGCAATTGTGTTGACAGTTCCGCTGTCGTTTCCGGGCTGCCCAAGCGGTCGTTGATCAGTCGCGGGATAACGATCGCGGACGCGCCGGCGGCGCCGCTCGCCACCGATTGAAGAAACAGTTCGTTTTCCAGCACCGTGGGCAAACCCTGATCGGTCGATCGCACCAAGGTCTCGGCGAGGTCCAAGTACGACCGGGCGCGACTGACGTCGGAGGCGTTTGCGGATCCTTCGGAATAACGCAGTGACGTGATTTCATCGTCGGCAATCCCCGAGGTCGCGATGGCTTGGCGGACGAACATCTCGGTTCCCTTGTACAGCCGCGTCGGCCCGAGGGATTCGATCGATTCCCGTGCCGTCGTGGCCAATTGCTCGCCAAGTGGTCCAAGGTCTTGGTTCTGCAAACAGGCGGCACAGGCCAACAAATAGTTGGCGTAGCCGTTTGAGATCTGCTGCAAGTATCCGGGGCCGGACGACGTGAGCACTTCGTTGGCCGCGGCAATCACCGCCTGGTCGGCCGAGGGGGCCGCGATTTGTTGCTCCATTCGGATCGCGGCGGCCAACACAGCTGACTGCGGCGAGCCATCGAGCAGACTCAACCATTCATCGAGATCCAATTCGGCTCGGCCGGCAGGATCGGAGATCGATTCGGGGCTTTCACGAAGCAGGGAGATCGCGGCGGCCGACAAAAACTCTTCCGGCACCTGCGTGTCCAGTTCTTGCTCAATCCAGCGGGCGGGCTTGATTTGCGTGTAGAAACGCGTTGCCGATCGATCGGGATTGTCGAGGATGCGTTGGCCCATCGAACGCATGAAGCTGGCCAACAAAGGCTGAGCCCGCATCTCACGCAACTCGATGGGCGAAATGTCGGCACTGTTGATCGACGTCAGCGTCTGTTCCAAGGCTTGGTCGTCGGAGCGATGTTGCGCCATGGCGCCGACGACAGCCAAGACCGCTTTCTGTTCGGTGTTGATCGAAGTCGCAAGACGCAGTTCTGCGAGCAGACGATCCACCTCGCTCCAGTCAGATTGTTGGACCGCATTGCGCAGTTCGGCAAACTGCTTTTCGGTTCGCAAGTCTGGGAATCCATCCAGCACGCGTTGCTTGGTTTGCTGGCTGATCGTCGCATCGGTTGCGACGGTTTCGGTGACGGCGGGTTCGACCGCCACGGTGAACGTCTCGCGGATTTCCGACCAACGTTGCGAGTACAACGGGTAGGGCCCGAATTGGCGAACCACCGATTCCGCACGGATCAGGTCATTGAGCCGTGACTCTTCCAGCCAAGCCTCGGCCGGCCAGACCTTGATCTCTTGTGTCGGCATGGTCGCCAGCACCGGCAGCAGCGATGCCAGCGTCAAATCGATCGACTGCTGCGAGAAATCACCGGGACGCTCATCGAGCGACTGCCGCAGCGATTGCAGATGCTGCGGCAACGCCTCGCGAAGCGCTTGCAATCGATCGGGAGTCGGGCGCGTGCCGAGCAACAGATCGAACCGAATCGCGGCGGCGTGATAGAGCGAGAGGTATTCGGCGCAGGCGTTGCGCAGCATCTCATCGTCGGACGATTGCCAACGTTGCAATCCCAGCCAGATCGGCGACTCGGGTTTCTCGGGTTCGATCACGAGTTCGTCCAAACAACTCGTTAAAGAATTAATTTCCTTCTGCGCGATCGCCAAACCCGACCGTTCTTCGTACTGCTTCAACGCCGCGTGGATCTTGTTGATCAATCGGGTGGCTGCATCAGCAAATAACGCATCGGCCTTTGCTTTTAATTCCCCTTCGGATTGCGCGCCGATTTCCGCCGACCGACTCATCACCTCGGTCAGCGTGACGTGAGATTCCTCAAGCAACAACGGTTCGGTGCGCTCGTAGCTTGCCCTGACCCCTTGCAGATCTTTGGCGACTTCAATTTCACTGCGGAAGAAGAACGATTGGAAACTCTGCGGATGGACGACGCTCCAAACGCCGATTCCCACTCCCACAGCCGCCAGTAACACGGCGACCGCGGAAATGATTCGACCGATCGTGATGCCGCCGCTTTTTTCGACACCCGAAGCGACGGCCATCGCGTTGATGAATTCGGTGCACGATCCGTATCGCTCGCTGGGCACCCGGCGGAGTGCTTTTTGCAACACCTTGCGTTCGGCAGGGGTGAGCGCGTCGAGATTAAGCTTTCCGGTCGACTTGGCCACTAGCATGCTGGCGTGCGTAGTGATGTCAAAGGGCAGCAGCCCGGTCCGCAGCTCGTAATACGTCACCGCCAGTGAATACTGATCGACCTGGCGACTGTACCCTTCGTTGTGCAGCACCTCTGGCGGTGCGTAGGCTGGCGTCGCAAAGGCTTGTTGCGTTTGACGCATGTCGCCTTCCATCTGTTTGGCGAGCCCGAAGTCACACACTTGGGCTTCGCCACCGACCAACAAGATATTCTGGGGCTTGATGTCACAGTGATAGATCTGGTGCTCTTGATTGAGCAGATCGATCGCGCTGGCCGACGCGCGGAGGTAACGAATCGTTTCGGCTGCGTCCAATCCATACGGAGTGTCGTGGGCGTCGGGTGAAAGCCCGGCTTCCTGACGCACGAATTTCAGCCGATCGTAAAGGGTGCAATCACCGAGACCCATGACGACGATCAGTTGTTCGGCGGTGACCTTCGGTTTGGCCGGCTGTCGCTGGGAGCCCTGATCCGCCGCGCCCGATCCCCCGGCACCCGCGCCGGCAGCAGACAAGGGCATCCCGGTGCCGATCGCCATCGTGCCGCCCATTTCGGCGACGTTGCCGCTGTCGGCCGCCGAGGCGGGAGACCCTGCGGCGGGGCTCGGAGGCATGCCGACTCCGGCGGCACTGACCGAATCAAAGGTCAGGTCTTCGGTTTCGCCGTCGGCCAAAACCCGGCCGTCGGCGTCTTTCGTCCAAAACCCAAAGAGGGGGCAGAGGTTCGGGTGGTGCACATCCCGAATCGTCTTGAGCGCCTTGAGCTCCTTGCGACCGCCCAAATCCTTCAAGTTCCGGACCACCTTCAACGCGACCTTGATCCCGCCGGCCGCCTGAGCCTGCCACACATCCCCCGCCATCCCGCTGCCGAGGGGGGCAATCAAGGTGTAACCCGGGACAACTTCCATACCGGGATGGAATTCGACGGGAGGGGCATTGCTCATTAGAGGGCATTGCTCATTAGAGGGGGTCATGTCCGGCGGGTGGATCGAATCGGGGGGCCAACCCTGTGATACCAGCTTAACGTGTGCTTTCAAGCGCTGTTTTGCGTCCCCCAACCTGACAATTGATTTTAAGCGTTTGCAGGGATTTAGCAGCTGAGAAAGGGGAGAAAGCAGGCAAGTTGGTCCTTTTGTGACTGTTGGCTTGTTTTTCGCAGCTGGGTGACTTTACTCGGGGGTGAGAGCATCGGTGATCCTAGGGGCCGGATTTCCAGTAAACGTGCCGAACTCTCGATCCGAATCAGTCGACGAACAAGAAAGCCAGCCCGCTTTCGAGTGGTCGACATTATTTCACCTCAACGTCTTCAGGTCATCCAGGTTCTGTCATGCCGCGAAACTGGCCACACCGTCTGCTCGGCTCGATTTCCAAACGCCAGCCCCGAAAGAACGCCCGCAAGCGGACCCAGCGGCGCCGAGTCTTGGTCGAATCCCTCGAGAATCGCCGTCTTCTCGCTGTCATCACCTCGGCCGACACCGCGACGGTCGATGAAAACCAGGTGTTCGCGATCGATGTCAATTCCACCGACGATCTCGATTCCGAAGGCAGCGGTTTGACGTATTCGTTCGGTGGTGGAGCGGATCAGAATCTGTTCACCATCGATCCCAACTCGGGCGTGCTGCAATTCAATTCTGCCCCCGATTTCGAACAGCCCGTCGACGATGGCCAGGACAACGTCTATGACGTCACCGTGGTGGTCACCGACAGCGACTCGAACACCGACTCACAACCGATTCAAATCACCGTCGCCGGTGTCAACGAAGCCCCGGTGGCCGACGCGGGTGGCCCCTATTCGATTGACGCAGGCTTGACGATCAACGTTGATGCCAGCGGATCGACCGACGTCGATGCCGGCGACACGCTGACCTACCACTGGGATCTCGACCAAGACAGCGTCACTGATTTCACGACCACCGACGCCGTCGCCACCATTGAGTGGCTGACCGTGATCAATCATATCGGCGTCGGCTCCCACACGATCGATTTGACCGTCACCGACAGCGGTGGCCTGAGCTCGACCGCTCAGGCAACGGTCGACATCAGTGACCTGTTCATCTTCCCCGCGGTCTCGGATAACGTCGCCGACCAGTACACGATCGAGATCTCCGGCGCCGATCTGCAGGTCAATGAGACCAACAGCGGCACGCTGCTGAGCCGGGTCCCGATCGGGACGATCACCAACATCGCCGTTCAAGGAAGCTCGGATCAGGACACGTTGACGATCGACTACTCCGGCGGCGCGATCGTGACGCCGATCTCCTTCAACGGCGCCGATCCGTTGAACGATCCCAACAACCCTGGCGTCCCCGGCGACGCGCTGCGGCTGGTCAACGGCGCCGCGCTGATGGTCGAGCACCAATTTGACGCGCCGATCAATGACCAGATGGGTGGCGCGATTTCGATCCAGTTCAATGCCGTCGATTCGGGGACCATTCAGTACACCGGGCTGGAACCGATCGTCGACAATTTGAGTGCCGTGGACCGCGTGTTTACCTTCACCGGCGGCAGCGAAACGATCACGCTTTCTGACGATCCGGTTGCGGCCGACAACGTCAACCGGATCGATTCGACGTTGGGAGAATTGGTCGACTTCCTGAATCCCACGAATTCGCTGACCATCAACGCGGGAACCGGGGACGACCTGATTGATGTTCTCGATCTGGACACGCTGACCCTGTTCCCCACCCTGACGGTCAACGGTGACGACGCCAACGACACGATCAATATCGCCAGCGTCCCGGCCACGCTGACGGCCAATCTAAACGGTGGCGTCGGCAACGATGTCTTCAACGTCGGCTTAACCTCTCTGGACGGAATTCTCGGTGCCGTGGTTGTTGGCGGTGACGCGAATGATGCCGCACCGACGACGGGCGACAGCGTCACGGCCAAGACCCTCACCGTCGATCTGACGCTCCCCATCGGCGACCAACTGAACATCTCGGACAGTTCCAGCGTGACGGCGGAAACCTACACGTTGACCGATTCCACCTTGGTCTCCACCGGTTTGACCGGCAGCTTGACCTACGCCGGTGTCGAATCGGTATCGCTCGAAACGGGCAGCGACAATGACATCGTCGCGATCACCAGTACCATCGCCGCAGGTTCGACGTCGGTGGATACCGGAAGCGGTGACGATACCGTCACGATCGCCAGCACGGGGGCGGGCGGCATTCTTTCTGTCAACACCCTCGGCGATGCGGATTCCGTTTCCATCACCAACACCGGCGCCGGCAGTGTCACGCGGGTCGCCACCGGCGATCAGGACGATGATGTCGTCGTGACGTCGACCGGTGCCGCAAGCGGATTGATCCTCGAAACCGAAGGCGGTGACGACGTCGTCACGTTGATCAACACCGGTGCCGACTCGGCAACTGTCATCGACACCGACCTGGGATCCGACGTCATCAACGTGCGCGGCACGGCCGCCGGCAGCGCCACCGACATCTTCGCCGGTGCGGGCGTCGACACGATCAACATCTCCTCCGACGCCGCCGGCACACGCAGTGCGAATCGCGCCGTGATGCGAGGCAATCCGGCCGGCGTGCTGGACGGCATCTTGGGTGACATCTGCGTGTACGGCGAAGATCCCGGTGTCGTGTCGCCGGGAATCAGCGAGAGCGTGACCGCCAAAGCCATCACGGTCACCCAAAGCTATGAACTGGGCGATGAGTTGAACGTCAGTGACGAAGGCAACCTGGTCGGCCAAACCTACACCCTGGACGCCACCACGTTGACTCGCGTCGGGCTGACCGGGGGCGTGACCTATGACACGATCGAGACGTTGAATCTGGAAACCGGCTCTGCGGCCGACGACGTCACGATCACCACGACCGGCGATCGGACTCGCACGACGGTCAACACCTACGCCGGTGCGGACACGGTCACGGTCACCACGACGGGGCTCGAAAGTGTGCTGCTGATCGATTCGGGTATCGACAACGACATCGTCAACATTCTCAACACGGGAACCACGGGAACACCGGGCGTTGTCGATGCCAGCGTCACGCTGGTCACCACCGGCGACGGCGACGACGACGTGACGGTTACGACCACCGGCGCCGAAAGCGGGCTGGCAATCGACACCCTTGGCGGTGACGATGTCGTGACGTTGATCAACACGGGCGGACTGTCGGCCACCGACATCAACACCGGCGCGGACTCGGACGTCATCAACGTGCGTGCCACCGCCGCGGGTAGTGCCACGGACATCTTTGCCGGCACCGGGCTGGACACCATCAACATTTCCTCCGACGCCGCCGGCACACGCAGTGCCGATCGTGCGGTGATGCGAGGCAACCCGGCCGGCGTGCTGGATGGCATCCTGGGTGAAATCTGCGTCTACGGCGAAGACCCCGGTGTCGTCAGCCCGGGTGTCGGCGAGAGCGTGACGGCTAAGACGATCACGGTCGAGCAGAGTTACGACCTGGGTGACGAGCTGAATATCAGCAACGAAGGCAGTGGTGCGGCCCACAATTACACACTCGATGCAACGACGTTGACGTCGACCGCCTTGGCCGTTCCGCTGGTTTACGACACGATTGAAACGCTGAACCTGGAAACCGGCTCCGCGGCCGACAGCGTCAGGATCATCACGACCGGCGACCGGACTCGGACGACGGTCAACACCTACGCCGGTGCGGACTTGATCGACGTCACCACGACGGGGCTGGAAAGCGTTCTCCTGATCGATTCGGGAATCGACAATGACGCGGTCAACATTCTCAACACGGGAACCACGGGAACACCCGGTGTCGTCGATGCCAGCGTCACACGCGTGAGCACCGGCGATGGCGATGACACCGTGACGGTGACCACCACCGGTGCCGAAAGCGGATTGGCGATTGATGCCGGCAGCGGCAACGACACGGTGACACTGCTTGGCACCGGGGCGACTTCGGCGACCGCAATCTCACTCGGTGCTGGCGACGACATCACCAACATCCGCGCAACCGCGACCGGTAGCGCGGTGGATGTCACCGGCGGCAGCAACAACGACACCTTCAACATCACCTCCACCGCCGATGGCTCGCTCGGCACACCGGACGGTAACTTGAACGGCAATTTGGATGGGATCTTGGGCGACATCTGCGTCTTTGGCGAAGCCCACGACGCGGTATCGATCAGCGAATCCGTGACGGGCCGGCAAACGATCGGATCGGACGTGACCCGAACCGCCACCGTCGACACGGGGGACACGCTGAACGTCTCCGATCAACTCTCCGTGGCGGCCCACAGCTACACGGTCACGGCGACTTCGGTCGAGCGAACCGGCGGTGGCAATGTGGCTTACGAGACGACCGAGACGTTGAACGTGCGAACCACTCAGGGTGCCGCCACCGTCACGGTTGCCTCGACGGCCGACGCGACGACGTTCAATCTGACCAGCTATGCCGGCGCCGACACGGTGACGATCACATCGACCGGGGCCGGTTCGATCAGCCGGATCGCGACCGGCGACAACGCCGATGTCGTGAGCGTCGCTTCGACCGGTGGCTTGAGCGTCGCTCCGCCCAACGGCCCAAGCGTCACGGTGATCGATACCGAAGCGGGCGCCGATGCCGTTTCCATCTCGTCGCTCGGTGACCAGGCCGGGTTGCAAGTCAATTTGGGAGCCGACATTGACAGCGTCGATTTGCTGGTCGAAACCGCCCCGCCGATTCGCACCGGATCCGCGGTGGTGAACGTTGCGGCCGGTGCGGGCGACGACACGCTCAATGTCAACGAAGTCTTTTTGAACACGATCGTTGACTTGAACGGAGACGCCGGCGACGACACGATCAATCTGACCGCGTCCGGTGCCGACACGGCCGGATACCTTGGGCGAATCAACAATGACCCGCTGGGCAATGACGCGGTCGCAGCGACCCGCCAATTGTTCCTCGACGGCGGAATCAACTCGGCGGGCACGAACTCGGTGACCCAAGGCGTGACCAACGCCGGTGGATTCCCGGTCGAAGGCAGCGTACCCGGCATCGCCACCGGCGACCGCGTCAACCTGATCGCCGGAAGTGCCACCGAGTCGCTGGACTTGCGGTACGTCATCACCGCGGCCTCGCAGGGCGTCTTGGCGACCACGACGCCCGGCACGCCGCGAGCCACGACGGGCAATGAAGTGTTCGAAACGCTGGGCATCGAGTCGATCGATATTGTCTCCGGCACACAAGACGACATCTTTACCGTCACCAGTGACATTCCGATCGACATCACCGGGACCGCCCAGTTGTTGACCTTCGATGGTGGCATCGGAACCGACAAGTTCGAAGTCATCGGCGGCAACGACGCGGATTTGATCACCGTCGGCCAATCCGGTGACGCACAGCTTGAACCGTTCGGAATCGCGAATGTCGAACTGGTCCGGATCGACGGAAACGGCGGCGATGACCAGATTTCAACGCAAACGCCTACCCTGGGTACGCTCAACGGCGGCGAGGGCAGCGACACGCTTTATGGCGGATTCAACCAAGACTTGCTGACCGGCGGTCCGGGTGTCGATTTCCTGTTCGGCGGCGCCGGAAACGATGTACTGATCAGTGACCAGGACTTCGGCAGCGACACGCCGTTCATCACCGACGGTGAGCTGCTCAACGGGGGCAGCGAAACGAGTCTCACCCCCGGTGACGTCTGCGTGCAGCTCGGTGTCGATAACTTCATCAGCTGTGAAGCGTTTGAAGATGGCGGCGGCGTCAAGGATGTCCTGACATGGCTCCGCGGAGTGATTCTGCCCCCCGGATCGGTCAACTTTGCCGACCCCAACAACCCCTTCTTGTTGCCCTTCGTTCCCGTTCGACCCAATCCGGTTCCGTTGCTGGCGGTGACCGAACTCAGCCAGATCCCGTCGTTGGTCGCCAACACCAACAATTCCCAGCCGAAAACGCGGCACCAGGATTTTGATTCGGCTGACGTCAATCAAGACGGTTTGGTTTCCGCCCGAGACGCATTGATCATCATCAATCACGTCGCTCGGATGCAAAACAGTGACGCGTCGGGCGAGCAATTGTTGAGCGCCGCCGACCGCAGCAAGGACGTCAATGGAAATGGTGCGATCGAACCGTCCGATGCCCTGATGGTGATCAACGAACTGGCCAAGAACAGCGACACCGGTGGCGAAGGGGAGGCGAGTGCGGCGTCCGGCTGGATCCCCGCCGTTGACAGCGTGTTTGGTGACACCGACGATGAAGAGCGTTTCCTGGACGATCTGTTGTTGGGAATCGGCACGCTGTGATCATTTGCAACAATGTTGCAAAAAGTCAACATTGTTGATTTGACTCCCCCCACGATCGACCTAGGTTTACTTCGAATCCGCACAATCCAGCGTTTCCGCGTGCGGCATTGAAACCACTAGATCGAAGACTCGGGGGAGTTCAACCGAAATGTTAGCCGCAAAATTCTGGGGCGGACTGGTCGCCGCAACCGCCTTACTGGTCGGAACCGCAAACGCTTGTGACGATTGTGCCAAATGCAAGGGGACCGGTGTCTGCACCAAAACGGTCCAAGTGCCCTGCACCGTGATGAAGACCGTCACGCAAACCTGCTATCGCGAAGAACAACGCGTCGAAACCGTGCTGGTTCCCAAGACGATCACGGTCGAGAAACAAGTTCCCTACGAATACAACGCCCTGGTGTGTGTCGACAAAGTTGACGAGCAGGTCATCGAAGTCAAAACGCCTAAATTCCGTTGGGTCGATCAAGAATACACGATCATGGTCCCCGGCAAGGACACCGTCACCAAGATCCGCAAGCGAACCGAGTGCGTGCCCGTGACCGAAACCAAGACCTGCATCGAAGACCAGGGACATTGGGAAGTGCAAATGGTGGCCACCGATTCTTGCGGCGGATGCAAGTGCACCGAAAAGAAAGTCTGGTGCCCCAACCCGGTCGAAGTCACCAAAGAAGTCACGGTGATGAAGGAAGTCTGTGTCGAAGAACCTTACACGTGTGAAGTCTGCATTTCCGTGCCGATCAAGAAAACGCGCAAGGTGAAGGAGTACTTCACGAAGACGGAAACCAAGACCATCAAGCATCCGTACAAGACGATGGAATATCGCAAGAAGACCAAGATGGTCACCGCTTGCGTGCCGGAAACCGTCAACGTCGAAGAGACCCGCACCTGCACCGTCAAGGTTCCCTACACGGTTGAAAAACAGGTCCCCTGCACCGTGATGAAGACGGTGCAGCAAACCTGTGCATGCAGCTGCGGTTGCGGGGCCTGAGGCCTACGTCTCACCGGCTCGCAGCACGACCGACAAGCCGAACACGTCACGGAACAGACCGGCTTGTTGTTTCATCGCGATCTGCTCCAACGAAACGTCCCGGACGCCCGGGACGTGGATCATCAAACGTTTTCCGTCGGTCTGACATTCGATCTCGCGAATGCGACTGGTCCGTGTGTCATCCAATGCCGTTGCCAGCCGCAGGATCGACGCCAGTTTGTTGACAATCACCCGCGTCTCGCGGTCCAGAGACATGTAATCGGTGTGCGACGGTTGTGGTGGGGCACGGCGATAGTATCGTGCGATCAGCCCGACCTGCAACAGCTCGCTCCGGGAGAGTCCGAACAGTTCGCTGTACTTGATGATGTACAGGGAGTGCTTGTGGTGGCTGCGGACATTGATTTGCATGCCGATCTCGTGCAGTAACGCCGCGACGTGAAGGATCACTTCATGGCGGTTGTCCAATAAATGCTCCGATCGAAGCTGGTCGAACAATTTTCGCGCCAACTCGGCGACGCTACGGGCATGCATTTCGTCGAAATGGAATCGCCGTCCCAATGACAGCGCCGAACGCACGATCTGGTTGCGAAATTCGGCCGTCCAGCTTCCACCGACCGCGATGTCTTTGAGTAAGCCTTCGCGCAGGTTGGTGTCGCTGACGTAGACGTGTTCCAGACGGAACTGCTTGGCCAACATCGCATACGCCAGCAACGCCGGCCCCAACGTTTCGGCTTCGATGAACGAGGCATCGAATCGTTTGACGATTTCATCGTCGCCCATCTTCAATACGGTGTCGGTCAATTCGGTCAGCGACTTGGTCGGCATGACCGCCAATTCACCGGGTTGCCAGTCGTCGACGATCAGCCGTGTTGCCAATCGAATGTCGCCGCCGACGGCCACCAAATTCAATTGCGAATCACCGCGAACAAACTCGTTCAACTGGTTCAACGTCCGGTTGATGTGATTTTCCAACAGGGCGCGGCGGCGATCGGCTCCCGCGCGGGCCAGATCGATCGCCTGCAACATCCGTAGCGATCCGAGTCGAAAGGAGTTGCTGGCCAGGACGTTGCCGCTCCGCACGATCAAGACTTCCGTGCTGCCGCCACCGACTTCCAACACCATCGCTTTGCCGTTGGAAAGCTCGGCGTTGGCCAGCAACTGGGGCGTGATGCCCATGTAGGTGATCCGATTGACTTCCGCTTCGTCGATCGGTTCGACGTGCAACCCGGTCGCGGTGTAGACGCGATCGGCGAAGGCGAGTCGGTTGGAGGCTTCGCGGACGGCGCTGGTTCCCACCACGCGAATGTCCGACGTTCCTTCGATGCCGTATTCGCGCAGTACACGCTGGTATTGGGCCAGAACGGAAACGACCCGTTCGGTGCTTTTCCGCGACAAGCGTCGCGTCTCAAACGCTTCTTTGCCCAACTGCACCGGTTGCACCAACTGGTCCAGCATCCGGACCTTGGCGCCGGCGTGGATTTCGGCGACTGCCATTCGCATCGCGGTGGCCCCGATGTCGATGACGGCAACGACCCGCTGGATCGTCGAAGCGGTCGGCTTGAGTTGTCCCACGTCGGCGTCTTTGACAGGCGAACTAGACATTGAAATCTTCATCCTCTTCATCGTCGTCTCGATCCGGATGCATGGGATCGTCAGGATCAAAGAACAGGTCAGCCAGCCCCAGCGGAACGGCGTCGCCGCCCAGGGTTCGACTTTTCCGCTGCGACAATTGCTCCAGATCGAACGCTTCATCGCCCAGGCAGCTCTGGAGCGCTTCCTGCCAGGCGGCATCGCGGCTGACCGGGTGATCGGGATTTTGCGAGATGCGTTTCAGGGCGTAACGAAGCAAATTGATTCCGTCACGCGGTGAGAATTCCAGTTTCAACTGATGCGATCGCTGCAGGAACTCCACCGTCATGGCCAGCATTTCCGCTTCGGCAAAGGGCAGGTGGTATTGCAGGATCGCCATTTCGTCCTGCTTGTTGGGAAACCCGACCGGCAATGTCGGTTGCAACCGGCTCATGATGTAATCGGGAATCTCGAACGTCGACTCGTCCTGGTTCATCGTCACCGCGGCTCGGAATTCGCTGTGCGCGTCGATCGTGATCCCCGCGACGATGGACTCGACGTAGCGTCGATTGTCGAACAGGGGCGCCAGCGAGGCCCAGGATTTCTCATTCATCCGGTTGCCTTCGTCCAGGACGCAGACGCCGCCACACAGCATCGCGGTGACCAGCGGGGATGCGTGGTAGGCGATCTCGCCGTTCTGGCTGAGCACCGGGGTGACCAACAGATCCTCGGGGCGTGTGTCGGCGGTGCACTGATAGATGTACAGCGGCCGGCCCTGTGCTTTGGCAGCCGCGATCGCCAGTTGGGTCTTGCCCACGCCAGGCGCGCCGACCAACCGAGGTGTCAGCGGCAAATCGGCTTCGTCGAGTGAAATCCAGCACGCCAACAGTTGCTGCAAGATCTCCGCTTGGCCGATCCAGCGGCCGGGATCGACGTAGGGCTTGGCCAGTTTTAATCGAACACCGTCGATTTCAACGTGCGTCGATCGCATCGCATCATTCTCGTCGGGATTCGTCATCGCGTCTTTCGTAGGGCTCATCTGTGTTGTTGGTGCCGTGCCAGGTTGGCCGTTAGGAATCGTACTCATTCGTCCGTGTCGGCGAAGGCGGAGGCGGGTTTCGCCAGACCGCCCCAGCGGACCCGTTGTTCTTCGTCGCGAACGGCCGCCACAATCGCATCGATGTATTGATGGATTGAATGATCCGCAAAGTGATCGATCTTCCACCGTCGAAGCCCGCGGAGAAATCCGTGCCACTTGTCACGACGTTTGGAGACACGCCCGAGTTTGCGGATGCGGCCATTTCGATCAAAGTAGACTTCGCTTCCGCTGTGTCGGTAACCCAAAAACGAAGGCGGCACTCGCGTGACGATGTCGTTGTTGTGGACGAAGCGGTAATGATCCAGTTTAACGTAGTTGATGTATCGCTTGTCACCCACCCGTGGGCTCCCGAACGTAAACAGCTCTACCGGGTGACTGGGAATGTGTGACAGATGACAGCGACCGGCACAAATCGTCGCCATCGCCCCGCCGAGCGAATGCCCACAGAAATAGAGTGCATGCTCGTTGTCCAACAGCGCCGTTTCGATCATCGGCCAAAGATCGTCGACCTCGGTCTTGAATCCGCGGTGCACCCGTCCGATCGTTTCGGCAACCACGCTCGCCGCGTTCGCATCGGCACGGATGTCGTTCCAGTCGTTCGGTTCGGTGCCCCGACACCCGATCACGCAGTCCTGCTCGTTGCGAAAGCGATACGCTTGGGAGCCATCGCGATCGAAGAAGGTCACGTCGTCAAAGCCGGCGATCGCCGCCGCCGCCCGCGCCTCGGCTTCGTCGTTGTACGAAATCATCGATAATTCCGCAAACAACAACGATCGACGTAGGAAACTCAATTCCGCGATCGGTCCCTGGACCGCAGAATGGACGACCAACGGGACTTCGCCCGGATCCTCAACCCCGTTGATTGCTTCGACGGATTTGGCGGCGTTTTCAAGCAAGCTGTCTTCAAGCATCCTGCACCTCGCTACCAGAGATGGCGATGTGGACGAAATCGGCTTACAGCCTAGGGTCCAATACCGCTAAGTTAAGCTTTTCGGGGAGGCCCGGACGCTGGCGCGAACCGGCTGATATCAATCGTTTATCAGCCCTTTGGCGCGAGCCTACGAGCCCCAACCTGAGGAAACCACGCTTAGCTTAACGGTATTGGCCTAAAGCCAGCAGCCCCCCGCTGACCAGCCCACACGCCGCCAGGCGTCGTCGTCACCGGACGGCTGGCGCCGTTCCGCTCCCATGACTGAGGGTGTTCTTGTTAGCGGCAGGGCGCGAGCCCTCCGGTCTTCCACGCCGCCAGGCGACGTCACCGGACGGCTGGCGCCGTTCCGCTACCATCGCTGAGGGTGTTCTTGTTAGCGGCAGGGCGCGAGCCCTCCGGTCTTCCACGCCGCCAGGCGTCGTCGTCACCGGACGGCTGGCGCCGTTCCGCTAACATGACTGAGGGTGTTCCTGTTAGCGGTAGGGCGCGAGCCCTCCGGTCTTCCACGCCGCCAGGCTTCGTCACCGGACGGCTGGCGCCGTTCCGCTCCCATGACTGAGGGTGTTCTTGTTAGCGGCAGGGCGCGAGCCCTCCGGTCTTCCAGGCCGCCAGGCGTCGTCGTCACCGGACGGCTGGCGCCGTTCCGCTACCATCAAAGGAAGTGGCATTAGGCGTTGTCCGTTACGCCTGCACCGTCGGCACGGCAATTTCGCTGACGATTTCCTGCAACACGCTTTCCGTGGTGACTTTGCGAAGTCGACTTTCCGGCCGCAGGATCAGACGGTGATTCATCACCGGGGAGAGCACGCGTTTGATATCATCGGGAGTGACAAATCCACGGCCCCGTATCGCCGCCATCGCCTGACCGCAGCGAAATAACGCGATCGTCGCCCGGGGGCTGCCGCCGAGTGCCAGATCATTGTGACGGCGCGTCTGCTCGATGATCTGCAAAAAGTACTGCCGCACTCGCGGATCGACGTGGACCTTGCGAATCTCCGCTTGCGCCGCAATCAGCTCTTTCGCCGTCGCGACGGCCGGCAAGCGATCGATCGGATGGGTGTGCTGCAGCAATTCCAGCATCCGCATCTCTTCTTCCATCGACGGGTAGCCCAAACTGAAACGCATCAGAAAACGGTCCAGCTGGGCCTCCGGCAGCGGGAACGTGCCTTCATGATCGACGGGGTTTTGGGTGGCGATCACCAGAAACGGCTTTTCCAGAATATGCGTCGTTCCGTCGACCGTGACACAGCCCTCGGCCATCGCCTCGAGCAACGAGGCCTGGGTTCGCGGTGTGGCGCGGTTGATTTCGTCGGCCAGCAAAATCTGGGTGAAGACCGGCCCGGCGCGAAACTCAAACTCGGCCTCTTTCTGGTTGAAAATCGATGTCCCCGTCACGTCGGTCGGCAACAGGTCCGGCGTGCACTGGACCCGTTTAAACTTGCAGCCGATGCTTTTGGCCAACGCCCGGGCCAGCATCGTTTTGGCCACCCCCGGCACGTCTTCGAGCAACACGTGGCCGCCGCTGAACCAGGCGACCAGGGACAGCACCAGTTGCTTTCGTTTGCCGACGATCGCGTGCTCGACATTGGCGATCACCCGTTTGGCGAATTCGGAGACCGCCGCGACATTGGCGACTTCGCCGGTACCCCCGGTCGAGGCTCCTGCGTGGGCAGACGGGTCGACGACAGGTGGGGCTTCGGTCATAAGAAACAAATCGCGGGAAAGACGAGTTGGAGCGGGGCGGCGGCGAAGGCTGACTACCAGTTTAACTGATCGATCCGTTTGGTTTATTTGTCTAAATCTTTTTGCGACCCCGGCCAACGGCTTGAATTTCATCGTTCCAGCTACAATGGCCCGGCCACCGCATTGTTCATCGTTTTCGCATGAAAATCACCGCCATCCCCCAGCTTTACCGGAATCTGCGCCGCTGGCGCGAGATCCTGGCCGTGCTGCGCCGCTACGGGTTGGCCGATTGGCTCAGCCAACACCGTCGGCTCCCCTTCCAGGGCTGGTTCAAGGACCATCGTGGTACGCCGTTGGCAGAGTACACGCGGGAACAGCGGGTGCGGATGGCGCTGACGGACCTCGGCCCCACGTTCATCAAACTCGGCCAGATCCTGGCCGCACGCCCCGACCTGGTCGGCATCGCCTTGAGCGAAGAGTTGAAAGGCTTGCGGGCGAACGTTCGGCCCGACGACATTGCCACGGTGCGGAAAACGTTGGCCGGCGAATTGGGCGACGACTACGAATCCCACTTCGCCAGCATCGATGCCCAGCCGCTGGCCAGTGCCTCGATCGGCCAGGTCCACCGCGCGGTGCTCAACGACGGGCGGCGGGTTGTCTTGAAGGTCCAGCGGGCGGGAATCGAAAAAACGGTCAAGCAGGACATCGAGGTCTTGAGCGGATTGGCCGTGCTGGCCGAGCGGGTCGATACCGTGGCCGCCTGGCGACCGAGCGATGTGGTCCGCCAGCTCGCCCCGATCATCACCCGCGAGTTGGATTTCAGCCGGGAGCGACAGTCGTTGGAGCACTTTTCCGCGTGGATCGCCAAACACAGCGCGGACGTCGTGGTGCCCAATCCGGTCGCCCCGCTGTGCACCCGCCGTGTCTTGGTCATGGACGAACTGATGGGCCGCTCGCTGGCCGAATGCCTGCGTGATTCGGAACACCCATCGTCTTCGACCGCTGCACAGCGAGCCAAATCGACGCGCACCGACGAACCGCCATCCCAAGGCAACGGCGCCGCGGCCAAGCCGTCCGGCGAGAACGGCCGACGGGAACAATTGGCCAAGATCACCCTGGATGTGGATCGCTGCGAAATGATCGGCCATGCGATCGCCGATGTCTATCTGGCGATGATCTTTGAAGAAGGCCTGTTTCACGCCGATCCCCACACCGACAACCTGTTTTTGCTTGAGGATGGCCGGCTCGGAATCTTGGATTTCGGGATGACCGGACGGATCGACGAGAGGTTGCGAGAGAACATCGAAGACATGTTGGTCGCCATTTCAGGGGGCGATCAAAATCGCTTGACCCGTCTGATCCGCCGCGTCGGTGAAACGCCTCCCACCCTCGACGAGTCCGCGCTGTCGATCGACGTCGCCGATTTTATCGGCACCTATGGCCAGCAATCGATGGACGAATTCGATCTGGCCGGGGCGCTGACCGCGCTGACCGAACTGCTGCACAAGCATTCGATCAAATTGCCCAACCAATCGGCCTTGCTGCTGAAGATGTTGATCTCGCTCGAAGGCACCCTCAGCGAACTGGGCGCCAGCTTTGACTCATTGAAAGTGATTCGATCCCTGGCGCACAAGACGATGCTGCGCCGCTTGAGCCCGCAGCGTCGGTTCCGCCAGGCCCGTCGCATTTACTTGGAAGCGGAAAGCTTTCTCGAATCGGCGCCCGACGAACTGGTTTCGTTGATGCAAATGCTTCGCCGTGGTGAAACACGCTTCACGCTCGAGCATCAGCGTTTGGGACCGTCCGTCAATCGATTGGTCCTCGGCGTGATGGCCAGCGCCGTATTCCTCGGATCGTCACTGTTGCTCGCCCAGCAGGTCTCGCCGTTGATCTCCATTCCGCTGTACTTCACCACGCTGGAACCGATCAGCCTGTTCGGGCTGGTCGGCATGGTCGGAAGCATCTCGGTGATGTTGTGGTTGCTGTTGGCGATCGCCCGCAGCGGCCATCTGACCCGCGACAACGACAATTGAGTTCTATTCTTGTCAGCGGTAGGGCGCGAGCCCTCCGGTCCGTCAACGCGTTTCCAACCCTGAAACCGGACGGCTCGCGCCGTGCCGCTAGCACCTTCAGAGATCCGGCAGCGATCAAAACTGGAAACTGTGCGCGTCTTCTTTGGGAGCCGGTTGGTAGCCGAGCGGTTCCATGCTGCTTCCGGCGCGGCCTTGGCTGAGGCTGCGGACGGCGCTGGAATAGCCGAACAGCTCTTTCAGCGGGGCATGGGCGGTGATCACGGTCATCGCGCCGCGTGTTTCGGTGGCGGCGATCAAGGCGCGGCGTTGTTGCAAGTCGCCGACCAGCTCACCCATGTAGTCTTCCGGCGTCGTGACTTCCACCTTCATGATCGGTTCCAGCAGCACGGGGCCGGCTTTTTCGAGCGCCTTGTCGAATGCGTCGCCGGCGGCGATTCGGAACGCGACCTCTTCGATTCCACCCTCTTCGCTGACCTCGGCGTCATAGGCTTCCAGCTTGATTCCCGAGAGCGGGAAACCGGCCAGCACACCACCGCCTTCGGCGCGGTCGCGCAGTTCTTGAATCGCGGCGTGCCGCACGTCGCCTTGCAACAGCGTGTCCGGCGGCAGGCGATCGAACACGATCGGCTTCGCGGAGCTGTCTTCCAGGGGCGACACTCGGACACTCAACCGGGCAAACATCTGGTTCGCGCCCATTTGCCGATTGCAGACACCGATGACGTCGGCTGTACCGCCAATCGTTTCACGGTAGTTGACCCTCGGTTTGTAGAACTTGACGTTCAACCCGAAGTCGCGAGTGAGCCGGTGTTGGATCACCTCCAGGTGCAGCTCGCCCATGCCGCTGATGATCGTCTGCCCCAGTTCTTCGTTGTCGACCGCGCGAAACGTCGGGTCTTGGCGACGCAGCATGTCCAGGGTGTCATCGAGCTTCTTGCGATCGCCCGTGTTCTCCGGTTCGATCGCCATCGACAACACCGTGTCGGCGAACGTGATGCTGGGCAATTCGATCTGGTTCTGGGTATCACAGAGGGTATCGCCCGTGATGGCAAACCGGGGGCCGATGACACAGCAGATGTCGCCGGCGGCCAGCGATTCGGTTTGCCCGTCGCGTTCTTTTTTGGACGCGTGGATCTGCCACAGCTGGGCGACGTTTTCTTTCTTGTCGCGGTTGGGGCAATAGACCCGTGAGTTCTGTTTCAGTTGTCCGCTGTAAATTCGAATCCAATAATTGTCGCCCGTCTTGGCCGGCAGAATCTTGAACACCAGCGCGCTAAACGGCTCGGTCGGGTCCGGTTTCCGGATCAGTTGCTGGTCCGACTTTTTCGGGTTAAAACCTTCGACCGGCGGCCGATCGAGCGGGCTGGGCAAGTAGTGTCCGACGGCGGTCATCAGCGGTTGGACGCCGATGCCGTGCAGCGCCGAACCGCACAGCACGGGTTGGATCGTCTGGTCGATACAGCCTTTGCGTAACGCTTTGCGAATCACGTCCACCGGCACTTCCTGGTCTTCCATCACCAGGGCCATCGCGTCGTCATCAATTTCGCAAACCGTTTCCAATAGCTGTTCGCGCCACAGCAGCGCATCGTCCATCAACTCGTCGGGGATTTCCGTTTGCGTGACCTCCTTGCCTTCGGTTTCCGGATCGAACTGCAGTAACTTCAGTTCGACCAGATCGATCACCCCGCGGAACGGGTTGTTGACGTGAGTCGGGCCTTGTCCGACGGGCAACTCGACCGCGACCGGCCGGCCGCCCAATCGGGGACCGATGTCGTTGAAGACGGAATCAAAATCAGCGCCTTCGCGATCCATCTTGTTGATGAACACGATTCGCGGCACGTTGTAGCGATCCGCTTGCCGCCACACCGTTTCGCTTTGTGCCTCGACGCCTTCCCGCGCCGAAAACACGACGACCGCGCCGTCCAGGACACGCAAACATCGCTCCACTTCGGCGGTAAAGTCGACATGCCCGGGTGTGTCGAGCAAGTTGATGTGGTACTTGTCCCAGCGATACCTCACGCAGGCGCTAAAGATGGTGATCCCGCGTTCCTGTTCTTCGGGGTCGTCATCGGTGTCGGTCGTGCCGTGGTCGACACGCCCGACGCGGTGCTTTGCACCGCTGAGGTACAGCATGCGTTCGGTGACTGTCGTTTTACCGGCATCGATATGAGCGATGATTCCAATGTTGCGCAGTAAATTGATGTCGGCAGACATGATTGATCAGGGGGTAGGGAAGTGGCAGCGGAGCTCCGCCGAGGGCAACGTCGATGCGAAGGATTTTGTAGCGTCTGAGCGATTTCCGCTAGACCGCACAGGATTGGATCCGATGGGAACAAAAAACCGCGATCACGGCGGGATTGCCGTGTCGCGGTTTGAAAAGGTTGATTGCGTTGTTTTTTGGGGGAGTGATCGGAACGCCGATCACCACGCAAAGTGTGCGAACGCCTTGTTGGCGTCGGCCATGCGGTGCGTGTTTTCGCGTTTGGTGTACGCGACGCCTTCCTTCTTGTATCCGGCCATGATTTCGTCGGCCAGCTTCAGGTGCATTGGACGGCCCTTCTTGCTACGGACCGCTTCGAGCAACCAGCGGATGGCCAAGCTTTGCTGACGGGCACGATTGACTTGCATCGGAACCTGGTAGCTGGCACCACCGACTCGCTTGCTGCGAACTTCGATGTACGGCTTGATGTTTTCCAGTGCGGCTTCGAAGACTTCGATCGGCTCGTCGCCTTCGGTCTCGCCACGTCGAGCGATTTCCGCCAACGCATCGTAGAAGACTTTCTGGGCGACGGTCTTCTTTCCGTCCAGCATCAAGCAATTGATGAACTTTCCGGCCAGCATCGAATTGTGGCGTGGGTCGCCCTTGAGCTGTTTCTTACTTGCGGTGATCCGTCCCATTTCAAACTTTCAAATGTCGAGTGATGTTCGTTCTGAATAATGCGTGTATCAAGCGGCCGAGCCGGCGATGCTATTTCTTGGCACCGTAACGGCTGCGAGATCGCTTACGGCCTTCGACGCCCAACGCGTCACGGCTGCCGCGGACGACCTGGTAGCGAACACCGGGCAAGTCACGGATCCGGCCACCGCGAACGAGCACGATCGAGTGCTCCTGCAGGTTGTGACCTTCGCCGGGAATGTAAACGGTGACTTCTTTGCCGTTGCTCAACTTGACCCGCGAAATCTTTCGAAGTGCCGAGTTCGGCTTCTTGGGGGTCATCGTACGAACCTGCAGACAAACACCCTGCTTTTGCGGGCATTTCTCCAGGACGGGAGACTTACTTTGGCGTTTTTTCAGTTTGCGTCGCTTGCGGACGAGTTGATTGATGGTGGGCATAGAGTCGTCGTTCTGGCGTTTATCCGTTGTTTGCCGTATTTGGAAGCGTGCAAGTATCGTGCCCTACCGGTTGGTGTCAAGGGCTGATCAGCAGTAAGATTTGGCGATGCCCATTTTGACCATCGAATCGACCTGTGACGAGACCGCTGCGGCGGTGATTTCCGACGACGGCCGCGTGCTCGGCGAGTGCGTCGCCACCCAGGAAACCCTGCACGAACAGTTCGGCGGGGTGGTCCCGGAAGTCGCCGCCCGGGCCCACGTCGAGCGGATTTTACCCGTGATCGACACCGCGCTGCGGAAGGCAGAGCTGCAAGGCGCCGATTTGGACGCGATCGCCGTCGCCGACCGACCCGGATTGGCCGGATCGCTGCTGGTCGGGGTCGTCGCCGCCAAAACGCTAGCGGTGGCCTGGAAAAAGCCGCTGGTGGCGATCAATCACTTGCACGCCCATTTGTACGCCTGCCAAATGGCGTCCGATGTCTCCGTCTATCCCTGTATCGGGCTGGTCGTCAGCGGCGGACACACCAGTCTGTATCACTGCACCAGCCCGCTGGACCTGGAGTACCTCGGCGGGACGATCGACGATGCCGCTGGGGAGGCGTTCGACAAGGTCGGCGCGATGCTCAATCTCTGCTTTCCCGGCGGGCCTGCGGTCTCGCGTTTGGCCGCCCAAGGGGATCCAAACGCACACGCCTACCCGCGATCGATGCTCAAAGAACCCGGGTACCGGTTCAGTTTTAGCGGCCTAAAAACCGCGGTCCGCTACAGCATCGCCCCGCCCGGCGTGAAAGATTTTTCGAACATCAACCTCAGCGATCAAGCCAAAGCCGATATCTGTGCCTCGTTTCAGGCCGCCGTCGTGGACGTGCTGGTCGCCAAATCGGTCCGCGCGGTCAAGGCGTACGAGGCCGGATTCTTGATCGTCGGCGGCGGCGTCGCGGCGAATCCGGTGTTGCGGACAGGCCTGCAAACCGCCGCTGAAAAAAACGGTTTCCAGTTGGTCATCGCCCCCATGAACCTGTGCACCGACAACGCCGTGATGGGAGCGATCGCGCTGGAAAAAATTCGTCGCGGCCAGTTCGCACCCCTCGATCTCGACATCACCGCCGGCCTCCAACGCGGCTTCTAGTGGGGTACGCTTCCAGCTTGCCACCCACCAAAAGCTTCAGCTCGCCGATGTGGGGTACGCTTCCAGCTTGCCACCCACCAAAAGCGTCAGCTTGCCGCCGTGGGGTACGCTTCCAGCTTGCCACCCACCAAAAGCGTCAGCTTGCCGACGTGGAGTACGCTTCCAGCTTGCCACCCACCAAAAGCTTCAGCTTGCCACCGTGAACTACCCTTCCAGCTTGCCACCCGCCAAAAGCGTCAGCTTGCCGACGTGGACTACCCTTCCAGCTTGCCACCCTATTTCACACAGCGATAAACGAACGCCGGAGGCAGATTCCGCCAGACCGTGTGGCTGCGTCCGACCTCGTCAAAGCTGGCTTTCAGCCGCCGAGAGAAACGTCGACCGGCGGGCAGCACGACGCCCTGCCAGTACGCAAACGTCGCGAACCGGCCGCCCTCGCGCATCCGATCGATCATCGCCTGCATGATTTCCGCTTGCAGCGACTCGGGGAACGACGCCCAGGGCAATCCGCAGATCACCGCGTCGATCTCGCCCATCCCTTCGGCGTCGCAAATCGCTGCCAGATTGGTCGCACTGTCTTCGATCACCTTCGCTGCAGGGCATCGCGCCCGTGTCATCGCAGCCAATTCATCGCTGCGTTCGATCGCAAAAAACTTGGCGTCCGGATGCAGTCTTTCGACGATCGCTTCGGTAAACACCCCCGTGCCGGGGCCGAATTCGACGACGTTGCGGATCGACGGCCAGTCGAACCAATCCACCATCGCCGAAACCAAGCCCGGGCTGCTCGGGGCGATCGCTCCGACCTTGGTGGGATGCTTGGCGAATTCCTTCAAGAACGTGATTGATTCTCGCAAGCGTGCGTTTCTCTGTTGGGAGGTCGTGCAGTTTTCAAAGCAACCCTCCTGACAGGAGGGTCGAGCGAAGCGAGGGGAGGTCGAACGGTGAATCGCGAGTTTTTCTTCACCTGCCAGAGTCGCGTCCCGAGCAGCAAAGAGAACGCTCTCCTCGCGACGCTCGACTCTCCCATCGGGAGAGTGACGAAAACCCTTTGAAATCAACCGCTTAAAAACGGCACGACCTCTTGATTGGGGGGAACTGGATCGAATCATCCCCCATCGATCGACAAGCGTAAACCCGTCACCCGACACCCCACCCTTCGATTCTCATCGTCCTGCCCCCATCATCGTTCTGCCTTCCCATCGTTCTGCCTTCCCATCGTTCTGCCTTCCCATCGTTCTGCCTCCCCATCATTCTGCCTTCCCATCATTCTGCCTTCCCATCATTCTGCCTTCCCATCATTCTGCCTTCCCATCATTCTGCCTTCCCATCATTCTGCCTTCCCATCGTTCTGCCTTCCCATCGTTCTGCCTTCCCATCATTCTGCCTTCCCATCATTCTGCCTTCCCA
>NZ_NTFY01000100.1 GCF_002289565.1 Rhodopirellula sp. SM50 | reverse complement strand
TTTGCCCCCATCGTTTTGCCCCCATCGTTTTGCCCCCATCGTTTTGCCCCCATCGTTTTGCCCCCATCGTTTTGCCCCCATCGTTTTGCCCTCCCCGACTCACCCCACCCGGCGAACCGATTGGCCAAATCGACGTAGAACGTGATAATGTATTGGCCCCCTGACCGCGGGCGCAGCACCGCCGCCGGCCTTTCCCCCCTCTACACTTTCCGGATACCAATTCGATGACGTCCCAATCGTTCTCGCTCACCCTTGGATTTCTCGCCGCGTTTTGTTTTGCAGCCCTGCCGGGTTGCCAAGACAAATCGACCACGACGGTGACGGAGGCGTCCGAGACGGATCACGACCACAGCCACGATGACGGCGAACATGATCACGACGGCCATGATCATGACGAGCACGGCGATCACGACCATGACGCCCACGAGGGGCACGACCATGACGACGATCACGCCGAAGAGCACAGCCATGACTTCAAGTCGCTGTCCGAAGCGGTCACAGAGATTGAATCACTGCGCGACACGATTCGCGACGAATTCGCCGCCGGCGACGCCGATGCCGCTCACGGTCCGCTGCACCACATCGGCGAAGTTCTGATTGCGACCGAGAACTTCATCCAAACCATGGACGACTCCGAGCAGAAAACGGCGGCGGCTGCGGCAGTCGATTCGTTGTTGGATGATTTCACCGCCATCGATCAAGGCCTGCACGGCAGCGACGAGAGCAAAGCCAAGGGCAAGAGCTACGACGATGTCAGCAAGTCGATCGACGAAGCAATTGAAACGCTGAAAAAGGACGCGAACTGATGGCCAAATCTCTCTGCGGCACCGCCTTGCTGCTGACCTGCTGGACACTCGCCGGCTGTGGCGGCAGCTCCGAGACGGGCTTCGGAAACGCGTCCTCGACCAGCCTCGGGCCGACGCCCACACAGGACGTTTCATTCGTCTTGACCGATATGCCCGCAGGCGAAGTCTCCACGCCCACGAAGATCAAAGAAGCAGGCACCGACGAGATCTCGGTCGTCCTGGGCGGTCGGATCGACGCCGGTGCGGCCGATCCGTTCCAGCCGGGACAATTGGCCTTCATGATCTCCCAGCTGCCCGACGAAGGACACGGTGAAGGTGATCCCGAGCACGCCGACAATTGCCCGTTTTGCAAGCGCAAACTGGAAAACGCCCCGCGGGCGATCGTCCAGTTCAAGGGACCAGACGGCGGCATTTTGGAAGGCGATGCCCGCCAAACGCTGGGCTTGGAAAAGGGCGACGTCGTTTACGTCACCGGAATGGCGCAATACAACCCAGCCGTCAACACCGTGATGGTCAACGCCACGGGTGTGTTCCGAAAGTCCGCCCACTAATTTTGACCTCTCCGATCCCGTTTGTCGGCCGGAGAATTGCGACCGGCGCCCGACGCTGCTACCCTACAGCGGCGGGATGGGGCGAGTTTTCGCGACAGCCCATCCCGCTTCCGCTTGTCACACCCCTCTCAGAACCACTCGCAATGTCCGCCACCACAACGGAAAACAACGGCGAAATCTTGGTTGTCGGATTCATGGACAGCAAGATTCTCGACAGCCAACGGATCGAGCAAGTCGGCCGTGAGCTGCAAGACGCCGTTCCCCAGGCAATCCACAAAAAGTTGTTGCTGAACTTTCGTGGCGTCTCGTTCATGTCGTCGGCGATGATCACCAAGCTGGTGATGTTGAACAAAGGATGCAAAGCCCAGGGCGTTGCACTGAAGTTCTGCGAAGTTTCGCCGAACGTCTTGGAAGTCTTCAAGATCACGAAGTTGAACAAACTGTTCGACATCCAGGGCAGCGAAGACAAGGCGATCGCGAGCTTTGAAAAGAAAGGCTGGTTCGGGTGAGCCCCTCCGGCGTGACGGGAAACGGTGACGCGGAAGATTCTCATTCTCAATCGTCCGAACTGACCGCCGCCCAAATCATTGATCTGGAACGCTCGCAGATCGGTCATGACGTACATGACCTGTTGATCCCGTTGATGTTTGCCGCATCGGCAAATCTGCAGGCCGCGTTGCGTTCAGCCGATGATCCCACCACCGCTGTGGGCGAGCTGGCACCGCTCGTGGATCGCATCGCCAAATCCGACGATTGGCTCCAGCAAGCCTTGGCCCTCGCGCGAAATCTGCTAACTCAGATCTATCCGCCCGAACTGGATCAGTTGTCCTGGCTGGCCGCGGCGAAAGACACCGCCAACCGAATCGGTGGCTCGGATTGCCAGGTGGTCTGGGACGTCGATCCGGCAAGCCCGGTCTGCGATTCGAACTGGAATCGCGACCAGGCGACCACCGCCTATCGCGTTTTGATCGAAGCGTTGAGAAACGCCACCCGGCACGGCAACGCGAAGACGGTTACGATCCGCTGCCAGCCCGATCGGTTGGTGATCGTCGACGACGGAGACGGTTTCGACCCGGCGGCGATCGATCCGAACCGATTCGGAGTTCGTTCGATGAAAGGACGCGCCAGACTGGTCGGAAAAACCGTGACGGTCGAGTCCGCTCCCGGCGGACCGACCACGGTCAGCATGACGTTGTAAACATCCAGTGACGGATTAGACCGTTTGGTACGACGGGAAATCGGTGTACCCCGACTCGCCGTTGGGCTGGTACCAATCGGCCATCTCGGCCTCGGGTGCCAACTCCAGGCCTTCATCAAAGCGGCGCACCAAGTCCGGGTTGCTGATGTATGGCCGACCGAACGAAATCAGGTCCGCCGCCCCCGATTCAGTCGCCTGCTCGGCCGTTGCTTGCGTGTACCCGCAGTTGCCCATCAACGGTCCACGAAAGACTTTGCGGAACTCACCCAGCGTCATCGGGTCGCCGAGTTCATGGAACCCAAACGCCAATCCGTCCATGACGTGCAGGTAGGCCAGACCCAACCGATCAAGACGTTGGGCGACGAACGTGAATTGCTTGTTCCGTGGTGGATCAAGATTCACTCGGTTCGGTTCGCCAAAGGCGATCAACAACATAGCCTGGGGTGAGACCGGATGAGCCCCAGCGAATCCGGGCGTAACCCCAGGTCCACTGCTGGTTATGAAAACACAGCTGGCATCAGCTGATTTGGGTAAGTATTTGGTCCGCCCGCTTCTTGCCGTTGCGGAGAACAGGTAAGAAATCTTCGCAGGTAAGAAAATAGCGATCTGCACCATCCATTCGAATGAGCGAGTTTTCTTGCCCCAAAAATCTTCCTACCTCTCCATTCAGTCACCTTGCCTTGTCAAGTCGGTGGGAATCAGGGCAGCCATGGCAGAATGATTCGGGGCAGAATAATGGGAGACGGGTAAGTCTGGCGACGAACGGCTGATCCGACGAAAAATCCACGGATTTGAGACCGTCGAACCTGTCCACTCTCAGCGACTTGTCGTCACCGGTTCCGGCTCGAGCAAGGCGCCGCGTTGGGGGTAACCGCCGTCGACGTTGATTTGGACGGTCAGATGGCGGCGCCATTGTTCATCGTTCTGCGCGGGATGATCGCTGCGAAAATGAACGCCCCGCGATTCCGTTCTCACCATGGCGGAGGAAACCATGATCGCTGCGGTGGTCAGCAGGTTTTGCAATTCCCAGCCGGCTTCATCTTCGAATTGATGATTCATCGCATACGCGGCGTAAGAACGAATCGTATCGGCGGCTTTTTGCAACCCTTCCGCATCACGTTCGACTCCGACCAATCGCCCCATCAAACTCTTCAGCGAGATGCGAACATCATCGATGTCGAACGACTCGGTGGGCGACGTCGCGGACTGACGAATCTGCATCGCCCGCATTTCATGGTCCCCTTCGCTGGCCGACCGAGACGCGGCCCCGCCGGCGGCCGCTCCATAAACCAACCCTTCGAGCAAACTGTTGCTGGCCAAACGATTCGCGCCATGCAAACCGCTGCTGGTCACTTCACCGGCAGCCCAGAGCCCCGGCAGACTGGTGCGTCCCTGTCGGTCCACCGTCACACCGCCGAGCATGTAGTGCGCACCCGGTCGAACCGGAATGCGATCACTGGCGAGATCCAGTCCGAACTTGGCACAGAGTTCGGCGATCCCCGGAAACCGCGCCACGACGTGCTTGGCATCCAGATGAGAAAGGTCCAAATACACACAGGGATGTGACGTCGCTTGCATTTGTCGAATGATCGATTGGCTGACAACGTCTCGGGGTGCCAACTCAGCCCGCTCGTCATAGTCCGGCATGAATCGGTGCCCGTTGGAATCAACCAGATGGGCGCCTTCGCCGCGGATCGCTTCGGTGATCAACGACCGCGAGGAACCGGCGATGTACAACACCGTGGGGTGGAACTGCATGAATTCCATGTCGCTCAGTTGAACGCCGGCGCGATAGGCCAGTGACGAACCATCGGCGGTCGCCACGGCGGGATTGGTCGACTCGCGAAAAATCTGTCCGGCACCGCCGGTGCACAAGATCGTTTCTTTGGCCCAGACCATCGTCGGTGGTCCGCCGTCTTCGGAAACAATCGCGCCACGGCATTGTCCGCCGTGCGTGAGCAAGTCGATGGTGAAGGTGTTTTCCAGGATGCGAACATTCTTCAGGGACCGCGTCCGCTGAATCACCGCGCGCATGATCTCCGCCCCGGTCGCGTCGCCTTGGGCGTGAACGATTCGCTCATGAGAATGGCCGCCCTCGCGACCGAGTTCCAACACGCCTTCTTCCAGGTCAAATTGCGTGCCCCAGCGGACCAGCTCTTCGATCCGTCCCGGCCCCTCGCGAATGACCATGTTGACGACATCGACGTCGCACAGATTTGCACCGGCGACCAGCGTGTCGCGGATATGGTTTTCAAAGCGATCTTCGGGATCCAGCACACCGGCGATTCCGCCCTGGGCGTAGGTGCTGTTGGATTCTCGCAGCACATCTTTGGTGACCACCAAGACCCGCAGGTGAGAATCGACGGCATTGGCAGCGCGTAGCCCCGCAAGTCCGCCGCCGATGATCAAGACATCCGTGAACCTGTGGACCGCGTGACGCGTGTCAAAAGGGACCAGATATCGCGGCGTCATCATCAGTGCAAAGTCCCAGGCGGGCGGTTTCAAGGCGGGCGCGAACTGCGACCTAACGCGCTAGTCTACGCCCTCGGCCATTGTTTTGAAACATCCTGGCTAAAGCGACTTGAGAAACCAAGACACTTTTTTCGCAAATTGATCGATGTCCGTTCCCACCCAACGCTCAAAGTCATTGAGGCGGGCGAAACGGTCGTACGGCTGGTAGGTCCCCCGGGATGCGGTTCCCGAGAGCACCGCAGTAAACCGCTCCGGTTCACGCTCAGCCAAATAAAACATCATCGCCCAGGCAACGGCATAGGCGTCCGCTGTCGTCGCGGGGTTGTTGAACATTTCGTTGGCCCCGACCAGATCGCGGACCGCTTCGGCAAACTCCGGCGAATGGCCGCCGTCATAGCGGGTTCTGATCTGCTCCAGACTGGATTGATTGACGCGGTCTCGCGTGTGCAACCCGGATTGGCCCCCTACCATCGCTTCGGGTTCAAACATTTGCCCGACGCCTTCGGTCACCCAGCGGGGTGTGATCACGACTCGGCTGTGCACGTTGTAGTTGTAGGCGGACTGGTGCGCGGCCTCGTGCCGAACGGTATCGGCGATGAATCGCAGATGCCCGCCGTCGTGCGTGATCACACGGTTGCTCTCTCGGGCGTAGATTCCGGCGACCCGTTTGACGTCCACGTTCATCCGCTGCAATTCGGCATACATGGCCGCCGAATCGGGCATCACGACGGCCACCATTGGGAATCGTCCCCGGCGGATCTTGACGCCGCGTCGCGACATGTAGGCGACGAAGGCACGGTGGGAACGTTCGAACAACTGCGGCCAACGTTCGCCGCGCCCCCGCGGCTGGACCACCAGAAAATGCTGCGTGCTGATGACTTCAAAGTCGCGGCCGAATTCCTTTTGAAGTTCAACCTTCATCTCCATCGTCGTCGCAGGCTGATACGATGCATCCAACGCCCGAATCGTCTCTTTCGCTTTGCCCGTCAAGGTGTGCAACTGCCCGTCGCGGGCCAACACGATCAGTTCCGAGGGGAAGTCCATGATCGGGATCCCCAACAGCGAGTTGCTGCCCAAGGTGAATTCGATCAACCCCGGCGCCGCGCCGCCGCATCGGCCGGCCGACAACATCCCGCCGGCAATCAGCAGCTGCACAAGCGTCAGAACGGCGAACTGTTTCACCGAGCTTCGCGATCGAATGGTCGAGCTTCGCGATCGAATTACCGAGAGGGACGAGAGGAAGGACAACAAGGAGACTTCACGGCGCGTGATGGTTTGATTCATCGTGGTTGCGTGACTCAAGCAGGTGTGGGGCGAGTGATGACAAGCGTCCCGCCGGTTCCGGGATCGCCAACCGGTGTTCAAAAACGGCAAATCCAACCGTTTTCGTTGCCGAATTCACCGGGTCGGCGTAACGTCGCGGGAAGCTCTGGTAACATGGTGCAATCCAAACCTAGCTCAAAAACTTGTTCATTCGTGATCGGATGCATTTGTGGAGACGAGATGAATCGAACGGTCGAAACGATTCTGCGGACGACGCCACGTCGACGCGGCCCAGCCCTACTGATCGCAGCACTTCTAATCGGTTTGATTAGCGGACCGAACGCCCTCGGCCAACAGACCGAACCTCTCGAGGACACGCCACCGGTTTCCAAGACCGATGTGCTGGAATGGGTTGATCAGTTGGACGCCCGCAAGGCGAGTGATCGAAGTGCCGCCGAAAAAGCGCTGATCGAAGCCGGCGCCGACGCACTACCGTATCTGCCTGAGTCGCGCCCCGAATTCTCGATCGAAGCCAGCGAACGACTCTCGCGCGTCAAAGCGGCATTGATGACGCTGAAAGCAAAAACACAGTCCAAGGCGATTCGAATCCGCTTGGGCGATGTCACAACGCTCGGCGAGGCGTTGGAAGTGATCAGCCGTGAAAGCGAAATCGAATTCGAACACTCCGCCGACGAGTCGTTGCCCGTTCAATCGTCCAACGCGCCACTCTCGTTCTGGCATGCCGTCGATCTGGTGTTGGACCAAACCAATTTGGACATCAACCACTACGGCGGCGACCGCGAAACCTTGCAACTGGTTCCGCGCCAGGAGACTCGGCAATCGCGTGTCGACTCGGCCGCCTACAGCGGTGTGTATCGCATCGAACCGACCGCGGTCAGCGCCCGCCGCGTCTTCAACCAACCCGGGCAAAGTGGATTGAACCTGTCCATGGAAATCACTTGGCAACCGGGGCTGACACCGATCGGGTTGACCATCCCCGTCGCACAACTATCCGGTAAACTCGATGACGGCCAATCGCTGAAACCACAAACGACCGAAAACACCATCGACATCGCCGCCAACAGCGAATTGGCATTCAGCGAATTCTATCTGCCGCTGGAATTGCCCACCGAAAGCCCGACCCGGATCGAATCGCTGCGCGGAACCATCCAGTCGCTGTTGCCCGGAAAACGTCACACGTTCGAACTGCCGTTGACCGAAGTCGGCAACAACCAAAACGTCGATGCCATGACGGTCGAACTCGAACGCGTCCAGCGCAACGGAGCACTCTACGAGATTCGATTTTCGGTCGAACTCAAAGACGCCGACCGAGCCCTGGAAAGCCACCGCCAATGGATCTTCCAAAACCCCGTGTATGTCCGCGACGCAGCAGGGAATCGGGTAGAGAATCTAGGGTACGAACTGTACCGACAAACCGAATCCGGCGTCGGCATGGGCTACCTGTTCGAGATCGACAAACTCGAGGGTGCCAAACTCATTTATGAATCCCCGACCTCCGTTGTTCGCAACGAAGTCGACTTCGTCTTGCAAGACATCATGCTGCCATGAGCGCCTGTTCCCAGCCTTCGTCCTCATCAGTCAACCGCCAACCACACACCGCACGGTGGATTCACGGCGGCCTGATCGCGTTGCTCGTCCTACCAGCCTCGTTGCTCGTTCCGCCAACCGCGCTATTCGCTGAACCACCGGCGCTGCGGCCCACCGATCCGATCGCTTCGATTGACGGCGAACCCGTTTTTCTCGGCGAACTGCATTTCTTGCTCACCTCGAAACTGAAAGCGAACGACCTTTCGCAGGTGAGTCTGGACGTCCAGCGAGCGTCATGCGCGTTGCTTGTGCGACAGCATCTGGCCATGAAGTCACTTCGTCAGCAGGGCGGGGCCAATCTGCAAGCGTTGTTGGACCGCGATTGGGAAGCGTTTTTGGATGACCTGCGGCGTAAACGATTCAACCTCGACGAGTATTGCGCCCAACGGCAAACCGACGAACGCTCCGTTCGAAACGCGCGTGACTGGGATTCAGCGTGGCGCCGTTATCTAAAGAGCAAGATGACCGATGCCAACTTGAAACGCTTTTACGAGCTTCATTCAGAAAACTATTCGTCCGCGCGATGGAACGTTTCGCATCTGTTCATCGAAGTGGACAAAGAGATCCCGGATGCCGAAGCCATCGCAGAACAACGGATCCAGATGATCGCTTCACAGCTCCAATCCGAATCGAGTTCGCCGGACCGACTGAAGAAACGATTCGCAGAACTGGCGATCAGTCAGAGCGAAGGCGCGACGGCCAAACAAGGCGGCGGAATCGGATGGGTGTCGAAGCCCGGGGACCTGCCGGCAGCGGTCATGGACGCCATTCGCGAAACCGAAACCGATGCGGTGTCAAAGCCCGTCCGCAGCCCGCTCGGCTTCCATCTGGTTCTGGTGCACGAAAAGCAAGTCGAACAGATTCCCTACGAGAACGTCGCCGATCTCAACCCGCTTCGTCGTGATGCCGCGACCGCGTTGTTCGACGCCCTGGTCACTCACCAGAGCAGCGCCAAGGTGACGTGGTACATCAAATCGCTTCAACCGCCCGGCGTTTGATGCGGCGTTGATGCGGAATCTGGCGAGACCTTGCCGTCGGCGCAAAAAAAAACGCGTCCAGGGGGTTGGGGCAAAACCACCTGAACGCTAACGGTGTCGACATGTCGTCACCGCTGTAGAAGAGATTAATGCCAGAATGTTTCCCCGTCGAGTGGAAACTGTCGATCTTTCTCGCATCTCTTTGGGAATACGCCGCCACTCCCCACCCGATCGTCACAAATCGCCGTTTTCACATGGAAAAATGTCGGTCAGCCGCCACTTTCAGTGTCTCGAAACGGAATTCGAGTCGCTCGCCGCCATCACTCACGGCCGCTAAGCCATCAGACCGGTCAGTGCCCCGTCTCCACAGAAGTCGGGATTGCCGAACGTCGTCTCCGGCATTCCCATTCCTTCCAAGAAGCTCAGTAGCAGTCGGTTGTGCGGGACTTTACCGAAGTCGTAGGCCTGGCCGAATTGAAAATCCAATCCGCCGCCGACCATCACGAAGGGAATGTCATTGCGGGTGTGCGAGTTTCCTTTCCCCAGTTCATTGGTCCAGACAATCGTGGTGTTGTCCAACAACGATCCATGGCCCGACGGGTCCGGCGTTTCTTTCATCCGCTTGGCCATGTACGCCACCTGTTCGGCATACCAGGTGTTGATACGAATCAGCTTCTCGTAGGCTTCTTCGTTGCTGTCGGGTTCATGCGAGAGTCCATGGTGGCCTTCGTTGATGTCCAACCATTTCATTCGCGGTTGACCGACGCTGTTGGTGATTTGAAAACTCGCCACGCGGGCAAAATCCGCGACGAAACTGTTGACCAACAGCTCCGTCTGCATCTGCGTGATCTGGGGCATGTTGTCGTTCTGCTCTTCGATATTCGGAGGCAGTTTGGGGACGGCATGCCCGGCGCCATCGTTCTTGGTCGCTGCGGCAAACTCTGTCTTCAGATCCTTTTCGACGCTGCGGACCAGATCCAAATGCAGGTCCAACAGTTGGCGGTCTTCGCTGCTGAGCGACTGGCTGACGCGTTTGAAGTCACCGGCCAGGTCGTCCAACACGCTGGCGAGCATTTGGCGATTCTTTGTTTGCCCATACAGCTTGTCGAACATCTGGTAGGGGTCGCTGATCGGAGCAACCGGTTGGTTCGCCCCGGCGTAGGACATTCGGGTCCAGGTGTCGGCGCGGTCGGGGACCATCACCCCAAACTCCAGCGAACCGAAACGTGTTCGCGTTGCGGGGTCGGCTTGCAATCGATTCTTGATGTGTTGATCGACGGAAATTCCCATCGACCAACCCGCGGGCGTATCGCTTCCGCCCTGGATGTCTCCGGGGAATAGCTCAATGCCTGTCAACAGACATCCGATCCCACGCATGTGGCCGTCACCGTCACCTTGGATCCGATTGCAAATCCCCTTGACGGTCAGCATCTGATCCTTGAATTCGCCCAGCGGCGCCAGGATACGTTTCAGATCGTAATCCTTGCCGGTGCTGTCAGGCCAAAAGTGTTGCGGGATCACACCGTTGGGGCTGAACACGAACACCAAACGCCGCCGTCGCGCCGACGCCTCGGCCCCCATTGCGAGACTCGGCAATCCCATCAGCAGGCTTGCGGCGGCTGAACTGACACCCAACTGCGCTAGAAACTCACGTCGATTCATTGAAGTTCTCCTTATTGAACTCATCTGTCGCAACCACGACCGCGATTTCGACAATCAGGTGGCGGAGGTGAAAATCGCTCTCACGAAATCGTCTCACCAAGTCATCGGCAACCTCTTCACCGTATGCGGCGAGCGGTTGTTTTGCAAAATGTTCGAAGGCCCGTTCGACGAACGCTCGGTGGGCGTCGTCATTCTCAGCCAGAAACCGGGCCAAATCCCCGGCTGAAGCAAACTCGACCTGTCGGCCGTCTCGCGTCACGTAGCCGCCGGAAGCATCGATCGGCTTGCCTTTTTCGGTCGCACGATAGCGTCCCACGGCGTCATAGTTTTCCAGCGGAAAACCGAGTGCGTTGATCTTCTGGTGACAGACTTGGCATTTCGCTTCGCCGGTCTGAAGCTCGACCCGCTGTCGCGTCGTCAGGTCGGGGTGCAACTCGGGATCGATCGGCGTAAACGCCTCGTTGGGCGGTCGGAGCGTTCGTCCCAGCACACGCCGAATCAGAAACACGCCGCGGTGAATCGGCGATGTCGTGTCGTAATAGCTCAAGTGGCCCATGACCAACGGATGCGTCAACACACCGAACGTTTTCCCCGCGGCGGGTTTGCTGCGCACGAGCTGGTGGCCGGTAGGATCCGACGCCGGCATCCAGCCCTCGCCATAAAACTCACCGAGCCGCTGGTTGGTCCAATTCCAATCCCGCAGAAACAGCTGTCGATAGTCGCTCGAATCGGACCAGAACACGTCGCTGATCGTCGATTCCAGGGACCGCCGTAAGTCCAGCAGGAGGTGCGTGTCGAAACCGGCAAACGTTTCGGGGTCCTTGGAGATTTCCGCCGCCGGATCAATATCCAGCCAATCAAAGAACATCTCCATGGCTTTGCCGTGCAGTCGCGGATCCTCCGACATCCGCAGCGCTGCCTGACGGATCCGCTGTTCGACGTTCGTTTGATCTGACTTGGGACCGATGGCGAACCTATCCTTACCGGCCTGGTCTTGCAGCCACGCGTCCGAGGGTAGCGAATCAAACAGCGTCAACGTCAATCGCGTCGCAACACGCCGGCTGATCGGTGCCTGGTGGTCCAACGTGGGATACAAGAACCGCGGTGATTTGATGATCATCAAACAGGCCCGCGCGATCGCCATCTGGTCGTCTTCGACCGCGTCCACTTGATCGTCGACGTAAAGCTGTTTGGTTGCATCATCGATGGGGCCACGAAACGCGACCGACGCCAACTCCGTCAGGAATCCACGCAGCCGGCCGCGGTTTTCATCCGAATCCTTGCGGTGCTGTCGCTTGTACTGAGGCCACAATTCTTTGACCGCAGCGTCGCCAAACTCCAACGCCGCTGACGTGATCGCATCTTCCCACTGACGATCCACGCGCGTTCCACGATCGTAGCCGTAACTGCGGTCGTCGGGCGGCAATTTGGTTTGCAACGCAAATCCGCTCGGCAACGTCGATGGCAACAAGTACTCGTTCGGGATGACCGTTTCCGTTCCGCCCGGCGGCACCCATCGCAAGGAGAACTTCGCCGGTGGTTGTTCGGTCTTTCGTTTGCGTTGCGTGAAGTCGATTTGGATCGCGTACTGACGACCACCGATCAAGTTCAACGTCCGACGGAATTCGGTTCGCCCTTCGGACTGGACATGGTTGTCGATCAACACATGTTCGTGATGCCCGAAACGAACCTTCATCGAACACGTTGAGTGCACCACGATTTCGTAGCGTCCGGTATGCTCGACTTGCAGTGAGCCGGACCAATGAACGTAGAACTCTTCCGGCGTTACACCTTCCACCGGCGGGTCGTGACCGAAGTCGAAATCCAGCACCGGATCAACACGCTCGACTTTCAGCTGCTTTTTGTCCCAACGCCCGCTGTTGAAATAGGACGCACTCAGGCCACGCTCCTTGACTCGGAACGGTGCGCCAAAGAAGTGTTGATAAAGGTCCGCCAAACTCTGTTGCAGTTGCGTGCCGGTGAGACGTGAAAACTGCTGTCTGGCGGGACGGTTCCTGAGCTGTGCCGCTTCGCCGTAAAACGATTCGTAGATGAATTCCGCGACAGCTTTCGCATCATCGCCGGTACACACCTCGGGGTCTTCCTCCGGCATCGTGTCCGAAATGATTTCTGCCAACTCGCCGATCGAAGCGTCACCGACCAGCGGATCGGCGTAGCCGTCCGTCTCTCCGCGACCGCCTTCTCCATGACAGGAGAGGCATTGCTGGGCGTAGATTTGTTGGCCCCGTGTCAATGTCGCTCGTGTCAGATCGTCAACCGGCGATTCGGCTACCACCGGTCGTTGCCAAGCGGTTCCCATGGCCAGCAAGACAACACCGATCGCTCCGAGCAACCGGAGTCGCCCTGTCGGGGCAAGCGGCGCGGCGGGGAGCCGTGCGGCGTCAAACGCTGGAAAGCTGTTCATAAAGTGACGCGGAACTGGGGTGGCGGGATCCGATTCTAGATCCATCTCGCGGGGCCGAATCAAATCATTGTTGATTCGTCGCGTTGATCCTTCGCGAGAGTGTAGATTCGAGCAAACCTTCCCATCGCAATCGCGGCCTGCCCACGTCGTGGCCGGACAGGGCAGGTCGAACCGCGACAGGTTCTGAAATCGGATGTGGGGCGTAGTAAGGTGGGTAGTTTCACTACGCGTTTGGGGGTGGGGATCGAACCTCATCGGCCCGATACTGTGACATTAAAGCAGATTACCGTCGGAGTTTGAATGGTTTTTGGCGGAATTCGGCCCCAATTTCCGTCCTTTGTCATGGGCCGGCCGAGAACGCCCCATCAGCAGCCTGTTTCCGAACGATCGCTGAAAATCTCGTCAATTAGCGGGTGAAACGCCCCTTGGCTGATTTGGGGTGATTCTGCGATACTACGCCGCCAAAGTCGCAAACCAATCACTTTCACCACCCTTTTTCACAGGCAGCCAGACCCCCTACGGTGACCACCCTTTCGGCGTCCTTGATGCCGACGCGTCGCTGGCCCCGGGGAAAGACGTCTTGGCAAACCACTGACAGGATCACGAATGCTCAAGAATTTCTCGCCCAAGTCTCTTGGAATTAACGGACGCCAAAGCGAACTGATCGAACTCGCACTGACTTACGGCTTTGCGTCGATGGACATCGACATGTACGAGATCCTGCGTCGCTCGCAACGGACCACGGCCGATGACGCGGCAAAGTTTCTCAAAGCCGCGATGGGCGAAGGGATGGGACGTCTGGAGCAAATCGGGGGCTTCCAATTGGAGATCAATCTGGATGCCGACGATGACGCCTTCACCAGTCAAGTCGGGGCGCTGCACCCGCTGACCGAACTGGCTGCCGACCTGGAAGCCAAACGGGCCTACATCAACTTGCCCGCTGCCACCGACCGCTTGCCCTACCACGAATACTTCACCACCCAGCAAAATCGCTTGTCCCAAGTCGCCGATGTGCTGTCGGCCAAAGGGATTCAGCTGGGCGTCGGGTTCAACGCGAGCAAAGTGCTGCGTGAATCGAAAGAGTTTGATTTCGTCCGCAACGTCGAAGGCTTGATCGCCATCGTCAAAGCCGTCTCCAACCCGAACGTCGGCTACATCATCGACACCTGGGACTGGGCAGTCGGCGACGGCGGCATGGACCAACTGAGCGAAATCCCCGGATCCAGCATCGTTGCGGTCCGCTTGGGAACGCTGGCCGACGACGCCGATCCGTCCAAAGCCACCCGCTTGGATTGTGTGCTACCGGCCGTCGAAGGCGGATTGAATCACGTCAATGTCGTCAAACACTTGATCGCGACCGGATTCGAAGGTCCGATCAGCCCCTCCGCGTCCCCGACCCGCTACAAGGGCCAAACGCGTGAAAACACCGTCAAGGAAGCTCAAGAAGCGATCGACGCGATCTGCACCGCAGCGGGCGTGGAAGTCAAACCGCTGCCGATGGACTTGATCGAAGACATCCCCTACGAACCGACTCCGGTCGCCTAGTCCAGACGTCGGGGCGCAAAAAAACGCACCCCCGTCGTTGATCCGTTTGGGCGTTCATTCGCGGAATCCATTCCGTTGACGACGTGAAGCACTGATTTCCTGCGTCGCCCTCCCGTGGGGAGGTCGAGCAGTTTGAAAGGTTTTTGTCACTCTGCCGCGGGATGTCGATTCTTTTACTGCAGAATTTGGCAACCGATTTAGATTCTCTCCCTCTGGGAGAGACGGCGTTAGCGCAGCAAGCAAACGCCAGAGAGGGCCGGCGCTGCGAACGTTCGTTCGCGCCCCTCGACACGCCATCGGACACCGCGGGGCTGCCCCCGACGATCCCTAATCGTCAATTCCCGCACAATCTTTACCGTCCGCATCCTTCTCGCCAGACTGCGGTCACTGAAACAGACATCGCGATCGCGCCGAATTAAGGCGCTCGTAGGGTTGGGAGAGATTTCCACCTACCCTTCTGAAGCATGCCATGTCTGCTGCGCCGATCCCCTGGAAACACATTCGGAACGTCCTGGTGCTCTTCGCGCCTCTTTGGATCGGAGCCGTTCTGGTCTTTGGCCTGATCGGCGTTTCCTACTCCTTCCTCAACTCGGATGTCTACTCTGCCCGCCAGCCATTGGTGGTGCGTGACGAAGCGACACGTGCCGTCGACCGACTCGGCCGATTCGCCAGCCAAACGGAACTCAAAGCGGCACAGGAAACCATTCTTGAAATGGCCCAAAACCGCGAAGTTGTGGCGGCGGCATTGCGCGAGATCGGTCCGCCCGATGGGCGATTGGACGAGGACTGGCCGTCGCTATCCAAGGTCAATGGAACGATCCGATCGTCCGTCAATCTGTTGGCCCCGCAAGGCGCCGATTTCGGCAACACCGAAGTCGTCTATCTGGAGGTCAAAGCGGAAGACCCCGATCGCGCCATTGAGTTTTGTCACGCCATGTTCGACTCCCTGACGAAACACTTACGCGATGTTCGCCGCGTTCGCGCCGATAGCGTGATCGTCGAACTGACGCACGCCCGCGACTTGGCGAAACAGAATCTCGACGAAGTGTCCTCGCGGATGCAAGAAATCGAAATCCAGTTTGGTGCAGACCTCGGTGAGCTGCGCAATCTGAACGACACCTACGGCGGCGACAGCAGCTACCGGCGTTCACTGGTGGCCACCAAAGAACAGCTGCAACTGGCCGAATTGGAACTTGAAAAGCTCCAGTCTCTTCACGCGCTGCTCGTTGCCGGCTCGAAAGATCCGACCAAGCTGTTGATCAGCGGAGGCGATCTGCTCAACAGCCAACCGTCGTTGCAGCGATTGAAAGATGGATTGATCGACGCCCAACTGCGGGCCAGTCAGCTTTCCGGCGTCTACACGTTGGAGAACCCGAAACGCAAAGCCGCGATCGCGACCGAACGAGAGATCCGTGAACGCATCATCCAGGAAACGTTGTCGGTGATCGCTTCCATGCAGCCGATGCTGGAATTGCAGGTCGCTCAAGTCAAAAAGCTCTCGGAAAAGGTCAATAACCTCTCCGACAAATTGCAAATGCTGGCCGAAGCACGGACCACGTACGCCGAAATTGATTCCGAACTCAGACAGCGATCGGAACAATTGGCCGAAGCAGAACAACGACTCGTCGATGCCCGGGCCAGTCGATCGGCAGCGCTGTCGACCAACCTGGTTGCCGAACTCGGGCCTCCCCAAGTCTCCGACAAACCGCTCGGACCGGGCACAACGACGATGACGTTTGGATCGATGATGGCCGGACTGATCTTCGGACTCGGAACCGTATTCTTGATCGCCCCGGGACCGACTCAGTCACACGGACGTCGACGCTGGACCGATCATCTGGAAGGCCAGAACCGTCGCGCCGAAGATCGCGCCCGCATGGCCGAACAAAACCGCCGTCGCAGCGACGACAACGCGGCCAAACGCCAAACCCCAGCATCCGACGGGACATAACACCCCAGCGGGAAGCGTCAGCGACCGGCACCCAGCGGGAAGCGTCAGCGACCGTCACCCAGCGGGAAGCGTCAGCGACCGGCACCCAGCGGGACGCGTCAGCGACCGGCACCCAGCGGGAAGCGTCAGCGACCGGCACCCAGGGGAAAGCGTCAGCGACCGGCACCCAGCGGGAAGCGTCAGCGAGCGGCGCGTGTGCCACGCACAACCACGATCGCGCCACTGGCTCACGCCGCGTCCTGGCATGCCCCCCAGCGGGAAGCGTCACGGGCTGTTGATTGATTCGGGATCGGCTGGGTCAATGGTGAGCCGCTGGCCGTAAGGCCTCGGGCGGGCGCCAGAATGCCCGGCCGCTTACACGTCACGGCTCACTCAATCGACAGACCGGTCGGCGAGCGGCGCGGGAACAACCCACAACCACGATCGCGCCACTGGCTCACGCCGCGTGCTGGGATCACGTGCTGACAATCCCCATCCGGGGTGACCTCGGTTTCCATTCTTTCGGTATAACGATCGTCAGACGATTCATCAGAGAATCGTTTCGATCCCTCGCGGTGCGTCGCCGCAGCTACGCCACCGTTCTGCCTTTATGAGATGTCATGCCGGAGCAGTCGAATCTGACCGATTCAACGCGACCATCGGTCCAGGGATGCTACGCGCGGTTCGTCCGCCGCGTGGACCTGTCGACGCAAATCTTGATCGCACTGGCCTTGGGCATTTTCAGTGGCCTGTTCGCCGGCGAGCTGTGCGCGCCGCTGGCGATCATCGGCGAAGCCTTTGTGGGACTGTTGCGGATGACCGTGCTGCCCTACATCTTGGTCACGCTGGTCGTCAGCCTGGGTCGACTCAGACTGCGCAGCAGCCGCCGGTTGGCCCTGATCGGCGGGACGGTCCTGCTGGGCTTGTGGGCGAGCTGCGTGGCTGTGGTTTGGGTGCTGCCCACGTCGTTTCCCGAATGGAGCGCGGGATCATTCTTCAGCACCGCGCTGATCGAAGACCCCGAGCCGCTCAACGTCCTTTCGTACTTCATTCCCGCAAACATTTTTGAGTCGCTTTCGAGTAACCAGGTACCTGCCGTCGTGCTGTTCGGCATCTGCTGCGGGTTGGCGTTGTCCAAATCTCGCAATCGCACGATCGTTTTAAGCCAACTCGATGTCGCCGCCGACGTGTTGCTTCGAATCAGCAAGTTCATCACGCGGCTGGCACCGGTCGGAATCTTCGCGATTGCGGCAAGCACCGCGGGGACCGTCTCACTGGCCGAAGTCGGACGGCTGCAGGCGTATTTGGTGGCCTACACCGCCGGTGCCGTCTTTCTGGGTTTCGTTGTTCTTCCGTTGCTGGTGACGACATTGACCCCGTTGACCTATCGACAAGTCATGTTCGTCGTCAAAGAGCCGATGTTGACCGCCTTTGCCACCGGAAAGCTGATCATCGTGCTGCCCATGCTGATCGAAAACACCGAACGGCTTTTTGAAACACAGGTCAAGATCGACGGAAAAGACGAATCGCCGGCGATCGATCTGCTCTACGGAACCGCCTATCCGTTTCCCCATGTCGGCAAACTGTTGAGCATGCTGTTCATTCCGTTCGCGGCATGGTTCCTGGGCGCCCCGATCAAGGCGTCCGAATACCCGGGCTTTCTCTTTTCGGGATTGTTTTCATTCTTCGGTGGGCCGATCGTCGCCATCCCGTTCCTGCTGGACCAAATGCAATTGCCGCATGACATGTTCCAGCTGTTCCTGGTCTCGGGCGTCTATGGTGAACGTCTCGGTGACGCCGTCGGAGCGATGCACCTGTGCGTGTTGACGTTGATCTCGATCTTCGGTTTCAACCGCCTGCTGCGTTTTCAGCTTTGGGGATTGGTTAAATACGCGTTGGTGGTCTGCGTTTTCGGGATCATCATTTTGGTCGGCGTGCGACTGGTTTTGTATCGAGTGATCTCGATGGCCGACAACAAATACGACGTGATCGAGCGGATGCAGTTACTCGAGCAGCCGGTCGAGAACATCGTCATCAAACAGCCCCATCCGAACCCAGAACCTCTTCGCGAGGGAGAATCTCTGCTCCAACGGATCCGCCGCCGCGGCGCCATCCGCGTCGGTTACAACGAAGACAAGCTCCCCTTCGCCTACTTCAATCATCGCAGAACGCTGGTCGGCTATGACGTGGAAATGGCCCACTCCCTCGCCCGCGACCTGGGCGTGACCTTGGAACTGGTACGATTTGATCGGTCCACACTGGTCGAGCAACTCAACGCCGACCACTTCGACATCGTCATGTCCGGGCTGGTGGGAACGCTGGAGCGTGCCCAGGCGATGGCGCACACGGAAAGTTACATGGACGTCAACTTGGCATTGGTCACCCGTGACTTTCGGTCCAACGATTTCCGAACGCTCAAACGCATCTCGGCCCTGAATGACTTGCGGATCGGGTTCGTTGACCTCAGCCGCGGCTTCGTCCATCGAATCGAAACCGCGCTTCCTGATGCCACCCTCGTCGAGATCGCCGACAATCGAGATTTCTTCAACGGCAATCATCCCGACCTGGATGCCTTACTGATCAGCGCCGAGAGTGGAGCGGCGTTTACGTTGATGTACCCTCGATTCGAAGTCATCATCCCGACAGAACTGCAGGCCAGCTTGCCCCTGTTTTACGCCGTTGGAAATCGAGACGCACAGATGCGCGACTTCCTGGAGTATTGGGTCGGTTTGCGCCAGAAAGACGGCACCGCCCAAGACTATTACGACCACTGGGTGCTGGGCAAAACCAACGGCAAAAACGAACCCCGCTGGTCAATCCTTCGCGATTACCTGGGTTGGATTCATTAGTCGAGCGGAAAAGGGGTCAGGTACCAAAAACCAAATGGCCTGAAAGGTGCTTCGCATTTTTGGTACCTGACCCCTTTTCCGCGGTACCCTAAGTTTAAAGCTGACGCACCACTGATCGATCCGCAGATCACTCGCCGGCTCCTCTGACCACGAAATAGATCGCCACCGCCACCAGCGCGATCGCGACGAAGACGTGGAACCGCTGCGTCGAAAGTCGACGGCTGAAAATCGCGCCGACTTGGATGCCGATGATCGCCATCGGGGCCAACGCCGCCGATTGCACCAGCGTTGCTTGATCGATAAACCCGCGCGCCGCGAGCCCCGTGACTTTGTAGAGCGACACCGCAAACAAGAACTGATTCAAAAACGCTTTGAACCGGGCCTGTTCCCACGGTTGTGATAACGCGTACGCGGCGACAGGCGGCCCGGCGATCGTGACGGCACCGGCCAAAAAACCACCCAGGGCACCGGCAAACCATGACGATCCGCCGCTCGACTTCAGTTCCATCTTTGCCCGACGCCGATTCCGAAAACTGATCCCCACCATCGCCAGAATCGCCAACCCCGTTCCCCGGATCAACCAGTCCGGCGAGACCCACTCGAACGCCAACAACCCCAACGGCATGCAGATCGCCGCACCGACCAGCGCGCGCCACAACGCAGACCAATCGGCTCCGTCGCGATACGCCCACGCGGCCATCATCAACACCGGAACACTGGCCGTCGAAATGACCACGTGCGACTGCCGGACTTCGACGACCAACGGCAACAGTGTCACCGCGACGATCCCGAATCCGAATCCGATCGCGCTGTGGACAAATCCCGCCGCCAATGCGATCACGCCGATGTACAAGAAAACGGTCAGGTCGCCAGAAAACATCAGTTCTCGACCAAGTCTCGCTGCTTGGTTTCCGGCAGAGTCAACATCACCACGATGCCGACCAGAAACAACGACGACAGCCACCAGACCGCCTGCTGAAGCGAAACATCTTCACGCCCTTTCAGCCAGCCGGAAAAGAACAGCACCGGGACCGCCAACAGACGTCCCCCGTTGAAACAAAAACTCGCTCCGGTCGCGCGAATGTGTGTCGGAAACAGTTCGGGAAAATAGATCGCGTAGCCCGAGTGCATCCCCAAAGTCAGGAACCCAAACACAGGCAGGATGAACAGCATCTGTGTGTACGTTTGCGGCAGAAAACACACAACGGGAACGATCAACAACGCCAAAACATGATAAGCGATAAAGGTCGGCTTGCGGCCGAATCGGGCGCACAGCGGACCAAACGCCAGCAGCCCTGCACCTCCACCGGCCGCTTGCACGATGCCGTAGGCAAACTTGCTCTTCGCCCCCGCGACTTCGGGATCGGTGCCGAGCGACAACAACAATGCCCTGACAAGGTCCTGGCCCGCAACCGTCACTGACCAAAACGTTCCCAAACCGACCGCGGCCAGTAACATCCCACGAAACGCCAAACCGTTCCATTTCGGATTCAACAGCAGATCACGAAAACTGCCGGACTTTTGCCCCACATCACTGTTCCGAATCGCCTGCCAACGCTCGGGCTCTTTGACGCTCGCCCGCACCCAAACGATCAGCAGTGCGGGCAGCACCCCCAGCAGGTAGGCATAGCGCCAGTGGCTGCCGACCAGAATCCCCGACAGCGCGGCCAGCCACGTGCCCAAGATGCTGGAAGCATGAAAAATCCCCGCCGCCTGGGCGCGCGCTTTCTTGGGAAACACCTCCGCGACCAAGCTTGCCGCGACCGCCCATTCACCGCCGATTCCGAGTGCGACGAGAAAACGCAACACTCCGATCACATAAATATCGTTGGCGAAATAGGTCAACCCTGAAAACACGGAGTACATCAGGATCGTCGCGATCATGATCGGGCGTCTGCCCCATCGGTCGGCCAGGGATCCGAACAACAGCCCGCCGATCGTCCCACCGGCCAGGAAGATGGCCAAAAAATTGTCGCCCCACGCCTTGGCCGCCGCTTCGTCACCGTCCAGCACTTCCAGCAACATGTCGCTGCGAGTGATGTTAAAGATTTGGCCTTCGTAAACGTCGAAGACCCAGCCAGCGCAGGCGATGATCAGAATCAACCACTGGTAACGCGTCACCCCATCGTACCAGCGACCCGATGAACTCCCGCCGGGGTCCAACACAACCGGTTCGCCCGGACTGTTGACCGCCGGCTCCTCGGGTTTCCGTTTTTCGTCATCCATTTCGGTTAACCCACTGCGTCAAAGGCATGCGTTCGCATTTCCGCCAACGATGCCAACACTTTGCGAGTTCCCTGGAAGGGACGCCGCGCGTGCATCGCCACCGTGTTGTCCAGCAACACGATGTCTCCGGCCTGCCACTGATGGTCATAGGTGAGTTCTTCGGCAAGCTGAACGGCCACGTTGACAGCGTCTGGATCGAGTTTCGTGCCGTCGCCATGCCGGATCGCATCGGACGGGTCGTTGCGTTCGTCCTTCCAACCGCAATAGGCAGCGATCAACTGATTGAAGAATGTTTTCTGTCCCGGAGAAACCTCCATCACGGCGGGCAATTGCGGTGTCGTTGCTTTCAAGCAATCGTCGGCCAGCCATTCAAAGCTGTAACCCAACTCGCCGAGTCGAGCCTCCGCTTCCGCCTTGGTTTCCACCCCCAGCGTGCTGTGCCAGCTCCGTCCCATTCCAGATTTTGCGTCGTCAACTCCGGGCATCACGTTGGTGTAACGCAATCCGGTTGATTCGCACTTGGCCGCAAACTCCGGACACTGCTCGGCCAGTTTCGCAAACAGAATGTCGCTTCGGCACAACGGCGTCGCACCGCCGGATTGCGGCGCGATCTCACAGTAAAACAGAATGTATTTGGGATACAGCGGCGTTTGAGCCATCTCGTGGTGAAAAAAAATCTTCACCTCCGGCGGGGCTTCGTTGGCGGAAAACACCCGCGGCGTCCGGTTGATGCGGACCGCATTGGACAGCGACTTTGCATACGGAAAATTTTCGAGATGGAGCGCCTGAATGAACGCATCAAACTCGTCCACCGTCGGGGTCGGAAACCCGCGAAACGCAACCGCGCCATGCTGACTGGAAAGCGATAACAAGTCGTCGCGACTTTCGGACACCCAATCGATGAATTGATCCAGCGTCACCGCGCCTGCGTCACAAGTCATCGCCAAGGGGAACAACGAGTCATTATCGTTTCGCTGACCGGGAACCGCAGCGTTACGCATACCTTGAAGGGGAGTCATGAATACCGGTGCAATGCAGGAAGGATGGAGGGCGGGACGGCAATCAAGCCGCACGAGTCATCAGCTTACCCGATGACGACCAGCCGATGTTACACTGGTGCCGTGTAGAATGCCCCCAGTGGCGTACGCTTCCAGCTTGCGACCCCCGTGGAGCAAAGCTCCAGTGGCGTACGCTTCCAGCTTGCGACCCCCATGGAGCAAAGCTCCAGCGGTGTACGCTTCCAGCTTGCGACCCCTGGCCTCCGCACGCAAGCTGGAAGCACACTCCACCACAACTCCCTCCCCCCAGCACCATCCACCATGTCAACGACCAGGCGAACTTTTCTGGCACGCTGTGCGTCCGGCATCGCGGCCACCACCGTTGCCTATCAAACGGGCACCACGATCGCGGCCAAAAACGATCGGCCGGTGTTCGGACTGATCGGCGCGGGCTGGCAACCGGAAACCAAACGACAAGGCCGCGGCATTGCGATCGGCACCCAAGCCGCTTCACTGGCCGACATCCCCGTGATCTGCGAACTCGATTCGGTCGCCGCCGACTATGCGAACCAAAAAATCTGCGGCGGCAATGCGACGATCGTGGACGACTACCGCCGCGTCCTGGATTCCCCATCGATCGAAGCGGTGTTGATCGCCACCCCGGATCACTGGCACGCCAAAATTGCCATCGAAGCGATGCGGGCGGGCAAAGACGTGTACTGCGAAAAACCCGTCGCCGTGACGATCCAAGAAGGCCAGTGGCTACGCAAGGTCGCACGAGAAACCGGCCGAGTGTTCCAGGTCGGCACGCAGCAACGGTCCGAATACGACCAGCGATTTTTGAAAGCGATCGCGATGGTTCGCGACGGCCGCGTCGGCAATCTCCGACGCATCCATATCGGACTCGGCCCCGGATGGAAGGGTGGCCCGTTCGCCACCGCCGCGCCGCCAACGACGCTCCAGTGGGAACGCTGGCTCGGCCCCGCACCGCTGACCGAATACATTCCCCAGCGGACCCATCGCACGTTTCGGTGGTGGTTTGAATACGCCGGCGGCCAACTGTGCGACTGGGGAGCCCATCACGTCGACATCGCACAATGGGCCATCGGCCAAGAAAACGGTGGACCGGTCTCGGTCGGCGGAACCGCCACGATGAACCAGCCGCTGCGGGGCGGAATGCCGACCCGTAGTGACATGTACAACACCCCCATCGAGTTTTCGGTGACGTGCAACTTTCCCGGCGGCATCGAAATGCTGATCGATTCAACGCGGAATGGAATCACCTTTGAAGGAGACCGCGGACGTTTCTTTGTCAATCGCGGAACGCTGGAAGGCATCCCGGTCGACGCGTTGAAAGATCAACCACTCGACGACGATGCGATGACGAAGTTGTATCGAGGTAGGCAACCGACGTCGCACATGCAAAACTTTGTCGATTGCTTGAAGACTCGTGACGTGCCGATTTCCGATATCGCGACACACCACCGCGTGTTGACGACCTGCCACCTCGCCAATCTGGCCTTGCGGTTGGGCCGCACCGTTCAATGGGACGCCGAATCGGAACGTGTTGTAAGCGACGAAGAGGCCAACGGGTTGATGTCGCGAGAGTATCGCTCCGGCTACGAAATTGATTCCGTTTGACTTCCTCGGCCTTCACAACTCTTTTGCCGCGTCAATCTTCTTTCTACCGATGCCCTTCCTCTCTTTTTTAAACACACGATGAATTTGGTTCGATATGGATTGATCGGTTTCGGCGCCTGGGGAAAACACCATGCCGATGCGATCACGAAAGCACACAACGCGGAGCTGGTCGGGATCGCCGCGCACAGTCAGGCGACGGCCTCCGATGCGTCGCAAGCGTATCCCGACGCCTTCGTCACGACCGACTATCACGCCCTGCTCGCACGCGACGACTTGGACGTGATTGACGTCGTCGTCCCCAGCTATCTGCACCACGAAGTCGCCACGGCGGTGCTCCAGTCGGGCAAGCATCTGTTGCTCGAAAAACCGATGGGCATCGACCTGGACCAATGCGACGCGATGATCGCATCGGCCCAATCAAACGATCGATTGCTGTGTGTCGGTCACGAGCTGCGACTGTCGTCGATGTGGGGCAAGGTCAAAGAGATGATCGATGACGGGTTCATCGGCACGCCGCAGTATTGTCTGGTCGAACTCTCCAGAAACCCGTATCGTCAAGGCGCCGGCGGTTGGCGTTACGACATCAATCGAGTCGGAAACTGGATTTTGGAAGAACCGATCCACTTCTTCGATCTTGCACGCTGGTACTTGGAATCGGCGGGCATGCCCCAGTCGGTCTACGCGACAGCCAATTCCCGAGATCCGGAGCGTCCCGAGTTGCAAGACAACTTCAGTGCGATCATGCACTTTGCCGGCGACGCCTACGCGGTCGTTTCGCAAACACTCAGCGCGTTCGAACACCACCAAACCGCAAAGGTCACCGGCAGCAAAGGCGCCTTGTGGGCGTCCTGGAGCGGGGCGATGGATCGGACCCGACACCCGACGTTCAAGTTGCGCGCCTTTGACGGCAACGACGTGGTCGACGTGTCGATCGAAAAGCCGACCGGAGAGCTGTTCGAATTGGAAGATCAGATCGTCCGCGTTGCCGAGGCGATTGAATCCGGTCGCCCGCTGCATTGCACCGCCCAAGACGGACGCTGGTCGGTGGCGATGTGTTTGGCCGCGTCGGCCTCGGTCGCCAGCGGTGCAAAAGAAATGATCGACCAAGGATGAGTCGCCGAATGGACATCGTCGGTATCGGCGTCTCCGTTTGGGACAGCCTGATGCTGATCGATTCGCTGCCGCAACCCGGTTCGGTCGTCCAGGCCGAGCGGCACCTCGAAGGCATCGGGGGTGGAATCACCGTCGCGATGGCGACCGCGGCACGACTGGGTTCTAACACCGCGCTGATTGATTCTCTGGGCGATGACTCCGCGGGAATTCGAATTTTCCAGACGCTCGGCGCCGAGGGCGTCGACACGCAAGCGATCACCCGGCACGCCGGGTTGACCAGTTCGGCCGCGTCGATCTGGTCCGAACGACGATCCGCCGAGCGGACGATCGTCTTTTCGCCCGGCTCAGCGTGTCAACGGTTGCGGTGGACGCCGCAAATCGAGCAGCTCATTTCGCAATCCAAGATCTTGCATTTCAATGGACGGCATGGCGAGATTTGCCTGCAGGCGATTCGCGTCGCCAAAGAGTCTGGAGTCAAGATCTCGTTCGACGGTGGGGCGTATCGCTATCGCCCGGAGATTCTGCCGATGCTCCGCGCCGCCGATTTCGCGATTCTTGCGCGGCAGTTTGCCGATTCGCATGTCCGATCGCCAGCCGACTCCCTGCGCCGACTCCCTGCAATGGAGTTGGCTGAATCACTGATGGAGGAACTCGATTGCGAGATCGTCGCAGTCACCGACGGACCGGCGGGAAGTGATTGGGTCGCGCGAGACGGAGCGAGTTTTCACCAGCCGGCGGTTTCACCAGAATTGGCGATCGACACAACGGGTTGCGGTGACACCTTTCACGGCGCGTTCCTGCACGGCTACGCACGGGGGCAAGGAATACGCCAAGCAGCGGAACTTGCGGCGCGGGTGGCGTCAGAGAATGCCCGACGCCTTGGTGGCCTGGCTTTCACTACCAGCCCATGACCATGTTCGATTCGATCATTTTGCGAGCCTGATCGAGGTCGCTGCCGGTTTCCATTCGGTACAAACGAATCGCATTGACCTTGTCACCGGCCGATCGATTGAGACATTCGCGGGCGACCATGCACGGATCCAGCGTGGTGTTGGTCAATCCCAACGCGCCCTTGCTGATCACCCAGGTGTCGCGAGGACGCTTGGTCAGCCGGACAACCTCGTCGTGGGGATAGGCGTCATGGACCACATCACGAGCGTCATCTTCGTTCTCTGCCCAGGTGATGATGATATGGGAATTGGTTTCTATTTCAAAAAGTGGCATTTCCAGTTCTCCGTGCGAAGAGGGCTCGCCGGGTGGTGGGCCGACCGGACCGGTCGAAAGTCGGTCCCAACAAATGACTCAAGATCTCTCGTGATTCTACGTCGCCAAGCTGTTATCGGTTTACACCGCTGCCTTTCAAGCACAAAAAGCCGAAAGCGACGGCGCATCCGGCGACAATTCCCCAGTGCGTGGTGGTCATTTGGCTCGAATACGTGGTCAATTCGTTGCCGACGTCTCGGATCAAGTCGCTGACGGAGGCCAGAACAGGCGGGTGAACGCTAAAAAACATGGCGACGATTTTGGGGCGAGTGAACGGGCAAACGAAAACAAGGCGTGGATTTTCGCGACTCGGCACGCAATCCACCGTAAAAATGCTAGGTCTCCACCAAGCATCGAAAGACAAAATCTGGCCGCTGTGCAGAAATCCGAGGGGTCCCGAACCCGGTTTTTTAGGCAAAATGCGACCAGCCAAAACAATCCGACCCAGAACGTTAAAGAAAGATATGCAAATGAGCCGAAGCATGGTCTTGCGGCGGGATCGACCATCGATATAATCCCGCATCCACGAAGGATGGCACGCAACATTTTGCGAACCAAACTTCGGCGCGGTAGCTCAATTGGTTAGAGCCCCGGACTGTCGATCCGGAGGTTGCGGGTTCGAGTCCCGTCCGCGTCGCTTCGAAAAATCGCCCAGTGTTTCACCGGGCGATTTTTTTTTGCAGCGACAGATTCTGAGCCTTCACGATTGCGTGTCCTGGCCGACGGACAACTTCACTGTTGATCACGCCCGGAGCGTCTTCGCCCGCGACGCGTCTTGTCAGAACCCAGATAGCTCTCTATCCAGATCGCTCTCTAGCGTCTGCGTCGCCGCCCGGCAACGAGCGCTGTGCCACACAACAGACAAACGATAGCGCTAGGTTCTGGAATCGCGGTGACAATGATTCGGCGGTTGCTACTGGACCCAACCACTTCAGTGCCAAGCAAGAGATTCAGATCACCGCTGCTCGTCAGCACGGTGCCGACTGATGGGGGCAAGCCGTCGAAGCTAGAGGTAAACGTAAAACCCTGCGTCGGGTCAGTGGTCAGAACAAGCCCGGCAATTGGACCGGACAAAACTTCAAATGCAAAGGCGTCTCCAGAAACGGCGTAGTCACCCGAGAGGAAACTCGATGGGTCGCCCGTCGCGAATCCGGGATCGCCCGGGTCTTGGACCACGTTGGTGAACTGTCCGGAGTAGTCGGTACCACTGAACGGCGGGATGTTGCCAAAACGGAAGTCTCCGTTGACCACACCCGATGTATCCGTTCCTGCGAACTCCCAACCGAACAACGAGCTGATCGCGATTGTGTTACCAACTTGGGCTTCGAGGTTGAGCCCGGCGTTGCCTGTCCCCGTCACATCGGAGATGAGAATCTCGGCACCCGGATTGATCGACGACCCTGCTAAGAGCGTGATGTCTTGGATAGCCGTCGCATAGAACGAAACTTGCCCGGCGCCAATCAATTCCGCGCTCGCCGAAAGGCTTGAACACGTCAACCAGACCAGCGCCCCAAGACACCCAATGAATCGCCGCATTCTCTTTTCCTCGTTACAGAAGCTGTGATCTCAGAAAACCGTGGATTCACCACACCGAGCGCCGCCCCGCCGAGCCCCCGCAAACCCACAATCACGGGGGAAGCATCCTACACCCCCAAAGCTCCCCAAGCAAATCCACCTCCAATCGGTGCCACCTCCCATCCAGTGCCACCCACCATTTTCTTGACACGGTGCCACCTCCCATCCGGTGCCACCCACCATTTTCTTGACACAATTCCCGCGGAGGGGTACACTCCAGCCACCACCCACTTCTAGAGAGGGGATCGCGATGGGACGTCCGCTACGTTCGGAGCAGATTGCTAGTGACGAGGTGTCTATAGTTCACGCCGTTCAGCGGTGTGTCCGGCGTGCTTTCTTGGCTGGTTTCGACCCGGCAACCGGGACCGACTATGGATTCAGGCGTGAGTGGATCCGGCGGCGGATGGAAGCCCTGGCTTCTGTCTTTGCCGTCGATGTTCTCTCGTATGCCGTGATGTCCAATCACATGCATCTGATCCTTCGCAATCGCCCCGACGTTGTTGCCGAATGGACCGATCAAGAGGCCGCCATTCGCTGGCTGAAAGTCTTTCCAGGTCGTCGAATGGAAGAACATTTGGGTGAGCCGACCCAAAACGATGTACAAATGTTGGTCGCTGACCGTGAAAGGCTTGCCGAAGTGCGGCGTCGGTTGTCAGATATCTCCTGGTTCATGCGATCCTTGAGCGAGCCGATTGCGCGGATGGCCAACCGACAAGACGAGTGTACCGGTCGATTTTGGGAAGGCCGGTTTAAGCTACAACGGATCACCGATGAGGCGGGATTGCTGGCATGTGCGATGTACGTCGACCTGAATCCGGTTCGTGCCGCGATGGCAGAATCACCAGACCAATCTGTTCACACGTCCGGCTATGATCGGATCAAAGGAGAACAAGGTCAGGAAATCGATTCAGCGGCGTTTGATCTGGTTCCGATTACTACGCAACAAGCCGGCGAAGAGCGTCGCACCGAGCCGGTAGAGGAACTTCGTAAAAAGAAGCGAGCAAAACGGAAGAACCCGACCGGCAAACGAATCCGTCGCGACGGTTGGCTTGCGCCGTTGACTCTGGACGGATCGACGCTATCCAGCGACGCGGAAGTAAACCGCAATGGCGTGCGGGCAAGCGACAAAGGATTCCTAGGAATCAACCTGAAAGACTATTTCAAGCTTCTCCGTTGGACTGCGAAACAGAGTGAAGAAGGGGCAGGACGAAAGTTACCGCCAAGTCTGCAAGGTTTGGTTTCGCGTCTCGGGATCGACCTGTCGATGTGGCGTGATTTGGTCTGGAACTTCCAGCTTTACTTTGGCAATAGTTGCTGCGTCGGCTCGCCGGACGGCATGTCGCAGTTCGCCCGCTCGAGCGGACGCCACTGGACTAAGGGGCAACGACAAGTCGCCGAGTGCTTCGCAGCCTAACAGATCTCTGATCCGCATCGCTTCGGCCTGTACATCGGCCTCATCGGTCGCTCCACGGATCTCGACCATCTCCGATCCAAGCGCAAAGGTAATCGTCGTCGGCCGGGGGTACTGGGAACTCGCGAGTGCTGCGATTCGCGGACGATGCCCGTCTAGATTGCGCCAACCCGCCCGCCGCGCATTGAACGCGACGTGCGTGCCGCCCAAGTAAGGTGGGTGGCACCATCCGGAACTCAAATAAGGTGGGTGGCACCATCTAGAGAGAATTAAGATAGGTGGGTGGCACCATCCGGAAAGGGTGGCGGAGGCGAGATGATGTCGGGGGCGCGATCGATTAAACTCTGCGGCACGGTCCGGTGGCGTTGGCGTGGAGCCATGGCGCACACCCGCTCCGCTCTTTTTTTTCACTCACCCCCTCTTGGCAAAATCCTAGATGAAACGTCGCACCTTTCTGTCCGTCGCCGCGTCCGCGGGCACCGTTGCCTGCCTTAACCCGCCCGAGCTTCTTGCTGCGGAGAAGACTACCTTGTCCAAGGACGACGTGATCCTGTTCCAAGGTGATTCGATCACCGATGCCGGGCGAAATAGAAAATCGCCCGCTGCCAACGAGGGACTCGGACGCGGTTACCCCAACTTCATTGCCGAATCGCTGCGTCACGATTACCCAGCACTCAACCTGCAAATCCACAATCGAGGCATTTCCGGAAACAAGGTTCCCGACCTGGACCGCCGCTGGCAACAAGACTGTCTCGACATCAAACCCAAGATCCTCAGCATCCTGATCGGGGTCAACGACATCTGGCACAAGCTCAACGGCCGTTACGACGGAACGTCGGAAACCTATCGCGACGGGTTTGCCGCGTTGCTGCAGCGCACCCGCAACGCACTTCCGACGACCACCTTCGTGATCTGCGAGCCGTTCGTTTTGATGAGCGGTACGGTCAAGGAAAACCGTGACAAGTGGTTCCCTGAATTCGCCGTCCGACGCAGCTATGCCAAAGACGTCGCCAAGAACGCCGGAGCAATCTGGGTGCCCTTTCAAACCATGTTCGACGATGCAGTCGCTGAAGGAACCGAGCCCAAACTGCTGGCCGGCGATGGCGTCCACCCCACCCCACTCGGGCACCAACTGATGGCCAAAACCTGGCGCGAGGTCGTAGGGGTTTAACTCGGTCAGCGCCGAGGACGCCGGATCACGCCGATGCGATCACGCCGACCCAATCGCTCCTGGGTGATTGGCAAAATCATTCGGGGCAGGAGAAGACGAAACGTCGCCAATTTCTGATCCAATGTCGTTGCCCGCGAGAGAACGTGGATCCCCTGTGTTTTCCACGCTGTGGCGCGAGTTTTGCAGGTGACCTGGACCAGGAAACAATCGTCATCAGCGCATCGCCACCATGGAAAGAGCGGGCGAATCCGCACATCTATCGGTGGACCAATGTCACATTTCAAAGCGGCCGGATTCGTGTTTTGCTTGCTGGTCGTGTTGGCCACCCCAGCGTTTTGCCAAGAAAACCAGGCCAAGACGACCGAGCCTTCATGGCATGACTTGAATGTCAAACACACCAAAACGCAGTTGGCGTTGGCGAACGTTGAACTGCTCTCTGCCCTGGAGATCAACAAGGAGTCCCCAGGAACGATCGCTCGACTCGTGATCGAGCGACTGAAGTCCGACGTGGCAATCGCCGAGCAACGGTTCCAAGAGGCGGAGATGGCGACCGTTGGTGGAAGCGAACGCATTCGGCTTCGCAACGCCCAAGAAAAAATTCGTTTGGCGAAACTCAATTTCGAGAACGGAAGACTGCTGCACGACAACGGAATGGTGAATGACCTGGAATTGGAACGTCTGAAATTGAAATACGAGCTGGCACAGTTATCGCTTGTGCTGTTGAAGAATCCACAATACTTCAACACGATGCTCCAATCCCTGGACGCCAAGGTCGATCGTTTGGCAGACGAAATCCTCTCACTCGATCAACGACTTTCAAGACTCGAACCGATCCGAGGTTTCATTCCGACGAATTGACCGCGCGGGTGTGCCACGGTATTCCCGACAAGTCGGCCGCCATCTGTGACGGCCGACTTTCAAATCAAGCCCCGCCTATTTGACGAACTCTCCTAAGCCGGGATGGTCCGTAGGGCGGGGCCCCATGGGCCAGTGGAACTTTCGATCCGATTCGTCGATCGCGTCATCGTTGATTCTGGCTTCGCGCCGTCGCATCAAACCATCGTCATCAAACTCCCAGTTCTCATTGCCGTAGGCACGAAACCAATTTCCCGTCTCGTCGTGGTACTCATACTGAAACCGAACCGCAATCCGGTTCTCGGTAAATGCCCACAACTGCTTGACCAAGCGGTACTGCTGCTCCCTGTCCCACTTTCCAGATAGGAATTCGACGATCTGCGGACGCCCTGCGACGAACGTGTCACGGTTTCGCCATTGGCTGTTCGCAGAGTAGGCCAACGAAACACGTTCGGGATCGCGCGTGTTCCAGGCATCCTCGGCAGCCCGGACTTTTTGCTCCGCCGTTTCACGGGTGAAGGGCGGTCGAATGTCGGTCGGCTTTGGCATGCTGTAATCCTCTTCTTTCAGAGATGTTGAATGTGATGATCAGCTTGCGGCGTTGATCAGGCCACGCCGCAGGTCTCGCTGTGGCAACCGCCAGACGATGGCGAGTCGATCGGCTCGGCAGGCGGGAAGTCGTTGTCCGTTTCCGCGACGTGGTTGAAGTAGTTGGTCAACAGGTTCAGCGCCGTGTTGGCCACGACTTCAGCGATCTCGCCGTCGCCCAACCCGGCACGCCGGGCCGCGGCGACTTCATCGTCAGAAACCAAACCGCGTTTTTCGACCAGCTGTGCCGCGAGCTTCACGATCGCATCGGACTTTGCATCGGCGGCGGTCACCGACCGGGCGTCACGGATCTGCTCGGACGTCAGTCCGACCATCTTGCCGATCGCCGTGTGAGCGCCCAAGCAGTAGTCACATTGATTGGCTTGCCCGACGGCCAAAGCGATTCGCTCGCGATCCTTGGCCGACAGTCCGCCCGCGGCGAGCGCGCCGCTGAATTTCAAGTACGCGTCCAGGACGGCCGGCGAGTTGGCCATTGTCGACATCATGTTCGGGATCATGCCCAACTTGGACTGAACACCGTTGAGCAATTCTTGGGCGGTGCCGGTTGCGTCTGCGGGGTTGATGGGGCTGATTCGGGTCATGGCTACTTTCCTCATACAAAAGGGTTTTGAACTGCAAGCAGTGAAAGCCACTGCTCGTCGGCATTCGCTAACGCATGTCCCGGACCAAAACACAACGAAACCCGCAACTCCAATACCTACAGGTACTTACAGCAACCCATCGGAAAACAGACCGACACGAGATATCGTTGATCCACGAAATTTCGCTTGTCGTTCACGAATTTTCGCGTATGTTTTGCGAATGCTCGGTGACAAGACGCCCCTGATCGATCAGCCCAAGACGTTGTTGTTGGAGATGGCCCAGCGGCTACAGGTCAACGATGCGTTGAAGTTGATCGTCGATCACATTGCCGCGTCGCCGGCGGTGGCGTTGGTGAGGATCTGGCTGATTCGCCCGGGAGCCGGCTGCGAAACATGCCCGCTGCGGCGAGAGTGCCCCGACCAAACCCGGTGCCTGCATTTGGTGGCCAGCGGCGGCGCATCGGTGGTGGCCCCAAACCGCGACCTGTCGCGGACCGACGGCGCGTTTCGGCGGTTTCCGATCGGAGTCCGTAAAGTGGGGCGGATCGCCGCGACGGGCGAACCGTTGGAAGTCGGCAATCTGGCCGGCGAGCCCGATTGGCTGGTCCACCCGGACTGGGCCAACGCGGAAGGCATTCGCGGTTTCGGTGGCCAACCGTTGGTCTACCGCGGCGAGGTGCTCGGGGTGCTGGCGGTGTTTAGTCGAACCACAATCAACGACGAAGACCTGGACTGGCTCCGCACGATCGCCAACCACGCCGCGGCTTCGCTTGCCAATGCGTCGGCCTGGGAGGAGATCGAATCGCTGCGCCGCCGCTTGGAACTGGAGAACGACTATCTGCAAGAGGAAGTGCGGACGAGAAACGCGTTCGGTGACATGGTCGGCAAGAGCGCGGCGCTGCAAAAAGTCGCCGAGCAAATCGAGCTCGTCGCCCCGACCGATTCAACGGTCCTGGTCACCGGCGAGAGCGGCACCGGCAAGGAGCTGGTCGCCCGCGAGATTCATCGACGTTCGGCGCGCAGCGATCGCCCACTGATCAAAGTCAACTGTGCCGCGATCCCGCGCGAGCTCTACGACAGTGAGTTCTTCGGCCACACCAAGGGCAGCTTTACCGGCGCGGTGCGTGATCGGATCGGGCGTTTCGAATTGGCCGATGGAGGCACGTTGTTTCTGGATGAGATCGGTGAGATCCCACTCGATCTGCAGAGCAAGTTGTTGCGGGTGCTTCAAGAATCAGAACTCGAGCGTGTCGGCGAAGAACAAACTCGCCGCGTCGACGTGCGGATCATCGCGGCCACCAATCGCGATTTGGAAGCGGAGAGCGATGCCGGCCGATTCCGCAGTGATCTCTACTATCGGCTCAGCGTGTTTCCGATCGAGTTGCCACCGCTCAGCCAGCGCAAGGAGGACATCCCGCTGCTCGCCGAACATCTTCTTGCGCAGCTGGCCCGCAAGCTCGGCCGTCCGACACCGCGGCTGACCAAGGCCAACGTGCATGATTTACAGCGTTACGATTGGCCCGGCAACGTTCGCGAATTCCAGCACGTCCTCGAACGCGCCATGATTACAGCCAAAGCCGGACGGTTACGATTCCAGCTCAATTCCGGCCAATCGACAAGTCGCCGATCATCGGTCGACGCGGCGGGCGCGATCGAGTCCACTGATGAACAACGGGTGATGACGGTTGCCGAGTTGCGCGAACTGGAAACCAACAACATTCGCCGCGCCCTGTCACAATGCAACGGCAAAGTGTCCGGAGCCGGAGGAGCCGCTGAATTGCTCGGCATGAAACCGACCACTCTGGCATCACGAATCAAGAGCTTGGGAATTGAAATGCGCCAGTGAGCGCATGCCTGGGTCCGCCGAACCACAAACCAACACGCCGCTGGAACGTCGTGCTGGCACGGAAAGATTGGGTGCCGAAAGTCTCGATGACTTTCGCGACTGCGTTGGTGACACGAAAGCACCGTCAGGCCGCCGACGCAGTCATCGATGATGAACAGACCAGCATTTTCTGCAAGTTTTTCTGAGCAGAACTCCAGAGCAGAATGCCAACCGGCAGCTGGGTCCAAAAAAGCACATGTTTTACCGTCAGCGAAACTGCCGAACGTTCGCCCCCTGCCTGTCGGTTCTGTTCAAGGTGACGGCAGGGATTTCAAAAAGTTCAGACCGAATCGGCCATAGTCCTGACCGTCCACATCGCCGTCGCCATCGGAGTCGAGTTCCGGGTTAAAGGCCGAATCGGAGTTCGATTTCAGGAACGTCAATCCAAACCGGCCGTAGTCCTGGCCATCCACATCGCGGTCGCCGTCGCTGTCACCGAACAAGCGGAAGAACACATCGGCAGCTTGTTCACCAAAGATGAAGTCGTCCAATAGTCGCGCACCGACGCTGGAGCGGAGCAGTCCCGAATGGATCAGGAGCTGGTAGTTGCCGTCGGCGAGCGAGTTGCCAGCTGGGCCGCGATCGATGGTCGATGCGCCAGCGAAGGTCAGCGAGACCACAGATTTGCCAGCCAACAGCGAATGATTGGTCAGCAGAGTTTCAACGACCGTACCGCTGTCGCTGTTCATCAGGCTGAACGCGCCCGGCAGGCTGGCCACATCGATCGGCGAGTCAAAGAAAACTTCGAGCGATGTCACTTGTGAGCGGCTACTTTCCCCTTGGTTGACGGTCACTTGCTCGACACCCAACGGCGGGACAATCGTTATCGTTCCGACGGTGCTCGCGAGTTGCAATTGCCCTTCGTTCAACCGGCTGATCGGGACTTGCTGGTCAGATTGACTTGTGGTGTCCACGCCGATCGTTGTCTGGCCGTTTGCCGTTGGCAAAACTCTGAACGCCAGTTTCAACACCTCAACATTTTGCCCCAGGATTGGCAGTCTCGAGTATGCGGAAATGTCGATCGTGCCCCCGATTGGATCCACCTTATAACTTGTCGCCCAATCGCTCATCGACGAACCGAAATGGACGGGCACGGACACGGGTTCCAGTTTCGTCGGATCAAAGAGGATTCGCAGGTCGACTCCGCTAAGACCTGAAAACGCATCATCGAGGTTCAATGCGACGTCCACGATGCTTCCGGACGTGCCGGTCAGGTCCGCGACGGAGATTGTCGCCGTGCTGCCCGTTTGCGGAATCCCGAGTAGGCCTTGTGGACGCGGTGGGATTTCCGCTGGTGAAAGACCAGCCGCGGCATCAGCGACCAATTGTGCATCGGCCATCGACAGGGGCTGCGCGAGATCAACGTCGGCGATCAAATGGGGATCAACAAGTCGATGTTGCGAAAAGCCGGAGTCCGCACGTGCTGCAATACGGGAAATCAAGGCAGCGTCCAAGCCGCTGTATGTTCTGTCGCCACTGACGTCCCCCAGCAACGCGGCATCAATCACCGCAAGATCGCCGATTGCCGTATTCGATTCGCCATTGACCTGGACGTTCAACACCCTGATCGCATCGGTCGCACCGTAGGGAGCATCACTTGCGATGCCGGCGTCCATGTCAAAGATCGCCTGATCGAATCCGACCAGCGTCGTCGTACCGGACGCGGAAATCAACAGCCGGCCGGGTGTCGTGTTGTCGAAAGTCACCGACCAGTCACCCGGCAAATTGTCCGGCTTGGTGACCGAATGGATTGCCAAAATGCCCGGATCATAGTGGACTTCCGCTTGGACGGACGACACACCGTCGGCTTGATTGATACGGATCGGCAGATCAAAGTCATTGATATCGGCGGGCGTCAGATCGATCGGTTGGCCCGCGGCTCGCACGATATCCCCCAGCCCCAGCACTCGGGCACCCGAATGATCGACCGTCAAGCTGGCCGTGTATTGGCCTCCCGCGACTCCATCGCCGTTGCCGTCCAGCGTCTCGCCGTTGTCGGCGAGGATTGAGTTCAGACCGCTACGAAGAGTCATGGTGTACGTGCCGTCGACAAGTGCCGCACCCGTTTTAATGAATTGCACTGTCTGCGCCGCTTGGTCGTAGATCACCGATCCGGCAACATCGGCTCCAGTTGAATTCGCCGTCAACCGCAGGTCACTTTGCGACAACAAATTGTCATCCAGCGAGCTGTCGTAGAGCTGAAATTCCGTCAGATCGAAGGGCCGATTGAACGACAGCTCAAACCCACTGGGGTTGGGAATCAGCTGTGTGACCTGGAAAGCGTCTGGTGCGGCTGAGACGTCGAGCGTGATCTGCCGTGAAATCGTTCCGCCGTCCCGATCGCGTACCGTCACGGTGACATCGTAACTGCCCGCGTCGGCAAACGCGTAGTAACCATAGAACCCGGCTTGGGCAAAGGCGGGCGCGGCCGGTGGAGACTGTCCTAAAGCGCCAGGCACGGCGGCGCCAGGCTCTGGAGCACCCAGCACCAGCGGAATGATGACGCCGTCTCCGAAGTCCGCCGTTGCGGACCACTGGTCAGTCACCCCCGAATCGATAAAGTCGCCAGAGATCAAGAACACATCGCCTGCAACGGTGCCACCGACCGTCGAGAGATCGACCGACTCCGGGGCAGCGTTGACCACATCGATCACCGTTTGGGCGGCGGTGGAATCAACGCCATCACCTAACACGAGCCGAACGATGTAGCGCCCCTGATTGGCGGGAGGGAAGACGAAGTCCGGAATCGCCGTTGGGTTGCCGACGCTACCGACAACCGGAGCGATCACATCGCCGTTATTTGCGAAGACATCCCAGCGATAATCGATCACATCGTCTGTACCGGGATCGACGTAGGAAGCCGTGACCGTGAGTTCATCGCCTTCGTCGGCCACACTCGGTCCGGTCACCGTCACCAGAGGTGGAACGTTCGCGACATCGATCGCGACGTTGCCGGTAACCGCTGGTCCGCTGCCGTCATCGATCGTCATGATCGCGACGTACAGGCCCTGTTGCGTGAAGGTGTGGCTGGCGACGAAAGTGCCCGAGCCACCGGTAAAGTCAACCGTCGCCACGGTGGTGGGGCTCGTGTCGCCCCAATCGACCGTGACACTCATCGGATCGTTGACGCCGGGATCGACGAACTCGCCGGTCAGCGTGATCAGATCACCTTCGCGAATCAATCGGGGGGCAATGGAAACCGAAGACAGAGATGGTTCGACGTTTTGAACGGTGACGGCGTGGTTTGTCGCGGCGAATAATCCGTCTTCGTCAGTCACCGTCACGCGAATCAGATACGCGCCGTTGTCGGCAAAGTTGTGGCTGGTGATGTAGCTGGCCATGCCGTCGACGAGCGACTTTGTTTCGTCCGTCGTCTGGCCATCTCCCCAATCGATCGAGATCGCTTGCAGGTCGTTCCATCCGACGTCGGCAAAGTTGATCAGGAGCGTTGTGTTTTGGCCTTCATCGAGCGTGCCGGGTGACGCAACCGCGTTGGAAATCTCGGGTGCGACGCCTTGGGCAGTGACGGTAAACGTTTCGGTCACCGGGTCATAGGTATCGATCCCGCTATCGACGGTCACCGCGACGGTGAACACACCGTCATCGACATACCGGTGTCGCAGTTCGGCGAACCATTCGGCGGTCAATTGGCTGCCGGTGTAGCCGAGCTCGACCGGCGCGGAGCCATCGCCGTAGTCGACGGTCACGGTCCACTCGCCCGCCGAGCCGATGAAGTTGATCGGACGCACGAGCGTGTCGCCTTCGTCGATCGTCACGTCACGCACGCCGAAACCATCAGTGACATCGACGATCGGCGCGACCGGGTTGACGGTCACCAACAGCCTTTCGGTCGTCGACAAGTTGTCTTCGCTGTCGCGGATGACCACCGTCACGGTGTAGTCACCGGCGAGGAAGTACGGATGCTCCAGAGAGATGCTTCTGCCAATGGAGTCGACGGCCAGTGGTTGCAGTCCGCCGCCGGTGCCGTAGTCGACCAGTGCCGTCCAGCTATCCGGTCCGGGGTCATAGAATCGGACAAACGAGTCCAGCACGTCACCCTGATCGATCGAGACGGGATCGCCGAGGTCAAACAGCGGTGCGGCCGGCTGGGCGACGATTTCGAAGCTATCGGAGTAGGTCGCACCGGATAGCGAATCGGTAACTTGCAGCGTTGCAATCAGTGTTCCATCGTCGGCGGCACTGACGATTCCACCGGCGATTCCCGCAGGCACGCCGCTGGCATCGGGAGTCATCGTCACGTCGGGAATGTCAAGTCGATAAACCTCGCTGCCACCCTCGTCCACAACACTCCAAGTCGCCGACACCGTCCCCGCAAGCCCACGAATCTGCCCGGCAAGCGCGATACCATCCCCCTCCGTCACCGTCACCCCGATCGCCCCCAATCCCCCGATCGCATCCACCACACGAAGGCTACCGAAGTTCACGCCCGAGAATAGGTTATCGTTCACCTGGATGAAACGTTCCGTGACTTGTTGGAGGTGCACCGTCAGCGACTGTTCGAATACCAGCCCTGCATAGTCGGTGGTTTGTACGCGGATGCTGTAGCTGCTTTGGCTCGCGAAATCCAACTCGGCATTGGTCTGCAGGACGTCCCCGGTAATCCTGAACAACCCGTTGTCCGTGTCCCCAGCCCCCGGAACCAGCACGAAGTTGAACCGCTCGCCCAAATCGAGATCCGCAACGACAAAGGCGCCAATCGGCGTGCCGACCGGCTGGTCTTCCAGCACTCGGTCCACCGACAGCGTGATCGCAGTCGGCGCCTGGGGCGGCAACAGCTTCGACACGAACACGTCGTCGCCACCCGCGCTGGTCAGGTTGCTCGTCCCCGTTCCCGGATCAAAATCCGCCGTGCCGGAGAACGATCCCGTGGTGTACACCGAGCCGTCCCCTGCCACCGACAGCCCGTACCCAATAGCAGAACCGTTGCCGCCCAGGGCCCGCGCCCAGACGAAGTTGCCCGCTGAGTCCAGCTTCGAAACGAACACGTCGTTGCCAACCGCGCTGGTCAGGTCGATCGTCCCTGGTCCCGGATCAAAATCCACCGTGCCGGAGAAGTATCCCGTGGTGTACACCGAGCCGTCCCCGGCCACCGACACCCCGTACCCACGATCATAACTGCTGCCGCCCAGGGCCCGCGCCCAGACGAAGTTGCCCGCTGAGTCCAGCTTCGAAACGAACACGTCGGCGCTAAACCCACCCGCGCTGGTCAGGTTGCTCGTCCCTGGTCCCGGATCAAAATCCACCGTGCCGGAGAACGATCCCGTGGTATACACCGAGCCGTCCCCGGCCAACGCCAGTCCGTACCCGACATCAGAATTGCCGCCGCGCAGGGCCCGCGCCCAGACGAAGTTGCCCGATGCGTCCAGCTTCGACACGAACACATCGCTGCTACCCGCGCTGGTCAGGTTGCTCGTCCCTGGTCCCGGATCAAAATCTGCCGTGCCGGAGAACGATCCCGTGGTGAAGACCGAGCCGTCCCCGGCCACCGCCAGACCGTACCCACGGTCATTAATGCTGCCGCCAAAGGCCCACGCCCAGACGAAGTTGCCCGCTGCGTCCAGCTTCGACACGAACACGTCGTCTCTCCCCGCGCTGGTCAGGTTGCTCGTCCCTGATCCCGGATCAAAATCCGCCGTGTCGTAGAAGGATCCCGTGGTGTAGACCGAGCCGTCCCCGGCCAACGCCAGACCGTACCCGACATCAGAATTGCTGCCGCCCAGGGCCCGCGCCCAGACGAAGTTGCCCGCTGAGTCCAGCTTCGACACGAACACGTCGCTGCTACCCGCGCTGGTCAGGTTGCTCGTCCCTGTTCCCGGATCAAAATCCGCCGTGCCGGAGAACGATCCCGTGGTATACACCGAGCCGTCCCCGGCCACCGCCAGCCCGTACCCAACAGCAAAACTGCTACCGCCCAGGGCCCGCGCCCACACCAGGGCGCCCGCTGCGGAGTACTTCGCCACAAACGCGTCGCTGCCAACCTCGCTGGTCAGGTTGATCGTCCCTGTTCCCGGAGCAAAATCCGCCGTGCCGGAGAAGGATCCGGTCACGTACAGATTCCCCGCGGCATCGGTGGCGACCGAGCGGCCGTAATCACTGCTGCTGCCACCAGCCTCAACGGCCAAACCGAACCAGGGAGCCGCTCCCTGCAGTCCCGCATCCAGGTTGCTGCGGTGCTCGCCCAACGCAAGCGTGAAACCTGCCGTCCTGCCGAACTCGTCGGCGTCGCTGTCGATCGTATCGTCGTTGCCGGCGTCGGTCGTCGTGAACGTGCGGTTTGCAGGTGCGTGGAAGACCGCGTAATACTCCAGCCCGTCCAGCAGGCCACCCAATGTGTACCGGCCGTCCGATGCCGTGACCGCCGGCCCGTGCCTCACACCATCGATGGACACAACGTCCACCAACACACCCGCCAGAGCCGGCTCACCCAAATCGCGGATTCCGTCGCCGTTGCTGTCTTCCCAGACCTGGCCGCGTACCGAAGACTCACCGGACTGTTCCAAGACATACACCGTCAGCGACTGTTCGAATACCAGCCCTGCATAGTCGGTGGTTTGTACGCGGATGCTGTAGCTGCTTTGGCTCGCGAAATCCAACTCG
>NZ_NTFY01000010.1 GCF_002289565.1 Rhodopirellula sp. SM50 | reverse complement strand
AGCGTTGCACTGCAACCCGCCGGTTTGACTCCCCGATCCAATCAGACGGATGACCGCCGCATGACGTTAACCGCTAGACGGTCCACTACCCCCAATTCCCCATCACCCACTCAACGATGCGCCCGGATCGCCGTTTCGACTTCGGTGGGATCGACGTCGCCGACCAGTTCGACATGTCCGATCTTGGTCGGCAGGATGAACCGCAGCTTGCCGTGGGCCACCTTTTTGTCGCGCATCATCACCGGCAGCATGGCTGCGACGTCGGCGGCGGGGAACGTGATCGGCAACTGACAGGCCTGCAAGAGTTGCGTTTGACGTTCCAACACGCCGGGCTCACAGAGGTTCAACTGGATCGCCAGCGACGCGGCCATTTGCATTCCGATCGAGACGGCTTCTCCGTGCAGTAAGGCCCCATAGCCGGCGGTGGCCTCGATGGCGTGGGCGAAGGTGTGTCCGTAATTCAAGATCGCCCGTCGGCCGCTGGTTTCGCGTTCGTCTTCGCCGACCACACGAGCCTTGGACAGACAACTCTGCTGGATCGCATACCGCAACACATCGGGATCACGATCGACCAGCGCCGCCGCGTTGGATTCCAGGTAGTCGAAGAACGCGGCGTCATCGATCACGCCATACTTGATGACTTCGGCCAATCCGCTCAGGTAGCTGCGATCGGGCAAGGTCTTCATCGCCAGCGTGTCGATCCAAACCAGCTCGGGTTGCCAGAATGCGCCGACCATGTTCTTTGCCCCCGACAGGTTGATCCCCGTCTTGCCGCCGACGCTGCTGTCGACCATCGCCAGCAAGGTTGTGGGGACTTGCACGAAACGGATGCCGCGGGCGAACGAGGCGGCGACGAATCCCGCCAGATCTCCGATCACTCCGCCGCCGACGGCGATCACCACACTGCGTCGGTCCGCGCCCCGCTCAAGCATCCAATCCAACAGTTCCTCGTACTGGGCGATCGATTTACTGGGCTCACCCGACGGCACCGACGCCATGTCCACACGGAGGGTGTCACTGCGGATTTGCGCGGCCAAGGTCTCGGCCAAAGGCTCGACGGCGGCATCGTGGATCAGCAGCGTGTGGCTGGTGTCACCGAGTGTTTTTTCAAACGCCGCGGCAATCCGCCCGGTTGCCCCTGTGGAAATGTGAATTGGATAACTACGATCACCCAAGTCGACTAAAACGGTGCTTTCACCCTGATCGGTGGCAAGGTCTGAATTCATTGTGTTGTCATCCAAGTGGACTCGGCGAGCGATTCGATTTCGATCTCCCCATCATTTTCCGGCAGTTTAACCGATGACCTCTCCAACCGACGACCATAGCGACCGACACGCCGACAAGTTCAACGACCCCCGTGCCGAGTTCACGCGGCGGGGGATCCTGCTCGGCGTCGGTGTCGTGCTGTTCGGGATCGGGGGGGCCGCACTGAGCATCTGGGCACGGCGGACTCGGCTGGAGCAGAGCACACAGTTCTGGGGGCCCGAGGTGATCGAAGCGTTTCAACTGGCCGCGGAAATCCATCTGATTTCCCAGCCCGATCAGCCGGCGTCGAAGGTTGAACCGCTGCGTTTGACCGGCATGCCCGGGCTCGGACATCTGCGACACCTGCTGCTCGATGACCGCAGTTACGTCTGGGATTCCGTGCGGGAAGAGCCAATCCGTTCGCGCCTGAACAAGTCGTCGTGCATGACGCTGTGGTTCTCCGACCCCGAGGCGAAGCGGTTTCCCGATGCCAAGGTCATCATCGATTTGGATCAGGGCTGGATCGGAAAACAAGACGGAAATCAGCAAGTTCGACTCGCCGAACGGTTTCGCAATGCGTTGCCGGCCTTCCTGAAACGGATCGCCGACTTCGAACCGTTGCGGGTGGAGATGCGAGAAAAGAAACGCGCAGAGGACCAGTAGCCGACCCAACCATTTCAAGCCATTCATGGGGTACGAACGGACCGTGGGTACAATCTCGCGGCGATTGCGTTCGCAGAATGTGGATTTCCGTTGCGCCGGATTATCCCTCTTTCGCTTATACTTAGGGGCAGGCAGTCGGCAAATTCTGGCCACCTTGCCCCCCGTTCTCCTCCGACTTCCCCCTCTCCCGTACGACTTCAGGAATTGCTTTCGTGAGCACAGCAGCCAATCCCGATGAGGCATTAGGCGACGACGACGCAAAGGGCCCGAACACCGACGAGAGTTCGATCACGGATGCGGTGCTGAACGCGGAGCTGGTTGATGCGGAGGAATCCGAGGACGAGGAGGAAGCGGTCGGAACCAATCACCGTTTTCTGTTTTTCCAAGCGATGCCCGCCTGGGCCGTGAGCACACTCGTTCACGCGCTGATTCTGTTGATCCTGGGCTTGGTCTCGATCGCCGATCCCATCCAGATCGTCAACGTGTTGACGGCGTCTAGCGGAGGCGACGACGGGCCGGAGATCGAAGAACTGTCGATCGAGGAATTCGATCCCGGCGAGATCGAAGAAGCCGAAGAAGAAACCGAAGAAGTGGAAATCACCGACCCGGTGGAAATGGTCGAACCGGTCGCGATGGAAGTGCCCGTGCTGGACATCGCCGCGGTGCCGTTGGACATGAGTGACTTTGCCGCCGAAATGGCACCGGCCGCGGCGACGCTGCAGTCGATGAACGCGATGAGCATGAAGCCGATGGGCAGCCGAAGCTCCGAGATGAAGGAGAAACTGCTGCGAAAGTATGGCGGCACCGACAGCAGCGAAGCGGCCGTGACCGAAGCGCTCAAATGGTTCTCCCGGCACCAGATCAAAAGCGGACCGACCGCGGGGGCTTGGACCTTCCAACACGAATTGGTCTGTCGCGGCGCCTGCGGCAATGGCTGCACCAAGCCCAGCCGCGCCAAACAACTCAACGCCGCCACCTCGCTCGCACTGCTGCCCTTCATGGGAGCCGGCCAGACGCACCTGCAAGGTGAATTCAAAAACGTCGTGATGGGCGGTTTGAAATTCCTGATTCAAAACGGCAAACCCGGCAAAGAGAATGGCTTGCCCTACATCGATTACACCGGTGGCGGCAACATGTACGACCACGGGCTGGCCGCGATCACACTGTGCGAAGCCTACGCGATGACCGGTGACCCCGACTTGGCCGGCCCGGCTCAAGCGGCACTCAACTTTATCGCCCTGGCGCAGTGCCGGGACGGCGGCTGGCGTTACGGAAAACGAGACTCTAGCGGCGGTGACACCTCCGTCGTCGGCTGGCAAGTGATGGCACTCAAAAGCGGCCACATGGGACACCTGATGATCCCGCCCAACGTCATCCAAGGCTCGACGCTGTTCCTCGATCGCGTCTCCAGTGACGGCGGTTCGATCTACGGCTACAACAAACCTTCGGCCACGCCGCGTCCGTCGACGACCGCCGTCGGACTGCTGTGCCGAATGTACACCGGCTGGGACAAGAACCACCCCGGAATCAAAAAGGGCGTCGGCCACCTGACCAAGATCGGCGTCAAGAAACCCGACTTGTACTACAACTACTACGCCGCACAGGTCCTCCGCCACCATGGCGGAAAGGAGTGGGACAAGTTCAACGCCGAGCTGCGTGATTGGCTGGTCGAAACCCAAGATCAATCCAAAGGCGCCAAGGGAAGCTGGTATTTCAACGGAGCCCCCCACATGAGCGAAGCCGGCCGATTGTGCCTGACCTCCTTCGCCACGATGATCCTAGAAGTCTACTACCGGCACATGCCGCTGTACGCCGAAGCCGCTGCCGAAGACGAATTCCCGCTCTAGTGGCCCGTCAACTTCTAAGCTGAGGGGGCCGCGGAAAAGGGGTCAGGTACCAAAAATGCGAAGCACCCTTCGGGCCATTTGGTTTTTGGTACCTGCCCCCTTTTCCGCTCGACGAGTTGGGCGACTTCCGCTCGCGATGCGACTTCGTCATACTGCCAAGCTTTTCCCGTTTCCCAGCTTCGCTCGGTCAGGACGTTTGGCATGTTTGAAGACAAAATCAGCTACTCCGGAGTCACCTTCGATGACGTCCTGCTGGAACCCCGCTACAGCGAAGTCGTGCCCAGCGAAGTCGACGTCAGCAGCCAACTGACACAGCGGATTCGCCTGCAAATCCCGTTGCTCTCGTCTCCGATGGACACGGTCACCGAAGCCGAAATGGCAATCGGACTGGCCAAAGAAGGCGGGCTGGGCATCATTCACAAAAATCTGCCCACCGAGCTGCAGACCAAAGAGGTCTTGAAGGTCAAGCGATCGGCCAACGGCATCATCGTCGACCCCGTCACCCTCCAGCCGGGGGAAAAGGTCAGCCGGGCCGCGGAGCTGATGGACCAGGCCAACGTCTCGGGCATTCCGATCGTGGACAAGGACCGCAGACTGGCCGGAATCTTGACCCGCCGCGACCTGCGTTTCCTAGAAGACCCAGACCTCCCGATTTCCGAAGTCATGACCTGTGAGAATTTGGTGACGGGGACGGGGAATGTAACGCTTGAGGAAGCTGAGCGAATTTTAACGGCAAAAAGAGTCGAGAAACTTTTGCTGATTGACGAAGATAGAAAACTAACGGGCCTGATCACCATCCGCGACATCGACATGATGAAGCGATTTCCCCGAGCCTGTAAAGATCCGCAAGGCAGATTGCGGGTCGGAGCGGCGATCGGGGTGGGTGATTTGGAGCGTGCCGAGGAACTGATTCGACAAGGCGTAGACTTGTTGGTCGTCGATTCGGCTCACGGCCACAGTAAAAACGTGGTCGAGACGGTCAAAGAGATTAAGGCACAGACCGGCTGGGACATTGATGTGGTCGCGGGGAACGTCGCGACCGCAGAAGGGGCCCAGGCACTGATTGATGCCGGTGCGGACGCGATCAAGGTCGGAATCGGCCCCGGATCGATCTGCACCACGCGGGTGATCAGCGGCGTCGGCGTGCCCCAGGTCTCGGCGATCTTACGGGCGACCGCGGTCGCCAAGCAGCAAAACATACCTGTCATCGCCGACGGCGGCGTTCGCTTCAGCGGTGACATTACCAAGGCAATCGTTGCCGGGGCCAACACCGTGATGATCGGCAGCCTGTTTGCCGGACTGAGTGAAAGCCCCGGGAAAGTCATCCTGTACCAAGGCCGTACCTTTAAAACGTACCGCGGGATGGGATCGATGGGAGCGATGGTCAAGGGCAGCAGCGATCGATATCGCCAGAGCGGGGTCCAGGCAGGAAAACTGGTTCCCGAAGGTGTCGAAGGCCGTGTGCCCTACAAAGGTCCGCTTAGCGATTACGTCTACCAACTGGTCGGCGGCTTGCGAGCGGGCATGGGATATTTAGGAACCAGGACGATCGACGAATTGAAACGCGATGGACGATTCATTCGCGTTTCCGCAGCGACGGTTAGGGAGAACCACCCGCATGACATTGCGATCACTCAAGAAGCGCCCAACTACAGCCCCGACGTCCACTCGACGGACCAAAGTTAGGCAAAGCCTGACCCGGCACTCCATGGCCGTCGCCGTGGCTTGCTTGTCCGTGGCACCTTGGGCTTCCGCCGACGTTCAGGCCCAACAACCGGCCGCGACGACCAACCCGGGTTGGAACCTGCGGTGGCGCAAGAGTTCGAAAGTCACTCCCCCGGTCAACACGGCCAACACGGCCAACACGGCCAGGCCCTCCAGCCCGACTGCTTTACAACACCCGTCCCAGCAGGACGTGTTCGCAATTCCGCCACGACCGCATCAGCCGGTCGCCGCCCGCGGCCATGTCGCCCCCGTCGTCAACGCCGCCCCGGGACAAGTGACCGCTGCCGGCCGAGTGGCCCAAGTCGGCCACCAGCAGCCGATCGCCAATCCGATGCGGGCGGAGCAACCCAACGCGTTTGAGCACGCCGCCGTCTCGCGGTCGATTCGCCAAGCCCAATACACTGCACCGAACCTTACTGCACCCAACACCGCTGCCCCGGTCAACGGTTCGGCACCGGTCGGAAACTATCGTCGCACCCCGACCCGATCTTCGGCACCGCCCGAGCGGCTCGCACAGCCCAACGATTTTTTCAACAACCCCTTCGCCGAAGGACTCAATGCGCCGGCCCAATCGGCGTCGATGGCTCGGCGAGCCGACGCACCGCAGCGTCACGCCGCGCCCGCAGCCCGTCTGGCGCTCGCACCGACACCCCAAACAACCGGCGACAGCCCCGCGCCCGGATTCAGTCTTCCCGATCTGCCCACCACCGAACCGCCCACCGCCGAAGTCGCTCCGCCGGCGATCGAGCAGTTGCCGCCCAACGCGCTGCGTGGATCCGAGGCCGACGCACAGACCTTGCCCGCGCCCAGTCTGCCGGCTCCGGGCCAGCGATCCGCTGAGGACGATGCTTCGATGCGAGATCTGTTGAGCGATCCGTCCGAACAGGTCAGGCCGTCCGAACAAGTCAGGCCGTCCGAACCAAGCCAGGATGCCGACGATGCGGCCAGCCCCGCACCGTTCAACGCCCCCGCAGGCCCCGATGCGACCGAGACGCCATCGGTTCCAAAGTGGGATGATTCCAACAACCCGCAAACGGACCGGCAAACCGATTCCCCATCGGACAAGGGCGACGTCGAACCCGGCTTTTTCCAAAATCCGTTTGACCAGAACCGCGCCGAACGCGAACAAAACGATCCCCAGGCTCTGGCTCCCCAGGGCCGACAGCCCGGCGACACTTCGATGCTGAAAGCCAACCAGCTCTCCTGCGAAGACTTTCGGGCGCGAATCGCGCGGGAAACGATTGACAAGATCTCACTGGACCCCAGTCCGCCGTTCCGTCCCGATCTGTTTGATCCGCAAGACTACCAACGGCAACGCGAGAAATTCGAAAGCCGACAAACACCACGCCCATGGAGCAGCATCGAGGGACGTGTGATCGCCACGGGACGCTTTGTCGAATTGGCTTACGAGAAAGTGATCATCGAAACCGATGACGGCGACAAACAGGAATTGCCGATCGAACGACTCAGCGAAGGTGACCTCGGTTACCTGTCGGAAAACTGGGGACTGCCCAAAGAATGCTTGATCGAACAAGTCGCTTACACACCACGCTCGTGGGCACCGCTGACGATGACTTGGAAAGCTTCGAACCTGTGCAGCAAGCCGCGTTACTTTGAACAAGTCAACTTGGAACGCTATGGACACACCGCCGGACCATTGTTGCAGCCGGTCGTTTCCTCGGCCCACTTCTTCGCCAACATTGCCGTGCTGCCGTATAAGATGGGGATCCATCCCCCGAACGAATGCCAATACGCGTTGGGTTATTATCGACCCGGCAACTGCGCACCGTGGATCGTGCCGCCGGTACCGATCAGCGCACGCGGTGCCCTGGTCCAGGGTGCCACGATGACCGGCGCGTTCTGGTTGATTCCCTGACCCCGATCGTCGCAGAAAAAGTGGGATAGGCTTCCAGCCTGTCAACGTGGGATAGGCTTCCAGCCTGTCAATTTAAAAATGCCAACCCTGACGCTTCACGCCATCGACCTTAAACGGCTCCAACAATTGGCCGGCCAACTGACGCGGCACTTTCCCGCCCAGTTGGTCGTGGGATTGGTCGGAACACTCGGGGCGGGAAAGACGACGTTGACCCAAGCCCTTGCCGGGGCGATGGGTGTCGATCCGGAAGACGTCACCAGTCCCACTTTCACGCTGCTATGCAGCTACGACGCGAACCTTGCCGCCGGCCCCATTCGTCTGCATCACCTCGACGCCTATCGGCTCAGCGACGAAGACGAGTTTTTGGAACTGGGCGTTGAAGAACTGTTCGATTCCAAAGACACGTGGGTACTGATCGAGTGGGCCGATCGGGTCGAATCGGTGCTGCCACCGGAAACACTTTGGATCCACATCGATGTCGCTCCCTCAAGCGGCGACGTGCCGCAGCGAGTGATCACGTTGACCACCGAGAACACGGAACTCGAACACCCACTCGACGCGCTCGCCGATGCGATGGCACGGTAGCAGCAGGGCGCCAGTTCGATGCCATCTACTTTGGCGCTGAAGGAGTTAGCCGAACGTTGCGAGCGACCGGTCGATTGAATCCGATCACAGATGGGATCAGCCGTTTCGCGCGAGCGTACGGGCCTGTAGCACGAACAACACACACCAGGGCCCGTAGGCTCGCGCCAAACGGCTGATTGAATCGACGATGATCCCTGCACAGATTCGAAGCGGCTTGCAACGACACGGTGTGACTTCGATCACGCCGATGCCGCCCGGCTTGAGCGGCGCGCGTGTGTTTCGTTGCAGCGGCGAGGAAACGCTCGTACTGCGTTGTTGGCCCGACGGCACCACCGAACAGCGTGTCAACGAAATCCACGCGGTCGTCTCGGCGGTCGCATCCACGTTCGATTTGCTACCAAAATACAAACCGATCGATCCGCAAGCTGCGTCGCTAACGATCGACGCCTCGGGACGCATTTGGGAGCTGGCGACATGGATGCCGGGGCAGCCGCTTGACGAGGACGCACCGCTCTGCTCGATCGGCAAGGGTGCCGCGGCGATCGCTCAATTGCATCACGCGATGGGGCGACTGGGCCGCTGGCAGCAACCGGCCCCCGCGATCGCGCAACGGCTACAGCGTGTCGCGTGGCTGAATCAACATTTGCCCGGTTGCCTGGCGACCAATCTGGAGGGCCGGTTGCACCCAAGTGTCGCGGCGCCCGTGGTCCGAGCCTGTCGCTTGTTGCAACAGTGGTGGCCGACCACAGCCCCGCGATTGGTCGCATCCCTGACCCCGCTGGCCAACCAGCCGTTGCCGCTGCAGTACGTTATCAGGGACATTCACCGCGAACACATGCTGTATTCAGCGGAAAAAGTGGTCGGAATCATTGATTTTGACGCCCTGCGGGTCGACACGGTTGCGGTCGACTTGGCCCGCTGGGCAACCAGTTTTTCACAATTCCGCGACTCCCCGGTGCAAACCATCGATCGAATCTTGGCGGATTACCGGTGCGAAGCGTCATTATCAAGCGAGTCGGCCCCCCGCCAGCTCGACGCCCATTCAGCCGCGGACCGGACGTTCGGCATCCCAGAGATTGGCATTGGAGAGTCAGTCCTACCGGAGCTTGATGCTCCAGAGTTTCGTACACTGGTACTGACGATCGCTGAGACCTCACTTTGGATCAGCTTGGCAAATTGGGTCGTTTGGCTCGTGGGCGAGTCGAGGCAATTTGCCGATTTGCAGCTTGTGTCCCAACGGCTCGACCGATTAATCGAATCAGTTGATGGGCAAACGAAACGTTGACGTTTTTTAGCCGCCACAACTAAACTCGTGGGGGCGATCACCGTGACGATACGATCACTATGAAAAGAAATCATCCCTTTATGACCACGACGTCTTTGGACAGGGCCTCCCGGGCGACAACGCTCACCACCGCGATGCTTCACATGACGGTGCGTCGTGTGGCGGTGCTCGGTGTCGCCGTTTTGGCCATGGCCCTGCCCGGGATCGTCCCGGTGGGTCCGTCGAGCGCACTGGCCCAAGGCACCTTCGACGCCTCCGCGCTGGACCAATCCGGTGACGTCTTCGGCGGCATCAGTTTTGGCGGGCTGACCGACGCCCAACAAGATCCGGTCAGTTGGACGGCCAGCTATGTCAGCAACGGTCAGCGCGGACGACTGGACATCGAAGCGACGGTGGGTCGATCGTGGCACATCTATTCAACCACTCAACCGCCCGGCGGCCCGTTGGCGACCAGGTTCGCGATCGCGTCGCCGCAGTCGGTTTCGACTACCGGCGAGTTCAAACCCGACGAACCGCCGACGAAAAGCGTCTCGGATGTTTATCCGGGCGTGACGATCGAAGAACACGAAGGCGTCGTGCGCTGGTCGGCTCCGATCGAACTGCCTGCCGGGTTCCAAGACGCGATTAAAGTCAAAGTCAAAGCGTTGGTGTGCCAGACCAGCGGGTCTTGTTTACCGGCCGATGAAACGTTGACCGCCATGTTCGCCGGGCCAGACCAGACGTCCGCCGAACAAGTCAGCGACGACCCTGAAACATCGTTCGTGGCGAATCCCGTCACGGCGGAAACGGCTGCCAAGTTGCTGGCCGATCCGGACGCCAAACCGACCACGTTTCGCGACGGAGACTACGACGTCACCTGGACCGCCGGAGTCTCGTCTTCGGTCGCCCCCGGTGGGCGAGGCCAGTTGGTCTTTCGCGCCACTCCCGAAGCCGACTTTCACGTCTACAAGGGCGTCGTCGATGATTCCGAATCGTCGACCAACTTCGTCGTCACCGAAAAGAGCGGCTTGCTGGTCGGTCATCCCAAAGCCAACCAGCCGATCATTTCCAAGTCCTTGTTCCCCTCCATCCCAGGTGTGCCCGACACGCCACCGGTGAAGTACTACAAGGGCCAGGTGACCTGGTCCCTGCCGATCAAGATCCCCGCGGGGACGGCGGCGGGCGACTACCCGATCCGAGGCTATGTCTGTTATCAAGCTTGCACCGACAAGAGTTGCCTGCAACCGATGGCATTCGAGTTCAGTGCGGTGGTGACGGTTGCGGCCGAAGCCGACGCGACACTCGATCCGATGGAGGTCAAGTCCGCCAAGTTTGTCACCGCGATCGATCAGGCGGCGGAAACGAACTGGGTCGATGACTTGGACAACGACGCGGAGGAACCGACGGCGGGGCAACCCGGTGTCAACGCCGTCGATCCCACCGATTCGATCCCCGACGCACCCGCGACGCAGCCCGCCGATCCGGTCGTCGGAACCCAACCCACCGAGAACGCGGAGACGAATACGGTTGCCCTGGCCGGCGATACCCCGAAAGCGTCGCTGCCCTTTATCATGTTGCTCGCGTTCTGCGGCGGGTTCATCCTGAACTTCATGCCCTGCGTCTTGCCGGTCATCGGGATCAAGGTGTTGAGCTTCGTTCAACAGGCCGGTGAAGACCGCCGCCGCGTGGCGCTGTTGAACTTTGCCTATGTCGCCGGAATCCTGACCGTGTTCGCCGGTTTGGCCGTGCTGGCCATCGTGTTTTCGTTCGGCTGGGGCCAACAGTTTGCTTACTTCCCGGTGCGGATCGGATTGACCGTGCTGATCTTCGCCCTGGCGCTGTCCTACCTGGGTGTCTGGGAACTGCCGACACCGGGTCTGGCGACGGGCAAGTCGTCGGAAAACCTGCAGAGCAAAGAAGGCTTGAGCGGCGCGTTCTTCACCGGAACCTTCGCTACGATTCTCGCCACACCGTGCAGCGGACCGTTCCTCGGCGTCGCGCTTGGGTACACGATCTATCTCAATTCCGTCGAATCGGCGCTCGTCATCATGACGGTCGGATTGGGCATGTCATTGCCCTACATTCTGCTGGGATTGTTTCCGTCGCTGGTCGGTTTCCTGCCCAAGCCGGGCAACTGGATGGTGACGTTGAAAGAGTTCTTGGCGTTCCTGTTTTTAGGAACCGTCGCGTACTTCTTCAATCAATTCAGCGACGAGCAAAAGTTACCGGTCTTTGTGACGCTGATCGGTGTCTGGTTCGGCTGCTGGGTGATCGGAAAAGTGCCGCCGTGGCAAACAATTGAAAAACGGTTGCGTGGCTGGAGCCTGGGTGTCGCCAGCGCCGTGGCCATCGGATGGCTCGCGTTCGCGTATCTGGAACGCAACCCGGCGCCGACGGTCGGGCCCGGCCAAGTCCAGTACGTCGCCGACGACCATGTCCGCTGGGAAAAGTTTGACGAAGAACGGCTTCAGGAACATCAGGCGGCCGGCCGCACCGTGATGCTCGACTTCACCGCGGCATGGTGCCCCAACTGTATCTTGAATACCGAGATCGCACTGGACACCAAGCCGACCAGCGAGTTGCTCGCAGAGTTGGATGCGGTTCCGATGCTGGCCGACATGACCGATCTGCCCGAGGACATCGTCGAAAAGCTGGAGAAGGAATTCGGCAGCAAGTCGATCCCGCTGTTGGCCATCTATCCGGGCACCGCGCCGGAAAAGCCGATCGTGCTGCGTGATATCGTGACACAATCGATGGTTCTCGATGCGTTGAAACAGGCCGGCCCCAGTCTGGATGCGTCGATGGCATCGCGTTCGTCGACCAAGGCCGCGCGTTTGACATCCAAGTCGGATCCCGCGGTCACGACCAGCCACTGATCGCGTGGTCATGGGATTCACCAGCGCTATCGAGATCGAAGACACGATCGTCGCGATCGGGTCATCCACCACGCCCGCAGCGCGCGGCGCGGTCCGGTTCTCGGGGGCCGATGTGATGACGATCACGCGACAGCTGGGAATCAATCCGACGAGCGAGCGATCCGCACATTGCGTCGAGGGCACGATCAACTTGGGCAGCCCGCTCGGCGAGATCCCCGTCCGCGCCCTCGTCTGGCCGACGCCCGGCAGCTACACCGGTCAACCGTCGCTGGAAATCCACACCTTCGGTTCGATGCCGATTCTCAGCGCGATCGTCGGACGGGCCATCGAACTGGGTGCACGTGCGGCACGACCGGGTGAATTCACCTTGCGCGCCTTCCTCGCCGGCCGACTCGATTTGACTCAAGCCGAAGCGGTCTTGGGGGTGATCGAAGCCGAAGGACGAGGTTCGCTCGATCACGCGCTGCGTCAATTGGCCGGCAACCTTTCGCGACCGATGGAATTCATGCGGAGCCAATTGCTGGATCTGTTGGCCGACGTCGAAGCCGGGCTGGATTTCGTCGACGAAGACATTCAATTCATCAGCGATGACGATCTGGTCGCGCGGCTGGATTCGATCCGATCCACGCTGGCAATGACTCGCGAACAATTGACACAGCGAACGCGAGACAAGTCGCAATGGATCATTGCGTTGCGTGGATTACCCAATGCGGGCAAAAGTCGACTGTTGAACGTTCTGGCCGGTCACGAGGCCGCCATCGTCGCCGATCAAGCCGGGACGACGCGCGATGTGGTTTCCGTGCCCATGCAGTGGGGTGACCACAACGTCATGCTGGTCGATACCGCGGGGATCGAAACCGCCGACGGCGATTCGTCCCTGGAACAGATTTCCCATCAGGCTCAACTGCAAGCGGACCGCGCCGGCCGCGAAGCAGACATCCGGTTGTGGTGTGTCGATCATGCATCCCCCGGCTGGGAAGCGACGTGCCGTGCGATGCACCAGCTCGCCGACGAGAAACGGCGTCCGGCGATCGATCTGTGGGTGGCCACGAAATGCGATTCACTGGGCGATTCACCGAGCGATTCAACACCGAGCCACCCACCAGCGCCCGATCCATGGATCCGCACCAGCGCGTTGACCGGCGCGGGGATTGAATCCCTGCGGCAACAAATCACCGCTGCGATTGAATCCCTGGATGCCTCCGAGGGTGTCTCGGTCTTGGGGACGGCCGCCCGCTGCACCGGCAGCCTGCGGGCGGCCGAGACGGCGATTGCATCGGCGATTGATTACGTCGGCGGCGGAGACGGCCACGAGTATGTTTCCTCCGAACTCCGGCTGGCGGCCTCCGCCTTAGGTGAAGTGACCGGAGCGGTTTACACCGATGACATCTTGGACCGCGTCTTCAGCCGATTCTGTATCGGTAAGTAAGCTTGTCGATTTAATCCGATCACACATGGGATCAGCCGTTTCGCGCTAGCGTACGGGCCTCTAGCGTACGGGCCTGTCGCACGAAGAAAACACACCGGGGCCCGTAGGCTCGCGCCAAACGGCTGATTAAATCGACAGGCCCCTCGCGCCGTTCCGCTCACACGTCGTGCGGACGCGTGACCCTACGCCGGTCCCAAGCCCATCATCCGTCGCCAGGCACTGAACTGACCCATGTGCAGCATGATGTGGCCACCCAGGTAGAACGCGTGCGCTGAGGCCATGCTCGGAAACTTCGCCCGCATCGCTTCGTTGGGATTCTCGACAAGAAACGAATCATCCACGGCTTGCTCAACGGTTTCGATCGCTTTCTCGTATCCGCTCCGGAATGCCGCGACGACTTCGTCCATGCTCGGGTACAGCGTCCCGTCGACATCGTCCACGCACTTGGCATCCTTGCTAAACACCCTGCTGAACGTCTCACTCGGCCGGATCGCCGACGCGTCCTTGCCCAACTCGGTGACAACCCGTTCCGGGTACAAACTGAGATGCCCGAGGATGAAGCAGGGGTGATTGGACTCAATCACTTGGCCGTCCGCGGTCGCAAATCTCGCAAATTGATCGGGGCGGACGTCGGTCAACATGCGTTCGGCATAACCGAGTCCGAGTCGCGCCGACGCGGCAATCACGTTGCCGATCACGTGGTTTAGATGGTTCATGGATGATCTGGGGGGTATTTTTTTACGGGGAATGGAATCCGGCCACGCTGCCAGACAATCGTTCTACAATCTCAGGCCGTCGTTCACCATGGGCTGCCCCGTCACACATTTTTTGAAAGGCCATCGACATGCAAACGTCTCGTTCCACACGATTGACCCTCGCCTGCTGTGTTCTGTTCGTGCTGTCGTTTCATCCGTCGAATCGCAGCGTGATGGGTTTCGAGCCCAATTATGACGAGTCAAAGATTCCGGACTACACCCTGCCGGATCCGTTGGTCACCCAAAGCGGTTCAGCGGTCACAACGGCCCAACAGTGGAACACTCTGCGCCGGCCCGAACTGTTGGCACTGTTTGAAAAACAGGTGTATGGGGTTTCGCCGCCGCCGTGTCCGATTCGCTGCGAACAAGTCAGCAGCAAGACGGTGTTGGACGGCTTGGCGACCCGCACCGAAATCGATGTGTTTTTCGGCGAAGCCGATGACGCGACGTCGATGCGAATGATGGTTTACGTGCCGAAGCAACGCACCGGCGCGGTGCCTGCATTTTTAGGCCTGAATTTCCAAGGCAATCACGCGGTCGACGACGATCCCGAGATCGAATTGAACCCGGGCTGGTTTCGCGTCGGCAGGAACGGGACGACCGACGGCAACAAGGCGAATGAAAAATCACGCGGCGCCTCGGCTTCACGGTGGCCGCTGCAGATGATTTTAAAACGCGGCTACGCCGTGGCGACCATCTATTATGGTGACATCGATCCCGACTTCGACGACGGGTTCAAGAACGGCATCCACGGCACGCTCGGCGATCAAGTCGCGCATGTCGCGCCGCAATCACGCTGGGGCAGCATCGCCGCCTGGGCGTATGGACTCAGCCGAGGACTCGATTGCTTGGAAGCCGAGACCGATCTGGGCATCGATGCCAGCAAGGTCGCCGTGCTCGGTCACTCGCGTCTGGGCAAGACCGCGTTGTGGGCCGGCGCGACGGACCCGCGTTTCGCGATGGTCATCAGCAACAATTCCGGCTGCGGCGGTGCCGCTCTGTCGCGGCGTGCGATCGGTGAAACGGTCGGGCGAATCAACGAGGTCTTTCCCCATTGGTTCTGTGACCAATTCACCCAATACAACGAAAACGAAGGTGCCTGTCCGGTCGACCAACACGAACTGATCGCTTTGGCCGCGCCGCGTCCGATTTACGTGGCCAGTGCGACCGAGGATCAATGGGCCGATCCCAAGGGCGAGTTTCTGGCCGCCGCCGCCGCCGATCCGGTCTACCGGTTGCTGGGCACCGATGGCATAGGCGGTGACGCACCGCCGGCCAAGATGCCGGCGGCCGAACAACCGCTCAACAGCGGTGTGATCGGTTATCACCTGCGAACCGGCAAGCACGCCGTGACCGACTACGACTGGCAGCAATATCTGGACTTCGCCGATCGGCACTTGAAAGACGGTCGTTGAAAAACGGCACTTTACGCGGGCCGGGCAAATTTCGTATAGCCGTCTCGAACAGGACCCTCTCCCGCCATTGAAGGATCAATCGCGATGTTGCTGGCAGAAGCAAGCATTCCGACGACAGAAACGCCATTGGGCGACACGACTGACGAATCGTCGCTGGACGGTGTGCTCAGCCAAATGCTCAACGGTGAATTCCAGGGCTTGACCGAGTACCTCGAAAACACCGTGCTTCCCAACCTGGTTCCGGCCTGCTTCGGATTGGCCGTCATTTTCTGCGGCTACTTCGTCGCCAAGTACCTGTCGCGAATCATCAGCCGGCCGATCCGCGAACGGATCGACGAGACCTTTGGTCGGTTTGTGGCGACCGCGATTTTCTACAGCGTGATGCTCAGTCTGATCGCCGCGGTGGCCAGCAAACTGGGTGCACCGCTGGGCGGAATGGCGGCAATTTTGGCGGCCGCCGGTTTCGCGATCGGCTTGGCGTTTCAAGGGACGCTCAGCAATTTTGCCGCCGGCGTTTTGATGATCGTCTTTCGTCCCTTCAAGGTCGGCGACGTGGTCAACATCGCCGGCGTTTCAGGCAAGGTCAACGAAATCGACCTGTTCACCACCACGCTGGACACCCCCGACAATCGACGCCTGATCATCCCCAACAGCTCGATCAGCGGCGCCACGATCGAAAATATCAGCTTCCATGCCCATCGCCGTGTCGAGGTGCTCGTCGGAGTCGACTATGACGCGAACATCGATGCAACCCGCCACGCCTTGCAAGCCGCCGCCGACGTGTTTCAGCAGCAAACGATTCATGGCGAAGGCCGCGGCACCGCTGTCATTCTCGGCAACCTGGGCGACAGCGCCGTCGAGTGGAAAGTCCGCATGTGGGTCAAGTCGGCCGACTATTGGAAACTGACCGAATCTTTGACGGCGGAAATCAAACGGCAACTCGACGCGGTCGGCATCGGGATCCCCTATCCGCAGATGGACATTCATCTCAACCGCATCGACGCGGCCGACGTGCAAGGGACCGACCGACACGTCCCCACGCGTCCACGCATGCGACCGGCTCGCCGTGACGGCAGCCTGCCCTACGCGTCTTAGTGCTTCGTCAACTTTTAAACTTAGGGTGCCGCGGAAAAGGGGTCAGGTACCAAAAATGCGAAGCACCCTGCGGGCCATTTGGTTTTTGGTACCTGACCCCTTTTCCGCTCGCGGTGCCAACGCCATGACCAATCGATTGCACGCGATCATTCGCCGAACGCACTGCCAAGGCACGCACCAGCGCTTCGCGATCGACGCGTTGCCGATGATCCGCTCCGATGCCGGGAAACGGTTCACCGCTTGGCTGCTGTACTACCACCGATCGTTTCTCCGCGGTGCGATCGACCCGGACGTGCGGTTTCGTGATTTCCAGAATCACATTCTGCATGTTCGCGAGGGCTATTGGGGCGGCGCTCCACGCGTTGCCCACCAGTGGTACAACCGCCTGCAGAAATACCTCCGCGCCGAACGGTTCCGCGATGCGGCCCATGCGGCCGGGGTGCTGTCGCACTACGTGACCGACATGGCCCAGCCGCTGCACACGATCAGCACCGAACGCGAGGCGTTGATTCATCGTCCATTGGAATGGAGTGTCGATCAAGCGTACGATCGCATCCGACAAAAATGGCATGACGATCAAATCAACGTCATCATTCAACTTACCGACGACCCGGGTTGGCTGGGCTCGTTGATGATGCACATGGCGCGTCACGCCCACGGGCACTGCGATCGGCTGATCCGACACTATCGTTTCCACGAAGGCGTGCGAGACCCCCGCCAGGGGATCGACGAACACACACTCACGTCTCTGGCAGAACTGTTCTCTTTGGCGATCACCGCGGTCAGCCTGATCCTGGATCGGGCGGCCGAAGAAACCGAATCCTACACCGGATACCCGATCCCCGAATGCCGCTGTGGATGGGCATTGATCGGCGCGACGCTGCGAGCCCCGATCGCGGTTTGGAAAAATCAAGTCAGGCGACACGTGCAGACGCGGTCGGTCCGGGCACTGGCCGAGGAGTATTTCCAGACCGGAAGCCTGTCCGAGTGGCTTCCCCACGAAGTCGACATCAAACGGCGGGTGATCGCGATCCGCCACAACGAAAAACGCCGCAAGCAGGCCCGCCGCGCCGCAGCCTGACTCGTCAGCACGCTACACCCCAAGCTACACTTGAAGCGCATCCCCTTCACCACACCATCCGGGCGATCACGATGAGAGCTTTCGAGGCGACTCGCCGATATTTTCACACCGCTGCCGAACATCTTGATCTGAGCCCCCAGGCGCGCGAAGCGATGCTGATGGCGTCACGGGAAATCCGGGTCCAGGTTTCCATCGAACGCGATGACGGCTCCCTGGCGACCTTCGTCGGATTTCGTGTCCAGCACGACAACAGCCGCGGACCGATGAAAGGCGGCTTGCGGTATCACCCCGAAGTCAATTTGGATGAGACCAGGTCGCTTGCCAGCCTGATGACGTGGAAGACCGCCGTCGTGAATCTTCCCTATGGAGGTGCCAAGGGCGGGATCGGTGTGGACCCGCGGTCGCTGTCGACTCGCGAATTGGAACGGCTGACCCGCGTGTTCGTCGACCAAATCCACGATATCGTGGGCCCCGACACCGATATCCCCGCACCCGACATGGGCACCGATCATCGCGTGATGGCCTGGTTTCGCAACCAGTGGGAAAAATACCATGGGTTCAATCCCGCCGTGATCACCGGCAAACCGGTCGAAGAATATGGTGCCAAGGGTCGCGAAGAAGCGACCGGCCGCGGCGTGGGCACGTTGACGGTCAAGCTGACCAAACGGCTCGGCATGAAACCCGAAGCTACCAGCATCGCCATCCAGGGCTTTGGGAACGTCGGATCCCATGCGGCGAAGTTCTTGTCCGAAGCACAATTCCCCGTCATCGCGATCAGTGACATCACCGGCACCTACTACCGCAAAGAAGGTTTGAACATCGCCGCCGCACTTCATCACAAACTACAACATCCTTACGGGCTGCTAGAAGGGTTCAAGGAATGCGACGTCTTACCGACCGATGCGCTGCTGACCCTGCCAAACGTCGACATCCTGATTCCCGCGGCGCTCGGCGGAGTGATCACCGAAAAGAACGCCAAAAAGATTTCGGCCAAAGCGATCATCGAAGCCGCCAACGGCCCGGTCGATCCCGATGCCGACAAGATCCTGCATGACCACGGCGTCACCATCCTGCCCGACATTCTGGCCAACGCCGGCGGTGTGACCGTCAGCTATTTTGAATGGGTCCAGAACCGACAACACTATCGCTGGACCTTGGACCGCGTCCGCCAAGAACTGGATCGAACGCTCTCGGAAGCCTTTGAACACGTCTGGCAGAACGCCCACGAACGGGACATTCCGCTTCGTACAGCCGCCTACATGATCGGGATCACCCGCGTCCGCCGGGCCAGCGAACTGGCGGGACTGACGTAGGTCACGCTGGGCGTGACGCATGGCATGCACAGCATGCCCTACCAGAGGTCGCCTGCACGGCAGGCCCGACGAAACTCGAAAAACTCAATACCGAACCGCAAGAACTCGCGAATCGAAGGCGTTTGGCGGGCTCTGATGAAGAGCTGACCATCGCCACCTCCCGGACGAGTCCATCATGGGTGCAACCCTCGCAGTCTTTCTTGTCGTCGTTGCCGTCGCCGTCGCCTACCTGCTGCGTTCGGCGGTGACGGGATCCAGGTCGTCGATGCTGCCGATCGTAGCCGTTGCCATCATCGCCATGGCCACGCTGGGTGCCTGGTACGCCTGGGCCGAATCACGATCGCTCGGCTGGACCCTCGGATACCTCGGCGTCGCCCTGGCCACGTTCGGCTTGGCGACGCTCGGTTGGGTTCGCGGCGGCGCCCGGTCGTAGTGCGTGGGGCACGCGGTGCGTGACGAAACGACTAAATCGTTTTCCAGGCCCGCTCGTGGGCGCTGGCGAGGACGGCATCGCAAACCTTTTGGGTTTCCAGTGCCGTGCGGAAACTCGGTTCAATCGGTTCACCGGTTTCCAGGGATTTCAGGAAGTCGGCGACTTGGTGAATGAAGGTGTGCTCGTAGCCGATGTTCAATCCCGGCACCCACCAGTTGCCCATGTAGGGTTGATCGCCGTCGCTGACGTGAACGCTTCTCCAACCGCGGACGATCGAATCATCGCTGTGATCGAAATATTCCAAGCGATGCAGGTCGTGCAGATCCCAACGGATCGAAGCGTGTTCGCCGTTGATTTCCAAGGTGTACAACGCCTTGTGGCCGCGTGCGTAACGGGTCGATTCGAACAGCCCCAATGATCCATTGTTAAAGTGGCAATGGAACGTGCAGGCGTCGTCGATCTTGACGGCTTGCTTGGCACCGGTCTCGGCGTGCGTTCGTTCTTTGATGAACGTTTCGGCGACGGCGGAAACGTCGGTGATGCCGCCGTTGAGCCAGAGGGCGGTATCGATGCAGTGGGCCAGCAGGTCACCGGTCACGCCGCTGCCGGCGGCTTCGGCATCGAGTCGCCACGTGGCCGCACCGCCTTGGGGAACGTCCGCATTGATCGTCCAGTCTTGCAGGAAGTTCGCGCGGTAGTGAAAGATCCGACCCAATCGACCTTCATCGATCAGCTGTTTGGCCAGCGTCACGGCGGGGACGCGTCGATAGTTGTACCAAACCATGTTGGCAACACCGGCCTTCTCGACCGCGTCGCACATCTCTTCGCCTTCGGCGACGTTCATCGCGATCGGCTTCTCGCACAACACCATCTTGCCGGCTTCGGCGGCGGCGATCGAAATTTCTTTGTGCAGGTTGTTCGGCGTGCAAACGTCGATCGCATCGATATCGTCGCGTTTGAGCATCTCGCGCCAGTCCGTCTCGATCGACTCGTAACCCCATTGGTCGGCAAACGCTTGAGCCTTGTCCTTGTTTCGGGCACAGACGGCTTTCAAGACAGGCTTGTACTCGAGATCAAAAAAGTGGTTGGCTTGGCAGTACCCGTTGCTGTGGGTGCGGCCCATGAATCCGTAGCCGACCATGCCGATATTGAGAGGTTTCATAGTAGGTTGTTGCGTTGTGAAGGAATGGAAAGCGGTGTTGTCAGTTGTGGGATAGGCTTCCAGCCTGTCAGGCTAAAAAGTGGGATAGGCTTCCAGCCTGTCATACGAAAGTGCATCCATTTCCAGGCTCGCCGAGGCTGCAGTGACAGGCTGGAAGCCGATCCCACTTTCGTTTCGAACCGAGTCGCTGCGTTACTTCAGCGACTCGTCGACTTTGATCATGGTTTCAAGGATCGTGTTCCACGTTCCGGGCTGTTCCAGCGTTTCGTTGGGGAACATGCAACCGTCCCAGCAGATGTGTTTGATGCCGCGTTGCTCGGCGTCTTTGAGCCAGTATCCGGCGCACTTGACGATGTCCAACTTGCCGTTGGGGTCATCGGCTCGGCAGTGTTTGCCGGTCTTGTCGTGGTCGCCGGCACCGTGGACTTCCCCGTCGTTTTGGGCGACGTGGAAATCGATCGTCCAGGGCCGCAGCTTGTCGGTCATTTTCTCGTACGCGGCATAAAACTCTTCGTCGCTGTACCCCTCGTGCAGCAGCGCGTGCTCGGGGGCGTTGTAACCCATCAGATACAAATACGTGTGAGCCAAGTCGGCTTGGAAACCGAGCGTTTCGGGCATCCCGACGGCTTCCAACAGGTCCAGCATGTCTTTCCAGCTGTGCATGCCGGCCCAACAGATTTCGCCTTCGGCAGCCAGCCGTTCGCCGTGGTCGGCGGCGATCTTGGCGGCCTCGCGGAACGTGTCGGCGATCTTGCTGGTGTTGGCCTGCGGATCGTCTCGCCACTTTTCGACGCCGAATTCGGCGCTGTCGATTCGGATCACGCCGTACTGGCGGACGCCGTGCTCGTTAAAAATTCCGGCGACACGGCAAGCCATTTTGACCGCCGAAAGGAACTTGTCGGTCTGTTCCTTGTCGCCCATCGCCGAATCTCCGATCGTGCCCGGCCAGACCGGTGCGACCAGCGATCCGACGCTAAACCCCTTGGACTGGATCAGATCGGCGATCTTCCGCAGGTCGTCGTCGCTGGCTTCCGGATCGGTGTGCGGCAGGAACAGAAAGTAATCGATACCGTCGAACTTTCGTCCGTTCACTTCGGCCGCGGCCGTCAGGTCAAGCATGTGTTCCAAACTGATCGGCGGTTCTTGGTCGGGACCGTCGCCTTTGCCAACCAGTCCGGGCCACATCGCGTTGTGAAGTTTCATCGTGTTTTTCGAATTCGGGGGATGAGAGTCGTTCAGGAGTTCTGGTCTGGGATGCGCCGCAGTTGGGATTCGCCGCAGTGGCGCAGGCTGCGATTTTATTCGATCGCAATGGGGATGGTGGCCCACGCGTTGCCGCGTGGGCGATCAAGGGCAAAAAGTGGAATCAAGAGCCGCCATTGGGCAGGTCGCGATGCGTGTCGGGGCCGAAGTAACGCAGTCCGCCATCGAGCTTCACATTCGTCATGGATGGATTTATGGTTGGAAGGGCTGGAGATTTCTGGAGCTATTGTGGCGGAAAGTCTGCCCGCATGTTGTATTGATTGGAGCACTGTGCGACAAGAATGCAGACCTGCTCCATTCGTGTCATTCTATCGGCTCAAACGAATGGCGGCGGCATCGTCCGGGGGACGATCAGGCTGCGGCAATTCGTCCGCGGAGACAGATTAAGGAATTCTGATGGTAAAAACGAAGACAGCTCGATCGATCGACGATCGGCTCAAGAGTGTGGTTTGGGACGATCAATCGCCGCTTTCAGTCGCCATTGAATCGCCCAAAGGAAAAATCCAAACGCGGCACGGGCGCTTCGTCGGCGGACGTGCCGACGGAGTCGAAATCGTGCGAATCGACACCGGCGCCGTCGTCGTCAACGTGCTCCCCACACGCGGGATGGCGATTTGGAGCATCGAATCCGACTCGGGCCGCTTCGGCTGGCACTCCCCCGTCGATGGCCCCGTCCACCCGTCGTTGGTCCCGATCCACGACCCCAGCGGACTCGGCTGGCTGGAAGGGTTCGACGAACTGGTGGTCCGCTGCGGGCTGGAAAGCAACGGAGCCCCCGAGCACGACGACAGCGGGAAACTGGTCTATCCGCTGCACGGACGCATCGCCAATCTGCCCGCCGACGGATTACAGATCGAATTCGACGAAGTCTCCGGACGCCTGGAATTGATCGGCGATCTCCGTGAGAGCCGTCTGTTCTTCACCAATCTTCGGCTCAACAGCCGCATCCGCGTCCACGCCGGCAGTGCAGCGGTGCAGATCTTTGACGACGTGACCAACGAGCGTTCGACGCCGGCAACCGTGCAACTGTTGTATCACGTCAACGTCGGCCAACCCGTCCTGGAAGACGGCTCGAAATTGATCCTGCCGATCGAAGAACTGGCCCCCAAAGACAAACTGTCGGCCGGCGAAATCGAATCCTTCAACGAGTTTGGCGAGCCGCAAGTCGGTTACGCCGAGCGCGTCTATTTTGCCAAGCTCCGCAGTGATGCAGCCAACCTGACCTCGGTGATGCTGCAAAACGCCGATGCCTCCCAAGCACTCGCGCTCACCTACGGCACCAAGACCTTGCCGCGGTTTGTCCTCTGGAAAAATACCGCCGATCCCGCCGACGGCTACGTCACCGGACTGGAACCGGCCACCAACTTCCCCAACCAACGGTCCTTCGAAGCCTCGCATCATCGGGTCGTCGAAATTCAACCCGAACAAACCGTCTGCTTCCGAGTCACCATCGATCCCCTGTCGGATTCCGAATCGGTCGCCGAGATGGCCGAGCGGATCCGAAAACTCGCCGGTGATCAACCGCCGCTGATTCACCCAAGCCCCCGCCCCGGTTGGTCACCCGGGGCGTGACACAGTGGGATAGGCTTCCAGCCTGTCGATCTGCCGTTGAAAGGCGAGCGTTTGGTCGACTTTTGAACTCGGCAAGAGACCGGACGGCTCGCGGGCAATGCCACTTACTTTGACGCCAAGCGGTGTGTTTTTGTTAGCGGTAGGGCGCGAGCCCTCCGGTCTTTCACGGGGTTTTTGAAGCGCGACCGGACGGCTCGCGCCGTTCCGCTAACACCTTATAAAGCTAAGTGACTGAGATTAGACGCGCCGTTTCGCTGCAATTTTAGCGGCTGGGCGATCGCCAGCTTACGGGCCCTCGGCCACCACCTGCACCGGCCAGCCCTGCGCCCATTGCAATTCGAACTGAGCCCGGTTGTGGTCGACGACCGCTCGCAGGTACGCGCGGCTGGCGGTTTCGAGTGCCTGCAGCGACTGCAACACTTCCAGCGGCAATCCTTCGCCGTCGCGAATCCGTTTCAGATTGCGATCGTAGGAATCGAGTGCGAACTCGATCGCCCGCTCGGTCGCGGCGATTTGGCGATGACGCGACTGCACCCGGGCGTAGCCTTCGCTGATCTCTCGGGCGACCTGGTCCATCACGCCGATCCGCTCGTACTTGGCTTGCTGGACGCGGGCCGATTGTTCACGCCGCGCTGCTTTCTCGCCCAGCCCCAGGTTGCGGACCTGCCACGACATCACGGCGTCGATGTCGTATCGCCCGCTGACATCGTCGAGTTCATTGCCCAGCCCCCCGCCGAAACCGCCGGTACTGAATCCCAACAGCACGCTGGGCACGAACGGGGCGTACTTTTCGCGGTTGTAGGCCTGGCAGGCTGCCGCGACGAGCGCCTGCGACTGCTTCAACTCGGGACGCATCGCAAGTCCGGTCCCGATCAACGAAGCCTTGTCGACGTCGACGGACACCAGCTCGAGCGGGACCACCGTGACGTCCATCGGTGTGATCCGCGGTTGGCCACGCAGACTGATCGCTTGAGCCAACCGAGCCGAGGCGACGGCGGTTTGTTCCTGGGCGGCGATCAAACGGTTTTCCATCAACGCCAACTCGGTTTGCATCCGATCGGCGTCGGCCTTGAGCCCCTGGCCGGCTTCGGCAAAATCGCCGGTCAGCTTGGCCAGTTCCGCCGTCCGCGTCTTGGAGGCTGCCAAGATGCTGACGTCCTGATGAGCGCTCACCAGATCGATGTAGGCCAGCGCGACCGTCAGCAGTTGCAAGTTCTCCGTTGCGTTGGCGGCGTGTCCGCTGGCCCAAGCGGTCGCCTCGGCCACCTTCGGCTGAAAGACCGCGTCGGCCAGATGAAACTGCGCCACCAGTCCGGGGTTGGGAGTCGTGCCCGCCCCGGTCGCGCCGGTTCCCAAGCCGTATTGAAAGGAGTTGCGATTGACGTCGACGACCGAACCGTCGCTGGCTTGGTAGTTGCCGTCGTGACGATGAAAACCGAAACCGGCCTGAATCGACGGCAGCCACATCGCTTCGGCTTGCGCCAGTCGCGCGTACGCTTCTTGGACCCGCCACCGCGCCAGTCCGACCGCCGGATGTTGGCCTCCCACCATCGCCAGCGCCGACGGCAAGTTCAAGTCGATGGTCGCGTCGTCCCGCTCGATTGCATCCGACCCCGCTGCTCCCTGCACCGCTGCGACCTGACGAACGTCCGACGCAATCCTCTCGGATCCGGCAAGCTCTTCCGGCTCGGCCACGAAGGCTTCGTTGGCGATGTAGTCGACCAGCGACAACGTGTCCGCAGCCGCAACATCGATGTTGGCTGTCGTCGGTTCCAGCGGAAAATCGATCGCGGGGGGGACACTCGGCGTCTCGGGGGTGTGTCCGATCATCGCGGGGCCGGTTGCACAACCCACGCAGCCGATCAATCCTAGAGTCAGAAGTCGCTTTGGCATCCTGCCGCCTATCGGTTTTTTCCATCGATCCCATTGTCGCCGTCGCGTCAAACGCAGCGGTCCTATCGATGGTGCTTCGGCAAACGACGGCTCCGACAATAACGACTGCAGCAACTGGTTTATCCGAAACCGCGTGATCACCGAGCGAAATTTCTTGTTGTGATAACTATGATGCACAGTCGTATCGCCGAAAGTGATTCGCTGGCGGCAACTCTGACGGTTACACCGGTCATCCCGGCATCTCCCCCACCCTTCGAATGATGGACAATCCATTGATGATCCTTCGCCGCGGCAACCCGATTCGGCTCTCGCTGGCGGCAGCGCCCCTGTTGCTGGCCGGATGTCTACCGGCACCGCCAGTCGCTAAGCAATCGGACGCCGAGCGTGTCGTGGCGGTGCGAACGGTCGCCGTCACCGAATCGGAACTCCAGCCGACGACGTTGCAGCCCGCGACGGTTCATGCGTTTTACCATTCGGAAATTCGCCCCAAGGCATCGGGATTTGTCAGCCAACTCAACGTCGACATCGGCGACGTCGTCCAAGCCGGCCAGGTGCTGCTTCAAATCGACGTTCCGGAAATGTCCAAACAGCGCGAAGTCATCCAGGCGCGCATCACGCGGCTCAAGGCTGAAGAAAAACGCGCCGCCGCCGGCGTCAACCTCGCCGACGCGCAAGTCCGTTCGTCACAGGCCAGCCTGGTCGAGGCGGAGAGCGAGATGAATCGCGCGGACGCTTCCCTGGCAGCCGCCGAGTCGGAATTCCGACGCACCAGCGATCTGGTCGAGCGTGGATCACTGCAGGACCGGATGCTGGACGAAGTGCGAAAGAAACGCGACAGCGAACGCGCCACCAAACAGGCCGTCGCGTCGGCGATCGATTCGGCCAAGGCCAACGTCGCAGTGACCGAGGCGCAAAAGGTTGCCGCCGAAGCCGACCTGGAAGCCGCCCGCGCCGAAACCATGATCGCCGAGCGCGAACTGGAAGAGTTGGACGTGAGGATCGATTACACAACCGTTCGGGCGCCCATCGCAGGCATCGTCGCTGAGCGCAACGTCGAACCCGGCGACTTGGTCGGCAAGGCCAGCGACCAAGCATCCACCCAACCGCTGTTCGTGATCAACCAGGTCGACAAGCTCCGCGTCCGCATTCCCGTCCCCGAAACCGACGCGGCCCGCGTCAATCCGGGCGACGAGGTCACGTTGACATTCCCGTCGTTCGCCGGCGAACCCCCGATCAAGGCCGCCGTCACCCGACGATCGGGAAGCCTGGATCGGAGCACGCGGACCATGACAGTCGAAGTCGAATTGGAGAACACCGACGGAAAGCTGTTGCCGGGAATGTTCGGCCAAGCATCCATCAGCCTGTCCGGCAAAGTGGCCACCAACCTGCTGCCCGCCCGCGCGATCCGGTTCAGCGAAGAAGGGAAAGCGTACGTCTATGTCGTCGGCCAGGACGAAACCGTCACCGTCGCATCCATCGAAACCGGCCTCGATGACGGCCAATCGATTCAAGTCCGCTCGGGGCTGTTGCCCGGCCAACGGGTCATCGATGCGCACCTGAAACGTTTCACCGACGGCCAAAAGGTCACGGTCCTGACCAATTGACGCTTGAAAGGTGTTAGCGGAACGGCGCAAGCCGTCCGGTTTCACCGTGAAAGACCGGAGGGCTCGCGCCCTGCCGCTAACAAACTTGTTCCCAGGCTCCGCCTGGGGACACACTGTCATGGAGGCTCCCGCCTCCTGGCTGCCAACGGCGTGTGGCGGGAGCCACACCGGACATGCATTCCAAGGCGGAGCCTAGGAACGAGTGAGAAACGACAGGCTGGAAGCCTATCCCACTCACGTCGCACACAAGAATGACCTCTGAGAACCTAGCTGATGGGATTGATTGATTTTTCGCTACGAAACCGCTTCGCCGTGTTGGCCGGATCGATCGCCCTGTGCGTGCTCGGGGTAGCCGTCATCCCCGGCATCACGATCGACATTCTGCCGGACTTCAAAAAACCGGTCGTCGTCAGTTTCTTTTCGTATCCCGGACTACCGACGATGGACATGGAAAAGTCCGTCACGTCACGCGTCGAACGGGCCCTCACCCTGGCGGGCAAAATCGAACACCAGGAATCGCGTACCGTTCCCGGTGCCGCGGTCATCAAGGTTTTCTTTCAACCCGGTGCTGATGCCAGTTCGGCGATGAACGACATCGTCAACTTGGAAGCCAGTGACATGTTCCACCTGCCGCCGGGCATCGAGTGGCCGTTCACCCTCCGCAGTGAACCGGCCAACCTGCCGGTCGTGCTGGCGGCGATCTCCGGCGAAGGGCTCAGCGAATCCCAGCTCTACCAAATCGGTTACTACGCCGTGCGGAACAAGATGGGTGGACTCAAGGGTGTTCAAATCCCTCACCCCTTCGGCGGCAAGTTCCGTCAGATGATGGTTTACGTCGACCCGGCAAAACTGCAGGCATACCACGTCAGTGCGACCGATGTGGTCGACGCGATGCGAAAATCGAACCTCGTGCTCGCCGCCGGCACGGCGCGACTGGGCGGGACCGACTACCAGATCCATCCCCGCAACACCTTGCCGACGATCGAAGAGATCGAAGCGATTCCGATCGTCGTCCGCGACGACCGCCCCATCTTCATTCGCGATGTCGGCCGCGTCGTCGATGATGCGGCATTGCAATACAACATCGTCCGCGTCAATGGAAAACGCAGCGTCTACTGTCCGTTGCTCCGTGAACCCGGCGAAAACACGATTGCCGTGGTCGACCGAATCTACGAAGGCATCGGCAGCGAGATTCCCAAGATGAAGGAACGGGGCGACATCCCTGAGACCACCGAAGTCACGTTGGTGTCCGACCAGTCCAGCTACATTCGCAAAGCGATGGCCAACTTGCAAACGCAAATCGGCCTGGGCGCGCTGTTGGTCGCGATCGTCGTGCTCGTTTTCCTTCGCCGCTTGCTGCCGACGGTGATCATCGTCGCGGTCATTGTGTTTGCCGTGCTGATCGGGGCGCTGGGGTTCGCGTTCAGCGGCCAAACCATCAACGTGATGACCCTGGGCGGACTCGCGTTGGCGATCGGAACGGTCGTCGATGCGGGAATCGTCGTCGTCGAAAACGTGATCCGTCACCAACGGATGGGCAAATCCGCACTCGATGCCGCCCGCGACGGGACGGCGGAAGTCTCCGGCGCGATCCTGGCGGGCACCGTCACCACGCTTGCCGTCTTTCTGCCCGCGGTGTTCTTGACCGGAATGATCAAGTACCTGTTCACCCCGCTGTCATTAGCCGCCACGCTCACCATCGGCGCGTCCTACATCTTGGCGCTGACCGTGGTGCCGGCGTTCTGTGCGACCTTCATCCGCGAAAAGGTCGGTGCCCAAACCAGCGACACCGACCGCGACGATGTGATGCCCAAGGGACTCTATGGGCGACTGCTCGGCGGGGCGATGAAAGTGCCCGCCGCCAGCGCCCTGGTCATTGTCGTTGCCGTCGGCGCCACGTTCCTATTGTGGCCACGGATCGGAACCGAGCTGTTCCCCAGTGTCGATTCGGGATCATTCGAATTGCGTCTGAAAACACTGCCCGGGACCGAGTTGATCGAGACCGAAAAGCTGGTCGCGCGGATCGAAGACACGATCAAAGAAGTGATTCCCGAAAACGAAATCGAAACGCTGATCGCGAACATCGGATTGCCGGTCGGCAAAGGCGCCGGATTCTCGACCGTGCTCAGTTCCAATTCCGGCCCCGACACCGCCTACCTGATCGTCAACTTGAACCAGGACGGCCGATCGACCAGCACCAACACGTACATCAATCAGCTACGTGAAAAACTGGCGGCAGACTATCCGCTGGAGGAATTCCTGTTCGTCTCCGGCGGCATCGTCAACATGGCGCTCAACGAAGGCGTGCCGACACCGATCAGTGTTCAAGTTTCCGCGGGCACGCTGGGGCAATGCCGCGACGCCGCTGAGCGCATCGTCCAAGCCATCCGTCCCATCGCGGGAACCGAAGATGTTCAAATCGCGCAGTCGCTCGACTATCCGCAATTCGATGTGCAAGTCGACCGCACGCGCGCCAAGTACTTGGGGCTGGACCAAGAAGAAGTCGCACAGACGGTGTTGACCGCGCTGGGATCCAGCGTCGGCTACGCGCCGACCATTTGGATCGATCCCAAATCCGGCGTCGACTTTTTCATGGGGGTGCAGTACGAAAACAACACCTTCGAATCCCTCGACGAAATCCGCAACATCCCACTGTCGCTCGACACGCCCGACGGCCCGATCACGATCCCGCTGTCCAACGTGGCGACGGTCAACCGGGTCAACATTCCCGGCGAGATCGCCCACTACAACATCTCTCGCGTCAACGACGTCCACGTCAACGTCTCCGGCCGTGACATCGGTTCGGTCGCCGCCGACATCGACGCGACCTTGGCCGACATGGAATTCGAAAACGGCGTCGGCGTGGCGCTCCGCGGGCCGGTCGAAAAAATGCGATCGGGCATGAACTTGCTGGGTGTCGGATTGGCGGTCGCAACGCTGTTGGTCTATCTGGTGCTGATGGCCCAGTTCCGCTCCTTTGTCGATCCGCTGATCATCATGCTGGCCGTGCCGCTGGGGATCGGTGGAGTGCTGCTGGTGCTGTTCTTGACCGACACGACGATCAACATTCAATCCTTGATGGGGACGTTGATGATGATCGGGGTCGTGGTCAACAATTCAATTCTGTTGGTCGAGTTTGCCAATCGTCGTCGCGCTGATGGACTCTCCCCCCACGACGCGGCGCTTTCGGCAGCCGGCGTCCGCTTGCGACCGATCCTGATGACCTCGCTGACGCTGGTTGCATCGATGTTGCCCCTGTCGTTCCAGCTCGCCCCGGGCAACGAAGCGATGATTCCGCTGGCCCGAGCCCTGATGGGTGGCATGATTGTCAGCACCCTGCTGACACTCGTCCTGGTGCCCTGCGTCTACTCGCTGGTGCACCGCAAGTCCGTCCCCGCGTAGGGCCACGCCGTGAACGATTTCTTAGCGGCAGGGCGAGAGCCCAATGCCATCTAGTTTGGCTCTCAAGGTGTTAGCGGAACGGCGCGAGCCGTCCGGTTGCGCTTCAAAAACACCGTGAAAGACCGGAGGGCTCGCGCCCTACCGCTAACAAAAACACCCCGCTTGGCGTCAAAGCAAGTGGCATTGGGCTCACGTGCTCCCGCTAAAACCTCATCAAACAATCGTTCACGGCGTAGGACGCCAGGTGGGATAGGCTTCCAGCCTGTCGATACAAGGAACAATTCGACGAATAAAACCCACCGATGGCAGCGCGAACCCACGGATGTGAAAGCAGCCAGGGATCCGTGGGTTCGCGCTGCCATCCGTGGGCTGATTCAGTTCGACTTCCACAGGCCATGCCATACGATCTTTCCCCATCACACAAAACTCCGCGCCAGTTCCGCGACGGAGAAATCCCGATGTGGCCTACCCCCCGGAGCACAAAATTGTTGCCAGTGGCACCGGGAAAAGCGTATAGTGCGCGTCCCCCTCTTCTTACCGGACGCGTCGAAATGATTCGCCGGGACACTTTTCAAACGGAATGCCAGCCATCGTCCAGACAACGAAAGGCCCCATCGGTTTCGCGCTGTTTCCCGCGGCGATCACCGCGACGGTCGCGATCGCGTGCATGCTCACCAACCCCGATTGCAGCACCACCCGGGCTGGGGAACGGCACTCGCTTCAGCGACTCAAGGGGGTCGATCTGACCGGACGGCTCCGCCGGCTGGGCGAACGGAGCTCGACCAAGGCGGTGGTCGTCACGTTCGTGTCGACACAGTGCCCGATCAGCAACAGCTACCTCCCCCAGCTGAATGATTTGTCGACCAAATACCGCCGCGACGGAATCGAGTTTTACGGCGTGGTTTCGGATCCTGCGGTGACGCGTGCCGATGCGATTGCCCACAGCGAAACATACAAGGTTCGTTTTCCGATTCTGTTTGATGGATCCGGCGAGTTGCGTCTGGCGCTCTCCCCCACGCATACGCCACAGGTCTTTGTGCTCGATGAGCACGGCCGCGTCATTTACAGCGGTGCGATCGATGACCGTTATGTAAAACTGGGCCGCAAGAAAGAAGCGGCCAGAACCCCGTATCTCGAAAACGCGGTCAAGTCAGCCGCCCACGGCACACCGATCGACGTCCCGGTGACCAAACCGATCGGCTGCCGAATGGAGGAACCGCCCAACAAGACCCTCGAGGGCAGCGTGACGTACACTCGAGACATTGCACCGATCATCCAGGCGCATTGTTCCTCCTGCCATCGTGAAAATCAGTCGGCACCGTTCCCGTTGTTGACCTACGACGATGTCAGCAGCCATGCCAACCAAATCGCCGAAGTCACCCGCGACCGTTACATGCCGCCGTGGAAACCCGCCCCGGGATTCACCCGACTCCGCGACGAGATGCGGCTGTCCGATCATCAAATCGACCTGATCGACGTGTGGGTCGAATCGGGCAAACCCGAAGGCGACCCGGCCGACTTGCCCGCCCCCATCCAGCACGTCAAGGGTTGGAAACTCGGCGAGCCGGACTTGATTCTTGAGATGCAGGAAGCGTTCACCGTTCCCGCCAGCGGCCCCGACATTCGGCAATACTTTGTGATCCCTTCACGCTTGACCGATGACCGGCTGATCACCGCCATCGACTTCCATCCCGACACGCCGCAAGCGATTCATCACGCCAGCTTTTACCTGGACACCCGTCGGGCCGGACGACGTTTGGACGAAGCCGATCCGGCACCGGGGTACAGCGGCTTCGGCGGCCCCCAGTTTGAATCACAAGGCACACTGACCAGTTGGTTTCCGGGGATGACGCCGCGCAAACTGCCCCGTGGGATGGGTCGGTTGGTGGCCAAGGGCAGTGACATCGTCGCCGAAATCCATTACGTGACCACCGGTAAAACCGAGCGGGACCGCTCCAAGATCGGGCTCTATTTCGCGCACCGTTCGGCCCGGCAACTGGTCGTCGAAGTCCAAGTGGGAAACAAGGACATCGAGATTCCCGCCGGCCAGTCACACCACCACGAACGAGCGGCCTACACGTTGCCGGCCAGGACCATGCTGTTGGATCTGGTGCCCCACATGCACATGCTCGGCAGCGAAGTGAAGGTCTGGGCAAAGTCACCCGACGGCCGCACCAAGCCGCTGTTGTGGATCAAAGACTGGGACTTCAATTGGCAGGGACAGTATTCGTTTGCCAAACCCGTCATCCTGCCCCAGGGAACCCAGCTGATCGTCGACGCCTGGTTTGACAATTCGTCGAACAATCCGCTCAACCCCCACTCGCCTCCGGTCACCGTCCGCTGGGGCGACAACTCGACCGACGAGATGCTGCTGTGCACGTTCCAATGCACCTGTGAAACCATGGACGAACTCAACGAGTTGATCGACCACCAACGCCGCTACATCTCCAAGGCGCAAGAGTAGTAGACGCCGCAACTCCCAGATTTCAGAAACGAACACCATGCACGTTCGAATCGTCCTGTTCGCTACCGTTTGTTCCATCGCAGTTGCGGCGCAGTTTTCTCGGGCTGCCGAGCTGGCCGCTGCGAAGGACCGCTCGCTGAATGTTCTGCTGATCATGGCCGATGATGTCGGCTTTGAATGTTTCGGCAGCTACGGCAGCAAGGAATACGATACGCCGCGGATCGATGCGCTGGCCAACCAAGGCATCCGATTTACCAGCGCCCACTCGACGCCACTGTGCACGCCCTCACGCGTCAATCTGATGTCGGGCAAAAGCAACGTGTTCAACTACCAGGACTTCGGCATCTACCCCAACGGCGAACCGACGTTTGCCAACCACTTCCAAGCCCACGGCTATCGCACGGCGGTGGCTGGCAAGTGGCAATTGCAAAGCAAGCAACCGGGCCAGGGCATCACGCCCGAACAAGCGGGTTTCCAGACTTGGAGTCTGTGGAACATTCCCGGCGGAGCGCGAGAACGTTACTGGAAACCTTCCTTTGTGCAAAACGGCAAGCTGCTAAATCTACCGCCTGGCACGTTCGGTCCCGACGTGATGACCGATTTCCTGATCGACTTCATCACACAGGAAAATGACAAGCCGTTTCTTGCCTATTACCCGATGATCCTGGTGCATGACCCGTTCGTGCCCACCCCCGATAGCGAACGTGGTCAACGCGTCGACAAGGCCAAGCGGACCGCCAAACGTCAGAAACAAAACTACGTCGACATGGTCGCGTACATGGACAAGTGCGTGGGCCGATTAGTCGATGCCCTGCAGGTCAGCGGACAGCGCGACAACACCCTCGTGATCTTTACCGGCGACAACGGCACCAACGCCGTGCTGTCTTCCCAACTTGCTGGCAAGACGGTCAAAGGCGGCAAAGGCTACACCCACGACTATGGCACGCACGTACCGCTGGTGGTCAATCTGCCCGGCGTCGTTCCGGCGGGACAAGTCAACGAGGACCTGATCGCCTTTTCCGATTTTTTCCCGACCATCGTCCAGGCCGCGGGGCTGCCACCGAAGGCAATCAAAGACGGCGATGGACAAAGCTTTTGGCCGCAATGCCTCGGACAACCGGGGCACCCCCGCCAGTGGATCTACGGGTATTACTTTCCACGACCCTATGCCGCCAAGCTGGACAACAAATACAGCCATTACGAAGTCCGCTACGCCCGCGACCAGAGATACAAGCTGTACGACAACGGCGACTTGTATGACACCATCAACGACGTGATGGAGACGATGCCCCTGTCGATCGTCAACGAGGACGCCAAGCAACAAGCTGTCCGTGACAACTTGCAACGCGCCCTGGATGCGTATCCGACGAAAGGTCAAGCCATCCGCCACGACGAAGTCAGCAGCGAGCGGAAACCGGGGTACAAGAGACGCTCCAACGACTGAGTTGCCTCAGAACAGGCAAGGTCGTGACGCGTGCTTCTTTTTTGCTCCCAAATTTCCCTCCCCTGCCGGCGACTGCTTTAAGAGCAAGTGGCAAAACAATGGGGGCAAAACAATTTCGGTCGGAAATCATTATCGCCACCCCATCATTCTGCCACCCCATCGTCTTGCCCCCATCGTCTTGCCCCCATCGTCTTGACCCCATCGTCTTGACCCCATCGTCTTGACCCCATCGTCTTGMCCCCATCGTCTTGMCCCCATCGTCTTGCCCCCATCGTCTTGCCACACCCGCTCACTTCTTCTCCACCACCGAGCCCTCGATCGTCTCCGGCTCCTTCAACGTCGCGGCCGTCACCAGCTTTTCTCGCTGATGGGTGTGCCACAATTTCAGCGACAGAAACAGGGTGGCGAAGGTGACAACAAACGCGATCACGGTCAGAAACAGCGGTTGCAGATAATTGACCGAGACGTGGGCGATGGCTTCACCACCGGCCTTCATCGTCCGCCCGGCGATGCCGGCCTTGCTGACCACGATCGGGTTTCCTTCGGCATCGAAAACGATTTCATCCCCGCCGAGAATGCGTTCCGACTCGGCCAGAATGATCGTGGTGGTCGCGGCGGTGAACAGCGTCTTGCCGGGATTGTCGGCGGCGAACCGCCCCATGAAGCCGACCATCCGCTCGGCATCAGTTCGCAACAGCGACAACACGCCGTTGCGTGGCGTGGTCGGCAGCGCCGCCAGATCATCGGCATGTCGGCCGACGACGATGGCTTGATCGCTCGTCAGTTTGGTCGCCAGTTCCGCCCCGTCGTCACCCAGCACGCGGGCCAGCATCCCTCCCACGCCCGGATGTTTCAATTCACTTCGCAGCGCCGAAACGCCCACGCGTCCGACGGTCTGGGCCAGTTCGCGTCCGGCGGGCCCGGCCGACAGACGTGCCAATGCCGCCCGAACTTGGGACTCGGGCAATTCGTCCAGCGCGGCCAACAGCGGCGCTAACTCGGGAGCATTGTCCAGCGCCGTGAGCGCTTCGGGGCCATACTTGCTGGCCAACCGACCGACCTGTTCGGCCGCCTCTTGGCCGCCTTCCCGCACGGCCGCGGCGCCGACACGCTCGGCCATTTCACGTCCGCCTTGGCGAGCCAAAAATTCGGTCGCCTCCTCGGTGCCTTCTTTACCAAAGTATTTCAGGATCGCGCGGGCAACCGACGTCCCCGACAGGACGCCCAATGGTGATCGAGCATGGGCGACGGGCGCGGGCTCGATCGCGACCAGGGCGGTCAGCATCCCGATCAACGCGAGTGTCAAACGGCGACTGGCATTCATCATCACAACGATTCTCCGTCGACAATTTGCTGATAGAAACGATCACGATAGGCGTCGCGCAATTGGCCACACAGTTTGGGCAGGGCATCCTGAAGACCGATTCCCGGCCGCGCGGCGCCGTCGGTTGTTTGGTTTGTCGTCGCATCGCCGCGCGACGCCCCACCGGAAATCAAGGTCGCCTCCAGATCGTTCAGGTAGATGTGCATCTGGCCGGTTAATTCCGTTTCAAACCGTTCGGTCATCCACCAATCGATCACCAGACCGATCGCCAACCCGGCCCCGAAACCGACAACGGCACCGACCGGCCCCCCGATGGATCCGCCGCCGGCACCGGTCGCCGAAGCCCCCACCGTCGCACTCGCACCGGCCGCCGAGCTGATCGCCAGCGAGGGGGCGAAGCGGACCAGCAAGCCGGCGACGACCGATCGAGCGGCAAACGCGCCGACTTCGCCGAGCACCAAGGCACCGAGCATGTTTTCCACACTCGTCGTTCCCTGACCGGCCGCGTAACGGCCCAGCTCGGTCGACAATTCTCGGAAAAAGGCGTCGTGTTGTTCCAATTGCACTCCCGGCAAGTCGGACGTCGTCAGCGCCGCCTGGACGCGTGTCAGCATCAGGGTCTGGTTGGCGTCGACATCGCGACGAAATTGCAGCAGCGCGGTGGAGATGTCATCGAGCAGCGTTTCTTCGGAAAACAAATGCGATTCAAATTTGTCCTGCACGTACGCTTCGACGCGGCCATCGCTCGTCCACCAGCCGCCGGGCATGCGTTTCAGCACGCCCAGTCGTGTGGAAAGGCTGGTCATGTCTTCGACAAATGGCTCGACCCCGGCATGGTACCGCTTTAAGGTCCGATCGATCCGCTGCAGGCAACGATCGGCGGCCAACCGATTCTGGTCATCGATTTCGGCAATCAATGGCATGACCTCGGCGTCATAGAACCGCGCCCGCGCGACGCGTCGTGCCGTCTGCGAACTCAGTGCGGCATCCCGAGTCGATTCGGAGGGACGCGGCATCGATTGCGGTGATGCCTGTGACGCGAGTCGCTCCGCCTGGGGCTGAAGCGTCACGCCCAGTGTGATCAAGGCGACTGCGGCGGCGACCGTCAACGGCACCTTCAAGGGCGTACGGCTGGGAAGCCTCTGAGCTGCCGTTTCTGATCGTCGCCGAACCAACGTTTCATCTCCCCCGTTTCGAAACAGGTCCGCCAGACGGCCTGTCGATTTCTTCGATGTTCCCCATTGAGCGCGAGACGCCAGCGCATGCGGGCATCAATAGGCCGAACAGGGCGTTGGACCATCGGCCCGCTGCGTCATCAGCGTCACGGACGCCATGCCTACGATGCCCAGAATTTCCACTTGGACCGTTTGGGAGTCGGTCGCTTGGGATGCACGCCCAAAACGCCCCACTGTTGCGTCTGGCCGACCTTGATATCGGCCACTCTCAACAACGACGCTTCCTTGAGTTTCCGGATCAATCGATTATTTCTGTCGGTCTGGACCACCTGAACACGATTCTTGAATTGAGCCATCGCCGACATGATCGCGGACAAAGCCTGCCTGGCAGAGGTCGGTTCCCCGAAATCCTCGATCACAAATACCGACTCATTCTTGGGACGTCCCACGGTATCCGCGAAACGCCAGCGGTCGCCCTCCTGGTCCCAGCCGTGGTAATCACCAGCCATTGATATGCCTCAGTCCCAAACGACCCGAAACTCAATTCTCTCAGACAGTAGCTTACACGAAGAACGGCAGCACAATCAAAGTCGATTCAGCCAAGCAACCAAACAATCATCCATCCAATACGATCGCTGCCGGCCGACAAATCCTGCATGCCCCCCGGTTGCGGTCAGCAACACGCGTGTTCGATCGGGCCATCGTGCATGGATGAAACAATCCGCCGGCACGATCGGATCGTCCTTTGCCGCCAGGACCAAGGTTTTGACGGGGTTGGACGCGGTCACATGCGTCGCCCCACACTGTCGGTAATACTCCAACGCCCCCTGGAAACCACTCAGCGGAGCGGTCAGCCGATCATCCAGCTCGAGCAGCGTTTTGGGGCGACCGAGCGAAGCGATCTTCTGGAAATGCTCGCGCTCGCGGACCGCCGGCGCGATCCGTTCAAACAGCGTGCGGATGAAGTAGTAGTTGTACAACCGTCTGGAGAGCCGCTCCATGTTTTCGCTGCAGCGGACCAAATCAATCGGTGGGGCGACCACCGCGATTCGCTCCAGCCGATCAAACCACTCCGGCCGGGCATCCAACCCCGCACCGACCCGACCGGCCAGACGCAGCAACTGGTTCCCTCCCAGTGAGACGCCCACCGCGGCCAGCGGTGAATCCGGATGCCGTCGGGCGACAAAATCCAGCGCGGCCAGCACGTCTTCGCTGCGGCCGGCGTGACTTAAACCCCGCGACAAATCCCGGGCCGCACCGCAACCGCGCATGTCCACGCGGTAAACCGTCCACCCCAACCGCACGAACCGGCCGGCCAAACGAATCATGTACGGGGAGCCGTGACAACCGCTGAGCCCGTGGAACAACACCACGGCGCGACCGTCCACGGCGCCATCGCCAAACCCGCCATCGCCAAACGGCCCCCTCCGACCGATCTCCGGTGCAGCTGATTGACCCGCCGATCGCCCACCATCAACCGCCCCACCATCGACCGCTGCGTTCTCATGCAGCACAATGGCGTCCCCGTCCGGCAACTCCACCACGTGGTTTGCGTCAGCGGCGATCTGTTGCCCGGGTGCCCGAAGCGATGCGAGCGTTTGCAAATGCCCGCCGCGGATCAACAGGTCGGGCTTAAACGGTGGGGGCACAAAGTTTTTCATTTCCCGATCAGTGTAAAGAAACGCGTTGGATTCATGCAAACGATCCGATCCTTCATCTCCATTCCGGTCCCTGCCGCCGTCACCTCCGCGGCCGGAAAGATCATGAAACGGCTCAAACCGCTCGACGACAGCTTCAAATGGGTGCCGATCGAAAACTTTCACTTAACCCTGAAGTTTCTCGGCGAAGTCGATAACGTCGAAGTCCCCGCGGTGTGCAAAGCGATTCGTCGCGTGACCGACAACCTGGAACCCTTTGAATTAGGGTTCGCCGGAACCGGCGGTTTTCCCAATGCCGAAAAACCACGTGTCGTCTTCATCGGGGTGGACGACCCGACCGGAAACCTGGTCCAACTGGTCGCCGGCCTGGAAAAGCAACTCGCCGACCTGGGATTCAAACCCGAACCACGCGATTACACACCGCACCTGACTCTCGGACGCACCCGCAGCAATTCCAGACGGGGCGGCGATGCGTTGGTCGAGGCGATGAAGGATCTGGCCGACATCCAGATCGGCGAAATGGTCGTCGACGAAGTTCACCTGATGGCCAGCTTTCTCGACAAGTCCGGGCCGACGTATCAAGTGATGGACACGATCGAGTTGGAATAGCCGTCGTTTGCCGCGCGGCGTTCCGCCGGATTAAACTGATGGCATGAGCACCGCACCCAATCCCGATGCCTCGCCGCCGGCCGATGCGCCCCCTCCCCATCCGCCACGGAATCTGACCGTCACGCATCGTGTGGCGGACGTGCTGACGGATTTGGGCGGAATTGCCGCCGATCGCCTGTACTCGGGAATCGCCGAACCCGCCGGCCCCGATGAACTACGCGAGGCACACCGGCAAGGCAATGTGTGTGAATTGGTCGACGGCTATCTGGTGGAGCGTGCGATGGGGTATCGAGAGTCACTCCTGGCAATGATGATCGGTCGGTTCCTTATCGATTTTGTTTCGGCCGCCAAACTCGGTGTCGTCTCTGGGGCCGAAGTCTTTCAAGTGCTCAACGGACCCGATGAAGCACCCCCGCAAGGGAATGAAGGTTCCGTTTAGTTTTCCCAACAGACGTTTCCCGGTTTCATCGCGGCGTTCTAATGACCCTGTCGACTGAAACATCGATCGGAAACGGCTTCACTCCAATTTCTCTCCCACCCTCTCTCCCATCGCTTCCATGAATCTTGCTACGCGTGTCTCACTGTTCGTTGCCACCGCGCTGTTCACATCCGTGATCGCATCGGCTCATGAAACCAGCGGCGATCACCCGCACCGCCACGACACCGCACCAAGCGTCTTGACGACGCGGTCGGCGGCAAAAGTCATCGCGCCGACGGTCGCCGAAGACGGATTTCAATTCATCGTCTACGGCGATCGAACCGGGGGCGTCCCCGCCGGTTTAAAGGTGCTCGAACAAGCCGTCGCCGATACCAATCTGCTGGACCCCGATCTGGTCATGACCGTCGGCGATTTGATCCAAGGTTACAACGAAACTCCCGAGTGGCTTGAGCAAGCCGACGAATACAAACAGATCATGAATCGTCTGAAAATGCGTTGGTTCCCGGTGGCGGGAAACCACGACATCTACTGGCGCGGCGACAACCCCGCACCTCCGGGACACCACGAAACCAATTATGAAAAACATTTTGGTCCGCTCTGGTATTCCTTCCGCCACAAGAACGCCGGCTTCATCGTGCTGTACAGCGACGAAGGCGACGCGGCGACCAACATGAAAGCGTTCAACGCCGGGCGTCTGCAACAGATGAGCCAGCAACAACTTGACTTTCTCGATCAAGCGTTGAAGGATCTCTCCGGCCAGGATCATGTGTTCGTGTTCCTGCATCATCCGCGCTGGATCGGCGGCGGCTACACCGGCTCCAACTGGGACACCGTCCATCAACGCTTGGCCGATGCGGGTAATGTTTCCGCCGTCTTCGCCGGACACATCCACAAGATGCGTTACGACGGCGTCAAGGACGGCATCGAGTACTACGCCTTGGCGACCACCGGCGGCCACATCCCCAACGATCTGCCGATCCCCGGCGCGGGCCATCTGCATCACTTCAACGTCGTCACCGTGCGTCCCAAACGCATCACCGTCTCGTCGCTGCCGGTCGGCGCGGTGTTTGACCCCAAGCAATTCACGCCAGAGTTTTTGAAAGAGATTCAACTGGCCCAATCGATTCGACCGGAACAACTTTCCGAAGACGTGATGCTCTCGTTCGACGGTTCGGCCAACGGAGCCGTCAAACTGCAACTCGACAACCCCGCCGAGCACCCCGTCGAGTTGACGATCCTGATGGCTCGCCCATCGCTGGAAAGCCAATGGTCATCGACGCTCGATCATCAACACATCAAGCTGCAATCGGGCGAAACGAAGACCGTTGAATTCGTGATCCGTCGCGGCCCCAACGCCGGCGTCGCAACCAGCAACCCTGCGGTCACGATCGCCAAACGCTACCTCGGCGAGAACGTTGCGGTCGACTTGCCCGAGGCGGAGTTCCCGATCGGGCTGCAATTGAGCGAGGTTCCAGCTGACTTTTTTGCCCCGTCGACCAACCAATCGCTGCTGGTCAACGACGAAGCCTCCGCGATCGCGATCCGCGACGATGCGTTCGAACTGCCCTCTGGCCCCTTCACGATCGAAACCTGGATCAAACCGACACGCCAAGATGGCTTTGACGCGATCATCGCGAAAACACAAAGCTCTGAGTACGCGTTTTTCTCCGACCACGGAATCGTCCAATTCGACGTGCACCTGGGCGGCCGCTACGTCTCGGCGATCAGCCAAGACGCTTTGCCGCTAAACCAGTGGTCGCACCTTGCCGGCGTCTACGATGGGAACAACGTGGTCTTGTACCTCAACGGCAAACGGGTTGCATCCAAGCCCGCCAAGGGGAAACGCAAACCGAACCAGTTGCCGTTGTTTCTCGGTGCCGATCCCGATCACGGCGGCAATCCGACTCGATCGTTTACAGGCCAGCTGGATGAATTCAGACTGTCAACGGGAGTCCGCTACGATGACGACTTCACGCCAGCGAAGCGTCACGAGCCCGACGCAACGACCGTGCTGTTGCACCACTTCGATCGCACCATCGGACCGTTTCTGCTCGATCACAGTGCGTCGGCCGCCAACGGATTGCTGGGCAAAACCAGCAAGCTCGTTCCGGTGGAGTAGGGTACAACGCGCTGCAAGGACGAAGTGGGGTAAGCATCCTGCTTGCCATCCCAGCCGGCTCCGCCGGCGAGGCGTAGGTCACGCTGTGCGTGACCAATGGCATGCACAGCATGCCCTACTGCCTTGGCATGCACAGCGTGACCTACGCCTCGCATGCGGACCGCGTGCCCGCCTCTCGGGCATTCACGATAATTTTTCAATCGATCAGACAAATCCGCGACGCCGGCGCATCAGCCTTTTGCCCTGATGATCCCTTCCGCCGCCGGCAAGCCTTTTCATGTCTGAATCTACCGCTGCGCGACTTCTCTCTCTCAACCAGCAAGCGATCGCCATTATTGGCCTAAACATTCCGTTGGACTTTGGACTCGGGAGCGAGACGGCGGAACGGCTTGGTGAAATCAACGAACGGTTGCTCGTCGATGTCGGACGCGACCTTTCGCCCGATGCGTTGCTGGAGAAACATGACTTGCCGGAACGTTATCGGGCGATCGCGCGAATCTTGCTGGCGTCCGACGATCCTGTGCCGGTGTTCGAGTCGATCGCGATCCAACAGCTTGATCGCGAAGCGACGGCCGGCCCGCTCCGCCAAGCGATCAAAGAACCACTTGTCGTCGCCGGGCTCGCCTACCTCGGGATGATCATCTTCTGCACGCTCTCGGTTCCGTCGATCGAAACTCAATACACCCAACAGGGGCTGACCCCCAGCGGTGTGACCGGGTGGTTGATTGCGATCCGTGGTGCCATGCCGTATTGGGTCATTGGCTTTCCGATCCTGATGTTCGCGTGCTGGTGGATCTGGCGCAAACTGGTCAACGGCCCGCTGTTGTCACGCTTTCCCGGCGGCACCGCTTACTCGCGTTGGCTTGCGGCCGAATCACAATCGCGGCGATTGGCAGTGCTGATCGCGTCGGGTGTCGACCATGAAACGGCGCTCTCGCTGGCCAGCACCAGTGTTTCTCCGCAGGTCCCGATCCGCCCGATCGCCGAAAACATCGTCCGCAACGGAGCCCCGCAGTCCCAAGCGCGAGCGTTGAGCCGTCTGGCCGGGTTTTACCACTTTTTGGCCGGCGACCGTCGCCAAACCATTGTGACAAAACTGCCCGCCTTTATCGGTTTGCTGTTCGCCGGGTTGATCGTGCTCGGCTATGGCTTGGCCACGTTCCTGCCCTGGATCGCGATCTTGCAATCCGAGGGTGCCATGGAGGTGTTGAACCGATGAAGATTGAATCCAAAGGCGACGCCCCGCGCGGCGAAACGACACTGGTTCCGATGAAGTCGCTGTACGAGCGCATCGAGCAGGTGCGAAACACGCGCAAGGACTTGCCGGCGCAACTGCGAAACATCGCCCAAGAGATCCCGAGCGTTTGGACACGCAACACACTGCGTCAGCTCGCCACCGCTCTCGACGAGGGCGCGACTTCCGCGCAGCTTGTCGCCCGATTCCCAGAGCAGTGTTGGCTGCTCACGCTGCAGTCGTCCGCGGCGACGACCGATGCGTTGACCGCGATGCTCGAACAGTCCGCCTTCCAGCACAGCCTGCGTACCAAAAAGATACGCACCATCGCCTATCCGCTGATCCTGATGCTGATCGCGATCGCGTTGCTAATGGCGGTGATCGTCTTCCTGGTCCCGACTTTTGATGAAATGTACCGGGAGTTCGGATTGCGACTGCCGGCCCCGACCGAGGCGTTGATCAATCTATCGCGAGGGGTCAACGCCCATCCCCTGCTGGCCTTCATCCTGCTGTGCACGTTTCTGTCCGGCGTGGCGGGGTTGCTGTGGGTCTGGATCGGCGACACCCCCATCAAACGAAAGCTGTTCGGAACGTCGGTGCACGGCCCGATGATGAGACAGTCGTTGGCCAAGGTCGCATTGCAAGTCGCGGAACTGGTCGACGAAGGGATCCAACTGGATCGGGCGCTCAAGATCGCTGCCGAATCCAATGCCGACGTCGCGATTCGGAGCCTGGTCGGCGACCTTGCGATCCAAGCCGGCCACGACGCGAGCCTGTTGCACCGGACCCGTTCCGCGTTGATCTTTCCGCCGAACTTTCTGTTTGCACTCAACCCCGCCCTACCGTCCGCCCAGCCCGTCCCCTCGCCGCCCAACACCACGATGCTTCGCGAACTGGCCGCCAGCTATCGTGACTTGTCGATGCGTCGCAAGGATTGGGTCGCGTTCATCCTCGGACAATTCACCGTCATCGGTGTCGGCCTGATGATCGGTTTTCTCGTCCTCGCGCTGTTTTCGCCGATGGTCAGCCTGGTCTCGTCTCTCTCCTCCTGATCGATCCCATGTTCAATTTTCTCTCCGGACTGCTCCATTCGATGCTTCCCAGTGGGCTGGTCGGCAATTCGACGCGCAGCAAACAGAACGCGCTGCTTCGAATTCTGGCACTGTCCCACTCGCAACGTCTGGATCCGACAACGTTGATTCGGAATTTGGCGGCCGAGCATCCCGGTCGCTACGGCAAAAAGCTGATGATGCTTCAGCGTTGGATCGCCGCGAACAGTTCGATGAGCGCCGCACTGGCGCACACGCCGGGTGTCTTGGATGAAGACGACACGTTGGCGATTCAATGTGCGATCGAAACTCAGACGCTTGATGACACGTTTGCGTTCTTGTTGCAGCGAAGCGATGACGCGGGCCAAACCGCGGCCGGTGAAATCATTCGCGGCATGCTCGGCTACGTCCTCGGCGTGCTCTGCTTTGCAATCCTGGTCGCGTCGTTCTTGATGATTTTTATCGTCCCAACCTTCGAGAATATCTTCGAAGAGTTTGCGATGGAATTGCCGCCGCTGATGCTCGCACTGGTCGGTTTCAGCGAAACCTTCGCGGCCGTTGTTCCGATCGCACTGCTCGTCGTGTTGGGTGCCTGCATCCTGATGCTCTTTGAAGACATACGGCGTGGAATTCGACTCTCCCCGCTGGGACGACTTCTGCCGACGACCGCCGAACGACGATCCGCCGGTCTGCTTCGATTATTGGCCGTGCCCACCCGACAAGGCACACCGATCGCGCCGACAGTGACCGCCGCGGCCCAGTTCCACCCCGACCGTCGAACCCGAAAACGCCTGCTCCGCGCCCGCACCGATGCCCAGACCGATGCGGACATCTGGATTCAACTGGCCGACCAAGGTTTGATCCGCAAGAACCAGGCCGACAAGATCAACAAAATCCAATCGCCGCCACTCCGCGGTTGGACTCTCGACACGTTGGCCGTCAAACAACGCCGACATGCCTACCAACAAGCGGAATCGATGGCCCGCGTGCTGCAACACATTCCGATCATTGTTCTGGGGCTGTTTGTCGGTTGGATCACGATCGCCGTCATGCAAACCCTGACAAACTTGGTCACTTCACTCGCTTAATCCACTTACTTCCATGCTCCACCCCCACCACCCACGAAAACGTTGCCGACGCAATGGGCTCGTGTTGCTCGAAACGCTGATCGCGGCCGGCGTCACGCTGGTGATGCTTTCGGTCGCCGTCCCGATGGTGATCCGTTCGGCGCGGATTTGGAAACAAACCCGCCACCAACAGCTTGCCGCCGATGAACTATCCGGACAACTGGACCGACTAATCGCGATGCCGGCTGAACCCAGACGCCAAGCAATCGAACAACTGACGGTGTCACCGGCGATCGCAGACGTTTTGCATGACGCGACGATCGATGGCACCCTCGTTGACGACGACGACGGTAAACGCATCGAATTGTCGCTGCAATGGACTCGCGATGGTGACCCGTTGCCGGTCACCCTGGTCGCTTGGATCAATCCCCTGCCGACCACCTCCGCGGAATCGTCCAGTCCCGACGAGCCAAACTCCGACGAGCCAAACTCCGACGACGCTGAACCCGCCGAGAACGATCAGGAGGCGGACCAATGAAGTCACTGACCCGATCCCGAACCGCACGCCGCGGATTCACGCTCCGCGAACTCAGCATCGCGATCGCCCTCGGCAGCTCGGTGATGATGGTTGCCGTCGGTTTGGTCCACCATGCGTTCGATTGGTCGACACTGGCGCGACATCGACGCTTGGACGATCAGACGTTTTTCCAGCTCAGCCGCCAACTTCGCAACGACCTGCACATCGCCAATCAAGCGGAGCTGGATTCCGGTGACACGGCCGGCCAGTCTCTGCGACTTTCCGTCAACGGCAACGAGGTGGTTTACACCCTCATGGACAGGACCGTCACCCGCAACGAGCGTAGCGGTGATGACGTCGTCCGAAACGAAGTCTATCGATTCAAACGTCCGCGGACGCTCGTGTTGACGCGACTGGAAACCGACAACCAGATTCAACTGGACGTCAAAACGATCACGCCCTTCGCCGAATCCGAAACTCCCCTCTGGCGATCGCTGCGGATGTCGATCGGCTTGCGACTACGCCATCAAAACGGAGACATCGCATCATGAGGATTCAGCCAAGACGCCGACGGCGTGGCGCGTTGATGATCTGCGTCCTCGCCTGCCTGATCGTGGTCGGGTCGCTGATCGGCCTGATCGCCCAAGACGCATTGGCCGCCCGACGTGAGACCCGAATCCGGTTGCAAATGCATCAAACCCAGCGATTGCTGGACGCCGGAATCCTACGGGCGGCGATGCAGTCGAAACGAAACCGCGACTACGGCGGCGAAACCTGGCAGCCGCGGTTGTCCTTTGCCGGACGCGACGCCGCGGCAACGGTCACGATTTCTATCGACGACGACCAGACAACCGTGACCGCCAAACTCGGAACCGCCCCCCACATCACCTCCCAATCCTACGTTTACTCATCGAGCGAAGTCCAATGAAACGAAACGCATTTACCCTTGTCGAATTACTGGTCGTGATCGCGATCATCGGCGTGCTGGTCGGCTTGCTGTTGCCGGCCGTCCAAGCCGCACGCGAAGCCGCGCGACGCATGTCCTGCTCCAATAACATGGTGCAAATCGCTCTTTCGGTCCATCATTACGAATTCTCCATGGAACACCTGCCCGACGGCGTGACCGGCGAACAAGGTCCGATTCGGAACGAAGAAGGTGCCGGCAATCACATCGGCTGGATGACACGCATTCTGCCCTACATCGAACAGCAAGCCGCGTTTGAGAAACTGGATTTCAGCAAGAGTGCCTACAGTCCTGAAAACGCGGAAGTGCGCAGCTACGGCATCCCGGCCTATCGCTGCCCGTCCAACCCAATGACGTTCGGCCGCGATGGGATGAACCGAGTCGGCACGTCGGACTACGCCGGCTGTTATCACAACGTGGAAGCCCCCATCGATGCCGACAACAACGGCATCTTTTTCCTCAACAGTGCACTCCGTTTCGCCCAGATCACCGACGGGTCCACCAACACGATCATGATCGGCGAACACCTCGGCGACAACGACGCCTTGGGCTGGATCACCGGAACCCGCGCCACGTTGCGCAACACCGGGGAATTCATCGACAGACCCCCACGCGACCTTGCCAACCAAGAACTGGGCGCCCTGGAAGTCGGCGGCTTTGACAGCCACCACGCCGGCGGAGGAAACTTCGCCATGGCCGATGGTTCAGTCATCTTCCTGACCCACGCCATCGACGAACAGGTCTACCGCTACCTCGGCAACCGTGCCGATGGCGAACTGATTGACGAATCCGATCGCTATTAGGCCAAGACGCGATCGACCATGCGTCGGCTGTAACCGGTCAGCTTGGGATGCGTCGCGCACCAGCCGCACAAAAAACGATGAAAGTCGGCCCAAGCCCAAGGAAACAGCGACCGCCATTCCCGCTCCAGGTCGTCGGCGGTCGAAGCATCGAGCCGCGAATGCAACACGCCGAAATAGACGTCCAAACATTCCGCTTCACGACGGTCACATTGCTCGTCGCTCAAACAACTGCCCATCAGGTACGCCACGTCCTTCATCCCGCAACCGCCGCCGACGTATTGAAAGTCCACCGCGGCGACGCTGTCGTGAGCATCGCCGAAACAGAAGTTGGCGACTTTGGCGTCCCCGTGCACCAGCGTCTGGAAACGGCACCCTGACAAACGGGCATCGATCTTGGCGGCCGCGTTCTTGAGCGGACCGGCTTGCATCGCAGACCATTCGTCCGGCCGGGTTTCCAAATGCCAGTACGTTCCGGTTTCCCACAGCCCGCTCGGAACGCGCCCCAGGAACGTCGCATGAAAAATCGCCAGCCAACCGAGACACGCATGGAGCTGCGCATCGGTCAGCCGCCCGCAACGACTCGGGAAACCGGCCGCGTCCAGATCTTCCAACACCAAGACTCGACCGCCGGCGAACGACTCGATCGCGTAGCACGCCGGGACACGACAGCGTGAATCGCACGCGCGACTCCAATCGCGATACCAATTCGTTTCGACTTCGTAAGACCGCAACTTACGCGTGTGTGAAACATCGCCGGACCAACCCCGTGGATTGGCTACGCCGAAGCCCGGCGGAGCGATGTGTTTAACGATCACCGATGACGGCACGTCGCCACCGCGCAGCGTCATTCGCAGGATTTGCCCATACCCGCTCCACAGCGATTGGATCGACTCGGTGGCGCTCACGCCGTCGGCGCCCAGCATCCGACAGACGCACGACTGAAGTTCTTGTTCGTTCATTCCACCGTATGGACGACGACGGAATTGTGCGCATTCTCGGTCACGCCGCTGCCGCTGACAAAGACGATGCGATCGCCGGTCTTGAGATAGCCCTTGGCTTTGGCCCAATCACACACCTCGGCGCGAATCATCGCGGGATGTTCCATCTGAGACACCTTACGAGGCTTGATGCCCCAAAACAGGTTGATCCGTCGCAGGGTTGCCGGACAATCGCTGACGCCCAGGGTCGGAATCAAGCTGCGCGATTTACTTTTGACCCAGGCCGTCCCGCCGCTCTTGGTGGCGATGATGATCATCGCGGCACCGATCGCTTCGGCGATATTGGTCGCCGCGTAGGTGACCGCCGTGGTGATCGGATGCACGCGGTTGCTGATCGCGCGATCGGACATGTCGTGTCGCAGCGATTTCTCGGTGAACTGCATGATGCGACTCATCATTTGCACCGCTTTGACCGGATGGTCCCCGACCGCCGTTTCACCGCTCAGCATACACGCGTCGGCACCATCCAGAATCGCGTTGGCCACGTCGCTCGCTTCGGCCCGCGTCGGTCGCGCGCTGTGATGCATCGATTCCAACATCTGCGTCGCGACGATGACGGGTTTTATTTTCTCCTTGCAAACATCAATGATCCGCTTCTGCGCCAGCGGGGTTTCAGCGACATCGATTTCGACGCCCAAGTCACCGCGCGCGACCATGATCCCGTCGGCAGCATCGACGATCTCTTCCAGATTCTCCATCGCTTCAGGTTTTTCGATCTTGGCGATCACCAACGCCTCACAATCATGCGCCGACAAGACACTCTTGAGCGAGTAGACGTCTTCGGCGGTGCGCACAAACGAAAGGCTGATGAAGTCGATCTCGTGATCCGCGGCCCAGATCGCGTTCTTGATGTCCTTGCGTTGCAGTGCCGAGACGGACAATTTGACTCCGGGCAAGTTGATCCCCTGTCGGCTCCGAACTTCGCCGGCAGCGGTCACCCGACAGACGGCGCGCGAGCGGTCGACCGAAACAACCTCCAACGCCACCAATCCGTCGGCCAACATGACGCGATTACCGGGACGCAATTCGTCGATCAGCTTGGGGTAGCTCGCCGTGACTTCGTGTGCCGCCGTGGGCTCGCCCTCACGCAGAAACGTCAGCTCCATCCCGACATCACACTGCAGGGGGTCGCAAAACAATTCCCCCAAACGAATCTTGGGACCGGCCAGATCCAACAGAATTCCAACGGGAGTCCCCGTTTGCTTGGACGCCTGCCGGATCGCCACGACTTTCTTCTCGTGATCGGCAATCTCTCCATGAGCGGTATTGATGCGAAAGACGTCCACGCCGGCGGTGATCAACTCGGCAAGCTGCTCGGGCGAATCACAGGCCGGGCCGACGGTGGCGACGATCTTGGTGCAGGACTGATGAAGCGTCGGACTGGGCATGGTCAATGTTGGTGCGTGAGTAGCGTTTCCGTCCGGGAGTGTGACATTTTGTAGCGTCCCAAGCCGAATCTGCAAAGAAAGCGCGCCGCGGGGTCACTGTCGATCACCGTTACTTTGCCTACAATGGGCCGATCGCTCCCATACACCGAATGGTCGTGATCACGTCACTTTCTGACCGCCCTCCCCTTCCCTGCCCTCCCCCGCCCTCTTGCCCGAACCACCCCCAACTGCTGACGTCTCGACCGTGCTCGTCACCGGCGGCTCAGCCGGTTTGGGACAGGTCATCGCGGCGACATTTGCCGACGCCGGATACCGGGTCGTCCTGGTCGGGAGATCGGGCGAGCGACTCGATGCGGCAAAGCAACAACTGGACACGAAATCGGGGCGAAGCATCGTCGCACTGGTCGGTGACGTCAGCCTTCGGGATGACTGTGATCGAATCGCAAACACGATCGACCATCAGTTCGGACGTCTCGATGTGCTGGTCAATTGCGTCGGCACCAGCGACCGCGGACTGGCCGGCGAACTGACGGCCGATCGCTTGCATGAACTGATCGATCAAAACGTTGTCACCACCCTGCTCTGCTGCCAAGCGTTTGCCCCGCTGTTGGAATCATCACGCGGCAGCATCGTCAACATCGGATCGCTGGCCGGAAAAGTCGGCGCCCGATACCTGGGAGGCTACAACGCGGCCAAACACGCGCTCGCCGGGTTGACGCAACAATTGCGTCTGGAGTGGCGGGACAAGGGAATCCACGTCGCTTTGGTCAGCCCCGGTCCGATTCGCCGTGACGATGCCGGTACACGTTACCGCGATCGCACCGACGCAACGCTCCCGTCAAGTGCCTCCGCCCCCGGCGGGGGAACCAAAGTCAAAGGCCTGCCGCCCGAAACGGTTGCCCGCGCCGTGCTCGCCTGTGGCCAAAAACGGCGAACCGATGTCATCCTGCCGGGCTATCTGCGACTTCTGATCGTCTTGGGAAACGCCTTTCCGCGACTGGGCGACTGGCTGCTGCTCAAATTCACAAGCTGAACCCCTGTATCAGTTTGTGTCTAGCGTCGTTTCTTCAGATGAGGGCCCGTAGGCTCGCGCCAAACGGCTGATATTCGTTTGATATCAGCCGGTTCGCGCCAGCGTCCGGGCCCCCTCATTCATGTTAACTTAGCGGTATTGGGCTAAAGCCTGCACACCAGCGCAGGTTGGTGTCCAGCCTTCAGGCGACTCCCCCCTCGCTGCGAAGCAGCGAGAATGGGCGGCTAAAGCCTGCACACCAGCACACGCGTCCCTCCCCCGTGACGCCCCGCTAAGGGCCAAATCTTGACCCACGCGGGCCGCCCGCCTAGACTCGCCGCTCCCGCCAGCGACTCCGGAGCCGCTGAATGCTTCTCGGGCATCCCCTTCCGTCTCTCCGCCTGCTCCACACGGTGCCTCCGTTGATCGATGCGTCTTTGCTTCCCCCAGTTGATCTCCTGTCGATGACTTCTGATGCGATGCTGTGGGGGCAAACCGAGACGGTGACGCCGCCGGCGGGTCCGTTGATCGCGCTGCTGGTGTTCGGCATCGCGTTGCTGTTGGTGCTGATCCTGAAACTGAAACTGTCCGCGTTTCTGGCCTTGTTGGTCGTCTCGGTGTTCGTCGCCGCGACCAGTCGAACGGTCAATCCGGAAGCGGTCCCACTGACCCAAGTCGCCGACACGATCGTCAAGAGCATGGGCAGCGCGCTGGGGTTCATCGCAACCATCATCGGGATCGGCGCGATCTTCGGCGCGATTCTGGAACACAGCGGCGGCACGCAAGCGTTGGCCAATCATCTGGTACGCATCTTCGGCCCCAAACGCGCGTCGTGGGCGATGTTATTGACCGGGTTCATCATCTCCATCCCTGTTTTCCTGGATGTGGCGCTCGTCATCTTGGCGCCACTGCTGTTTGCCCTGGCCAGAGACACCAAACGGCCGTTCCTGCATTTCGGCTTGCCGTTGGTCGCGGGGATGGCCGTGACCCACGCGTTCGTGCCTCCGACGCCCGGACCGGTCGCGGTGGCGTATCTGCTGGGAGTCAACTTGGGCTGGGTGATTCTGTTCGGCGTGATGGTCGGTTTGCCGACGGCGATTCTGTGTGGCCCGTGGTTGTGCGTGAAGCTGGCCAAGGGCGTGGAGATCAACCTGCCGCCGGCCCCACTGATCGACGAAGAGGAGCAAGTCGCGTTGCCGTCCTTCGGTTTCATTTTGTTCTTGATCGCGCTGCCGATCGGATTGATTTTGGCCAACACGATTGTCGAGCAGTGGATCGCGTCCGGGTTGCCCGAAGGCCTGACGCGTGACGAGCGAGGGTCACAACTCGCCGCGACACTGGCCACCGCATCGCCCGTGGTGCAGTTCATCACGTTCATCGGGCACCCCGTGATGGCGCTGCTGTTTTCGACGATCTTTGCGTTGTACTTTTTGGGCACACGCCGTGGCGTGGACCGCGAGACGCTGCTGGAGATTTCGACCAAGGCGCTCGGCCCGGCGGGGATCATCATCTTGATCACCGGAGCGGGCGGGGTGTTCAAGGGCGTGCTGGCCGCGACGGGAATCACCGACGCGATGGAGGAGATCTTTCGCGATTCGGGAATCTCCGTGTTGCTATTGGCGTGGGTGTTCGCGACGCTGATTCGCGTCGCCCAAGGGTCCGCAACCGTGGCGATGCTGACCGCGGCCGGACTGATGGGAAACTTCGTCGATGGCATGAGCCAGCCGCAATTGGCACTGATCACCGTCGCGATCGCGGCCGGAGCGACCGGGTTTTCCCACGTCAATGATTCGGGGTTCTGGATGATCTCCCGCTATTTCCAGATGTCCGAAGCCCAAACGCTACGGACCTGGGGCGTGATCTCGACCCTGATCTCGTTGATCGGATTCGCCATCGCCATGGTGTTCTGGCAATTCGTCAGCTGAGCCCGCCGCGGCGATCCCCGCTTGGTCCACACGGGCTTGTTCATCAACACCGGCTTGCTGACCGACACCGGCTTGTTGACCGACACCTTCACCGGCAACCGCGTCCATCGAGGTGACGTCCGTGGTGGTGGCGGTGCGATCCCGGACGAACCACGGCACCACCAAAACCAGCAGCGCCGAGACGATGATGACGTTGCGGCTGCTCTGGTCGCTCGGCCAGTACGGCGTTTCCCAAAGCACACGCCAAAGCAACAGGTGCAGCGTCAATGCAAACGGCAACGCAAACGCGAACGCCTCCATCGCCCCCCGATCTGCGATCTGGCCTTTGGGTCCATCATTGATGGGGATCCACCGCAGCATCGGACGCAGCAGCAACGAAAGGATCGCCGCACCGATCACCAGCGCCGGCATCGATTGCCAACCGATCACAATGGCGGGAATCGACAGCATCGCGATCAGGTCAACCAGCCGCCTGGTGCCGCCCCCGAGCGGATCCAGCTTCAGATCCGCCGAGGGACACAGTCCCTTGGCCAGCACCCGTCCGAACAGCGCCGCGGCAACCAGCGCGGTGGCCACCCGCATGATCGCATCGACATGAAGCCCCTCGGGCACCCAGTACAGCGGCCGAGTGGCCTGCCACGGGACAACCATCACGGTCGGAAAGGCAAGCATCGGGGCGACAACAGCGATGCCGGCAAACACGATCAATCGGGTCGGCAGTCGCGTCCCGTCGATCCGGATCAACGCCATCGCCCAGAGCGTCGAAACCGCGACGGTATGGTAGGTCAAAATCGCCAACAGTTCCGGTGACACCCGGGGCGTCCAAAGTGGACCGCCATGCCAGTGGACGAATTGTGCCGGCAGCGAAAGCGAGTACAGCTGGGTGATCCCGATCAGCGTCAGCGAGATCCCCACCAGCGCTTCGACGATCGGATACCGGCGGGAAATCGGCAGCGAACAGAACCGACATCGCCCGGCCAGCGAGATCCAGCCCAAAACCGGAACATTATCCTGGATCTTCAACGTGTTGGCACAACGCGGGCAATGCGAGTGACCACCGATGCCTTCGCCGCGAGGCATCCGCCACGCGACGACGTTCAGGAAACTGCCGATCGAACTGCAGAAAAACAGCAGCCAGCCGACGATGGTCGCATCGATCAACCGCGGCTGGATCAGGTCCTCGAAGTCATAAAACGCATGCATCCGCGACTGGATCCACGCCAATCCGAAGATGTAGAGGGCCGCGGCGAGCACGATCAGGGTCAACGTGGCCAGCAGGGGAAGCTTTTTTCGCAGTCGGTTTCGCGTCAAGTTGTCAGATCCGAATGAATGCCGGGCCGGTTGCTCTGGCACAATACTATCGCCGTGGTGACGTCCGCTACAGTCTTGCTTGAAAATTCCCCCCGTCCATGAGCCAAGATGCCAATCCCCGAGATTCGACTCTCTCAGGCGAATTCCCGTTCCCAGCAACGCGACGGCCAGTACGTGTTGTACTGGATGATCGCGTCACGACGAACACGTTATAGCTTCGCGCTGCAACATGCCGTCGACCGGGCCGAAGCACTCGAGAAACCGCTGGTGATCTTCGAACCGCTCCGCGTCCGCTACCGCTGGGCCAGCGATCGCATCCATCGCTTCATCATCGAAGGCATGCGTGACAACGCCGACGCCTTGCGCGACAAACCGGTGACGTATTTTCCCTACGTCGAGCCGAAACCCGGTCGCGGCTCACCGCTGCTGGCGAAATTGGCCGGAAAGGCGTGTACGGTGGTCACCGATGAATACCCTTGCTTCTTCTTGCCCGACATGATCAACGCGGTCAAGGATCGCCTGCCGGTGCCGCTGGAACTGGTCGACGGCAATGGCGTCGTACCGATGCGACTGCCCGAGCGGACGTTCACGGTCGCTCACAGCTATCGACGCTGGATGCAAAAAAACATCCTCGATTGCCTGACCGAACTGCCCGAACACGACCCGCTCGACGGCGTTTCACTGCCCGAACTGGACCAATTACCGGCCTCGGTGACGCGAAAATGGAAACCGGCGGACCTGGATGCGCTGCTCCAACCCGACGGCTTGGCCAAGATCCCGATCGATCATGACGTCGCCCCCAGTCCGGTGGTCACCGGCGGCAGTGCGGCCGCGGCGGAACGCCTGGACCGATTCTTGGCCGACCGGCTGGAAGTTTATCACACCGATCGGAATCACCCCGACGAAGAAGCCACCACCGGACTGAGCCCGCATCTGCACTTCGGGCACATCGCCACCCACGAGATCGTCGAACGGGTCTTGGATCACGAGGAATGGACGCCAGACCAGGCTTCCGAGGCGAACGGCAAGAATCACGGGTTTTGGAACACCAGCGAGCCCGCCGAAGGTTTTTTGGACCAAATCCTGACCTGGCGTGAAATGGGCTTCAACCTGGCTTTTCGCGAGCCCGACCAGTACGACAAAATCGAGTCGTTGCCCGATTGGGCCCAAAAGTCGATCGCGGCAACGGCAGACGACGAGCGTCCGGTGACCTACACGCTGGAGCAATTTGACGCAGCCGAAACCCATGACGAACTCTGGAACGCGGCCCAGCGGCAACTCGTCCGCGAAGGCGTGATGCACAATTACATGCGAATGCTGTGGGGCAAAAAAATCCTGCACTGGACCGAATCCGCCGAGCAGGCTTTGGAGTTCATGATCCATCTGAACAACAAATATGCTCTCGATGGACGTGACCCCAATTCCTACAGCGGCATTTTCTGGGTGCTGGGACGCTACGACCGGGCTTGGGGTCCCAAACGCCCCATCTTTGGGAGCTTGCGTTACATGACCAGCGACAGCGCGCGCAAGAAACTTCGGCTGACGAAGTACTTAAGCCGATTCGAAAGTTGAGCCGGCATCCCAATTTCGACCCCGAAAACTCTGAAAAGCCCTTGCCGAGCTGCGCGGGTGTCGATACGCTTCCGAATCCTCCGCCCGAGGACCGTTCTCGGTCTTTCTCGGCGGCAGACCCGCGAACTCGATTCGCTCAGCTTCCAAGCGAGATGCTGCCGTGATATACCGGCTGAAATCGCAGCCGAAGACAAAGGGTGCCTGACAACACGGCCGATCTGCACGTCAAAATGGCAGCGACCGCATGGATGGCAACGACCCGTTGGATCGTCCCGTTGTGCTGAGCCTTCCGTTTGACCTTCGCCCGACCGCACATTTTCCGTTACCCGTAGAACTGTTTCCGTGACGCAACCTACCTACATGGCCAAACCCGGCCAAGTTGAAAAGAACTGGCACGTCGTCGACGCCTCTGACGAGGTACTCGGACGCTTGGCCAGTGACATCGCTGTCGTCCTGATGGGCAAACACCGCCCGCAGTACACTCCGCACGTCGATTGCGGCGATTTCGTGATCGTCACCAACGCCGACAAGGTCGCGATGACGGGCCGCAAGATGGACGACCGGCACTACACTTGGTACACCGGCTATCCCGGACTGAAACTGGAAAGCTATGCCGATCGCCAGCAACGCAAGCCGGAAGATCTGATCTTCCACGCCGTCCGCCGGATGCTGCCGAAAAACAAGCTGGCCCGCCAGATGATCAAAAAACTGAAGATCTATGCCGGCCCGGATCACCCGCACGTCGCCCAAGATCCGAAGCCGCTGGCCCGAACAGGCAAGAAAGTTAGCTAGCCTGCTTCGCTAGCCCCACGCGTCTGTCTCGCTCGGCTAGCACCTTGAAACCACCCTCCAAACGACTCATTTACCGACTCTACTGATGACCCTGGTCAAAAAAGACAAGATCAACGGTGACGCCCTGGGAACCGGACGACGCAAAAGCAGCGTCGCTCGTGTTCGCGTCCGTGCCGGCGAAGGCAAGATTACGATCAACCGAAAACCGTTGAACGAATATTTCGTCAACGACCAAGATCAAGCTGCAATCACCGCAGCCCTTGCCGCCGTCGAACTAACGGACAAGCTCGACGTCGTCGTGCGTGTCACCGGTGGCGGTCTAACCGGTCAAAGTGGAGCGGTTCGTATGGGACTCGGTCGTGCACTCGTCAGCTACGACGAGTCGCTTCACGATGCCCTCCGGGATGGCGGGTTCCTGACGCGAGACTCTCGCATGAAGGAACGAAAGAAACCTGGTTTGCGCGGTGCCCGACGTGGCGTCCAGTTCAGCAAACGATAACCCCTAGGAAAACAGTTGGGAAAGAAAGAAGAAGCGTTCGAAGTCGAGGGCACTGTCACCCAGGCCCTCGCCAACACCCGGTTCCGTGTCCAATTGGAAACCGGCAACGAAGTGATGGCGCACGTCGCAGGACGGATGCGCAAGCACTTCATTCGTATCGTCCCAGGCGACAAGGTCCGTGTCGAACTGTCGCCCTATGACCTGACCAAAGGTCGAATCACCTACCGAGAACGTTAACGGTCAGCCGACAGTACGGGAACAGGCCTCGAGTGCTTTGTCGACGTCTCGGTTCAGGGCTAGCAAGAAAGTGGCGTAAGCTTCCAGCTTGCGTGTGACGAGTGAAACGAGACGGCATACTGGCCCCGCCCGCTCCCCAGTCGCAGCAACTCGAGTAGTCCATGCCTAGCGACCTGGCACCCATCCTCCGCCTCGCCGACTCGGCCGCAACTGCCGGCGGCCATGTCTTGCATCGCTATTGGCACGAAGGCGTCGAGCTGCGCGACAAGTCTGAAATCGGCGGCAAGAGCTACGACCTGGTCAGCGATGCCGATCTGGAAAGCCAGTCCGTGATCGCGAATCTGATCGCCGAAGAATTCCCCGACCACGCCTTGATGGGCGAAGAAGACCTTGTCGGCGACACGGGCGCCGAGCACCTGTGGGTCATTGACCCGCTCGATGGCACCAACAACTTTCTTCACCATGTGCCGCACTTCGCCGTCTCGATCGCGTACTACCGCGGTGGCGTTGCGACGGTCGGTGTTGTCCATAACCCGATCACCGGTAACACCTACACCGCAGCCAAAGGCGGCGGGGCGACACACAACGGCAATCCCATCGATGTCTCAAGCGTCACCGCACTCTCCAGCGCACTGATCGGATGCGGGTTCTACTACGACCGCGGCGCGATGATGCGGTCGACCCTGGCCGCGATCGAAGATTTTTTCAGCCACGACATCCACGGGATCCGCCGCTTCGGTACCGCCGCACTGGACCTGTGTGCCGTCGCCAGCGGCATGTTCGGCGCGTTCTTTGAGTACAAACTCTCCCCCTGGGACTTCGCCGCCGGCCAGCTGATCGTGACCGAAGCGGGAGGCAAGATTTCCGATGCCAAAGGAAACCCGCTGGGCCTGGTTCCGTCGAGCGTGCTGGCCAGTTGCCCGGGACTCTACGACGCCGCGTTGGCGATCACGACGAAGCATCACCCCGCGTAGCGCGCAAAGCGCCACCAGCTTGCCAGTTCCAGCCCGCACGCGTTCGCAAGGGAGCAAGCTGCGTCCCACGCGTACGCGTCTGGGCCGACACCATCGCGCTGGTTACGGTCCTTCGACTTAATCGACAGCCCTGCCGCGCCCTGCCGCGAACGCCAAGACAAGGAGCGACGCCCGGACGCTGGCGCGAACCGGCTGATCTCAAACCATGATCAGCCGCTTGCCGTTACTGGATCGGAGCGAGCAGGCGTGAAGCACGGACCAACATCCGAAAGACGAACGCACGATTCTGCAGCTCATCGCCACTGGTAACCTGGCTCTGCGACAAGTCCTCTTCGAGCATCTGCTCGACGTCCGCGACGAAATCGGCGTCGAAAAACGCCAGCATGACTTCGAAATTCAGCCGGAATGATCGATTGTCAAAGTTCGCCGTGCCGACAGCCGCGACCGAATCGTCGACCAGAATGACCTTCTGATGCATGAACCGTCCCTGGTATCGATAAACGCGAATGCCGGACGCGTCCAATTCATCCAAGTACGAAAACGAAGACAACCAGACCAGCGTCGAGTCCGATTGCTCCGGGATCAGAATGCGGACGTCAACACCACGTAGCGCCGCCAACTTCAACGCCGTCACCATCTGCTCGTCGGGAACGAAGTAGGGCGTCGCGATCCAGACACGCTGCCTGGCGGATTGGATCAGCTGCATAAAAAACAGGGACGCGGTCTCGAAGTCATCTGCCGGGCCTGTCGGCACACACAGCCCGACCCCGCCGGAGTCCGTCGCCGCAACGGGAGTCCATTGAAGCCCATCGAGAATCTCGTTCGTCACCGCATGCCAGTCTTCGGCAAACACCACTTGGCAGCACTGGACGAGAGGTCCCCGAACTTGGACATGGGTGTCTCGGTAGAGCCCCAGTTCGTCGACTCCGTATCGATATTCATCACCGATGTTCAGCCCACCGACGAAGGCGGTGTCGCCGTCGACGACAATTAATTTTCGGTGATTGCGAAAATTCAATCGAGTCGTTGAACCGTCGGCCAACGGAGAGTTAAACCCGACGACCGCGACACGGTTCGAACGCAACTCCGAGACATATTCACTCGGTAAATTGCGACTCCCATACTCATCGTAGAGCACACACACCCGCACACCTTGCTTCGCCTTGGCGATCAGCAAGTCCTTGATTTCTCTACCGAGTTGATCATCGTGAATGATATAGGATTCGACCAGAACATAGGACTCGGCCGCTTCGATCCGGGCCATGATTGCGTCGAACGTTTCGACCCCATCGATCAACAATTGCACCGCATTGCCACGCGTCACCGGCAACTTAACGAGACGCGTCAGCAATCGCTTCGTGTCGTCCGTGGCGGGAACCACCAACCCCGTCGACTTGAGGTCTCGGTAGAGCTGCTTGACGATGGGCTGCCCCTTCGAAAGGCTCGCTCGATAGGCGATCGCACTTGCACTGTAGTCCGTCTCGCCGACCGTCCAGTACAGCGGGACCGCGACGTAAGGCAATGTATTGAGCGAGACGATCCAGGCGATCGCACCCTGTGGAGATCGCTGCTCAGTGAGCACGTTCAGCGACGCGATCGCGCCCAAGACGTGGGTCACCAGAACAAACACCGCGATCAACCGCCGTCGCCTCAGCCGCACCCAAGCGGCGAACCGCGCCAACCGATCGTTCTTACGGACAATGAAACGAATCGGAAAGAACAACGCGCCGAGGACTCGGTCTCGGAACTTCCCGGGCCAGTAGCGAGCACGCCACAGGAACGACCAAAGGGAACGCGTTTTTTGTCGAGGAGCATGCATCGTCAATCGTGGTGATACTGGGCTTGAATGACACTGCACCCGCTTGCGAAATGCAAGTTTTGCTGTCGGCCCCTCCATGATCGTTGCGCGCATGTTCTGATTGAGAACCGCTGCAATCGCCCAAGGGCGTGCTCACCCGACCGCGCAAGGATGGCTTGCGAGGGCTTGCACTGATAGTCATTGCGAAACCTTTGACAAATGCATTGCTTATGCCAATCACCTTCGATGCCGCCAAACAGCGAATCAGCCACCCAGGATTGATCGATCGCCCACCAACATGGTCGCTAACCAACTGCACATTCGACAGACGCTCGCCGCCCGCGCTTCGTTCGGCGCAAGAAATTGGGGCTCGCTGGAGACCGGGTCAGGCAGGAAATGAGAATCGCGGCCCCGCCGACAACCTACTTCGTCATCGACTTGGGTCGCACGACGTCTTTCGCCAGCCCGATCATTTCCATGAATCGAATCACACGCCACGACATGTCGAATTCCCACCAGCGGTGACCGTGGGCGGCCGAACGGGGTTCGGCGTGGTGATTGTTGTGCCAACCCTCGCCATGGCTCAATAGCGCGACCAGCCAGTTGTTGCGACTGTGGTCACGTGTTTCGTAGTTGCGATAGCCGAATGCATGGGCGACCGAATTCACCGCCCAGGTGCCGTGCAACACGAACACGGTGCGGACCGCGACGCCCCAGACGTAATAGCTGGCCGCGTACCTCAACGCCCCCGCACCGCCATCGACAAAATATCCCACCAGCGCGCCGATCAGGGTCAACACGATGGCGTGCCCGAGGAAGACGAAGAACCAACCGCCCTTTCGCTCCAGACGCAGATAGAACGGATCTCGAAGCAAGTCGCGGACGTAGCGTTCGTAGTGCGACGTCCGATCGAGGTCTCGGTTGCGGACCACGACCCAGCCCATGTGGCCCCACAGAAAACTCACCAACGGCGAGTGCGGATCGGGCTGGTCGTCGCTGTGCTGGTGATGCATGCGATGGATCGCGACCCAGCGAGCTGGCGAGTCCTGCAGATTACACATCCCCAGAATCGCCAAACCGTGCTCCAGCCATTTGGGGCAGGTGAATCCGCGGTGAGTGAGCAACCGATGGTAGCCGATCGTGATCCCCATCATTCCGAACACGAAGTGACCGGCGATCGCAATCACCATTCCCGACCAGGTGAACAGCCAAGGAACGAAGGCCAGCAGGGCAACCAGATGGACGGTGGAGAGCACGGCGACGTACTCCCACAGAATCCGCGTCGGGCGAGTTTTCTCGGGGTGGGGAAGCCGCTGAGGGTCGATCGCCGCAGCCGGATCAGTGGCAGGATCATTGGTTGGATCATCGGCTGGAACATTGGCCGCCACGGTCTCCGCGGTCGAGCCTGACTCGGTGGTGTCGGTTTCCGCGACAGTCTTTGCGGTTGCGTCGGCAGTGGACATCAAAAGGGCCGGGTTGAGGGAGTTGGCGACTGGCGGGTTCGCCCCGCGACGGGCAGGCGGGCTGCCGATTAAAGGCCCCACAGGCATCCCTACTCGACTCGGCCACGCCGTCGTCTCGGACGGCCGAAGCGATTGCGCCACGACATTCGCCGGTAGGCGGGGGGGGATGCAGGGGCAAACGTTTCCGAAGACGTAAGTTGTACGCGAACGCCGGGGCATTCCGGCAGGCCAAACGGCAAAGAAAAAAGCCGTGCGCGAAAGAATTCGCTCACGGCTTGATCGTTCGTGCGGCACCGCACAGCCGAAGCTGAACGGGCGCGACAACTGGGCTCGACTACTTCTTGTCGTCGTCGGCTTTCTTGACCTTCTTCTTCTTCTTCAGCGAGACCTTGACCACACGCACCTTGGGCATGCCCAGGATGGCTTCGTCTTCGTTGAATTTCTCAAGTCGTTGCAACTGGGCGATCCGCTCGGCTCGGGTCAGCACGTTCCGCGCTTTGATCGCCCCAGCTTTTACCTTCAGGCTGCGATCGAGCGTCATGGTAGCTTCCTCGGGGGAGGGAAATTGGGGTTTTGAAGTGGTTTCGAGCCGCGAAGGTTAATGCCTGGGGCTGGAATCCGCAAGGTTGAGCGGCGAATTTTTACCACCGGGGGGCAGGCTCACTTTTTTAAGTAACCGGCGCTGGTCTGGAAATACTTGCGCCGCCGGACGACATGCCGGTCGGCGTCGGCCGCGGCCACCAAATCGGCCAGATTGGCCTGGCAGTAGCGGCACTCCGCGGTCTCCAGATGAAACCGGATGTAGTCCGATTGCTCGTCCGACAACGTCTCCAGCAAGAACTGCCCCAGCTCCTCTCGTGAGGGGCAGGACAGCCGCCCGCGTCGCCAAATCGCGCCCAGCGTGTGCAACCCCGCGTTCTCGCGGCCCCGCACGGCGATCAACCGCTGCCGCAACTCCGCGTCCTCTCGCAACTGCCCCTCCAACGCCGTGGACCGCTCATCAGAGAGCGCCTCATCGAGGAACGCGACCAGTTCGGCATCGGTGAATTCGGGCATCGCTAGACGTCGCGACTGAGGCACAGGGTGACGTTTTGGCCTCCGAAGCCAAAGCTGTTGTTCAAGGCGTACTTCACGTCCGCCGGGCGGGCTTGGTTGGGAACATAGTCCAGATCACAAGCCGGATCGGGGTTCTCGTAATTGATCGTCGGCGGCAGCACCGAATCGCGCATCGCCAACAGGCACACGATCATCTCAGTCACGCCCGCCGCGGCAATCAGGTGCCCCATCATGCTCTTCGTGCTGCTGACGGGCACCTTGGCCGCATCCTCGCCAAAAACTTCGCGACAGGCCAACGATTCGACTTTGTCGTTGACCGTGGTGCTGGTCCCGTGGGCGTTGACATAACAGATGTCGGCGGGTTTCAGGCCGGCGTCGGCGATCGCCATCCTCATCGCAGCGATCCCACCATGGCCGTCGGGCGGGATATCGGTGATGCGATAGGCATCGGCGGTCGTACCGTAGCCGGCGATTTCACCGTAAATCGTCGCCCCACGGGCCTTCGCGCGGTCCAGATCTTCCAAGATCACCATCGCCGCCCCTTCCCCGAGCACGAAACCGTTGCGCAGCCGGTCGAACGGACGGCTGGCCTTGGTGGGCTCGTCGTTGCTTTCGCTCAGCGCGGTCAGCAGGTTGAATCCCGTCACACCGAAGGGGTGGATCATGCTGTGCGTTCCACCGGCCAGCATCACGTCGGCGTCACCGCGGCGGATCATTTCGGTGGCTTCGCCGACCGCTTGGCTGCTGGCCGCACAGGCGGTCAGACAATTCATGTTGGGGCCTTGAGCATTGAACAACGTCGCCAGGTGCGCCGCCGGCATGTTCGGCTCCTGTTCCAGCTCGCTGGCCGGATCGAGCAGCTCCAGCCCGCGGGCGATGAATTTCGACGCATCAAATTCCCCGCCGGCCATCGCCGCGGTCATCATCTGACTGAACGTGTTGAAATCCTGGTTCCCTTCACCGCTGCCCAGATAAACGCCGAAGCGAGTCGGATCGCTGATCGTTTCCAAGATGCCGCTATCGGCCATCGCCTGCCGGGCGGCCCCGATGGCGAATTTGGTGTGGCGACCGAGGGTCTTGGGACGCCCCGCAGGCATGTCCTCTTCGGCCAGCTCCCAATCTTTGACCTCGGCGCTGATTTTGGTCGGAAACCCGCTGGCGTCGAACAGGGTGGTGTAGCCGACGCCGCTTTTCCCCGCTTGAAGCCCGGCCCAAACCGTATCGACGTCGTGCCCCATCGGGTTGACCATGCCGATCCCGGTGACGACGACGCGACGGCGGTCTTTGTGATCACGCTGCATGCTGACTTCTCGGCGCTGGAATCTAATTGAGTTTATCGTAGGTCGGGAATCGATTTCCGTTGGCGTCGACCGCCACCGAAAAGAACTTCATGATCTGCAGCATTCCCCTCAGATCGTCCGGTTCGAACAACGGACCGTCGATCAAATAGCCATCTTCGAGAAACGCGAACATCAAATCGATCTCCGCTTGAATCTCGCCGTCGCAGTGGCTGGTGCTGGTGACGGTGCCGCCATTTTCCTGAACGGCGTCCATTCTGACTTCATAGTTCAACGTGGTTCCGTTGAGCGCGGGCGCATAAAACTTCGCGCGCCCGACCTTGGCCAAGACGACGCGTTTGTCAAACAAAAAATGCTCCGCCACCAGGATCCCGCCCAGCTGAGCCATCCCCTCAATGATCAGGGTCGGCGGCAAAAACGGGTATCCCGGGCAATAATCGTCGACGGCTTCTTCAGCCAAGCTGATGTTCTTGATGCCCTTGGCGTGCGAGCCAGAGACAAATTCGGTGAACCGATCGACCCAGAACCAGCGCATCAGTCGTTGACCTTGGCACCGACGTAACGGCACAGATCGCCGACGGTCAGCAGATTGCCGAAGTTCTGCACCTTCGGATCGGCTTCGAAGTCGCTCAAATCAGCCCAGGGCATGCGTTTTTTCAGTTCGGCCAGTCCGTCGGCGGTGACGACACCGTCCTGAACGTATTGGCTGTTGGTCAAAATGTCTTCGGGAGACAATTCTTCACGCGGGATCTGGATGTCGAACGCCTTTTCCAGCTTAAAAACGATGTCCAGGAAGTCGATCGATTCGGCACCCAGGTCGCCGACCAGGGTGGCGTCCATCGTGACCTCGTCATCGTCAACGCCCAACGCGTCTTCGAGTGCCGATTGAACCTTCGCGAAAATTTCGTCTTCTGTCAGAGCCATCTCGTGTTTTCCTTTGCAAATGCTTTTCTGCACGTCCCGCCCAGAGGGTCAGTCCCCCGGTTCAAAACTGGACCTGCAGATGAAACTAGGTGGTTGGATTAGGGGTGGACAAAACGTCACCGAACAACTCTTTGAATTGCTTTTTTGCCCGCCGAATGACGTCCGCGTCTGTACCAGTCTCCGGCGGCTCGATGCTACCCGAACGTTCCAAAATCAGCCGCGCCGCGACGGTCACCCGCCCCTGTTTTTCGGCGGTCGCCTTGACGGTGATCAGCCCGTCGACCTCCTTGACGCGCTCGGCGGTGACCTGAAGCGTTTCGTCGGGCGACAGGAAGTCGCCGAATTTCACGTTGCGGACTTCACGCAGCAGCACCAACGGCGAGGCAAAATCGTCTCCTGTCCGGATCATCCAGACCGCGGCTTGATGCAAGGCTTCGAGCATCATCACGCCCGGCATCACGGGAAAACGCGGAAAGTGATCTTTCAAATATTCCTCATCCGCTCGCAAGGTGCGTTCAGCCACAATCCGTTGTCCGGGATCCAGGCTGACGATGCGGTCGAGTTGGCGATACTTCATGAAACGGCAATGGTGAACCAAGAATCAGTGGGCACGGCGTCTTGCCATCTCGATGCGATTGTCAGCCCTGGACGCGTTTTCACTCTCTCCAGCCATCGGCTGTTGAGACCTTCACGCTTGAGTTTGGATGGGTATCGGCAGCGGTAATGTCAGCCGATTCGGAAAACTCAATGTTTTCCGCAGCCACAAAATAGTGATCTGGGCAAATTCGCTCAACCACAGCACGACGAACTCCGCGGCTTGCCGGCAAGGTTTTTATCACCAGCCCCCCCGCTGAACCCCAGGGTCTGTCCCCGGCGAGACGTTGGCTCAATCGGGCGAGGAATAGGACGAATGAGACCGATGCGACACATAGGTCCTATCTGTCCCATTTGTCCTATTCGCCCCTAGCATCCCGGCGCTGACCATCCGGGGTCTGTCCCCGCTGGGGAAAATTGGCGTCGCGGGGGGATTCCTGTTACGCTACGGGGCCTTCCTTTTGCATCGCCGTCTCCCCGATAGCCCACCCCGATGCGATTCTCCACTTCTGCTCGCTGCCTCCTCCCCCGCTTTGTGGCTTCAGCGCTGTTTGCGTTGCTGGCCTCCGTCGCGGGGACCGCGTCGGCGATCGACGCGGACTCCGAAGCGTTCTTTGAAACCAAGATCCGCCCGGTTCTCGTCAAACACTGCTACGAATGCCACTCCGCTGAATCCGAATCAATCGGCGGCGCGTTGTGGTTGGACAGCGCCGCGGCGATGCGTGATGGCGGGGAGAGTGGAGCTGCGATCCGCCCCGGCGATGCCGACGCGAGCTTGCTGATTTCCGCGCTTCGCTACGAATCCAGCGAGATGCCACCGGACGCACCGCTTCCGGCCGCGGTGGTCGACGATTTCGTCCGTTGGATCGACGCCGGCGCGGTCGACCCGCGAACCAAAACCGCCGGCGTGTCGCCCCGTCCAGCCGCTGATGAAATTGATTTGCAGCAGGGACGTCGGTTCTGGGCCTTTCGACCCTTGACCGATTTCCGCAAATCGCTTTCGCCGGCATCCAAAGCGGCGATCGGCGAAAACGTGATCGACCACCAGCTCGACACACAACTGGCCGACCGCGGAATCGAGCCGGTCGGCACCGCGCCTGCCGAGGTCCGGTTGCGGCGTTTGGCCTTTGACCTGACCGGCCTGCCGCCGTCCGAATCCCTCCAGCGACGCTGGGCGGAATCGCCGACGGAAGAAACGTGGGTCCAGATTGTCGATGAATTGCTCGGCTCCCGCGCCTTCGCCCAGCACTGGGCGCGACACTGGATGGACGTCGCCCGTTACGCCGACAGCAACGGCAGCGACTTCAACGCGACCTTCCACGAAGCCTGGCGCTACCGTGACTACTTGATCGATTCGTTTGACAGCGATCGGCCGCTGGACGAAATGATCCGCCAGCAAGTCGCCGGCGACCTGTTGCCCGCCGCGACCGACCAGCAACGTCATGACAACATCGTCGCGACAACGTTCCTGATGCTTGGCCCCAAGATGCTCAGCGAGCGGGCGAAAGAGAAATTGATCTTGGACGTGGTCGACGAACAGATCGACACGGTCGGCCGCGCGTTCTTGGGCATGACGCTCGGATGCGCCCGTTGCCACGATCACAAGTTCGATCCGATCCCCACCGAAGATTACTACGCATTGGCTGGGATTTTCAAAAGCACTCAAACCCTCAACGGCGAATCGCAAAAATACGTCAGCACTTGGAATCGCGTCGAATTGCCGACCACGGACGAACACCGGCAAGCACTCGACCAGCACCGCACCACGGTCGCGTCCCTGGCGAGCCAAGTGAAGGAAGCGACACAGGCGTTGCAACTGGCAAAGGAAAGCGAAAACAATGGAATCGTCGTCGACGACCGTGAAGCGACCAAGATCGGCGACTGGGTGGGATCCACGTACACGAAGGGTTTCATCGGTTCGGGGTACGTGCACGACAACAACACCAACAAGGGATCGCTGTCGATCGAGTTTCGCAAACGTCTGCCGACCAGCGGACGCTACGCCGTGCGATTTGCCTACAGCAGCAACGACAGTCGGGCCGCGAAAATCCCGGTCACGATCCTCACCGCCGATGGCAGCGAATCGCTGATCGTCGATCAGCGCAAACGGTCGGACACGCCGCCTTGGAATGAGTTGGGGACGTTTCAGTTTTCTGCCGACCAAGATGCGGTGGTGACGATCCGCAACGACGGGACCGACGGCTATGTGATCGCCGATGCCGTCGCATTCGTCTCCGCCGAACAGGCGGAGAAGTCGGACAAGTCACGTCAGGCGGCCGAGCGAATCGCTGCCGCCCAGAAACGGCTGGACGAACGGAAGAAGCAACTCGATGCCGCCAAGAAAAACGCACCGCCGCCGCTGCCGGTCGCGATGGCACCGCGAGATCTGTCCACCGACAAGATCGCCGACAGCCCTGTTCATATCCGTGGCGAAGTCAACAACGTCGGCGATGCGGTCCCACGCGGTTTCTTGCAGGTCTGTGGTCCCGGCGACGCGTCGATCGAAACACCCGCCGGCAGCGGTCGGGTCGAACTGGCCCAGTGGCTGACCGACCCCGACAACCCGCTGGTCGCCCGCGTGATGGTCAACCGAATTTGGATGCACTTGTTCGGCGAAGGCATCGTGCGCACGGTGGACAACTTCGGCACCCGCGGCGATCGCCCCTCGCATCCCGAATTGCTTGATGCCTTGGCGATCGACTTCATGCGGCAAGGCTGGCAACTGAAACCCTTGGTGCGGCGAATCGTTCTTTCCCAGGCCTACGTTCGCAGCAGCGAGTTCGACCCGCAAGCCGACGCGACCGACCCCGAGAACCGACTGCTTTGGCGGGCGCATCGCAAACGCCTGTCGGCCGAATCGATTCGTGACACCATGGTGCTCGCTGCCGGAATGCTCACGCCGGAAGAACGCACCGCGCCGGTCGCCGACAAAGGTGTGTTGGTGACGGCCAACAATGCGATCACCAAAGCCGTCGCCTCGGGCATCGATCAACCCGTTCGTTCAATTTACCTGCCCGTGATCCGAGGCTACCTCCCTCCGCTGATGACCGCGCTCGATGCGGCCGACCCCGACTTGCTGGTTGGCAGGCGACCGACGACGAACGTGCCCGGCCAGGCGTTGGTGCTGATCAACAGCGACGACGTGATCCGTTGGGCGCAACAAACGGCCGACCGAATCTTGCAGTCCGAGTCGACTTGGGAGGGCCGGTTGCGGGCGGCCTATCGTCTGTGTCTTTCACGACAACCCTCCCCCAGCGACTTGGACATCGCCGAGCACTACGTCGGGCTTTCCCAGTCCCTGACGGACGAAGAACTCAAGGGCCGCTTCGCAGACTTTGTCGCCGCGATCTTTGCCTCGACCGAATTTCGAATGCTGGATTAAGATGCCTGATTCCTCCCCCCCTCCGCTCCAACTCGGCCGCCGCAGCCTGCTCGCACAAGCCGGTTTTGCGATGGGGTCGCTGGCCGTTTCCGCACTCACGCCGATCGGAGCGCGGGCGACCGGTGCGATCGACCTGAACTCCGGATCGCATCCGAAGGCTCGCGCCAAACGCGTCATCTTTCTGTTCATGCACGGCGGGCCGAGCCACGTCGACACGTTTGACTACAAGCCGCGACTGGCGATCGATGACGGCAAGCCGCTGCCGTTTGATCTGCCGCCGAACCTGGACGCCGTTCCCAAACTGATGAAGGGGCCGTGGGAGTTCGCGCGCCGCGGGCAGTCGGGATTATGGGTTAGTGAACTGTTACCGCACATGGCCACGCTGGCCGATTCGCTGTGCGTGATCCGCAGCATGCACACGCGCGGTCAGTCCCACGGCCAGGCCGTCGGAATGATCAACACCGGCAGCGACAATCTGGTCCGGCCGAGCGTCGGGGCGTGGCTCAGTTACGCGCTCGGCAGCGGGCATCCGGATCTGCCGGCACACATTGCGATCGGCCCCGCCACCGCGCACGGCGGACCGCGTAACTACGGCGCCGCGTTTTTGCCGGCGATGCATCAGGCGACCGCGATCGGCAGCAACGGCAAACCGGGAACCGCCAAGATTCCCCATTTGACGGGCGGATTGGATTCCGATCGCGTGGATCGACGGATCGAGATGCTCGCCGCGCTGAACGCAAACCATCTGTCCAACAGCGGTCCGGATCGTGAAATCGAGGGTGCGATCCAGGCGGTCGATCTGGCCCGACGGATGCGATCGGCCGCGCCGGATGTTTTTAATTTGGACTCCGAAACCCAAGCCACCGAACAGGCTTATGGGATCGACGAATCAGCGACCCGTGAATTCGGCCGCAGCTGCCTGCTGGCGCGACGATTGGCCGAAAGTGGCGTGCGGTTCATCACGGTGTCCAGCGGACAGGTCTGGGACCAACACAGTAATTTACAAAAGGGACATGAAAAAAACGCGTTGGCGACCGACAAACCGATCGCGGCGTTGATCACCGACCTCAAGCAACGCGGACTCTGGGACGACACCTTGATCGTCTGGGGCGGCGAATTCGGGCGGACGCCTGTCGTGCAGGGATCCAACGGCCGTGATCACAACCCGCAAGGTTTTTCCGTGGTGCTGTCCGGCGGCGGGGTGCGGGGCGGGTTTGCCTACGGCCAGACCGATGAGTTCGGCTACTATGCCCGCGAAAACCGGGTCCACATGCACGACCTGCATGCCACGATTCTGTATCTGATGGGAATCGACCACAAACAGCTGACGTATCGCTACGCCGGACGCGATTTTCGGCTGACCGACGTCCACGGCAAAGTCGTCGACGGCATCGTGACGTAGAGGGCTGTCAATGGGGTGAGCCGCGACGCGTAAGCGGCCGGGCATTTCCGCGACGCGTAAGATGTAACGTGGATTGTCAAGGGCGTCGAGCGTGATGACGCTTCCTTTTTTTGCATCTTTTTGTCGCTTCGGTTAGGG
>NZ_NTFY01000001.1 GCF_002289565.1 Rhodopirellula sp. SM50 | reverse complement strand
GGTACCGGAGATCGTCTGTTCGATCAGATCGATCGAGGGAAGCGGATTGCCAGACGGTCCATGGCTCCCCCGCATGACATCTACCGATAGAAGCTGCAGTAGGTCACGCTGTGCATGACGTCACGATGGCATGCACAGCATGCCCTACTTCTTTGGCTCGGGCTTTTCCTGCTTCGGCAACCACTTGGCCAACTGTGACTTAATAGCGTCACTTCCCTGTTTCGACGCCAGATTCTTCCACTCGTACGGATCCGCGACGACGTCGTAGAGTTCTTCTTCGCCGTTGGCGTAGCGGATGTAACGATGCGTCTCGGTCTTGACCGAATGGTTGCCGCGTCCGTGGGTGGTGATCGCGGGAAATTCCCACGCCGCTTGCGGATCCCGCAGCAACGACGAAATGTCACGACCGCTGACGTGATCGGGCGTCGCGATCCCTGTCAACTCACACAGCGTCGGGTACACCGACATCAAATCGACCGAACGGTCACAGCGTGTGCCGGGCGTCGTCACTCCCGGAACGACCCAGATGAAGGCGGTCCGTGTCGTTTCTTCCCACAACGCGAACTTGCGCCAGTGTTCTTTTTCGCCCAGGGACCAACCGTGATCGCTCCATAGGCAGATGATCGTGTTGTCTTTGTTCGGGCTGGCATCGAGTGCGTCGAGCAACCGGCCGAGGTTCATGTCGGTGTAGCTGCACGTCGCCAAGTAGGATTGAATCGCGGCTTTCCAACGCCCGCTTTTGAGGAACTTGGCGTGATCGCCTTGCGGCCCGGCCATCTTCACGCCCGACGGTGGAATGTCGGCCAAGTCGTTTTCGATGTGCGGGGGCAACTGGATCGATTCCAGCGGAAACGCATCGTAGTACTTTCGCGGGGCGACGAACGGCAGGTGGGGTTTGTACAGTCCGCAAGCGACGAAGAACGGTTTGTCGCTTTTCTTGGTGATCCGTTCGATGCAGTAGTCGACGCAGTGCCAATCCATGATGTCGTCGTCTTTCAGATTGGGATGCGTCACATCGTCGTGGTAGCCATCCATTTTTTTTACCCCCGGTCCGTTCGCACTCAATCCGTCGTCGGACATGTACTCGGTCCATTCGCTGGGATAGTACTGCCGAGAGTGATAGATTTTCCCGGCACCGGCGACGTGATAACCGGCGTTGAGAAACTGCGCGCTCAAACCCTCGCCGGCCGCTTGGTGTTTTTTCCAGGCGTGTCCGTTCTTATAGCAGCCTGACACCCACGGTCGTCGTCCGCTCATCAACGCACAACGCGACGGTTCACAGGCCGGCACGGCACAGTGGGCGTTGGTGAAGGTGACACCGCGCCGCGCCAGCCGATCAAAGTTCGGCGTGCGGGCCTGCGGGTTGCGGTTCAAATGCGTCAGCCAGTGGTTCAAATCATCGACGGCGATGAACAAGACATTTGGCCGATCGGCCGCCGAGGCGAAACCGGAGAGACAGCACAAGGCGGCGACAATCATCAATCGCGACATGGGAAACGGCCGGGGTGAGTAGGAGACGGTCGGGGAGGGTGAATACCAACCGCGCCAGTGTATTCGATTGCCAAGGCTGCGGTGCGGCATGAAATCAAAGGGGCACCAGGGTCACCTGTTTGAGGTCAAACGCATTTTCACCGGTTAAGCAACGAACGGAATAAAAGTGTCGGATTTTTCACAGTGGGATAGGCTTCCAGCCTGTCATTTCAGCATCGACAGGCTGGAAGCCTATCCCACTTAATTTCCGCTCATCGCTAAAGGCCATCCTGCAGGCGCAAGATCAATCAAAGGGTGCGCCCTGGGGCAGGCACGTGCCTGCTGGCCCCGAACCGGTGCCGCGCCTTTGCGATTATTGCTAAATTCACTTTGCGACATCGATTTCCGCGGTCGAGGAATTCGCCTGGCGGTCTCCACCCATTGCACTACCCATCGAGTTAACGAGATGAAGATTACCGGATTCAAGGTTTATCAAGTCGACCTGCCCCTGGCGGAAGGCAACTACAGTTGGTCGGAGGGGAAGAGCGTCGACGTCTTTGATTCCACGGTTGTCCAAGTCGAGACGGATTCGGGGGTCGTCGGTTTTGGTGAAGTCTGTCCTCTCGGGCCGGTCTACCTGCCCGCCTACGCCGCCGGAGCCCGGGCGGGGATGCAAGAGCTCGCCCCCCAACTGATCGGCGAAGACCCGACCCAATTGTGGGCACTCAATCACAAAATGGATCGCGTGATGAAGGGGCACCCTTACGTCAAAACGGCGATCGACATGGCGTGCTGGGACATCCTGGGCAAAGTCTCCGGGCTGCCGGTTTGCACCTTGCTGGGAGGTCGGTTCGGAGACGACGTGGTGCTCTATCGTGCGATCTCCCAACGGCCGGCTGCGGAGATGGCCGACAACGTCGCCGGGTACCGTGCCGAAGGTTATCGGCGGTTTCAGTTGAAAGTCGGTGGCAAAGCCGATGAAGACATCGAGCGAATCCGCGCGGTCCGCGAGATCTTGCAGTCGGGCGACAAGTTGGTCGCCGACGCCAACACGGGATGGTTGATGCACGAAGCGATGCGGGTCGTCGCTGCCGTGCGTGACGTCGATGTCTACATCGAACAGCCCTGTGCGACGTATCAGCAGTGTTTGACGATTCGCCAAAACACCAACCTGCCGTTCATCTTGGACGAAGTGATCGACTCGGTCGACGCGATCCTGAAGGGCGCCTCCGATCGCGCGATGGATGCCGTCAACATCAAGATCAGCAAGTTCGGCGGACTGACCAAAGCCAAACAGGCCCGCGACCTGTGCGTGTCCCTGGGGATCGCGATGACACTCGAAGACAGCTGGGGCGGAGACATCATCACCGCCGCGATCGCGCACCTGGCACACAGCACGCCGACGGACTATCTGTTCACTTCGACTGACTTCAACAGCTACGTCACCCAATCGATCGCCGATGGGGCACCCCAACGGGCCAACGGCCGGATGGCGGCATCGACCGAGCCCGGACTGGGGATCACCCCCAAGTTCGACGTCCTCGGCGACCCGGTCTGGAGCTGCTGAGCGAACCCGTTGCTGCGATCGCATTCAGGATGGACGCGGGCATTGGGTCAAAAAATGCGCTGGTCAAAAAATGGAATGGTCAAAAAATGGATTGGTCAAAGAATGGAATGGTCAATCGAGGTGGTGCGTGGTGGAATAATTGCTGTGCAATCGGGTCACGGCATTTTTTGACCACCTAATTTTTTGACCAAGATCAGAAAAGGCAGGGGACGATTTCATGCGCATTTGCGTTTTTCACGGGGCCTGCGCCATACTGGCAATCAGACAGCCGCAGACTACGCGTTGCGGCAAAGGATTTTGAGCACGCCCTGAGACGACAAAGATGGCGACACGGTTATCCTTCTCACTGCGTTCCAGTTCGAGTCCTAGGAAGGTCGTCTCGGTCCGTTTCGTCGCGTGCTGCCTGCTGACGCTGCTGGCCACTCTCTCGCCCTTGTCCGCGCAGCCTCCCGATCAAGAACGTCAGGTTGCGGATCGGTTTCTCGACGTCCTGCTGCGGAACCCACAACCCGGCACGGCGCTCGATCGTGTTTATGACTTTCATGTCCAAGGTCAATCAATCGACGCCTTGCTGCAGGCACTCGATGATGACAACTCGGGTCACCAGCAGATGGTCCGCGGCTTGATCCAGCTCAAGCGGGCAGACTCATCCGCCGCGGTGGTTTCCTTGCAAAAAGCGGAAACGTTGCTGGCCGGAAATGCCAGCGCTAGTCACCAGCTGGCCAAAGCGTTGGTGGCCGAAGGTGAAAACGAAAAAGCGATCGAGGCGTTTCAACGTGCAATCGCCAAACAGCCCGATCGTCGGCTAGCACCCGACATCTATCTTGATCTCGGCAGGCTTCATTGTCGGACTTGCCAGACCGACCGGGCGATCACGCTTTGGAACCGCTTGGTCGATCAATACCCCGATGATCATTCGATCGCGGAAAAGGTTGCAGCCGCCTTGCTGGCGCAGCAAGCCTACGAACCAGCACTCGACCACTATCGACGTTTGGCCGAACACGCAAAGACAGCGGAAAACCGAGTCGGCTATCAAATCAGAGTCGCCGATCTGATGGCCCGGATCGGTCACACACAACAGGCCCGCGATCAGTTGCAATCGATCCTGGATCGACTGCGACCGGGAAGCTGGCTGCACGCCGACGTCCGCAGCCGATTGGAACGGAGCTATCTGTCCGCCGGCGACACCGATGCGTTGGCGGATTACTACCGGCACCAGGCGGAACGTTTTCCGGACGATGTCACCTTGCCGATTCGCTTGGCGGAAATCTTGGCGGGATCCGGGCGTCATGACGCGGCCGTGACGATCTTGTTGCAGGTGATCGAGAAAGCGCCGCAACATGTCGATGCCCGTCTTGTCCTGGTGGAAATCCTGGAAGGCGAAGGCAGGGCCGGCGAGGCTGCTCGAAAAATCGAACAATTGATCGCGATCGATCCGACCAATCCCGACTATCGGTTGCGGTTGGGAGAGGCCCGTCTCGGTGATTCAACCATCAGTCTCAAGCGACGCCGAGAGCGGGCACAGGAGGCGTGGGATCAACTTGCCAACGTCAAGTCGAATGATGCCTCGCTGTTGGCGACACTCGCACGACACATGCAATCCATCGAAGCCTCCGACCGCGCCGTCGAACTCTATCGGCGAGCGATCGATGCGGCGCCCGACGACCCGCACTATCGAGAATCCCTCGGCGAACTGTTGCACGGTCTCGGACGGCACGACGAGGCCATCGCCGTTTGGCAGTCCATGGCCGATGGCCAGCGGCGGACTGCGGAATCGCTGATCCGGCTTGCGACGGTCTTCGGTTCATTCAAGCTGACAGACCTGGCGTTGCAATGCTGGCGGCAAGCGGCCGAGCTGGACTTGTCGTTTGACCAACGCTTGCGTTACGTCCGCGTGCTCTCCGAAGCGAATCGACACGACGCGGCGTTTGCAGAATTGGAAACCGCAGCGGGGTTGGCGCAAAGCTCTCAAGAACGCGAGCGACTGATCCGGCATCGCATCGAAGCACTTCGGGCCTCGGGCAAACTGGGCGAACAGATTGCTCAGGTTTCCGTCGAAGAACCGACGCCGGAAAACCAACGGTTTCTCGCCTTGCTTTTCCAGGCCAACGGACAACCGGCGGCGGCATCGCTTTCGATCGACGCCGCATTGAATTTCGATCCGGAAAACGTTGCGATCCTGCGCGATGCGGTCGACATCGCCGACGGGCTGGGTCGACTTTCCGCCGCCGCAACGCATCTGGAAACGTTGGCGCAGGTCGACAAACGTTTTCAAGTCAATCACCTCGGTCGGCTGGTCCAAATCTGGGAACAATTGGGCGAATTGGATCGAGCCTCACGCGCCGCTCAAGCCATGATTGACGCCAATCCGGCCTCCCCGGATGCGTATCGCTTGTACGCCCGAATCGCCTTTGCGGCCGGCCAGGATCAAGCCGGCGAAAACGCACTGCGACGAGCCATCATGGTGGATCCCCGTGCCATCGACGCACGCGTCACCTTGGCACAACGATTGGCGGAGCGCTATGAAACACTTGCCGCGATCGATTTGTTCTGGCAAGCCATCGAACACGAACGTCGATTCACCGCACGGACAGACCTGGTCCAACAGTTGGCGCCACTGTATGCACGGCGTGGAGAAATCGATCAGCTCGTGGCTCGGCTCGAACGCGCTGAAATGAACGGGCTTGATCAGAAATCCAAGTCAATCCTGATCGCGTCCGTGTGGATGTTCGTCAAAGATTTCCGGCAAGCCCAGACCGTGCTCAAGCGGATGCTCGGCAAACATCCTCGCGATGTCAAACTGCTGCAGGCGATGGTCGACCACTTGTCGCAATCCGGGAACCTGCTCTCGGCGGTTTCGCATCAACGCCGGCTGGTCAATGTTGAAAACACGCCGTCGAATCAAAGTCGACTTTCGTCGCTCGAATTGGAAGCCGGCTTGGTCACGCAAGCCGAAGTGACTCTGCGAGAGATGAAAGCGACGAAGGATCCCACACGGATGGCGTCCATCATCCGTCGTATCGCACTCACCGATCCCGAGCAGGCGGCCGAGTTGTGCCGCGTGGCGTTGGAGAACAATCGCAACCTGTGGGACATCCGCATCGTCCGGGCTCAGCTGCTGTTGCTGTCCGACGCCCCCGAACGCGCCGAGCATTTAGCACAAGCCGCGAAGGTGGCCGGTGAAGTGGCTGCGTTGAAGCTCGATGACGACCTGCCGTCACTCTCCGGTTTTGCCCCGACGCCCGCGTCCACTTCCGCCTCGCGGGCTTCGTTAAGGACATTCCCTTCGTCTGCCGCCATTTCGAATGTTGTCGTGGTCCGCGGCCCTCCGGGATCCCCCCTGACTCTCAAAGGCAGACGACCGACGCAAGTTTTCGTCGACCGCGATCACTTTCCCGCGTCGGCAGCGGCATCCTTGCAAACCATTTTGTTGCTCAATGAGCGACGAATCACCAGTCGGCAAAACAACGGTTCCAAAAGTTACTCGTTCTCGTTCGGCAGCAACTTTCTTGCGCCCGAGAATTACTTCCAGGCCTACTGGATCTCACGTTGCGTGCAAATTCTCGCCGCTCGTGAACTGGCGTCCCTGCACGGACAATCCGTCACGACGAAACAGTTGATCGACAAACAGTTCTCCGCCCCGCCGATCGACTCCGATGACATCGCCGCGTTTCGACACGTCATCCTGCTCCACTCGATCCAGAATTCGCTCGACGACACCGACACGTTGCCCCCCGAAGCGATCATCTGGCGGGTCGCCCAACTCGATCCGGCAGGCGACCACCCGGCGTTGGTCGACTTGCTCACCAGGCGATCACGCATCCGGCAGGTACTGGAAAGGACCCAGCAAGAAGCGGTTTCCCCGCTCGATGATTCAAAGCTGGAGATCCTTTCCACCGTTTGTCAAACACACCAGACGCTGGCAACGAAGCGTTCGGCGCCGATCGAGACGATCATGCGCGATCTGCACCTGCGACAAATCTTGATCGCCGAGTGTCGTGTGGCGGGGAAAGAATACCCGTTCGCAGAAACGCTTGATCAGTCGGTCGTCCCATCGACTTACCACCGCGCGGTCGCGGAGATCCAAGCCGCATTGTGGGAAAACAATGTCTCCAGTGCGGATAAAAACGCTGCCAACCTGGTGCAGATCGCAAGAGCCAGTCGCCCCGGCGATGCGATGACCGACCAAGTGGTTCCGTGGATCGTTTCGCCAACGAGTGAACCGGAACGAGCCTTCGTGCTCCGCCATCGTCAACTGCTGGCCGATGCTTGGATCGCGCATTGCTCACGTTGGTCTCTTTTTTTTCGGCAAGGGCAGCCACCATCGGAGTTGTTCGGTGGTGAGCAACTGCAGATTGTCACGCCGGTGTTGTCGCCTCGCGTGAGCCAGACGCGATATGAACTGTTCAAGTTGCAAATGCCGCTTTCGAGGCGATTGATTGAAGTGAATCTGTTGCGAGGATTGCTGCCGCTGATTCCGAAGCAGATTGTCAAAGGTTCGTCACGCGCCATCCTTTCGCTCCCGGACGATTTCCTGGAGCGGTTGGTCGAGCCGCTTGAAGGTGCGACGCCACACGAATTTAAGTTGCGGCGGACGCTTGCTGCGTTCGCCGCATGGTGGGACCAACGGCCGCTGGATTGTTCTGTCCAACTGGAAATACTGGCCGATGAGTTCCCCGATGATCTGGATTTACAAATCGAAGCGGCGCGTCTGGCCGTGATCACGGAGCAACCCGCCAAAGCGTTCGAGCGTCTTGATCGCATCACCGCAGCCGACGCCCCCTCTCGCAGGCAAGTCGAATTGGCTCGCTTGATCCTGGCCGCACAGGCGGGCAACGAGGACCTCGTTCGCTCCACCGCCCGACAACTCCTCGCCCGGCCGATCGATGACGACACGCGAACGTTTCTGGCGAAACAATTGCAATCGATCAATTCGAAAAACACATCCGTCGCTTCGTTGCAACAGGCGATCAGGCAACAGCCTGTTGCCCGCACCCCCAACCGCGCCCCCAGCCGCAATCCCGTGGCGGACGCTGTCGAACAAATCCAGTTGGCCCAATCGCTGCTGGAATCAGGCGACTTGATCACCGCTTCGGAGGTCGCCTATTCGGTCATTCATCGCCAGCAAGACCCGCGCAAGCCAGACCGCTCCGGTACGCGGCGTCAGGCGATCCAGATCCTTGCCCAGACGAATCGCTTGCAGCCCCTGATCACTTCGACCAAGCGAAAACTCGAGTCATCCCCGGACTCGAACATCGATCGCGAACAACTCGCCGACTTGTATCTCGCCGCAGGGAAACCGGAACTCGCCTGCCGCCTTTGGGAACAGATTATCGAGTCCGAAAAGCTGACGCCGCGACAAATCATCATGCGGGCGAGTTCGCTTCGGGGCAAACAAAAACTTCATCACGCCGCGGTGCTGTACTTGTACGCATTCGAGCGTGATCCCCAGCAATGGCAAAGTCACTGGAATGTGTTCACCCGCGCCGCGTCGATGTCGACGTCGCAAGAGATCCTCTTCGATCACCTTTGCCGAATCGACATCCGAACGTTTTCACTCGAATCAGTCTGCAGTGCGATCCGGATCCCCGGCTCGGGGCCGTTCAGCGAGGCCCAGCGGCGTTTCGCCCGACATGTCGTTGCGAACCATCCCCACGCCGCCGCACAGTTGGACTTGCTGTTGGCCTCGATCCCTGAATCCGAACGGAAGCAGCTTCCCGAATTGAACGCGATGATGGTTGATGCCATCACGTCGCCAAATGCCTTTCGCCACGATTCACCGCTGTGGAGCGTGCGGGGCTGGAATGAATCGGGAGTCGTTCAGGGCGTCTTAGACGATTTGATGCATCTGTTGCATCGCGATGAACAAGCGTCACAGCGGTTTCTCAGCTCGGTCAATGGTTCAACGGACAAGGACACTCGAGCGGTTCGGCAGTGGCTGAAAGCCGTTTATGAATTACATGACGAGTCGACACGAGCCGCGGCGGCGGAGCGGATTCGCGTGGTCGTTCCCGCTCGCTTGAATGACCAGGTCACCACGTCTCCGCCGGTAAACATTCCCGCCGGACTGCTTTGGCAAACCGGCCAACTGATCGAAACGCTCGATCCGATCGATCAAAAAGCGATGCTGCAAATCGGTATTTTTCAGGCCGCCGTTCGCCATTCGCCAGCGGAGCCAGTGGCGTCACACACCGTCGGTTCTCCGCTGGATCAACTGTTTCGAACCTACGTTCAAGTTGGCCGGAGTGAGCTTGCCCGCCGTGGTTGGCTGGAGCGTCTGCACACGTGGAAATTTCCGCGAACCACGGGCGTGCGAGAGAATCGGCAATTGCAGGTCGCGGCGCACATCGCAGAGAACCTGTTCGATTCCGGCTTCCCGATCGATGCCGCCGGAATCTGTCGGCGGTTCTTGGACCAGCCGTTGGTGTTCCAACTGGCCAGGCGATACAGCCAGGGGCGAAATCATCGCAGGATTTTGGAAACCCGATTCGAATCCGCGATCCAATCCGTCGATGCCGAAAACGCCATCCGTTACGTCGACGCGATGCGGAGTCCTCTGTTGGGTGGCGTTGCGAATGCAACGTTGGATCTTTACGGGACCAGGTTGGACGCCTTGACCGACACCCCACGGGATTGCCTGTTCGAGTTGGCGATCCGATCCGCCTGCTCCACTCCGGTAGGACGCGAGGCATGCCAGAGACTACTGGCGGAACTCGATCGCATCGCGGATGCCGAAGAGCGTTCGTCCGCAAATCTCCCGGCCCGTCTGGTGTTGGCGTCGGTGGTCCGCCCGGACACCTTGAGCGACTTGCTGGACGAATGCTTGCAATCGTTGCCGACAGGGACGCAAATGGATTCGGGTCCGTTGCATGAATTTGTCATCGCGTTGACGGCGATCATGAGGAGTGACATCGAATCCTCCGACACGGCGTTGACGCAAGTGATTGCACGGTTGAGTGAAATCGCCACGCAGTGCAACGACCAGACCGCCCTGGCGGCGCTGTCCGGGCTCAGTCATCGCGACGACGCACCCGCTGCTCGCTGACGCGTCCCGCTGGCATTCACATCCCAGCACGTGGCGTCAGCGGTCTGTTGATTTAGTGAGCCGCGACGCGTAAGCGGCCGGGCATTTCGGCGCCCGCCCGAGGCCTGACGGCCAGCGGCTCACCATTAACTCCGCAGATCCCGATTAGATCGAGATGCTGTCAGCCAGTGGCGCGTGATCTTGGTACGATGAATCGGTACAATCATTGAAAGCGTATTGGTACCGATCTCAACGCGGCACTGTTCGGAGAGTGGTTTCCCACGACGATGACGCAACACAATCGCTCTCGATTCCACTCGCCGCGCCGCTTGGTGTCGCTCGTCTGTCTGCTGACGATCTGGGGCATGCTCTTTTCCGATCGCTGCGGTGTGCCGGCGCAACGCCCAGCCGCCGAGTCCGACCAGGCGATCGAGCGATTCACCGAGGTACTGCTGCGGCGGCCGCGACCGGGAATCGCGCTCGATCGCGTGTACAGCCACCATCTGCAAAATCACACGCTGGACGATTTTCTTCGATCGCTTGATGTCGCGGATTCGGCCCAGCGTGCCGGGGAGCGTCAGATGGTGCTCGGGCTGATTCAACTCCGTCGCGGTCTGTACGGCAAGGCAATCGTGGCGCTCGCCAAGGCGGAACGTTGGCGGGAACAGGATGCCATGGCCAGCTTTCAATTGGCAGCGGCATTGCGGGCGACGGGAAAAACCGACGAAGCGATCGAAGCGATGCAACGTTCGCTCGATCGTAGCCCCCGACGCGTCGATGCGGTGCAGATCTATCTCCAGCTCGGTCGACTTTATGCTCGATCGGGCGATCAAGCGAAAGCGATCCGAACGTGGAAACAACTCCAACAGCAGTTTCCCGGTGATCAAACGATCGCTGAACGGGTCGCCCGACAATTGGTTGACGAAAGGCTGTACGAACCGGCGTTGGAACAATACACCCAATTGGTACGCGGAGCGGAGAACGCCGAACAGAAGATTCGCTTTCAAATCCAAACGGCGGAACTGCACCGTCTGCTCGATCGCCCCGACGTGGCGAACGAGCAATTGAAAACCATGTTAGTGCGGCTCCGTCCGGGCAGTTGGCTGTATCGCGACGTCCGTGATCGCCTGGAGGCAGGATTACTCCACGATGGTTCATTCGATGCACTGATCGAATTTTATTCCGCGGAGGTGCAACGGTTACCCGATGATCTGTCCTTGCGGATTCGTCTCGGTCAAATCCAAACGCTTGCCGGCCATTTGGATTTGGCCCGAAAAACGATGCAGTCCGCTGTCCAAAGGGCTCCGGGCGACATCTCTGCCCGTCTGGCATTGATCGATGTCTTGGACCGCGCCGATCGTCTGGAAGAAGCATCGCCGCACTTCGAAGCCCTCGTCCGTCTCGATCCCAACAACCCCGATTCCTTCATTCGCTGGGGCCGGCTGTTGTTGCGTGACATGGACAGAGAACCGGCCGCACGACGTGATGCCGCCGCCGGCGTCTGGGAACGGCTGTTGAATTTGCGGCCCGAGGATCCGGTGCTGCACGTCCGCGTTGCCAAACTGTTCGCAGGCATCGGCCGCACCGACCACGCCATTTCTCTGTACCGCAAAGCAGTCGAGCTAGCCCCCGATTCCACGCAATACCGCGAATACCTGGGTGAGCAACTTCATACGCTCAAGCGGGTGGACGAAGCCATCGAAGTTTGGCAATCGATCGCGACGGGGCCGCGTCGCAATCGCGAGTCATTGATTCGGTTGGCCGAGATTTTTGCGTCGTTCAAGTACAACGCTCAATCACTGCAGGCGTGGCGTGAGGCGGCTTCGTTTGATCTGACCTTCAATCAGCGACTCCGCTACGCCCGGGCGTTGATGGACGCCAAAGCCTACCGACAAGCCACCGCGCAACTGGAAACGGCAGAGTCGATTGCTGAAACCCGAGACGAACGTCAACAGGTGCTTCGCGACCAAATCACCGCCTACATTGAAGCTGGAATTCTGAGGCAAATGATCGCACGAGCGGCCAATCAAGAACCCTCCATCAAGAACCGTTTGCTGTTGGCGCATCTGTACCTCGCCGACAACCAACTTTCCCGCGCCGCACAGACAATCCAAGACGCCGTCGATCAAGCACCCGACGATGTCGAAACGCTACTTGTCGCAGCGGAGATCGCCCAACGACAGCAGCGGCGAGTGGACGCGATCAAGTATTACGAGCGTTTGACGGAACTCGACGCACGCTTCAAAACGAAATACCTGCGTCGGATCCTGACCTTGCAAAACGAAATCGGCGATCTGGAACAAGCGGCTCAGACCGCCGTCGCCTTGATCCGCGTCGCTCCGGGTGCCGCAGATTCCTATCGAATCTTTGCCGAGCTGGCGTTCGCTCTCCGACGCGACGAAGAAGCGGTCGCGGCACTGCGAAACGCAGTTGATTTAGCACCGCGTGACAATCTCCACCGCTTGATGTTGGCCAAATACTACGCCGATCGGTTCCAGACCGATCCGGCGATCGAGCTGTACTGGGAAGCGATCGAAATGGAACGCGACTGGGATCGCCGTCAGGAGCTGATGCAAATGATGGTTCCACTGTATGAGCGGCGTGGAGAATCGGATCAGCTGCTCAGACGATTGGAACAGTTTGTGTTGACGACCAAGGACCGCTACCACACACAGCGAATGATCGCATCGTTTTGGCAATCGATCGAAAACTACAAACGTGCAAGCTTTCTGTTGCGGCAATTGGTGGATCAGCAACCCGACGATCTGAATCTGATCCGGCAAACCGTCACCTGCCTGATCGCGATGTCCGATTTCGAGACCGCTGTGGAGTATCAGCTTCAATTGATCGACTTGGCAGGCACCCCGGACGACTATGATTTGCTGGGAAATTTACAGGCCAAGCTTGGCAAGTTGAAGCAGTTCGAATTAACTGCGAGCGAACTGGCCAAGACGACCGATCCGCAACGCGCGATGACCCTCATCGCGCGTACGGCCGACCAAAGTTTCGAACAGGCGATCGAACTGTGCCGCATCGTCAACGAGCATCGAACGGCGTGGTGGGGAATCAAATGTGTGGAGTCGCAATTACTATTCCTGACCGCTCGCGACGCCGATGACGCTCGGCTTGCCGAAGCGATCCGCTTGGCCGGCGAGATTGACGCCCTGGACGCTCCGTTGGACATGCCCCCGCCGTGCCAAGCCACACGCGCGTCCGGCAGGGGCTTGTCCGGCAACTACACGATTCGTCTCACTCCGCGAGTCCGGCGATCCGGCACCGCCAAATTGAGCACGTACACGGTCCCGAAACGCAACTTCACGTTTTTCCTAAGCAACCTCCTAGGAAAAGCAGACTCCGCCACGACCGCCCGTGCTCCGGCCGGTACCCCCGCGCGGCCCGCCGGGCAGGACTATCTGATTCCTGAGGACTACTATCAGGCCCGTTGGATCAGTCGCGCGATCGGTGTGCTCGGCCGAAGCAAACAAAACGCACGCGACGGCAAACTGCAATCGGTTCACGAGCTGATTGATGAACTGTTCCCGATGCCGCCGCCGGATCAGATCAAGGACCCGAGCCAATTGGAAGATTTGCTGGCGCTTTATGGATTGAAACGATCACTCAGTCGCAAGGCGATCCGTCCCCCCGAATCATTGTTTTGGCGAATGGCAGAAGTCGCCCCGGCAGACGAGCACCCCCAATGGCGATCGATCTTGGAATCCAGGACGAAGCGGATGAGGGTCGAGGGAGATGGAGCGTCGAGACGTCTCAAGTCGCTCGACGACCACCAACTGGAGATCTTGGCCAAGGTTGTTTCGGCCAGACGGGAATTGATGCTGGTCGGCAACCTATCGCCCGAGCAGATCGGGCAAGAACTTGAATTGCATCGTTTCATGATCCGTGAATATCGGCACGCTGGAAAGGACATGCCGTCGCCCAAACGCGAGGTGGCAGAACCGACCTTGAATCGTTTGGTGGTTGCCATCGCGGACATCCAGGTCGCACTTTGGCAAAACGACCTGCCCCGTGCCGACAAACTTGTCGCCCGATTGCCCGACATCGCCCGTCGAGATCGGCAACTCGATTTATTGAAGGCCATGCAGTCCAACAAAGTCAAAACCTGGCTTTTCTCACCCGCGTTGCCTTCGGAAATTGAGTTTCGAAGCCGGCATCGGACCGTGCTCCTCGATGCCTGGCTGGCCCACTGCACACGTCGAAACACACTGAAACAAAAGACGTTGACCGGCGACGAGTTTGTGCGTCAATACGCAACAGTCGCCACCCGACAGGCGGCAACGTCGATGACCTCGATGAATTTCACGTTCTCGCGGCTCCAACTGCAAACGACGCTCGCCAAGCAACTGATCGACGACTATCTGATGCGAGGGTTTGTGCAACTGGCAATGGACGGCGCCCCTCAGCGTGTCAGCCCCGCTCCGGATTCTCAGTCGGATGGCTGGATGATGGACCTTGAGCGTGATTTGCCGGATGCGACGGAGCAAGAACTGAAACTTCGCAAGTTGGTTGCTGCGTATGCAGCTTGGTGGGATCAACGTCCCGCTGATTGCCACCGAAAATTGAGAGAGCTTTGCCAAATGTACCCCGACGATGTGGACCTGCAAATCGAATTGGCGCATTTCGAAATTAAAACCTCCAAAGCCGACCAGGGGTTTGCAAGGCTAAACAGCATGGACACGAGCGATGACCTGTCGACGCAGAGACTCGAATTGGCAAAGTTTTACCTGGCGACACAAATCGGCGCCATTGCATCGGCCCGTGCTGCTGCCGATCAATTCCTGAAATTGCAACTCAACCACTCCACCCGCACTGCATTTGAAAGACTATTAGCGGAACAAGGATGGGGCGGCCCACAGAACCTGGCGGTCGCGACTCGCCGACGCATCACCTCGCGAGCGACGCCCTCGCTGCGACAAGACGATTTGTATCAACTGCGGATGGCCCAATCACTTCTGATCGACGGCAATCGCACCACGGCGGCGGAGGTCGCATTTTCGATCATTCAAGATCACATGTCCAATGGAAAGATTTTGCGATCCGCGGTGTCTCGCCAGGCGATGGAGACCCTGATCCGTGCCGGTCGGATTGACCAATTGATTTCGCTGTTCGAGCGGCGAGTCGGTTCTAGCCCCACCCCCGACGCGCCGATCCCGGAAGGCTTCGTTGACACACTGGCAGAGTTGTACCAGCGCGCCGACCAAGGCGACAAAGCGATCCAGCTTTGGAAGCAGGCCATCAACCAGGAAAAGTTGATGCCCGAATTGATCGTCGCGCGAGCTGACAAACTCTTATCAGAGCGAAAGAATCACCAGGCGGCGATCACCTACCTGTTCGCATTTGAGCAAGACCCCGGGCTGTGGAAATCGCATTGGAGTGCGTTTGCACAGTCGGCCGAGGCGTCGAAATATCCTGCGGCGATTTACACGCGACTGTTGGCGCTTGACGTCACCCCGCATTCGTTGTTTTCGCTCTGCAACGTGATCGGCATCCGATCTGGTGACGCATTCAGCGACAGTCAACGAGCGTTTGCCCGACATGTGATCCAAACGCATCCGGACGTCCCCGACAAGCTCTCGCTGATGAAGCAATTCATTCCGGAATCGGAGCGGTCGAATTTTCCCCGATTGGTGGAGTTGTTGAAGCGGGATTGAGAGCGAGCGGCGAGACGTTCGGTGATTCAGCGGTACCGTTCGCGTTCTTTCGCGCTGACTCGGATATTAAACCGGTCTTCGTAGCGGCCGGTTTCGTTGACGAAATCGATTTCGGTGTCCTGGTTTTCGAAGCGGAACCGTTGAATCGGGGGAGGGGCGACGGGGCGAATCGAATAGAATTCCAGCAACGAGATCATCTGGCGTTTCTTGAGGGTCGATCGCAGTTCGCCTTGGGGGGCGGCGGAGGTGGCAATCGGGTCGCTGAAGTGCTCGATTCGAATCGGCAGGCCTTTGCCGAAGTTGATTTCGGGGTCGTCGTCTTGGGCGATCGCCACGTTGACGCGTGTGGGAAACAGTGCCGGCAGCTCGGCTCCATCGACCACCGCGGTGATTTCGTCGCGTCGACTTTGTTTCAGCGTGCCGATGACGACCAACAGGGACCGCCCGGCGAGCGAGCTTTTGCCGAGTTTCAAGTCATAGTCTCGGCGAATGCTATCAAGCATTTCACAGGGACCCCCGACCATCATGCTGGGTTTGATCCGGTCGTTCCTGCGTAGCGTCCGCGCTCCTTCGTCCAACCATCCGACATCTACGCGGCTGAGGGAGACGACGCCGGCGACCTCGGTGCGGGTCCAAGCCAGGCGTCCGTCGCTGATTTGTTGCAGACGATGTTTTCCGGTGCCATCGTGCATTTCGATTTGAAACGAAAACTGTCCGGTTCCGCCACCGACCTGCAAATAGGTCCCGACGCCGAGCACTTCGCGTCCGGCGGTTCGCACACGCTGTCGGATTTTGCAATCGAACGCAGCACCATTGGCCAGACGATCGATCACTTGATCGATCAGTGCGGAGGCACGCTGCTGGTCGGCGACGCTGTCCGCCGAGCCATCGCCGGTATCTTCTACATCATGTCCAGCGGGCTGCGGGCCCGGATCGGGGGTCGGCGTGTGTGTGGTCTGGCCGGTCGTTGGCGGATCGGCTTGGGCCGGTTGTCCACCGAACGGCTGATTGAACGACGCCGCGATGAGGACACCACCGAAGACGAATTGGCACAGCGGGGGCGTGAAACGGAGTTTCACGGGGCCTTTCGGCTGCTCGCGGTCGTGTCGATCGATCTTCATGGTCGGGTTATGGCGATTTTTCCAAAGAATCAGGACGCAACGTGCCGATGGGTTTATCACGTGGCCGTCCTGTCCGTTGCGTGGCGCGAATCGTAGATGCGATTCGGGTCACACGTCCAGGCAGATCGTGCACGAGAAACTACCTTTGATTTTTCAGCCCAGGCGGGGACCGACCCCGCAAACCGCATTCGAGCGCGGTGCTACCCAAGGAATGGGGGAAAAGATGAAACGATTCGTCACTCACTTGTCGCTGATTGCGGCTGGTGCGATGGTCGCGACCGGATGCGTACCGACTCGCCACAATTTACCACCGGCTCAACAAATGATGGAGCCCGGTCCCGGAGTCGGAGGCCCCGGCCCCGGCGTCTTGGGACCACCACCGTATGCCGGTGCCATGGCTGCTCCGGCCGGATCCTGCAACACAATCGCGGCCAACAAGGTTCCAACGGAAGTCCCGTCGGAGCTCGCCGCCGCAGGCCGAGATCTAAGCCAGAGCGAAATCCAACAAGTCGGATTCGTTGACGGCATGCATGCCGGCGGTGCCGCGTGCGGATGCAACACCGGATCCAGCGGAACAATCGTCGGCGGAGCCGGCATGGGCGGCATGATGGTCGCCGCGCCGATCAATCAAGCCGTTCAAGTCACCTTCGGTCGCCCCGAAGGCATGCAGGTTCGCTACGACCAAACCGGCAGCGGCATGTTCGACAGCGAACCGTTGATCGTCCCCGCACGCCAAAACTTTCCCCAGGGTGGTTTGTTCCGCATCAAGCTGACGAACATCCCCGGACGTGAAGGCGTGGAACTGTACCCGACGATCGAATTGGCCTATGCCAATCCTCGCACCGGCGCTTACCTGGCCCACAACTCGATTCCGCTTCAATTCGATGAAGAGGATTTCGACCAAGTGGTCACCGGTAACTTTGTGACCAAGGTGCTGTATCTGCCCGATCCGGATTTCCAAGGTCCGGCGTTGGCGGGTATTGATACCCTGGTGAGCACGCGTCTGGATCCGGGCGTGGATCCGATCGTCGAAGCCGACCGACGCGGTTCGATCCTGGCGATCATCCGACTCGGTGACAAAGATATCGAAATGCCCGGATCGGGCGGCATGGGACTGGGAATGTCTCCGCCGATCGCCGGACTGCCTGCCCCCTTCGCCCCGGCGTCGACGAGCGGCTGTGGCCCTGATGGCGGTGCCTGTTCGACGATGCCGCCGCAACTGCCGGGCATGATCGCCGGCGTCAACGCACCCCAGTACGGCATGCCGATGAGCGGCACACCGATCGGGTTGCCCGGACCGCCGCACATTCCGTTGGGAGCCCCCGCGGGATTGAAGAAGCACGTGATGCGGAACCGCACCCCGATGCATATTCCCCAGCCCGTCGAAACGATGCGAACGACCGTTCGGCATCAGCCCGGCTACAGCTATCCCAACCCGGTCAGCCGAGTGCGGATCACCGAGCAGAACATCCACCCGGGTGCACCTGCAGGACGTCCCCTGTTGCCGGGAAGTCAGTCAGTCGATCCGAATTGCGAACCCTGATCGCAGGGTCCGCATGACGAAGGGCTGAAGAGGTAACTGTTGAAAGCACGTGGCGTCGGCATCTGATTTTCGGATGACCGACGCCCACGTTTGAGTGGACCCCCATGATGCAAACCAGGCCGAAATCCATGCATACCAGGCCCAGAACCGCCGCCATCACGATCGACGTGGCCGAATCGAGCAACCGAGCTGAGGCGTTGGTTTACATGTTCGTCCTTGCCTTGTTAATCACTTTGCTCAGCAGCGTCGCGTTCAATCGTGTCGCCGCAGCGGTCGAACCGCTCGATACCAGCGGGCGACATCCGCTGTACTACAAATCACTGCCGCCGGGTGCGGTTTGGCAAAGTCCCGCTGCGGTCACGATGCAGCAGGGCACCTTCCAACCGGTCGCCTTCTCGGGTCCCGCCGGCACCAAGTTCTCCTTGCCACTGGCGGGCAGCCACAGCGAAGAGGAACCGGAGCTGATGGCCGGTCTGATGGTCGGTGCGGTGTACCGTTTTCGCATCACCGGCATCCCCAACGCCATCGGCGCCGAACTCTATCCGACGGTCGAACTGATCGGGCGAATCTATCCGCCACGCGGACTCGAAACGTTGTACCCGATCCCGATCAACCTGAGCGAATCAGACTTGCAGGAAGCACTCGACGGCAATTTGGTCACCCGAGTCGTCTATCTGGAAGACCCACAAACGGCGATCCCGCTTGCCCAGCAACGCACCGAGTCGCGTCCGATCGATATTCCGTTGGACCAAGACGCGCTCGCAACGGCCGATTCGTTCGGACGACCCGTCGCGATCGTACGTCTGGGATCCAAGTCGCCGCCGCGGAACCCGGCGCTGAGCTCCCAGTTCTACTTCGGCTTTCCCGCTTGGGCGCCGATTTACAAGCCAGAACCCATGCCTGAAACACCTTGATCTCGGCCGCGGCACAACAACCACGCGTCTGGACCGTGCCGCTGAGCGACAAGCTTTGTTCCCGATACACTTTCAACCTCAACCGACCATGTTTCACTGCTTTGCTTCTTGCCGATCTTTCTATCGGGGCACGTTCGCGGCAGGGACACTGCTGGGCACGATGGTGGTCCTTGTCGGGTGCCAGTCGCCGACGGCGACCAACGGATTTCGGTTGCCGGGAACACCGAACTTGCCAGGTATGCATCAGACACCGACGCCGAAGCTGACTCCCGGCGGCCACACGCCCGCAGTTCCCGGCGTGAAGACCACCGCGGCGATCCAACCGGAACAAAACGAAATCGCACAGGTCGGCTACTTCGGTCGATTGAGTGATCGCGCCGACGATCAAGCCGGGGTCTGCCAAGGATGCATCCAAAGCACCGACGCCGAATCATGCCAAACATGGGCGCCCGCGACTCCCGTCATGGCGATGGGGCAGCCCTATGATCCGCAAGAGTTTTTGTGCAACGGCGGTGACACGCCGCCCGCAGCCCGCGTGATGGTCAATGACCACGTGGGCGGGCTTGATCCCCAAGATGCCGTGGTGCATTACACGACCGAGGCGGGTGACATCGCGGTCCAAGCGAGCAATCCCGTCTGTCTGTACTCACCCCGGTTCGGCGCGATTCGGCAAGTCAGCGGCGCGGTCGCTGGAGAGAAAGCCGTCGGCCTGCGTGGCACCTTTCAACCGGTCGGACCCAACGGGATCGGCTTGACGCAGCCGAGCTTGGTGGTCGGCGAGAGCTTGGAACTAGCCCACGCGGATGTCGCTCGACGCGTCGACGCGATGCGCGATCGCAATCGCGGTGTTCCGGTCGAAGGCATCGTGCAACCCCTACTGGCCGAAGACGCCTTGGAGATCCTGGCGACACTCGATGCGGTCTCGTTGAATCGCTTGGATGAATCACAAATCGCCATCCTGAAACAAGGCGCCGTCGCGGCCCAATCGTGGATGATCCGCGATGCGGTGGAAGTGATGATCGAAAGCATCACACCGCCCGTGCTGACACGTGATGCCAAGGTCGAAGGATTCGTCCGATACGATTTCCCGGACGCCGGTCGCCTGGAGATCATGAAGGTAGCCGACAAGGCTCACGCACAGCAGGGCGACGAAGTCAGCTTCGCCATCCATGTCCGCAACGTCGGCGACTCTGCGGTCAGCCACATCGAAATCGCGGACAGCCTGGTCGGACGGCTGGAGTATATCGAGGACTCCCAGCACTGCGATCGCCAAGCCGAGTTCACGACCAAGGGCAACGCCGCCGGTTCGGTGCGGATGCAATGGACGCTGGCCGATCCCCTGGCCGTCGGTGAAGCGGCTAAGATCGAATTCAAGTGCCGCGTGCGGTAGAGCAACGCCGAGTTGCGAGCTGGGCGAAGGAAGCAGTGGCAAAACAATGAGGGCAAAACAATTTCTGCCCCCATCGTCTTGCCCTGCACGGTCTGACCCGCGGCATCATCGCGGATCGAGTGGCTGAGATTTCGTGCAGGACCGTGACCAGAGCGTATCCAACGCGCAAGATCCGACACTTGTATCCCGACCGTTGCTTAGCAACGCACGATCAATCATTGTCGGATTTCGTAGTGGACGAGGTTACGAGTCCCTCGCGCTGGGACTCGTAACCTCGTCCACTACGCCAGTAATTAACCGACCATTGCTCAGTGGACTCGGCCGCACTTCGGGCAGCGTTTCGGTGTGGAGTCGGCAACCCGGGATGCCACGCGCGACGCGACCGCCCGCAGCGGGTTGGGGGTCAAGTGCGCCGTCTTGATGATCGGATAGCGATTGGGATCGATCAACGCTCGGCCGCTTCCGCCTCGCCCGACAAAGACCATGTAACGCTCGCCATCGGCGCCGATCGCCACCCCGGCTCCCGCGTAACGGAAATCGCATTCGGTCGCACAGGTCAGCCAACCCCACGTCGCGGTTGCTTCCCCACAACCCTCGGTCCAACCGGCCGGAACCGAGGGGCCTTGATGTCCGTTCTTCAGTCCCCGAGCGGCGCGGTACTCCGCTTTGCGTTTGGCGAACTCGGTCATCGCGGGGTCTTCGATAAATTCCGGTAACCCGGCAGCGCGGCGCCACGCATTGACTTCGTCAAAGGCGCCACCCTGGGCGACACCCTGGGCGACGGCTACCGAACACACGGCAAAGACAACGAGAAGAATCAAACGTGATTTCATCAATACAATCCCTTTTCATCGTTCGGGCGACAAGCGCCCATGAAACGGCGGTCGGCGAAGCAGAGCCAACCGCCAGCAGCACACCGCCACCGGTGGCCGCGAAGAAACCTAACGCTTCTGCTCTCGTCGACAACCCCGGCCGAAGGGCTGATACGACACGGCAGGGCGGGTGACGGACAAGCGAACAGGCGTGTTTGGCCACGGGGCAGGCGTGTTGGGACAAGGGGACCGACCGGCGTGTTATATTCTTGACCACCAGAAACGCCCCTCCGCCGAAGCGACTTCCACACCCCCGCATGAACACCCCGCCCGCCATGGTCCGTTTTCTCGTTTTTCGTCCAGTCCTGCTGATCGGGGTCCTGCTGGGCACTGTCATGCCTTCGACGGCACAGTCTCCACCGTACGACGTATTCCCCGAAGTGGAACCACCCTATTACCGCGTCCGCTACGATGCCGCGGAGACGTCCAGCGACCAGAAGCCCGATGACCCGAAGTCCGGCAAGTTGATTTTCCCGGTCAGCTACACGATTTGGATTCCACCGGGCGTGAAGACGTTGCGGGGTGTCGTCGTGCACCAACACGGATGTGGCGAAGGTTCGTGCAAATCGGGACTGACCGGAGCCTTTGATTTGCACTGGCAGGCGCTCGCTAGAAAACATGATTGCGCGCTGTTGGCTCCGGCATACGAGCAACCGCAGGAAGCAGACTGCCAAATGTGGTGTGACCCTCGCAACGGATCGGTAGCCACGTTTGAACAATCGCTGGTCGACCTTGGCAAGCAGTCGGGTCACCCGGAACTCGCGTCGGCACCGCTGGCGCTGTGGGGACATAGCGGCGGTGGTCACTGGTGCGGCGGCATGGTGATGATCCGGCCGGACCGAATCGTGGCGGCGTGGCTACGCTCGGGCGTTCCACTGTTGGCCCCTAACCCGGATCGACCGGGTATCAAACCACACACGTTACCCGAGGCTGCGTTGGCTGTGCCGATGATGTGCAATCCCGGTACAAAAGAAGGCGTGACCGTGAAGGACGGACGGTTCGCGAAGGTCTGGCCTGCGAACCTGGAGTTTTTTGAAACGGTTCGCGGTCGCGGCGGGTTGCTCGGCGTCGCGATCGATCCCTTGACCGCTCATGAATGCGGCAATCAGCGCTACCTGGCGATCCCGTGGCTGGATCGATGCCTGGAACGTCGGTTGCCGATTGAACCCGGCGGTGCGTTGCGAAGCATGCCCACGACGTCTGCATGGCTGGCCAAGCCGACCGACACGACTGCCGTCGCGGCGCAGGACTATGACGGCAATCCGCTGCAAGCCGGGTGGCTGCCCGACGAGACGATCGCGACGTTGTGGATGCAATACCGCAAAGACACCCGGGTTGCGGATGCCTCACCGCCCCCGCCGCCGAAGTCGGTTCAGCTTCAAGGCAACCGGTTGCGCTGGCGGGCGGAAGCCGATTTGCAAAGCGGGATCGAGAAGTTCATCATCCTCCGCAATGGCAAGCCGCTGGCCGAAGTGCCAACCAACGGGGCCAACCGATTCGGTCGCCCGGTTTTTCAAGGCTTGCAATACAGCGACACGCCCACGCAGCCTTTAGTACAGATGGAGTTCGTCGATCAATCGGCACAGCGGGGCGTCGACCACGGCTACTCCGTTGTCACGGTCAATACCGTCGGCCTGAAATCGAAGCCGACGCAAGCCGGCCCCGCCCTCGGCGGTGATTGAATGCAGCCCGCCCGGCAGTGCCCGCCCGGCAGTGCAGCCCACTGTGTGTCGACACACCACCGGGTTTGACGTGCTAGAATGCCGAATCTACTTTTCAACTCCAGTTAGGTCCGGCCGTGGAACTTGACGAGAGCGTCGAAGCGATTTTGAGCGACGATTCCATCGCATTGGATGGATTTTATGACCGGCTGTTCAAACGCTATCCCGAGTTCAAATACTTTTTCGCCGGTGCCAATGTCAAACGCCAAACGGCGATGTTGACGATGGCGTTGCTAGCCGTCAAACAATACCCGGCGCTGCGTCGCTCCTCACAGGCCTACCTGGAAGTGCTCGGAACGAAGCATCACGGTCTCGGAATCGCAAGCGAGATGTTCCCGAAATTCATTGAGGTGCTGGTCGAAACAATCGCCGAATTCCACGGCAGCGACTGGAATGCGGCACTGGACAAGCAGTGGACCGATGCGTTGAATGATGCCGCGGCGATCATGCATCAGTCGCCCCACGACTGAAACTTTCGCGAGGCGTCGGCTTCGTCGTCTTGATCCTCCACTGAAACGCCCTGAACCAAAGCACGTTAACCATGACCGATTCCGACCAGCCCGATGCCGCGCCACAACCCCGTTTCCGAGTCAGCATCCTGCCGGTCACGCCACTGCAACAAAACTGTTCGATCATCTGGTCAACTGAAACGAAACAAGCCGCCATCGTCGATCCCGGCGGCGACGCCGATCTCATCATTGGGGCCGTCGAAGAACTCGGAGTCGATGTCTCGGCGATCTGGCTGACACACGGCCACATCGATCATGTCGGGGCCGCCGGTCCATTGAAAAAGAAGTTCGGCGTCCCGATCATCGGGCCCAACGCCAAGGATCAGTTCTTGCTCGATTCGATCGAAGCCGATTGTGGCAAGTACGGCATCGTCGGCGGGACAAACGTGACCCCCGACCGCTATTTGAACGAAGGCGACAAAGTCGAGCTTGCGGGAATCGAATTTGACGTGTACGAGTGTCCGGGGCATACCCCCGGGCACATCGTGTTGGTCCAACCCGACGACGCGTTTGCCTTCGTCGGTGACGTGTTGTTCTGCGGCTCGGTGGGACGCACCGATTTCCCCTACGGCAGCACCGAAGACCTGATCGAATCGATCGTTCAAAAATTGTGGCCGCTGGGCAAGCAGATCCAGTTCCTACCCGGCCACGGACCGGTGTCCACCTTCGGCCAAGAGCGTCTCAACAACGCCTTCGTCGCCGACTCGGTCCTGGACGAGAAAAAAGGGTCAGGAGCCGATTTGGTAGACTAGGCAACCAAAGAGCTGCGCAGAACCCCAAAAATGCTCCTGACCCTTTTTCCGGTGACAGGCTGGAAGCCTATCCCACGATTGCTGCCCGTTGCGTCTGTCAGCTTGCGTCGACGACCAATGCGGTGGCCTGGAGCTCTGAGATCCGGTTGCGGAACCGTTTAAAATCGTCGGAGTCACTTTTGGCGGTGTTCAGGTTTTTGAATAGCCCGGTCAGCTCGGTGAAGAACACTCTCGCTTGCTCCTTGTCTTCGAACGCGTACTCGTCGTTAATCAGTTTCTGACAGAGCAAGAACATTTCCTTTTGTCGCTCTAGCGGCACCGAGACGTCGACCGGATCAAAGGCGTCTTGTTGCAGGTACACCATGTCCAGGAACATCGCCTTTTGGTACGTCACGTAGTCTTCGATGGAGATGCCTTCTTCGCCGGTGACCTGCATCATCTGGTCGATACTCTCGCCGTCTCGCAACAGTTGGTGCATCGCCGAAACACCGGCGGTCCAATGCGGGTCGACTTCGGATTTGAAAAACGACTCCAGCTGATCACGATAGCGGGACCACGAAATCAACGGATCGATCGCGGGATAAAACCGTTTGTACGCGCGGTCATAGGACAATCCCAAAAAGCATTTCACTGTCCCCAAGGTCGACTGGGTGACCGGTTCTTCGAAGTTGCCGCCGGCGGGCGAAACCGATCCGATCAGGGTCAAACTGCCGGTCTGGCCGTCGGCCATCCGCAACACACCTGCACGCTCGTAGAGTTCCTTGATCGCACTGTCCAGATAAGCCGGAAACGCCTCTTCGCCGGGGATCTCTTCCAGCCGTCCGCTGGTTTCCCGCATCGCTTGGGCCCAACGCGAGGTTGAATCGGCCAACAGCAACACGTCCAGCCCCATTTGCCGATAGTATTCGCCCAGGGTGATACCGGTGTAGATGGAGGCTTCGCGGGCGGCGACCGGCATCGACGAAGTGTTGCAGATGATGATCGTGCGATCCATCAGTTTTCCGCCGGTTCGCGGATCGTCCATTTCGGCAAAGTCATGAATCGTTTCGACGACTTCGCCCGCCCGCTCGCCACAGGCCACCACGATCACCACATCGACGGTGCTGTAACGCGCAATCAATCCCTGCATCACGGTTTTGCCCGCCCCGAACGGGCCGGGGATGCAGGCGGTCCCGCCACGGGCGATCGGAAAGAACGTGTCGATGATTCGCGTGGTGGTGATCAGCGGCTGCGACGGGAACTCCCGTTCGATCAGCCGCTGTTGCTGCATCAGCGCCGAGATCGGTCGACGAACGGGCCACGTTTGCACCAGCGGGATCCGCATCTGGCCGCCTTTGGAATCCGTCAACGTGGCCACCGTCGCGTCGGTCCGCCAGCGGCCCTCGGCGATCGCCTGGACCGTCATCGTGCCGCTTGCATCAAAGGGAACCATCACCTTGTGAACGATGTTCTTCTCAGGAATGGTCCCCAGCACCTGACCGGCAACGACTTGATCGCCGACCTGACACGCCGGTGTGAAGTCCCACCGTCTGCCCGGGTCGAGCGCGGCGACGTCGCGACCACGTTTGAGAAAGAAACCGTCCAACTCGGCCAGATCGCTGAGCGGGTTCTGCAAGCCGTCATAGATCGTTCCCAGCAGCCCCGGCCCGAGCGACACCGACAACATCTCACCGGACAACTCGACCTTGTCACCGAAACGCACGCCGTCGGTTTCTTCGAAAACTTGCAATTCGGCTTGGTCGCCGTTGAGCCGCAGGACTTCGGCCTTCAAGCGTTCCTCACCCACGCAGACGTAGGCGACCTCGTTCTTCATGATCCGTCCGCCGGACACTTCGATACGAACGATGTTCCCGTTGACCCCCAAGACCTTGGCGGTGGCAGAGTCTTGATCATTGGCGGTAGCGTTCATTGAATTCCCAGGTGTCGGCGAAAAGAAAAAAATCTGTGGCGTAAGCTTCCAGCTTGCGTCTGGCCTCGTCTCAATCGGCCTGTGCATGAGCCGGCCTCCTTCGGGTCACCCCTCCACCTCGCACAACGCATCAGCACGTCACTCCACCGGTTTGCAGGATGTCATCGACCAAGTCGTTGAACCGTTGTCTGCCACGTTGTTCGTTTTGGCTTGCCCAACGATGCAGGATCTCCCATCGCGACAGGTACAACACGACCGACTCGAACGAAAACGTGTACTGATCGTTCAAACGACTCCAGTGATTCCACAGTTCTGTGAACAGGTGCCACTGGGCCCGTCTCGGTTGATGGTCTTCGATCGCCTGGCAGAACCGTGGCAACCAACGGAAACGGTCGTTGAGCCGAAAACAAGGTTCATCCCAGTGCCGTTGGATCCAGACGGCCAAGGGCAATTCGGGAAACACGGGCGGAGGCAACCCACCGCGTTGGCATCGCAGCGCCGCAATCAGCATCCGCATCTCAAATCGATGGTGAACCACCTGGGCGACCAACGGGTGTCGGATCTCGGCGACTAGGCGACGGTGGGTGGCGCTGATTTCGGCATCGCTGCGGTCGCGTGGCTGACGGTCCCAACGAAAGAAGTCAGAAACTTGCTGGACGATTTGCCGGTCGTGGTGGTCAAGCATGGAAACCCTGTGCCGCAACGTGGCCGCGGAGATCGGGATCGGCCCGTCATCAAACGCGCGCGGCAACTGCGGCAACGATGCGATCAGCGTGTAGTAGGACTGCATGTCAAATCAGGCCTCGTTGGCGAGGGAACTGATCCGTTGGCGAAACTTGGGTGCCAAGAAACGCATCAGCGCCGCGGTGACCGCCTCGTCGCTGAAGTTGATCTCGATGTCGTCGTCGATGATCTGGATGCGAAATCCGTGCGTCAACGACCGATCGGCTTGCAATTCAACGCCCTGCCGCAACATGTCGGCGGCTTGCCCTTTGACGAACGCCTCGATCGACTTTGCGCCGTCCGGGGAGACCAAGAGTTTCAGCTTGGCCGTTTGATCCGACTCCGCCCCGGCGGGCCCGGCATCGAGCGTCGCGATCGCTTGGGTGGCCATTTCTCGAATCAGCTCGGCGACAAATTCGGTGTCCTCGAATTGTTCGCGCACCAAACCGCCGACCCAGCCGCGGAATTCGTGTTGCAGCTGTTCCTTGAGGTGCAAACTGGCATCGCGGCTGGCCAACTCGAGCGCCCGCTTGCCGTTGGTCTGCGTCCGCTCGGCTTGCAGCTGGGCTTCGCTTGCGATCGTGGCGGCTTCGGCACGCGCCGCGTCGATCAACTTGGCGGCCTGCTTCTTGGCTTCGGCCAACAAGGCTTCGGCCTGCTGTTGGCCTTCCTGAACGCCTTCGGATTTAAGCCGGTCGATCAGTTCTTGAACGCCTACACTGGCGTCCGCTTTGGCGTCTGGCTGGGGGTGAGCAGCCTTGTCGACGGGAGATGAAGTTGACATGGAATCAGGAACCTCCAGCCGCTGAGGGCAATCCGCCCGCGAGGATCAAGGCAAACACAAAGGCGAACACGGCGAAACCTTCGACGATCGCCGCGGGTGCCACCGACAATCCAAACACTTCGGGTTTACTCTTGGTCGCGTGAATCGCCGACGCGCAACACTTGCCTTGGAACCAGCCGCTGAACAACAACGCCAATCCGCACAGCGTGCCGATCGCGAACATCCCCGGAGCCGCTTGGATCTGGAAACTGCCGTTCATCGACAGCATCACGACAATCCCATAAATGGTTTGCGAGGACGGCAGCGCGGACACACCGATCAGTCGCCCGTAGCCGCCTTCCACATCCAGCATCGCCCCGCAAGCGGCTTGACCACCGGCGGCGCAGCCCAAGATGCTGCCGATCGCCCCCAAGAACAGCGGGGCATAGATCCCGATCCTGCCCAACATTTCCACCATCGGTTCGTCCATCACTTGTTCGCTCTCATTTCAAAGGCTTGGAACGGTTGCCCCTCGTCAGTCAGGGACCAGCTAAAGAATTCAATACAGGTCAAACGCAGCCCGTGGACGACGCCTCCGACCACTGCCAGGACGAAGTTCAGTGTGTGGCCTAACAGAAAGACCAACAAACCCAACAAGATCCCCACGCCTGGTACCTGCGACGCATCGGACGCCATCTCGTTGAACAACAGCGCCAATTGAGCACTGGCCAACCCCAACGCGAATAGTCTCAGGTAACTGAGCGCGTCCCCGAATGCCTTGGTCACACCGGTCAGCCCCAAGGCGCCATCGAGACATCGCGCCAGCAGGTCGCGTGGACGAGTTGAAAAGACGGGCCGCGTGCTGGAAAAGAAAAACACGAGCAGCAACCCGACACCCAACATCCACCAGCCACCGGCGGCGATCGATTCCGACCACACGGTGGAGTCTCCGCCAAGGTTTCCCGCCAACAGCGTCATCACGTCGGGCTTGGGCAGCATGGTCAATGTCAACAACCACCCGCCGATCAACGCGAGCACCCAGCCGACCGAGGACAACGCATGGCCGCTGCCCAGCCAGCGCCAGGCGACCACGGCGTTGGCCAGCACCAGATGAAAGACTCCGATCGTTGCCGAAATCAACATCATCGCCTCGCGGTCCTGCATGATCGAGTGGCCACCGCTTTTGATCACCAGTCGGTCCAACCAACTTCCCGGTGCCGGGGCGACGCCGAAAAAGCTTCCGATCATCAGCCCATAGACAATGGTGACCACGACCATGAACACCGCCAGTTGCAGGAACTGACGTCCCGCGGCGGTTCGGCCGAGCCGCCGCGCGGACAGCGCCACCAGGCAACCGAGCACGACTCCATAACCGGCGTCGGCCAGGATCATGGCGAAGAACGCGGCGAATGAAAAAAACATCACCCAGGTCGGATCCCAGGAGCGATAGCCGGGCGTCATGAAGAACGTGACGGCGCCCTCGGCACCGGCGATCGGACGCGGGTTGCTCAGCAACGTCGGTGGCAATTCGTCCGAGTCGGGAGCCCGCTGATGCAACGCCAACGTGTTTTCCCGAGCAAAGGTTTCCAGCGCCGCCAGTTTGCGGCGTGGCACCCAGCCTTGCAGGGCAAACACCGGACCATCGACCAACGAACGCTGCTTCGCGTTCAACCGCGCCGTAGCATCTTCGGTCACCGCTAGCTCTCGTCGCAGACGATCCAGCCAACGGGTCAGCGCGATGCGCTGCACTTGCAGCCGTTCGCGTTGTTCGCCGATCTCCGCCAATCGCGACTGCAGCTGCGACAACGGCCGCGGATCTAACTCCTCCGGATCGCACGGCATGTCGGCGGGCGGGTGTTCCGCGATGATCACCCAGTATTCATGTTCTGAGTCGGTGTGGACCACACTGACACAGCAGCCCGCTCTGGCGCAGGCCGGCACTTGCCGAACGTCGCGATGCAGCAGACGGTAAAAGAAGAATTGTTGTCCCCGCAGTTCGTCGGCCGCCGGCAAACGGAAGTCGCCCCACGGACGGGTTTGTTCGATCTTTTCAGCAACCTCCTCCTGTTCGTCTTTCAACTCCCGCGATTCGGATTCGATCCGTAAGACTTCTGCGGCGATTCGCGTCACATCACCAGGATCCGACCCGGTCTCTGTCGTACCGCGCCGCGTGGACCGTGACGGCGGAGGACGTTTTTCGGGGCAACTGTCCAGATAGGCGATGGCCGCCTTCAAGTCATCGGCGCCGATGGTCGTCCCCTGCGGCTTGCTGCCATCGTTGACCAGATCCACCAGATGGATACAGCCCAAGCGTTGCAGTTCCAATAGGACCTGGTCGCGATCTTTCAAATCACCGATCAAGGTCACTCGTTGCAGCGGAACAATAGCCATCTCTTGATCCTCCGCCTAACGCGACTTGGCAATTTTTGAACGCACGACGGCCGCGCGTTCTTGGTCGGACAGGAAGATCACGATTCGGCGAATATTCTCCTCCGCTTTAGGAATCAACACCTTGTCGAACAAATTCACCCGTTGAGTCACACGGCGCAGCGCCGCGCCCAATGCGTCGGTTCGCTTTTCCGCAATCCTCATTCGCACCCGCAATCCCACCATCTGCTTGAGTGCTTCGACGAGGGAATCGACCCAGAACGGAATCGCCAGACGCGAATAGGGATCGACTTCCAAACGCAGTCGGCCGAACTTGGGGATGGCGGTACCGACGACGTTTTCCGTTTTGATTTCAACCTCGGCGACTCGCACCCATTGGGCCATCTCGGTGATGTCGATCGTGGAACCGCCGATCAACGGGTACAGCGATTGCAACTCCTCACCGACGCGATGGACTTCGGCCGCGATCTCCGCCAATTCCTGTTTGGACTGTCGCCACGCGGCTTGCAACTGCTGACGCTTCAGCTCCAACGAAGGCAAGAACCGGCGATACAGTTTGGCTTGATCGCGTTGCCGCTTCAGCGTCGTTTTGTTCAGCGCGAGTGTCATGATGCGGGGTAATACTTGTCTAACAACTTTTCGCGAACCAACAGCTCTTGTGGCTCAAAACATTCCGCCATCGTTTGCCAGCCCAGGTCCAACGCTTCTTCCAGCGGCACGGCGACGTCGAAACGCATGAATCGCTGCGTGAACAGCTCGCCGAATTTCAACAGTTTGTGATCCATCGCCGACAGTTCGAACGCCATCTGTTGTTTCTGTTCGGCTTGACGAGCCCCCGAATACAAGCGGATCATGGTGTTCATCACCGCCGAATGATCCTCGCGAGTGACTTTACCGATCACTTGTTGTTTCAATCGCGAGAGCGAACCGAAGGGGTCGATCATCCCATCGTGCAAATAGAATTGTCCTTCGGTGATGTAGCCGGTGTTGTCGGGCACGGGATGGGTCACGTCGTTTCCGGGCATCGTGGTCACGGCCAGCAGCGTGACCGAACCGGCACCGCGATAATCACAGGCCCGCTCGTAGCGCAACGCCAGCTGGCTGTACAAGTCGCCCATGTAGCCGCGATTGGACGGGATACGTTCCATCGCCACGCCGATCTCTTTCAACGCGTCGGCGAACGCGGTCATGTCGGTCATCAGCACGAGAACGCGTTTGTTTTGTTCGACGGCAAACCGCTCGGCGACTTTCAACGCCAAGTCGGGGGCGAGCAACCGTTCGACGATCGGATCCGACGCCCGATTGGCAAACATCACCGTGCGGGGGAACACGCCTTCGTTTTCGAAGGTGTCGCGAAAGAAGTGGAACTCATCAAAGATCAGCCCCAGTCCGCAAAACACGACCACGTCGGCGTCGGCTTGGATCGCGATCCGAGCGAGCAGTTCGTTGTACGGCTCGCCGGCGATCGAAAAGATCGGGATCTTTTGACTTTCCACCAGGCAATTGAAGACGTCGATCATGGGGACCTTGGTCTCGATCATCTTCGAGGGCACGACCCGCATCACGGGATTGACCGAGGGCCCGCCGACATCGACACGCCGTTGTCCGAGCAACTCCGGACCACCGTCGACGGGCTGGCCGACGCCGTTGAAGATGCGCCCCAAGATGTCATCGCAGAAAAGCACTTGGGCGGCGTGACCTAAAAAACTGACCCGCGCGTCCGAACGCAGGCCTTTGCCGCCGGCGAACACTTGCAGCGAAACACGTTCGTGATCAATCTCGGTGACTTGAGCCAACGACGTCGTCCCGTCGCTGTTCTTGACCCACGCGAGTTCGCCGAGCGCGACGCCACTGGCTTGGATCGTCAAAATGTCTCCGACGATCGAGAGCACGCGCGTATGTGAAAATAGTTCAGGAAAAGGCACAGTGGAGTTGTCCGCACAGGCGTAGGAATGCACAGCATCATCACGTGGATGGCTGTTTGAATCAATGTCATTTCGAAACGATCCGTTCCACAAACGTGAATCGGACGAACGCTTCACCGCAGACAACTTGGAATGCGGGTCGCGAAAATCATCAAGGCGTTGGGCGATCGACTAGATTGCGTTGGCGGGAGCCACCCCCTTGCCGTCAAGCAGCGTGAGAAGTTCATCGAGCACACTGGGATCTTCGATCGTGGAGGGGAGCTGCCACGTTTTGCCTTCGGACATCAACCGCATCGTTCGCCGCAAAATTTTTCCCGAACGCGTCTTGGGTAACCTGTCAGCCAGGATCACGTGTTTCATCGCGGCGACCGGCCCCACCTGATCGCGCACCCGCCGGATCAGCTCCGCTTCCAAGGCCTCCGGCTGCAGCGTCACGTTGGATTTGAGCACCGCAAAACCCACCGGGACCTGGCCCTTGAGCGAGTCTTCCACTCCGATCACCGCACATTCCGCAACCGCCGGATGCGCCGCGAGCGCCTCTTCCATCGTTGCGGTAGAAAGTCGGTGGCCGGCAACGTTGATCACATCGTCCATCCGGCCGGTGATGTAGAAATAGCCGTCCTCGTCGCGATAGCCTCCGTCACCGGAGGCGTAATAACCGGGGTGCTCGGTCAGATACGCGTTCCTGAATCGTTCGGTGTTGCGCCACAAGTTCGGCAGACAGCCGGGCGGTAACGGCAACCGGACCACCACCGCGCCTTCTTTGTGGGGCGGCAACTCTCGCCCCTTTCGATCCAGAATCCGAATGTCGTAGCCACAAACCGGCTTGGTGGCTGAACCGGGCCGCGGCGGCAACAGTTCCAGGCCCGCCATGTTGGCAATCATTGGCCAACCCGATTCGGTCTGCCACCAGTGGTCGATCACCGGGACGCCAAGCACGCGTTCGGCCCACTGAAGTGTCGCGATGTCACACCGCTCGCCGGCCAGGAACAAATATCGCAGACAACCTGTGTCATAGTCGCGCGCCCGCAGCCCGTCGGGGTCATCGCGTTTGATCGCGCGGATTGCCGTCGGCGCGGCAAACATGGATCGCACTTGGTGCTCGGCAACGACGCGCCAAAAGGCCCCGGCATCGGGCGTGCGAACCGGTTTGCCTTCATACAGCACCGTCGTACACCCCTGGATCAAGGGTCCATAAACGATACACGAATGCCCCACCACCCAACCGACATCCGACGCCGCCCAAAAGACCTCGCCCGGCCGAGCGTCATAGACGTTCTGCATGCTGAACTTCATCGCCACGGCATGGCCGCCGTGGTCGCGGACAATCCCTTTCGGGCGTCCCGTCGTGCCGGAGGTGTAGAGCACGTAGAGCGGATCGGTGGCGCGGACGGGAACACAGTCTGCCGGTTCGGCGGTCGCGGCCAATTCGTCCCAATCCCAATCGCGTCCGGGCTGCAAGTCAAACCGTTGGACGTCGCGTTGATACATCACGCAGTGGGACGGCGAGTGGACCGACTCGGCCAACGCGGCGTTGATGATCGGCCCATACTCGATGACGCGATCGCGTTCTTTCCCCGCGCTGGCCGCCAGGATCACCTTGGGCTGCAAATCGTCAATCCGCACGGCCAATTCGTGCGGCGCAAATCCTCCAAACACCACCGAGTGGATGGCGCCCAAGCGGGCGCACGCCAGCATCCCCACGATCGTTTGTGGAATCATCGGCATGTAGAGGATCACGGCGTCGCCTTGACCGACGCCCAGTTGACGCAGGGCACCGGCGAACCGGGCCACTTGGTCCAGCAGTTCTCGATACCTGTAGGTACGCGTTGTGCCCGTCACCGGAGAATCATAAATCAGCGCCGGTTGGTCGCCGCGCCCCTGTTCAAGTTGCCAATCCAACGCCAAGTAGGCGGTGTTGAGTTGCCCGTCGGGGAACCAGCGGAAAAACCCCTCCTCATCCCGGGTCAGAATCTGTTCGGGCTCGCGAGACCACACAATCTGGCGCGCCTGCTCGCGCCAGAACGCTTCGGGCTGTTCGATGCTGTGACGGTATTGCTGCTGATAGGTCATCTTGCCGAGGCTTCTCAATGCCGAGCGCACGAGACTGGGGTGGGTGATCGGCAAGGGACGCCGACGCACAGCCACCGTCTACAGAGCAAACCATGGACCAGACGATGAAACGAAAGAGAAAACTTCCCACTTGTTCCCGGGCTCCGCCCTACGCCGTGAACGATTTGTTAGCGTCAGGGCGCGAGCCCTCCGGTCGTTCACGGTATTTTTGAAGCGCCACCGGACGGCTCGCGCCGTTCCGCTAACACCTTTCGAACCAAAGTTTTTGTTAGCGGTAGGGCGCGAGCCCTCCGGACTTTCACGGTGTTTTTGAAGCGCGACCGGACGGCTCGCGCCGTTCCGCTAACACCTTTAGAGCCAAAGTTTTTGTTAGCGGTAGGGCGCGAGCCCTCCGGTCGTTCACGGTGTTTTTGAAGCGCCACCGGACGGCTCGCGCCGTTCCGCTAACACCTTTCGATGCGATGGAGGCTCCCGCCTCCCGAGTGCACACCACGTGTGGCAAGAGCCACACCGACAGAAGCGTTCCAAGGCGGAGCCTTGGAACGAGGTGCAAGTGCGGGAGCCGACGGAGCACTTGTTCGCAGACGCCGTCGTTCAGCCCTTCGGCTACTTGCCCCGACCTTTCCCCTTGGAACCCCTGCCTCCAGACCCCGCATTCCCGCGGTTGCTTCGGTCACCGCCGCCACTCCGACCAACGTTGCGTCCGGACGCTTTGAATCCGCCGAAACCGCCGCCGGTCGCCTTCAGGCCGCCATCACCTCCGCGGCTGCTGGATGCCTTGAGCCCACCGCTGTCGCTGCGGTTGCCGAAGTTGCCGCGGTTGATCGTCGGCGGAGACGATTGTCGCGGCGTGTAAGTTTGCCGCGGCGTGAAAGAGCGCCCCTGGGGGATCGAACGGCCGGGTGTGGGTGAGCGAAGATCGGGGATGGAACGGACGCTCGGCTGGTCACGGCGGGTCGACCGGCCGATACCGGAGGACGGGTCAAACGCGCTGCCGAGCGGTGATCCGAATTGACGAACCGGGGGCGATGATTTTTCAGGTGTTGGCGAGCGGTTCCCCCTGCCGCTATTGCTCAACCCACCGTCGCTGTTCAACCTACCGTCGCGGCTCAACCTGCCGTCGCTGTTCAACACGTCGCGCCCCCGAACCGACGACGACATCCCGCGTTGGGGAACATCATCGACGGGCAGGCGAAAGCCGGAAACTCGCGAAGGCCCCCGAGGCGAGACGGACCGGCCGACCGTTGACGCATCGCTCGCGATCTTCTTTCCTGGCGGCAACTTTTCAAAGTCTCGTCGGGCCTGACGTGTTTTTTCTTGAGACTGCTCCGCGAACCGCCCTAACGACGAAGCTTGCGTCTCGCTGATGCGACGGAATCGAACGTCATCCGCATTCCGCCGGGCGTAGTCTTCCAGCGGGTTCGCCAAGTTTGCCACGTCGACAGGCCCACGGCTTCCCTTGCCCGCCGCGAGACCGCCCCCATGTTGTCCGTCACGAGCGTGTTGCCCGGCATAGGTACGCGGTGGCCTGAGTTCTTGATGCTCTCGGATCTGTTGATGTTGTCGTGCGATGCGATCGAGCGAATACTCTCGATCATGCAGCGACCGGATCCCGTAGTACGAGTACAACGGATCGTACAGCCGTGGCCGCTGGTAGTAGCTGATCCAGGGATAGTAACTCGTTCCGTATCCCACTCCGTAATAGTCGCCAAAGTAATAGCGACCGTACCGTGGATTGACGAACAGATTCGCCAACAGACCAAGACCGCTGTTGATCACATAGCGCGGCCGATACCAGTAGTTGGCGCGCCGATAGATCGGTGACCGATAATACACCGGGGTGAACAGCACGCCGCGCCGCTGGAGACGGTAGTCCCAATACCCCGTTCGGAAGATGCAGCCCCGCGGGGTCCAGACGTATTGGTTCGGAATCCAAACCCAGTTGGGTTGGGATCTGGCCCAAAAGCCCGGCGTCCACTGGTACTGGCTTGTTTGATAGGTCCAGTTTCCAGGCACATAGAAATAGTTGTCTCCCGGGGCCGGAGAGGCCGGACCTTGCTCGAGCGACTCCGGCGGCGGCGGCAGGTAGTCGACCGTTTCGGCTTGTTCGTTCGCCCAAAAGCCTGCGACGCGACGATAGCCGTCCTCGGCCGGCTCCCAGTAACCAGGCACCCAGCGTCGTTGCGGTGGGACCTCTCGCCACACACCGCTGATCCACAGGTAGTCACCCAACTCTTCATCCCAATCCCAATAGCCAGGGATCCACGTCGATTTCTCACTGTCCGGTCGAAGCGTCGGCGGCAGTTCCTTGACCGGCGGCGGAGGTTCTTGGGGTACCACCGGGGCGGGTTTCGGGTCGGCCGCGTAAGGTTCGGCGTACGACTCGTGCAACGGTCCGTGTGTCAGGTATTCCACGCCGGGTTCATCGACCAAGGGATCTCCCTGCGCCGGATCGGTGGTCTGCAAGTCGGGGCTGAATGCTTCGGGAGCTGCGTTGATCGATCCAGCACTCGGCTCTCCGACTTCCAGGGCTTGGAACGGGGGAGTTTGAGCAAGCAGCGGACCGGCCAGCAAAACAGCAACCGCGGTGTGCAGGCAGGAGAGAACGAGAGATCTTGGGGAACGGATCATCGGGTGGGTTGGCTGTGAGTAATTTGTCGAACGTCTTCGCACCGCTTGCAGATGCAATCCGCGTACCGTCCGCCGCCACTCGACGTCGCGAAGTTGACATTCGAGCGAGATACAGTCGCTCCATCGATTATCCAGCCACAGGAACGCTTTTTTTTAGGCGATGTGACGTTATTCGCGGCCTTGGCGAGACCTTCGTGCCGCATCGGCTGAAGATCGATTTGACGACACATTGCCGGTTTTGCGACGATGCAGGTGCTTTGCAACCTTTCAGTTTTTGGGTTGCGTCGGTCGAGCGAAAAAGGGGTCACGTACGAATGGCACGGGCATCCGTAACCGGGGATTCAGCAACCGTTGGTGTCTAGCTTTTAAGCGATTCCCGCTCGCTGCGACGCAGCGACAGTGGGCGGCTAAAGCCCAATACCGCTAAGTTAACTTGACTGAGGGGGCCCGGACGCTGGCGCGAACCGGCTGATATCAAACGAATATCAGCCGTTTGGCGCCAGCCTACGGGCCCTCATCTGAAGAAACGACGCTTAACTTAGCGGTATTGGGCTAAAGCCTGCACACCAACACGTATGCCCGTGCCACTTGCGCCTGCCCCCTTTTCCGCTCGACAAACTCCACCCGAACGTTCAACGATGGCAACGCACTAGTCGACCAACCCCAGACGTACGGCCCGGACCGCAACGTCAGTGCGATCCGAGGCCCCCGTCTTGCGCAAGATATTCTGCACGTGTTCCTTGACAGTCTCAACACTGATCCCCAACGACTTGGCGATCTCCCGGTTGCTTAGCCCGAACGCGATGTGACGGAGCACCTGGGCCTCGCGAGACGTCACCGGCAATTCCGGCGGAAGTTGTGTCGAGCGGATCGTCTCGGACATCTTTTTGCGGACGTTGTCCAGACGACCACCCGGGTACGCCGATCCGTTTTCGCACGCATGACTGAGCGTCTGTTCGATCTTGGTTGCCGAATCGCTCTTGAGCACGTAATCATGAGCCCCGTTGGCAACCGCGCGGGCGAGGTAAACGGGATAGTCGTACGCGCTGATCAAGACGACAGGCAAGTTGGGATGCGCCTGGCGAATCGATGTTAACAGCGTCAAACCGTCCATCTTCTTCATCTGAACATCGATCAGCACCGCGTCGATGCTGCCTTCATCCAGATACCGCAGCGCGCTCTCACCGTCGGGAACCGTGTGCGCGACACTGATCGCCGTCCCGACCAATAATTCCATGAGCCCGAGACGAGCTGCTTCATGGTCGTCGACGACCAGCGTTTTTAACGACATTGCAATCCTACCTGCCTCTGATTTGATTCCAAACCGCTCCCACAAACGCCAGGAGCGAACTCCCCTAAAAATGGCGTATTTGCGTCGGGAGTGTGGGGTTAATATGGGAATTTTTCGCATATCGCCCCACCCCTGCCCCCTAAAATAAGTACAAATTCGCCGCGAGAGGGGCAGGCACGGGGGGCGAGCAACACGAAACACACGATTTGGATTTTGCCCGGACGCTAACGGCGACCTAGGAAAACGTGAGAGAGAACGCGCTGCATCGCGCTCGGCCCCAATTCCTCGCACGATCCCCACGCCCGACATGAAAGAACCCGCCTCCATTTTGCTTGTCGACGATGATTGGCACTTGGTCCAGTCGATGGCCGAATGGCTGCGGGAAATTGGGCACACGATCCACATTGCGGATTGTCTAAACGGCGCCAAAGCGAGCCAGGACGAACATCGCTTCGACTTGGTGATCACGGATCTCCGGCTGCGTGACGAAGACGGGTTCGAGCTGATTCACCACACGCGGCAAAAGCACCCGGAAACCACCGTGCTGGTGATGACCGGCTACGCGACACCCGACACAGCGATCGAAGCGATCAAAGCCGGCGCGTTCGACTTACTGACCAAGCCGCTGATCGACGACGAATTGAACTTGGCGATCAGCCGCGCGGTTTCTCAACGAGACATTACGCTGGAGAACCAGAAGCTTCGCCAGCGGCTCGACAGCCGAAGCGGGCTGGAGAACATTCTCAGTCACGACTATCGAATGATGAAAATCTTCGATGTGATCGACAGTGTGGCCGATGCCAGGGCATCGATCTTGATCACCGGCGAAAACGGAACGGGCAAAAGCATGATCGCCCGCGCGATCCACGAACGCAGTTCCCGTCGTGGCAAACCGTTCGTCGAAGTCGCCTGTGGGGCACTCCCGGACAATCTGCTCGAGAGCGAATTGTTCGGCCACGTCAAAGGCGCCTTCACCGGTGCCAGCGGCGATCGGGTCGGCAAGTTTCAATTGGCCGACAAGGGCACCTTGTTTCTCGACGAGATCGGAACCGCGACTGCGGCGATGCAAGTCAAACTACTGCGGGTGCTTCAGGAATTTCAATTCGAACAACTCGGCGGCACGCACACACACTCGGTCGACACCCGCGTGATCCTGGCGACCAACGAAGACCTTTCCCGTGCGGTGACCGAGGGTTCGTTTCGACAAGACTTGTACTACCGGATCAACGTCGTCAACATCGTACTGCCATCACTGCGTGAGCGCGTCGGCGACATCCCCTTGTTGGTCGATCACTTCCTGCGTGAGGCGGCCGAAACGTGCGGGCGGGAAATCGAAGGCTTTGATCAACACGCCATGGCGACCCTGCAATCGTATCGCTGGCCCGGCAACGTTCGACAATTGCAAAACGTCGTCGAACGTGCGGTGCTGCTCTCTCGCGACAACGTGCTGACGCTGGAAGATCTGCCGCCGGAAATCTTGGGCCGCGTGGCCGATCCGCTGGCATCGGCGATCCCACAGGCCGCCGGCGAAAACACGCTCAAGCCGTTTGCGATGACGCCGGCCAGTTATCAAAACAAGAGTCTACGCGAAGCACTCGAAGGCCCCGAACGCGAGATCATCCTGCATTCACTCCGCCGCCACAATTGGAACCGAGCGGCAACGGCCGACGCCTTGGAAATCAATCGCACGACGCTCTACAAAAAGATGAAGCGTCTGGGACTGGACGATCCACGGCTGCAATTCGCCATGGAACGGTAGGGCATGCTGTGCATGCCATCTGCCTGTCACGCTCCGCGTGACGTCCCACTCTTGTCCCCAGGCTCCGCCCTACGCCGTGAACGACTTTTTTAGCGGTAGGGCGCGAGCCCTCCGGTGTGTTGGCAACGATGTGGAACCGGAGGGCTTGCGCCCTGCCGCTAAAACCTCGTCAAACACAGGAAATAAATCGTTCACGGCGTAGGGCTCCGCCTGTGAACAAGCGGATAAAAGTGGGGTAAGCTTCCAGCTTGCCTGACGCCACGCTCCGCGTGACCTCCCGATCTTGCTCCCGCTCCGCTGGGCGCACACTGGCCCGGATGCTCCTGCCTCGCAGGTTCGTCGGCGGAGCCGACGAGGAAGGCAAGCAAGATGCTTACCCCACTGCACCACTCTTGTTCCCAGGCTCCGCCTGGGAACACACTGTCTTGGAGGCTCCCGCCTCCTGGCTACTGCGGGCGTGTGGCGAGAGCCACACCGGCCTTGCGTTCCAAGGCAGAGCCTTGGAACGAGGTTGATGTCACGCACAGCGTGACCTACACGCGCTCACGCACCGCGTGACGTACATCATCTCAGCTCAACGTCCGCAGCGCCGCCGGCAGGGCTTCGCACTCTTGCTCGAACACCCGGGCGGCGAGGCTGTCGGGCGTGTCCTCGGCACGCACGTCACAGGCGCGTTGCAAGATAATCGGACCATGGTCGTACTGATTGTCGACGAAGTGCACGGTGCAACCGCTGATCGTGACACCACGCTTGATCGCCGCGGCATGGACGTTGCGGCCATACATGCCTTGGCCGCCGAACGCCGGCAACAGCGAGGGGTGAATGTTGATCACACGGTTTTCGAAATCATCGGGAATCAACACGTGCTTCAAAAACCCCGCCATCACCACGTACTTCGCGCCGCAGCGGCGAACGGGTTCGAACATCGCGTCACTGTAGCTCGCATCATCATGATCGCGTTTGCGAACCACCAGTGTCTCGATGCCATCGTTGTGAGCGATCTCAATGCCACGGACGCCGTCACGACTGCTGATCACCAACCGGACATCGATCGGCAGGCCATGCTCGTCGCGATGTCGCAACAGATTTTCCAGCGTCCTGCCGCCGCCGCTTAAAAAGACGGCGATCGGCAGTCGGGTCGTCTCGCCGCTCATGACGCGGTCGCCTTGGCGACGAACACGCCGCCGTGCTCCGACGCGGCCGAATCGACGCCCTCGATCGTGCCGATCTCCAGTGAATCGGCCAGCGTTTCGTTGCAGATGTTCGCCCGGTGCTCCTCGATCGCTTGGGTCACCTCGTCGCTGGCCGAATCGATCGCGACGCGGATCCGATCGGTGTACTGGCAATCGATCGCTTTGCGTTGATTCTGAATGCCGCGAATCAGATCGTTGGCGATTCCTTCACGTTGCAGTTCCGGGGTGACCTCGGTGTGCAAGACGACAACGGACCCGAGCCCCTGTGCGGCGGCCCAGCCCTCTTTGGCTTGCAAGCGAACTTCGATGTCGTCCCCGTCCAATTCGATCACGTTGTCACCGAGCTCGAGTTTCACAACACCGTCGGCTTGCAACTGGTTCAACAACTCGTTCCCGTCGGCAGCGGCGAGCGCCTTCTTGACCGCAGGCACTTGCTTGCCGACTTTCGGGCCGAGTCGTTTGAAGTTCGGCACGACGGTGTATTGGACATACTGGTCGCCATCGGTGGTGTAGTGAACGGTTTTGACGTTCAGTTCTTCACGCACCAGGGCGTCGTGGTTTTGCAGCCAGGCGATCTGGGAATCGTCGGTCAGAATCACCGTGACTTCGGACAACGGCAAACGCACCTTCAATTTTTCACTCGCCCGTGCGGCGCGTCCCAGCGAAGCGATCTCGCGCAACAGTCGCATCGAGTCGGATAGATCGGTATCGATCCGCTCGGCGTCGACCTCGGGGAAATCACAGAGGTGGACGCTGCACAACGTCTTGTCGCCGAAGGGTTCGGTCAGACGTTGCCACAGGGTGTCGGCCAGAAACGGCGTGAAGGGCGCAGCCAGCTTGACCAGCTCCAACAGCGTTTCATACAGCGTCCAATAGGCGTCGTGTTTCTCCTGCGAATCTTTGTCGGCGGCCCAAAACCGATCGCGGCTGCGGCGGACGTACCAGTTGCTCAATCCGTCCAAGAGCGACGAAATCGCTTGGCAGGCGTTGTAGTTGTCCAAGGCGTCCATGCGGTCGATCACCTTGGCGGTCGCCTGGTTGAGTTCCGACAGAATCCAACGATCGATCTCGCTACGCTCGGATGCCGGCCGATATTTCGGCGCCGACGCCAGCGACTCCGGCGTCAATTGATCGTCGGCCGCAACGGCATCACGCGGGTCAAACCCGTCGATCTCGGCATAGATCGTGAAGAAGCTGAACGTGTTCCACAGGCGAAGCAAGAACTCGGGGATCGAATCTTTGATCGACTGTTCGGCATAGATGATCGAGTTCCACGGCGCCTGATTGGCAAACAGGTACCACCGCAGCGCGTCGGCCCCGTAGCGGTCGAAGATCTCTTCGGGGCTGCGGTAGTTCCGCAGGCTCTTGGACATCTTGCCGACTTGCTTGTTGAATTTCTTGCCGGGATGCTGCTTGGTCTCGGACTCTTCCAACAAGATCGTTTTCTTCTTCTGGTCGTCTTCATGCTCCCACCACTGGGAAAGCATCAGACCGAGCACGATGCAATTGCGGAACGGCAGCGGGTAGTCGAGCTCTTTGACCTTCATCGCTTCGACGTCGGTCCCCGGTTCGGCGACCGACGCCCCTTCACCGAACAGCATCGTCGCGATCGCGAGTTGGCTGTAGAACCAGCCACGGGTCTGATCGATCGCTTCGCTGATGAAGTCGGCCGGGAATTGTGACTGGAACTGCTGGTCACCGGTGTGCGGCCAGCCCCACTGGGCAAACGGCATCGCACCGCTGTCATACCAGCAATCGATGACTTCGCTGACCCGACGCATCCGTTTGCCATCGGCAAACGGCGAATCATAAGTGACTTCGTCGATGTACGGTTTGTGGACCCGCAGATCGTCGACCAGTTCCGGATTGGCCGCTTTGGCTTCCAGCCAGACCTCGGTGCCTTGGATCCCGGGCTTGGCGAGCAATTCCTCGTAACTGCCGACGGCATCCATCCGCCCGGTTTCTTCGCAGACCCAGATCGGCAGCGGCGTGCCCCAGTAGCGTTCGCGCGACAGCGCCCAGTCGACATTCGATTCGAGAAAGTTCCCGAACCGCCCGTCACGAATGTGCTCGGGTTGCCAGCCGATCTGTGAATTGTTCTTCAGCATCAAGTCACGGAACTTGGTCGTGCGAATGAACCAGCTGCGGCGCGGGTATTGGATCAGCGGATCTTGATCGGCCCGCCAACAGAACGGGTAATCGTGCAGGTACTGTTCCTGCAAGAACATCAATCCGCGGTCTTTGAGGTCGCGCGAGAGTGCCTTGTCGGCGTCTTTGACCCAAACGCCGAGAAACGCTTCGGGAACCGCTTCGTTGAATTTCCCGTCCGGGCCGACCGCGCAGAGCAATTCAGGTTGTTCGCCCTCGACAAAACGTCGTCGCTGTTCGTCATAGACTTCATAGTCGACTTCGCCGAACGCCGCCGCTTGATGGACGATGCCCGAACCGCTCTCGGTGGTGACAAAGTCGGCCGCGACGACGCGCCAGTAGTGGTGCTCGGTTTTGGAGTCACCGCTGGCAACCTTCAATGTCCCGCTCGGGTCGCCGGTCGATTTCAGGTAACCGTCAAACGGCGGCGTGTAGCGCAGACCGATCAGATCGGTGCCGCGACACGTTTCCAACCGCTCGAATTCGCACTTCGCCTTGTCCGCGATCTTCTCGACCAACGCCGACGCCAAATAAAACTCTTCGCCGGTTTCGCCGTGCTTGACCAGCGAGTACTCCAGTTCGGGATGAACGGCGGCGTACATGTTGCTGGGCAACGTCCACGGGGTCGTGGTCCAGACCAGCAGACTGCGCGACGGCTGATCCACCAGCGGAAACTTCACGTAAACGCTCGGATCGGCGACTTCCCGATAGCCCTGGCCCACCTCTCCTGAGGAGAGGGCGGTGCCACCCTGAGCCCACCACCAGACGATCTTGTGGCCTTGGTAAAGCAGCCCGCGATCGAACAGGTTTTTCAGACTCCACCAAACACTCTCGACGTAACTTTGGTGATAGGTCACGTAGGCCTGTTCGAGATCGACCCAGAATCCCAGTCGCTCGGTCAGACGCTGCCACTCCTGCATGTAACGCCAGACCGATTGCTGGCATTTTTGGATGAAGGGTTCGACACCATAGGCCTCGATTTCCTCCTTGCTGTGGATCCCCAGCTCTTTTCCGACCTCGACTTCGACCGGCAACCCGTGCGTGTCCCAGCCCGCTTTTCGTTCGCAACGGTAGCCCCGCATCGTCTTGTAGCGGGGAAAGACGTCCTTGATCGCGCGGGTCAGACAGTGGCCTGGATGGGGCATCCCGTTGGCTGTCGGGGGGCCTTCGAAAAACACAAAAGGAGGTGCATCGGCGCGGCGCTGCAGCGATTGCTTGTAGACGTCGTTTTGCTGCCAAAACTCCAGAATCTGCTCTTCCAGAGCCGGGAATTTGGGGCTGGCGGGGGCGGCACGAAACGGGGCAGCGGAGTCAGACATCGTTGTCATGGGAAGCTGAAACGGGTTTTTCGGAGCGAATGCGAAGCGGGATTGTAATGGGATTTCGGCGTTTGACGTAGGCGGAGTATTTGGGGGGAACGCGGATCGGTTTTGGGTCGGGCTCGCCCCGGAGGGGCGGTGGCGGCAGGAGGGGGAAATAAGACCGATGGGACACAGACGACTTATGGGTCCTATCGGTCCCATTGGTCCTATCCCTGCCTGGATTCCCCTCGGGCGGCCCGCCGCCCGTCAGCCCGCAACCGCCACCGGCAAGCCAACCCGCACATTTTCCCTCATCCGCAAAGTCAGCCTTGCCGATAAACTTGCTTGTGTAGCTTCGATTCGACGCTCCGCCGCCCCAAACTCTCGCTGCCCAGTCGATGTCGCTTTCGGTTTCCACACAAAACGATCCAGCGCCACGACGGCCCGAGAACGGGTCTGTCACGATTCGGGACATGCTTTACGCCTGGGTGGTTCAGTGGGGAGCGGCGGTCGTCAACGGCGTGGCGACGGTCGGCGACATCGCCCTGTTTGCCTGGCAGATGCTGGTTTGGATTTTCACACGGTTGCCCCAGCGTGGCACGTTGCTGGTGAACTTTTATCAAATCGGTGTGCTCAGTCTGCCGGTGGTGGCGTTGACGGGAACCTTCATCGGAATGGTGCTGGCCGTTCAAAGTTATTACCAGTTTCACGCGATCGGATTGGAAAGCCATCTGGGAGTGGTGATCAACACCTCGCTGGTCCGGGAACTGGGGCCGGTACTGGCCGCGACGATGTTAGCCGGCCGGGTCGGCAGCGCGATGGCGGCGGTGTTGGGGACGATGCGAGTGACCGAACAAATCGACGCGCTGACGACGATGGGTGCCGATCCGATCCACTACCTGGTGGTGCCTCGGTTTTTGGCCTGCATCTTTTTGATTCCGGCGCTCACGATCATGGCGGATTTCATGGGCATCGTCGGCGGTTACTTTTACAGCGTGATGGTGTTGGACATCGATCATGCGGCCTATTTGACGCACTCCCGTGACGGCGTGGTCGGATTCGATTTATTCAGCGGAATTTTCAAGAGCGTTTTCTTTGGCGGGATGATCGCCGTGATCAGCTGTTACCAAGGATTTCACTGCAAACCGGGCGCCGAGGGCGTCGGCAAAGCGGCGACGCAGGCGTTCGTGTATTCGTTCGTGATGATCTTGGCCATCGATTTGTTCTTGAACATCATCTTGGACAAAATCTATTTCGCCATGTACCCCGCAGGAGCGAACATCCTATGAGTGACTCTGCGGCAGAACATCTGATCGACGTGCAGCATTTGCATGTCGATTTTCACGGCCAAAAGATTTTGAAAGACATTAGTGTTTCGATCGAAGCCGGCGAGACGGTCGCGGTGATCGGTGAAAGCGGTTGTGGCAAAACCGTGTTCATGAAAACGATCGTGGGGCTGATCCCACCGACTCGCGGCACACTTCGTTTTGACGGGCAAGACCTTTCAGCACTGTCGCCGCCGGCGCTCAGCGACGTTCGTCGACGGTTCGGGTTCGTCTTTCAAAATGCGGCACTGTTCGACAGCATGACGATTTTTGACAACGTCGCGTTTCCGATGCGACAATCGACCACCGCCGATGACGACGAGATTCACGAACGTGTCTTAAAACACCTTCAAGAAGTCGGATTGCCACCCACGGTCATCTCGAAACGACCGAGTGAATTGAGTGGCGGCATGCGCAAGCGTGTTGGGATTGCCCGCGCGATTATCTTGCAGCCCGAATTGGTCGTCTACGATGAACCGACGACGGGGCTGGATCCGATCATGAGCGACGTGATCAATGAACTGATGTTGGACGTCCGCCGTCGCTATCCGGTCACCAGTGTGATCGTCACGCACGACATGCGAACGGCCCAAAAGGTGTCTGACCGCGTGTTGATGTTTTACCCGCGAGCAAGACTGGCCAAGGACGAACCCCAGGTGCTCTACGATGGCCCACCCGCCGGGCTGGATCAATGCGAAGACGATCGGGTGCGTCAATTCGTTCGCGGCGAAGCCGGTCAGCGTCTGATGGAGATAACGGGTTAATCATGGACGATAGCAGACTGAAATTCGGCGTCGGCGTACTGGTCATCGCCGCCATCGGAATCGGAATCATCTTGACGTTTTTGTTCGGGGCCGTGCCACGCGTGCTGACCGGTGAATTCCGACTGCTGGTTCAGTTTCCGACCGCAGAGGGTATCAACTCCAACTCGCCAGTGCTGTTGCGTGGCGTTGAAATCGGACGCGTCATCGACAAAGAACTGCGTGAGAATGATGTCTTGTTGACCATCGGCATCGATCCCAAATACCAAACCAACTTGACCCATGAATACCTTCCGAAAATCAAAACCAAATCGATCATCACCGGGGATGCGAAACTGGAGTTCGTCAAAGGAACCGAAGACGAATTGCTGGCGATCCATAAAGGACGATTGCAGACGATTCGCAGCGAAAAGTACACCGACGAACAGTTAATCTCCTATGGAACACCAGCGTCCGACCCCTTCAGCTTGGTGTTCAACTTGGAAGACGAAGTCCGTGAAACTCTGGAGGCGGTACAATCCGCCAGCGGAGCCTTGCAATCGGTCGGCGAAAACGTCAATCAACTCGTCCAAAATGCCGACGGTGTGGTCCAGAACGCCGAAGGCCAGATGGGAAACGTCGCACAGGACGCCCGCAACGCGCTGATCGAATTTCAAGGTGCGATGCGTGACATTCGTAACGTGATCGGCAACCCGGAACTGCGTGACAGCCTGGCCGAAGCGCTTCGTGAACTTCCGCTCGTGCTGACCGAAGCCCAAACCACGCTGCAGTCGACCCAGAAGACGTTTGAGAGTTTTGAACGCGTCGGACAACGCTTCGAAAACGTCGGCGTCGCGGCGGAGAAGACGGTGCAGAACGTCGACCAAACCATCGATAGCGTCCGCGACGCGATCGAATCCGCTCAGGGGACGATCGAAAACTTCGAGAAAATCACCGACCCCATTGCAGCCAACAGCGACGAATTGGTGGTCCAAGTCCTGAAGAGCCTGGCCAACCTGGACCGCACCTTGGTGCAGGTCGAAACCTTTGGTGCGGGGTTGAACAACAGCAACGGAACGATCCGCCGCTTGCTCGATGACGAGGACATCTACTGGCAACTCCGCCGCACGATCGAAAACGTCGAGATGGCGACCGCCAAGATTCGCCCGATCCTGGACGACGTGCGAGTCTTCAGCGACAAAATCGCCCGCGACCCCAGACAGCTGGGCGTCAAAGGCGCACTCGACAAACGCGGCAGCGGGTTGGGCTTGAAATAACACCGTCATCGCGGGCACGTTCACACGATCAATCCGCGAAACCGAGATACCATCGGTCAAACGATGCCCGCCCGAGACGTGCCGTGCGGCGATCGGCGTGGTTACGGATTCTTCTATCGCCGCGTTGGCCGGTCGCGGGGCAGAAAAGATGGCAGAATCATTCGGGGCAGAATGCCGACGGAGGCAAGGCGAGTGGATGGAGATCGTCGGCGACACCCTCGACGAAAACGCGGGCTCAAAACAGAGTGTAGATAAACGGGGCAGCGGGCGAATTGGTCAAAAAGGCCAAGACGACCAGCAGTAAGAAAACCACCAGGATCGGCGTCAGCCACCACTTCTTGTTGTATTTCACAAACCAGATGAACTCCTGAAAGATCCCAGGATCCGATCCATCAGCCATCGAATCGAAGGACTCGGTGACTTCGTCGTCAGGTTTTTCGGAGGGCTTGTCGGGTGTCGCCATCGCAGGATCAAAAGGTTCGGAAATAGGATTGAGGATCGGACGGCAAGTCAATCGATCGCCAATTCGATTTGGAATCGGATGCGTTGTTGCGGATCGATTTCCCCGTCACGCGGAACCAAATCGAGATCGGCGTGACCACTGCGTAGTAAACGATCGCCAGGACGACGAGGGTGGCGGTCCAGCGGATCGGATACGTGATCGCATGAAAGAACGCCATCAGTTTCGGCTGAGACACCGGGATTAAATAATACACCATCGCAACGACCAACGCGGCCGCGGCCAGTCCACCGGACAGAAACGGCGACGCGATCGCACGCCATGCGATCCAGGCCAACATCAACAACGCCGCCGCGATGGCGACGCCGAAATAGCGTTGCTGGGAATCTGTCGGTGGTTTCATGGCCGTGTTGACTGGTGTTTTTGGATCGGGGGAGGGTGCTGATGGAAGGGTGGCAGAATGATACGGGGCAGAATGATGACCGGCAGGGAGACAAGGAGACAAGGAGGCAAGGAGACAGGGAGACAGGGAGACAAGGAGACAAGGAGGCAAGGAGACAGGGAGACAAGGAGACAAGGAGACAGGGAGACAGGGAGACAGGGAGACAGGGAGACAGGGAGCGATAGATCTTACTAAGACCAGTGGAACCCCAGGTGCCACATCATCATTCTGCCACATCATCATTCTGCCACATCATCATTCTGCCACATCATCATTCTGCCACATCATCGTTTTGCCCCCATCGTTTTGCCCCCATCGTTTTGCCCCCATCGTTTTGCCCCCATCGTTTTGCCCCCATCGTTTTGCCCCCATCGTTTTGTCCCCATCGTTTTGTCCCCATCGTTTTGCCCCCATTGTTTTGCCCCCATTGTTTTGCCCCGTACTACTCTGGCCCCCCAGCCTGCCGCTCTTTCACCAACAAACAATCCTCGATCACCAGCGCATCCATGTGTGTCTTCATGAAGCACCGATAGGCATCTTCTGGCGATCCGACGATCGGCTCGCCGCGGACGTTGAAACTGGTGTTGATCAGTACGGGGCATCCGGTCTGCCGATAGAACTCCGTTAGCAAGGCTTCGAATCGCGGATTTTTCTCTTTGTCGACGGTTTGCACTCGGGCCGATCCGTCGACATGGGTGACCGCCGGCAGCGCGTCGGTTTTCGTTTGACAGACCAACAACATGTACGGGCTGGTGTGCCGATCGGCCAAATCAAAAAATTCACCGACGTGATCGAGCAAGACGACGGGCGCGAAGGGACGGAACGATTCACGAAACTTGATCTTCAAATTCATCGTCGACTGCATGTCACTGCAGCGGGGGTCGCCGAGGATACTGCGATTGCCCAGCGCGCGCGGTCCGAATTCTGCTCGACCGGCATACCGCCCCAGCACCAGTCCCTCGGCCAACAGCGCGGCCGTCCGCCGATCGAGTTCGGCCGGATCGGAGATCACTTCATAGACTGCCCCCTGCCGATCGAGCACCGACTGCACCTGATCGCTCGAAGACTCCGGCCCAAGCAGGCTGCCGCGTTGTGCGTCGTTTTCGGTCGACTGCCGCGGCTTGTCCAGCAATTGATGCCAGATGAATTGCGCAACGCCCAACGCGCCGCCGGCATCACCGGCAGCCGGTTGGATCCAGATCGAATCGAACGGGCCTTCGCGAAGCACGCGTCCATTGGCGACACAGTTGAGCGCCACGCCGCCGGCCAAACACAGGTTGCTGCACTTTGTTTTGTCGTACAGGTGGCGTGCCGAACGCAGCACGATCTCTTCGGTCACCACCTGGATCGAAGCGGCCAAGTCGCGATCCAGATCCTCGATCGCGCTGTCTCGCTGCCGCGGCGGTCGGCGGAACAATCGATGAAACTTGGGCGTGGTCATTCGCAAGGACTGACAGTAGCCGAAGTAGTCCAGATTCAGGTGGAACGAACCGTCATCATGAATGGTCAGCAGCCGATCCTTGATCACGTCGACATATTTCGGTTGCCCATACGGTGCTAGTCCCATCAATTTGTATTCGCCGGAGTTGACTCGAAAACCGCAGTAGTACGTGAACGCGGAGTACAGCAATCCGAGCGAGTGGGGGAACCGAATTTCATCGGTCAGCTGGATCTTGTTCCCCTGTCCGACGCCCATCGTGGTCGTGGCCCATTCACCGACACCGTCCATCGTCAAAATCGCGGCCTGATCAAACGGCGATGGAAAGAACGCGCTGGCGGCGTGAGACTGGTGGTGATGACAGAACGCGATGCGGCGTTTGAACTCGTTGCCCAGGCCGCGCCGGATTTCGCGTCTGAGGTGCAACTTCTCCGTCATCCACGCGGGCATCGCTTTCCAAAACGAAGGGAATCCCTGCGGCGCGAACGACAGATACGTTTCCAACAGTCGGTCGAATTTCAACAGCGGCTTTTCATAAAAACCGACGTGGTCCAATTCGTCGGCGGTGATCCCGGCCCGCCGCAAACAAAACTCGATTGCGTGGATCGGAAACGCCGCGTCATGCTTTTTGCGAGTGAAACGTTCTTCCTGCGCCGCGGCAACGATTTCGCCATCGATCAAGAGGACCGCGGCGGAATCGTGATAGAAAGCGGACAGACCCAAGATTGCCGTCATCGATCGGCCTCGGCGGCAAAGTTGACGAAACGAATCGGCGGCAACTGGTCGGCCAACAACGGCAGAGCGGCGTCGACAACACCTCGGCCGGCCAATTCGGTCAGCGAACGTGACGCATCGACGTCACAGGATTTTAGCAGCACCAACTCATCGGCACCGACCAAAATGGACAACCACCCCGCAATCGCGTCAGTCGTCGTCGTCCAGTCTTCGGGCAAAGGTGATTCTGTCGCGGCATGATAGAACGCGTCGACCGCGACCAAATGGCTGCGACATGCTTGACAGCGTTTCAGTCGCTCAAACTGCTCGGGAGTCGATTCGAGTTGCCATCCATCCAACTGCGGGCCCAGCCACTCGAACGTCGTCCGCAACAGTCCGACGCACTGCCAATGCACCCAGCTCGATGAACTGGGGAAGACAGCATCCAAACGACGCACCGCATCAATCAATTCACCGCCGCCGACAATCCCGATCGTTTGTGCGGGCGGTTGTCTCACGGCCCATGCCTGAAGCGAATCCGAGAGCGCGTCTCGCAACAACAGACTCCCACCGATTTTGATGACACGTCGCATGGTTGGTGGTGGCGGTGGAAAAGGTGGCAGCGGTCCGCGGAATCACGTCGGCAGGGTCCGCACGGGCAGTCGGGTTTGAAGAGACAGGCGAGTATTCCGTGTCACCTTGGTTTTCGGGTAGGTCATGCTGTGCATGACGTTCTTCTTGTCACGCACAGCGTGACCTACGCCAGTTCTTATGGTCACGCACAGCGTGACCTACGCCAGAGCTGACACGGAATACCAGAAGCCTATCCCACAAGGTGCGCGACCGCAAAGGCCGGTGCGCAACGGGAGACATCACCACCCAACGTTGCGGGCAGTGAAATCTGTTGGCGGCCGTCACTGTCGGTGGGTAGTAAATCGCTGCAGTGCCCGCTGACGACCAGTGGTTCACGTCCGCCGAGCGCCGCAATCGCCTCGGAGACGATCCCTCGAGCCCGTTGGTGCACTTGAATCGCCAATCGTTTCGCGGATTCCACGTCAACGGTTCGGTGGTCCAGCCCGATCATCCGTGCGATTCGATTGGCGGCATGAAAGGCGTCACGTGGTTTGCCATCGGCGCTGCGGCAATCCGATGCGTCGCCAGATTGATAACCCAACAACAATCGCACGTCGTCCATTGTGGCAAACACTTCACGCATCACCGCAACAGGATGCCCCTGCCAATTCAGGTGATCGACCAACCCACAAACCGGAGTCCGCCCGCCGCCGAGGTAAACGAGTGAGCCTTCGGACAACCGATCAAAATCGGTCCGGCTTGGGGTTGCCACTTTACCGTCACGCAGCGGAATCAGGTCGGTCGTCGTGGACCCGATATCGACCAGCAATCCTCCGCCTGACAACTGCGGGGCGAAACGCCGGGCGACCCAATTGGCCAGCGCATGCCAATTGGCCGCTGCAACCAGATCGACGTGCTCCATCGCCCACGCCGCCGAATGAACGTGCCCATCGACGGCATAAAAGAGGGGCGACGACCATCCGCATTGCTTCACCGCACGACAGACCTGATCGACGATGTGGTGCACACCGACGCAACGATCAAGAAAACAATCCGCCAGCTCGCCGGTCATCGTCACCGCTACGCGTGAGGCATCGGGATAGGCGGCGAAGTCGGCTTTCAGCTGGCCGGCGAGATCATCCGGTCGCAACCAAAGCGGAAATTCGACCGACGACACGTTGCCTCGCGTGTCTGCGTATTTCAAGTTCGCCCCGCCGATGTCGACCCCCAACGTGACAGGTTCCGATGTGGGGCGAGAGTTCGACATTGATTGCGCGGGGACGAGAAAGAACGAGTGGGATAGGCTTCCAGCCTGTCGACGGCGAGCATGACGAGCCTGGAAGCCTATCCCACAAATCAGACCGTCTGCGGCGTGTCGATTTTCACTTTGCCGTCGGCGGTCCAATGAACCGAGTTCACGCTGGCCTTGCAACTGACCGGTCCGGTTTCGATATCGAACAAGCGCGCGGCGAGATTTCCGTGAATCATCTCGCGCAAACCGACGTAAGACGTCGTCAGCCGGGGATTGATTTCGATGATGCAGTCGTCGCTCGGCGTTTCGCCCAAGATCAAATCCAGGCCGACGAAGCCGCGTGCGGTCGGCGGCATCGCGGCGATCGCCCTGGCGGCCAACGCGGTGGCACGCCGCTGGGCGTTGTTGTTCAGCGGTCCGCAACCGCCGACGTACTCACACATCCCGTCGCTGATCTGTTGGGACACCGCCGGCAAAAACGTCTGGTAGTTGCCAGAGGAAAGCAGCGAGATCGAGATGCTACGACCGGGGACCCAGCCTTGCATCAACAGGTTGTTATTGAGTGTTTTACGGGCGTCGCGAAAATCATCAAACGTCGCGATCGCAAGCGTGCCGCAACCGTCACGTGGTTTAACGACAAATCGCTCGCAGCCGGCCACCACGCCCACCATCCGTTCGTCGCCGACGGCGATGTAGGGCGGATGAGCGACACCGGAACTGTGCAACACCTGGGCGGTCAGCAGTTTATCGCTGGCCACGCGAAGAAAATCACCGCTTCCGGCGATCACTTCCACGCCACTGCTGCGCAACGATGCCACGCCCTTGGCCAGCAACCCGTCACTTTCGGGCGCGATGATCAAGGCCGCGTCACAATCCTTGGCGGCGGCAACCCATTGCGCCCAAAGCGGACGTTCGGCATCAAAGGCAACGGTATGGGTGGCGTTGACGGACACTTCGAAGCGGTCTTCGAGGACGACCGTCGTTTCGGAGAATGCCGAAAGGTCTTCCACTAAGGCGCGAAGCATCGCCTCTCCCTCCTTCCGCAAGGAAGCTGGGATCTGGTCGATCGCCTGATCTGCGACGCCGCCGCCGCAGATGTATTCCCCGACGAAAACCTTCAAGTGACAATCCCTTAAAAAATGCCCAAATGATCACGCGCTTCGTCCGTCATCCGATCCGGCGACCACGCCGGTTCCATCACAACTTTGACTTCACACGAATCAACTTCCTCAAGTTCCTCGGCAGCCGCTTTCGTCCCGGCAACCAATTGCGGTCCCGCAGGACACATCGGACTGGTCATCGTCATTTCGATCGTCACATCGTGACGCCCGTCTTCTTTCTCGTCCCCGATCGCGACGACATAGATCAGCCCCAGGTCCACAATGTTAACGTATAACTCGGGATCGATCACCTGCTTGAGCGATTCGCGAACCTTGTCTTCTGCAAGTGCCATGTTTTCTTTCCGGGCGATTTAGGTTTCGGGTTTTAGGTTCCAAGTTCCAAGTTCCAATCTGTGGGGTCTCATGCTGGAACATGAAACACGGAACATGAAACCTGAAACGGAATACTTGAAACGGAATTTTTATTCGTATTCTCGGACTTGGCGAGCGATGGCCGCTCCGAGGGCTTCCCGCACACTATCGATCGTGATTCGGTCGAAAATCTGCTGAAAGAACCCGGTCACAATCATACGGGTTGCTTCCTTCCGAGTAAAACCGCGGCAACGGGCATAGAAGATTTGATCTTCGTCCACTTTGGATGTCGTGCTGCCGTGGGTGCAACGGACATCGTCCGCTTCGATCTCCAATCCCGGGATCGAATCAGCCCGAGCGTGATGGGACAGCACCAGGTTGTCATTGCGCTGGTAACCGTCGGTCTTCTGGGCCGCCGGATCGACCTTGATCATCCCCCGCCAAACCGTGCGACTCTTGTCCTGCTGGGCCGCCTTGTACAGAAAGTCACTTCGGCAACTCTCCGCTTTGTGGTGCTGCAAGGTGTGGTAGGCCAGATGCTGACGGCCTTCGGTGAACATCACGCCGTTGACTTGGCTGTGGGCACCGGGACCGACCAAATCCACCGACTGATTGACCTTCGAAAGCGAGGAGCCCATTGCCGCGATTGTCCATTGCAGCGAGCAATCGCGGTCGATCACCGCTTTTTGCTGGGCGAAGTGGTAGGTCTTGTGCCCCCACTCCTGCAGATTGACGTAGCGAAGGTTCGATCCCGGTTTCTGAACCAATTCGATTGACCCCAGATGGAGACCGGCACCACCCGCGTCGGTGCTGTTGGACTCGTGCAGTAAGGTGGCTTCGGCACCATCCTCCAGAACCACCAGCGTGTGCGTCGTGTCGGTACCGCCGTCGGTCAAGATCGACCCGATGTGTAGCGGGCGATCGACGACCACGCCGCGGGGCACATACAGAAATTGCCCGCCGGACATGAACGCCGCATGCAGCGCGGCAAATTTGTCGTGATCGGGATCAAAGGCCGTGAACAAGTAGGGGCGAACGAGCTCGGGATGCGACTGGGCCAGTTTCGAAAGGCTGCCGAAGACGACGCCCTTGGCCGCTAAATCTTCATCCAGCGACTCCTTGGTGATGCAACCGTCGACCGTTTCGATTCGGCCGCCCAACGCGACACCTTCGACCAACTGGTGCAGCGGCTCGGTTTCGGTCAGATCACAATCGGCCGGTTCAAGCACGGGCAACCCGAATTTACCGAGCTGAAAGGTGCGGATGTCGGTTCGAATCCACTCCTCGTGGCGACGCTCGGGCCAACTCATCGCCTCGGCGTGTTCAAACGCTTCGCGACGCAGCGTCGTCAACCAATCCGGCTCGGACTGGCTGGCAAGTAACGCGTCAAACCCGGCGGCATCGAAAGCGTGTGTGGTGGTTTGTGACATGGAAATTCGTTTGCTTGGTTTTGATTCTGTGGGGGCGACGTGGCTGCCGGCCCGAGGTGATTCTGGGATGCTTACTGGGGTGCAGGCGGAGCCTGCGGTTCAGAGCGTCCCCAGGCGGGAGCCTGGGAACGAGGTCAAAACGGTGCCATGAGTTCAGTGGGATAGGCTTCTAGCCTGTCGAAACAGGGGATGACAGGCTGGAAGCCTATCCCACGTTGCGGGGATGACAGGCTGGAAGCCTATCCCACGCTGCGGGGATGACGAGCCTGGAAGCCTATCCCACGCCGTCGCCGCTATCCGACGCTGCCTTCCATTTGCAGTTGGATCAGACGGTTCATTTCGATCGCGTATTCCATCGGCAACTCCTTGACCAGGGGCTCGATGAATCCGTTGACGATCATCGTGCTCGCTTCCTGCTCGGTCAGCCCACGCGAGAGCAAGTAAAACATCTGCTCTTCACCGATCCGAGACACGCTGGCCTCGTGACCGATTTGAACATCCTGCTCGCTCACTTCGATGTACGGGTAGGTATCACTACGGCTTTCCGCGTCCAAGATCAGCGCGTCACAGACGACATTGTTCTTGCTGTTGTGGGCGCCGGGATGCACCGAGACCAAACCGCGGTAGCTGCTGCGCCCGCCGTTTTTGCTGATGCTCTTGCTGATGATTTGACCGGTCGTGTTGGGCGCCTCGTGCACCAACTTGGCACCGGCGTCTTGGTGTTGACCGGCGCTGGAGAACGCGATCGACAGGATCTCGCCACGTGCACCGGGCTCCATCATGTGTACCGCGGGGTACTTCATCGTCAACTTGCTGCCCAAGTTGCCGTCGACCCACTCCATCGTCGCGTCGCCGTAAGCGTACGCCCGTTTGGTGACCAGGTTGTAAATGTTGTTGGCCCAGTTCTGGATGGTCGTGTAACGACAACGTGCGTTGCGTTTGACGACGACCTCGACGACCGCGCTGTGCAGCGACTCGGTGCTGTACATCGGCGCCGTGCAGCCTTCGACGTAGTGCACGTTGGCACCCTCGTCGACCAAAATCAGCGTCCGCTCGAACTGCCCCATGCTTTCGGCATTGATCCGGAAATACGCCTGCAGCGGAAAATCAATCGACACGCCCTTGGGGATGTAGATGAACGAACCGCCGGACCAGACCGCACTGTTAAGCGCGGCGAACTTGTTGTCTTCGGGAGGGATGATCTTGCCAAAGTACTCGCGCAGCAGCTCGGGATGTTCGCGGACTGCGGTGTCAGTGTCGGTGAAGATCACTCCTTTTTTCGCCAGGTCCTCTTCCAGCGATCCGTAAACGACTTCGCTTTCGAATTGAGCCTTCACGCCGGCGAGAAACTTCTTTTCCGCTTCCGGAATGCCCAGCTTGTCGAATGTGTCCTTGATCTCCTGCGGCACATCATCCCAAGTCTTTCCCTGATGATCGGTCGGCTTGAGGTAATAGAAGATGTCCTGGAAATCGATATCGATCGATCCGCCCCACTTGGGCATCGGCTTGGATTCAAAGATATCGAGAGACCGGAGCCGGAACTCTCGCATCCAATCCGGTTCGTTCTTGATATCGGAGATCTGGTTGACGATTTCGCGGTTGATCCCCTTTTTGGCCTTGAAGACGCCGGTGGTCTCGGTGCGAAAGTTGTACTTGTTGATTTCGCCGATTTCCGACTTCGGTTCGGCAGGTGCGTCGGTTGACATATCAAAGCTCCAAAATGGAGATGGGAGAGATTCGTAAGTTTCAGGGTGCCGGATCAAGCCAGCGCTTCTTCGGCTTCCTCGGCCAGCAATTTTTGGTTCAGGGCTTCGGCATCCGGGTAGGCCTTTCGGATTCGGTCGTAGCCGTGTTGATGCAGCTCTTCGGCGAGTTCTTTGCCACCGGTTTCGACCAGCCGTCCGCCCAGCATGACGTGCGTGAAATCCGGCGGATTGTGCTCGAGCAACTTGTCGTGGTGGGTGATGATCAGCAGGCCCATTTTCTGGTGCCCGATGTCTGCGATCGACTCACTGGCCAATCGGACGGCGTCCGCATCCAGCCCCGAATCGGTTTCATCCAAGACGGCGAACTTGGGTTGCAACATTGCCAACTGCAAGATCTCGGCGCGTTTCATTTCGCCGCCGGAGAAACCATCGTTGACGTAGCGCCGGGCGAATTCGCTGTCCATTCGCAGGTGCTCCATCTTCTCGCGAAGCTCCTTGCGGAACTCACGCATCGGAATCAGCTCTTCGCCTTCTTTTCGATCCGGGCGACGGACGTTGGTGGTCGCGTGACGGAGGAAGTCCGCCATCTTCACACCCGGAATCGCCATCGGTCGTTGAAACGCCATGAAGATTCCCGCGCGAGCCCGCTCGTCGGGTGCCATCTCCAACACGTCTTTCCCATCAAGCGTGATCGAACCGGACGTGACTTCGTATCCGGGGTGGCCCATGATCGCCAAACCCAGCGTGCTTTTTCCGCTGCCGTTGGGGCCCATCAGCGCGTGGGTTTCGCCGTGATTGAGGGTCAGGTTGACGCCCCTGAGGATCGGCTTGTCGCCGACCGACACGTGCAGGTCTTCAATTTTCAGAACGTGAGTCATGACTATGGTTGCAATGGTGGGTGGTGAAGGGTGATTGAATGGTTGGTGGGAACGTTCGGGTCAGTTCGTCGAACCGTCGGAGGTGATATTGGCTGACGGAACACTAGCTGCCGGTGAAAACTGGCAACACGAATCGCCGTCGAGACGACACTGGCTGAGCTGCACCGGTTTGCCGAGTGCTTCCGAAAGCACCTGTTCCTCCAGGTGACACATCGTGTGGTCTTCGCTTCCATCGGCCAGCGTCGGGTAGGGACAGGCGTTGATGTCCAGCACCGGCAACTCGCCGGCCGAACTGACATCGCTGACCACACGACGCGACGACAACAACCGCGACAGAACACGCATGCGTTCCTCCAGCGGCGCGCTCTCGTCCAGCTGAGCGGCGTATTCGCGACCGAGCCGCGTCGCCACGCTGCTGAGCATACGGTTTCGCAAGTCGCGGTCCTCGATCGACAGCATCTCCTGCCACATCGCTTCGGCCAACTCGGTCGAATCCGCCGTGTTGATCCGCTTGCCTTGGTCGGTGATCCGATACCGATACGTGGGCCGACCCCGACCGGCGACGACCTTCTCCCGCTCGATCAGCCCGCGAGCGAGCAACCGCTCGATCCGCTGACGAACGGCGGTCGCCGTCACGTCCAGTTTTTCTGTCAACTCCCCAATTCCGATCAGCTCGCCGCTGCGCATCGCGAGCAACAAGTCGCGATCGACCGAGCGGATCGGTCCGCTTTCCGGGTGCGGCTCAGATTTCATCGCGGGGCCTTTTCGGGGAACGGGAAAACACAAAAACGACACCCCTACTGTTACAGCACAACCGATTTTTGACAACCATCGTTGTTAAAAAAGAAAGTCAGAACCTCCCCAGCACCGCGTCAACGGGAACGTCCACGCCGTTAGCCCGCCGCCAACCGGCGAAATGGCGAAACGGCGGGCCCAATCCGCCTGGGGTGCAGGCACCACCCCGAAAGGTGACGCTGTGAAGCATTTTTTAGCGGCAGGGCGCGAGCCCTCCGGTGTTTTGGCAGAGATGAAGAACCGGAGGGCTCGCGCCCTGCCGCTAAAACGTCAAGAAACGCATGGGGAAAATACTTCACAGCGTAGCCCGCCGGGGTCGCTTGGACTGTCCATTACCGTTCCGGCGGTGTTCGCTTCCCTCGCTCTGCCGGCTAATTTCTGCCATCCGTCCGGGATGCAAATGGCACAACCTCGTCGGGAGGGTTCCGCCTGCTGAGTGTCCTACCGCGTCACCCCGCCCCGCGCCCCCTGAACATCGATCCGTCCGATTGGTACGATTCCGCGTCCGCCGAAGGCCATCTCCTTGCCGACGGCCCACCACCTGACGAATGACTCTCCCCCCGAGCCAATAACGATGAAAGCTGTCGCGGTTACCCCGGGCACCCCCAATAGCGTTCACCTGACCGAAATCGAAGAACCCTCCCTCGACCAATTCCCCGACGGAAAAGGGGTGCTCGTGAAAACCCTGAAGGTCGGGGTGGACGCGACCGACCGCGAGATCAACGAGGCACTGTACGGCAATGCGCCCCAGGGCGATGACTATTTGGTGATCGGTCACGAATCGTTCGGAATCGTCGAAGCGGTCGGCCCCAACGTCCGTCGCGTCAAGCCGGGCGATTACGTCACCGCAACGGTCCGCCGACCGGGCGGCTCGATCTATGACGTGATCGGCACCAACGACATGACCAGCGAGGAGACGTACTACGAGCGTGGCATCAACCTGCGTCACGGCTTCATGACGGAGAAATTTGCCGACGAAGAGGAATACATCGTCCGCGTCCCGGAGGGGCTCAAGCACTTGCACGTGCTGCAAGAACCGATGAGCTGTGCGGCCAAAGCGGTCCAACAGGCTTACGAGGCCCAGCATCGCATGAAGGTCTGGCGACCGCGCCTGGCGTACGTGCTCGGCTCCGGCCAAATCGGCTTGCTGACGACGCTGATCCTGAAACTTCGCGGGTTGGACGTCTACACGCTGGCGCGGGGAAAAGCCCCGAATTTGAAGAGTGAAATCGTCGCGGGGATGGAAGCCAATTACATCAGCACGCGGGAAACCAACCTGGACGAATTGGTCGCCAACACGGGCAAACCGGACCTGATTGTCGACGCGACCGGTAGCAGCAAACTGGCGTTCCAGGCCATGCAACACGTCGGCCACAACGGCGTCGTCGTCTGGACCAGCATCACCGGGGGCGACGAAAACATCGAAATCCCCTCCGACAGCGTCAACCTGAACTGGGTGCTCGGCAACAAACTGCTGTTGGGTAGCGTCAACGCCAACCGCACGCACTTCGAAAGCGGCATCCGGGACCTGGCGCTCGGCGACATGATGTTCCCCGGCGTGCTGGACAAGATCTTGACGCATCCGGTCGACGGACTGGACCAATACGAAGAAATGATGCGATTGCTCGTGGAAGACAAAGACGCATTGAAAGTGTTTGTGAACATCGCCGAAGGCTGATGGACCGCTGGTCGATGGAAGCCCGCCTCCGTTAAGCAGGGGCCATCCACCGCCCCTGGCTGAAGCACCCCGGAGACGTTCGCTGTAAAGCAGTTTTAAGCGGAAGGGCGCGAGCCCTCCGTGCCTCCAAGCTGCTTTCTCGCCGCAACCGGACGGCTCGCGGCCTGTCGATTTAATCCGATCACACATGGGATCAGCCGTTTCGCGCCAGCGTACGGGCCTGCAGCATACGGGCCCGTAGCACGAAGAAAGCACACCAGGGCCCGTAGGCTCGCGCCAAACGGCTGATTAACCAAACGGCTGATTAACCAAACGGCTGATTAACCAAACGGCTGATTAACCAAACGGCTGATTAAATCGACAGGCCGCTGGCGGCGCTCCGCTAAGCCATTCGTTGCCAAAGGGAGGCAAGATCCCGAGAAATGCTGTTGTGGGGGGGCCCGGCGTTTGGTAATCTTCCGCGCTACCATTTTCGGGCATGTTGCCCGACCCTGCGCCTGGTGTGAGTAAACGTGTGCCCGTCAACGACGGACGGCACGTCAGCATTCACCGCCGGTGTGCGTCGTGACCTTCATCATTTAGGGGCGACGTCCGCAGCGGATGTTATTTCATTCCTCCAACCCACGAATCTGTCGCCCGCGAAATCCAGACCGCCCTTCACCTGCGGGACGTTTGACGGCAGAAGAGTCTTTTGCCGCGGCGTGATGTTTCGCCGCCTTCCCACCGGACCAGCACGTTCGGTCCGCCGGCATCTCCTGGACTCATTGACGGATTCCGAATCGGAAAAATTCATGGTCAACCGCAATCTGATCCGTTCCCTCGAAGACGACGACATGCTCAACGATCTGGCCGTTTTGGCGCCAGAGGAGGAAACGGAGGATTGGCTGCTCGATTTCCTGCAGCACGCCGAGCAGCAAGATTACGCCCAAGGGCGAATCGTTGACGGCAAAATCGTCGAGATCAACGACGAATGGGCCCTGATCGATGTCGGCTTCAAGAGCGAAGGCACGGTCAACCTGAACGAATGGGGCCCCGACGAAGCGAAACCCGCCGTCGGCGACACCGTCCAGGTCCTCATCGAGGAAATGGAAGACAACTACGGAGCCGCCGATGACCCCTACGGCATGATCGCGCTGAGCAAGAGCAAAGCGGAAAAGATCATCGAGTGGGAACACATCATCAAGAAGATCGGCGAAGGCCAGGTCGTCACCGGGACCGTGATCCGGAAGATCAAAGGCGGTTTGCTGGTCGACATCGGCGTCAACGTCTTCTTGCCGGGCAGTCAGGTCGACATTCGACGCCCCGGCGACATCGGCGATTTCATCGGCCGCGTGATCCAAGCCGAAGTGCTGAAGATCGACGACACCCGTCGCAACATCGTCATCAGCCGACGCTCGCTGATCGAAAACCAACGCGAAGAAGACCGCGCGTACTTGATGCAAGAACTGGAAGTCGGCCAGATCCGCAAAGGGATCGTCAAGAACATCGCCGACTTCGGTGCCTTCGTCGACCTCGGCGGCATCGACGGCCTGCTGCACATCACCGACATGGCCTGGGAACGCATCTCGCACCCGACCGAAATGGTTTCGATCGATCAGGAAATCGAAGTCAAGGTGCTGCACATCGATCGCGAAAAACAAAAGATCGCGCTCGGACTGAAGCAGAAAGACCGCAACCCGTGGGAAAACATCGAAGAGAAGTACCCGGTCGATTCCAACCACGACGGCGAAGTCGTCAACGTGATGAGCTACGGTGCGTTCGTCAAACTGGAACCGGGCATCGAAGGCCTGGTGCACATCAGCGAGATGAGCTGGACCAAACGGGTCAACCACCCCAGCGAACTGGTCAACATCGGCGACAAGATCGAAGTCAAGATCCTGGGCGTCGACCCGGAAGGCCAGCAATTGTCGCTGGGCATGAAGCAAACCCAAAAGAACCCGTGGGACGACGTTCTGGAACGTTACCCCGAGGGTACCGACGTGACCGGCAAGGTCCGCAACCTGACCAATTACGGTGCCTTCATCGAATTGGAAGAAGGCATCGACGGCCTGCTGCACGTCAGCGACATGTCTTGGACCCGCAAGATCGGTCACCCGAGCGAGTTACTGGAAAAAGGCCAAGAGCTTCAGTGCCGCGTGCTGAGCGTCGACGAACAACGTCGCCGGATCGCACTTGGACTCAAACAGCTCGATAACGACCCCTGGGATGGCGACATTCCGGACAAGTATCAGCCCGGCCAACTGGTCAAAGGCAACGTCACCAAGATCACCAACTTCGGTGTCTTCATCGGTCTCGAAGACGGCCTGGAAGGCTTGCTGCACATCAGCGAGCTGGCCGAGCACAAAGTCGAGAACCCGGAAGAAGTCGTCAAAGTCGGCGACGAGATCGAAGTCAAGGTGCTGCGTGTTGACACCGACGAGCGCAAGATCGGCCTGTCGCTCAAACGCGTCGACTGGGGCGAAGAGCAAGAACGGGCTGCGGCGGAAGCCGAAGCCGCCGAAACCGGCAGCATGCCGTCCCAAGAAGGCGACCTGAAGGGTGGCCTGGGAAGCGGCGAAGGCCCACTGTTCCCGACCGGCGGCTGATCCAGCCGCGAAGGCTCGATCGGAATCGATCGGGCACAAAATTGAACCCTGCCGAAAAGCGGAGCCGACACCGGCTCCGCTTTTTTTGCGTTAAAGCAAGGACGCGATCAGCAAGACGATGCCCGGCAGGATCATGATCAAAAACATCAGGATCAACCAATCTCAACATCCTTGACGTCCCAGGGGAGATCGATTGTATAACGTCAGCTTTTGGTAACCAATCTAGACTCTCTCCCCCTGGGAGAGACGGCGTTTGCGCAGCAAGCAAACGCCAGAGAGGGCCCACGCTGCAGAAGTCTTGGCGCCTTCCGCTACGATCAAATCCGTCACTTGCACAATTGACGTCCCAGGGGATGAATCGCCATACATCAAAACTCGATTTCATAGATCACATTCACGGCAGCCCCGACGACGATGGCCCCGGGATCCGCCGCTCGGACCGTCGGCGGGTCGTCTTCCATCGCAGCGCCGTGCATCCCCCGCTCTGCGTCACCGGAGACTATGCCGGGATTCATGTCCTCGATTTCGCTGACGCGGCCGACGCCAACGCCCGCGGCCTCGGCATAGATTTCGGCTTTCCCCGCTGCGGTACTCTTCGGCCCGCGACAGGTTGATCCGGGAAGAACAGACATCGTCGACACCGAACGATTTGAGATAGTCATGAATCTTTTTCGCGTCGGAGTGCGCACTGGCAAAGGCAGCAGAAGGTTCCTGCTCGATGCGAGAAAGCATGACTCGAATCGACGCAACATCCGGGGGCACCCGCACCATCGCCGACCCAAAAACTTTGATCGTGTTCGCCATCAGTCATCCCCGGGTTTGTATCGCAGAGGCAGAGGGTGAGCATCCTGCTTGCCGAGTCTGAAATGCCGGACAACGCAAGCTGGAAGCTTACGCCACGGGCTCCGTCATTCGCTCAACCGCCCTGCGATATCGTAGCCGATCGAGCCGATATTGTTCGATACGTCGCCCATGGCTGCGAACCAGATGGGTCAACCAAACCATCCAGTGCATTCGGTCAGGCTGAAATCCCAGTTTTTCGATCACCCTGCGCGAACGATGATTGGATGCAAAGCACGACGCGAAAACGACCAGCTTGGGATCTTCGTCAAACAGCTCGGCGAACAACTGAGTGAGCGCCCGCGGCATCACCCCCTGACCCCAATGCGATTTGGCAAGGTTCCATCCACACTCACAGGAACGGCGTCCTCCCTCCGGCCCCGGACCAAAATGCTGCATCACGTGCCCGACCAAAACGCCATCGTCAAAGATCGACGTGCAACGAAAGGAGATGCCCAGGACATTGGGCTGACCGGCCAGTTTTTTTTCGAACGACGCGGGCGTCTCGCCTTTCCGGGGCCGGTACTGATGTCGCAGCACATCGGGGTCATTTCGAAGAGCGAAGATCGCGTCGATGTCTGCGATTTCAGTTGGTCTGATGGTAATCGCCATGCCCCTCCGTCCTCCGTTTCGATTCGATCGCTCGCAACGCAAGGGAACGTCTACCAATGTAATCGGGCACCGGATCCATCCGCCACCATTCGACTCCCGGGGGGAAAACGTGAACGATACCGCCGGATCCGTGCCGACGTAGTACGGTATCGGTTGACAACCGAAGGCTTTAAAGTAGTGTCGCACCGAGGCTGAATCGGCGGCTGAATCGGCGATGCCGCGAAAGGATCCGCCTGCTGTGAAACATCCTGCTGTGAAACATGCGGTGCCATCGTGATTTTGTTTATTGATTGATCGGCTTTTCTTATTGTTGGCGGGCGTCCGTCCTGAACTACATCGGCGAGGACACCTAAAATGTTTCACGCTTCGGTAAACCTTCACCTCGAAGATCCGCTGCTGAATATGGCAACGGTCTTGGTGACCGGAATCATCGGCGGCGAACTGTTCGCCCTCCTCCGCTTGCCGAAGGTGACAGGATGGATCGCGACGGGCATTCTGCTCCGCTGGATCGCCCTCCCGGGCATGGACACGGGGGTGGATCCCAAAGCGCTGGATCGCTTTTTGCCCTACATGCACTTCGTGCTGGGGTTCATTGCATTCACCGTGGGGGCAACGCTTTATTTTGCCAGTCTACGCAACACCGGCAAACGCATCGGGCTGCTATTGCTGGGCGAGACGTTGATCACGCCGGTGTTGGTTGGTGCCTTGCTTTATTTTGCCGGGCCACTGGTCCCCGGCGGCGAGGTGATGACCACTCAGCCGGCACTGCTGTTGGCGGCGATCGCGATCGCGGGGGCACCGGGAACAACGGTCCTGGTGATTCAGGAAGCCCGGGCACGGGGCATCCTCACTCGCACCTTGCTCGCTGCGATCGGCTTGATCGACATGGTCGCCGTCGCCGTGTTCGTCTTCATCACCACGTTCTTGGGCGATCAGGCTGGCTGGACACACTCGTTGCAAAGCGTGTTCGTTCAGTTTGGAGTGACACTGGTAATCGGCGGCGGCTGTGCGTTGATCGCGATCATTTTGACGCGAACGGTTGTCAGCCCGGCGTTTTTGGGGCCGACGATCGTCGCCGCTGTGCTGGGTTCATGGGGACTGGCTGCCGGCTTCGGCACTTCCGGAGGAATTCTGGCGTGCACCTTCGCGGGCATCGTGCTGACCAATTTCCAGCACGACCTGGTGCGTTCGGGCGAAGCCTATTTGCAAACCATCGGCGGCGCGCTATTCGCCCTGTTCTTTACGTTTGCCGGCATGCGACTGGATTTCGGCTTGGTTCCCAGCGCGGCTGCATTGGTCGGACTGTATTTCACCGCGCGATTGATCGGCAAATGCGTCAGCGCCTTTTCCGCGATGTCGTTGTCCGGGGTGACCGACAACGTCCGCGGCTACCTCGGCATCGCACTCCTGCCACACGGCGGCGTCGCGGTCGGCCTGATCCTGCTGGTGACGGGTGAAAACTCGGGTTTCAGCGAAGAGGTCCGAACGGTCGTCAACACGGTCGGACTGTCGGCACTGGCGATCAACCAACTGCTCGGACCGAGCGCCACGCGATTCGCACTTGTCCGATCGGGCGAAGACCACAAAGACCGCCCCCGGCTTCTCGACTTCCTGCAAGAGCAGCGGATTAGAGTCGGGCTGACCGGAGGCGATCGCGAAGCGACCATTCGACAACTCGCGTCACAGCTTTATGCGACCTCCAAGATGCAACTCCCACAGGAAGATTTCATTGCACGCGTGCTGGCCCGTGATGCCGAATTGTCGACCTACTTGGGACAAGGGCTGATGATCCCCCACGCGATCCTGGACGACGGCGAAGGCGACGAGATACGTGGCGTCTTGGGGTTGAGCGCCGAAGGACTGCAGTTTGACACCTTCGACGACCGTCGCGTCCACGCGGTGTTGCTGCTGGCAACACCGGAACTGGAACGCAGCCGCCACCTGCAGGTGCTCTCCGCCTTCGCGACCGCCATCACCCGCGACGCCAACCTCGTCGAGCAACTCTATCATGCCCGCAGCGCAGCCCACGCCTACGAGATCCTGCACGCGGACAAGCACGCCGACATCAACTACTTCCTCGAAGACGCCGCGGATCAGGCGGGGCTGAGGCCTTGACATTGCAAATTGCAAAATGAACATTGCAAATTTGCCATTGATGAGGGAACGGAACATGCCACTTCGGGATTCTGTGTGACGACGCCGATTGACTCGCTGACACTCCCGGGCTTTGGCACCGCATGATCTCCAATTTGCATTTTGAAATGATCAATTTGCAATTTGCAATCGCCCGATCCTAGCGGAGCACTCGGCGATCATTCGTCGTTTTTTACCGGCACGAACCGAACGGCATCGACAACCACGTAACCGTCGGTGGCTTGGTTTCCGATCACGACGCGGGCCGGCCCGCCGGTGCCAAATTGGTATCGGCCCAGTGGTGCGAATGCGTCTTTGACCGACGGCTTGTTTCGCTGATTTAACGTCACCGATTCGGTCCCAGCTGCATGCGTGATCCGGACCGGAACATTGGTTGCCCGATTGTTATTCGGCGGATACGCGATTTGCACCTCATAGGTCCCGGCATCCAAATCGACTTCAAACGTCGCCGTCGATTCACCCTTTTGTGCATTGTTGTCGTGCAAATAACCGGCTAGGAAATGCGGATGATTGGCTTGGCTGGGTCGCCACGAACCGTCCAGTTTGGCCGTGACGTTGTCCAGCACGATCCCGGAGAAGTCGCTGGGGCGGAGTGCCGCGCCGCTGCCTCCGCCGCCCTCGTATTGCAGCACCTGACCATCGGCTGAGAGCCGTTTTTTCAACGCTTCGTAGCCGACGTCCTGGACGGTGGTGCCATTTTCAATCGCCAGCACGGCGGCGGTCGCCGCACTTTGACCGAGAATCATGAAGACGGGCTCCATCCGAATCGAGCCGAACGCGATGTGCGAACTGGAGACGCAGACCGGCACCAGCAAGTTGGTGCAATCGGATCGCTTGGGGATCAAGGAGTCATAGGAGATCTGGTACGGACCGCCGGTCGACACACCGATATCCCCTTCGTTTTGCACGTGCCCCTCGGGCGTGATGTAACGTTGGACGTTGTGCGAATCGATGGAATACGACCCCATGCCGACCGACTTGGGCGTCGCACGTCGTTTCTGCAACTCGTTTTCCGTCATCACGTACTGGCCGATCATTCGCCGCGCTTCGCGGACATAGATCTGGTGCGGCCAGTTGCCGTTGTCGGTGAATTCATCCGCGGCCAAACCCCACGATTGCATCTTCGTGCGAATCTCTTCGGGAACGCGCGGGTCGGTGACATGAAAATAGAGCCACCCTTTTTGATACGTTTCGTGCTCGCGAATGATTTCGCGGCGGCGTTCGTAGGAGGCGTCGGGATAGTCGTAATTGAATCCGATGTTGTCGGTGCTCATCGGACCGTGATTGTTCGTGTCGGTCTTTCGGTTCGGGATCGGATCAAATTTGCGAAACGTCTGATCCCAACCGGCCTGATAAATCCGCGCGAGCAACTCGTATTGTGACGGGTCGTAACCGTCGGGCTTGGCAAACGGGACACGGTTGTCGGGATGATCGGTCAAGCACATTCGAAAACAATAGGCTTGAACTCGGTGATCGGCGGCACCTTTCTCACCGGGTGGATCGGCGCTGATCCGGGGCAGGACTCCGCTGCTGGGGTCTCCGGGCGTGTGGTACGGACTGATCGGTGGCAGATTGCCGAAGTGATGCTGGTGATGCAAGACTCCGGTTTGCACCCCGTTCCAGTTTTCACCGTACTGGGCACTGGACTCGCGGCCGACGTGATAGGGGACGCCGGCGGCCGCCAGCAGATCCCCTTCATAGGTGGCGTCCAAAAACACTTTGGCGCGATAGGTTTCCCCGTTGAGCATGCGGATCGAGACGATCTTGCCGTCCACCACTTCGACGCCCGCTTGGCGGTCGAGCCAGCGGTCGCGGTGCACCGGAATGTTGTACTCGCTCACGTAGTCTTCGAAGACTTTTTCGGCGACGTGGGGCTCAAAGATCCATTGCGTCCGATTCTCGCCGTCGATCGCGCGATTGCCCTGTCCCTTGTTGCCGTAACTATCTTGGGACTGCCATTTCCATGCTTCCGGTTTTTGGTATTCCAGATAAATCCGATGATAAAAGTCACGGGCCAATCCGCCGATGACTTCTTTTTTACCCGTGTCGGTCCATCCCAGCCCGCCGCTGGAAAGACCACCGAGGTGTTTGTCGGGGCAAACAATGACGACCGACTTGCCCATCTGCTTGACCTGTACCGCGGCGGTTACGGCTGCCGAAGTGCCTCCATAGATCACCACGTCCGCGTCGTTCGGCTGGGCGGCAACTGTCGGCGAAAGGGCCACGGCCATGAGGACACACGACAGGAATAGATTCGTCTTCATTTGAGTTCGGTCTGGATGGGATGCTGGCACAGCTCGTTGGGCCGCTAGTCTAACAGTGGTCGGCGGAAGAGTGGGATAGGCTTCCAGCCTGTCGTTGAAGTATCGACAGGCTGGACGCCGATCCCACTGTAATCAGTCAACACTTCGATTCCGCTGGATAGTTCGTCCGCGGATCACCCGTCGCGGCGGACCAGGGTGACCGCCCATGAATCGCGACGGATTTCGATGGCACCGGGCAACGTCAAGGCGTCGGGGCCGCGACCGGAGAGCATTTCGAAAACCCGCGTCCAATGAAACTGGCCCATGTCCCGGAGCGGCCATCCCGATCGCTGCCAACACCGCCGCAGTGCTTCGATCGCGACGGCTTGGTCCCGCAGCGGTGTGGCGGTGGGATCCGTTTCCGCCTCGCCGCCGATTCGATCCAAGCGTCGCAGCGTGAGCGGTTTTTCCCGAATTTGGACCGCCACCAACCAGCGATCGATAACCGGCTGCAAGGCGTCGAGCCATTGGCGTTGGCCTTGGATCGCGCGGGCGATGGCGGGAACGGCCTGGGGGAACTGGGATTGCATGGTCGGCAGCAGCTCGTTTCGAATCCAATTCCGCCGATAGGCGTTGGATCGGTTCGAGGCATCATCTCGCCAGGGAGCATTGATCGACCGCAGCGCCTCGCGAATCTGGTCGCGACCGAGGTCGAGCATCGGTCGCGCGATCACAAAATCGCTGCCGGAGGGATCGTCCGAGAAGGGGCGAAAGGACGCGATCCCCGCCATCCCCGCCGGCCCGGTTCCACGCATCAGCCGGTACAAGACGGTTTCAACGTTGTCGTCGCGGGAATGCCCCAGGGTCAGGTAGCGGGCGCCGTGTCGCCGCATGACGGTGCGAAAGAACTCGCGACGATCATTCCGTGCGGACTCCTCGTCTTGCTCCACCCCCTGGCCACACTTCGTTTCCAGCGGCACCGCGAGTTGCTCGGCCAATTGCCGGACAAATTCGGCATCCGCGTGAGATTCCCGGCCGCGAAATTGGTGGTTGAAATGAGCGACGACGATAAAACCCCGCGGCGGCGAGGGGGCGGCGGGATGGCGGACCGATTCGACCAGCGACCGCAGCAGCGCGACGCTGTCGGCACCCCCGCTACAACCGACCACGACGCCCAGATCCCGATAACCCGACACCGGCCACGCCGATTCGATCGCGTTGCGAACTTTCTGCCAGGGAGCTGGATTTGTCATGGAATCAGGGGCTGGTGAAAGCCGGTCTGGCGGCCTGTCCGGGCGGTCGCTTAGTTGTAAAAAACAATCCGATTCGGGGGGAGCCCGGAGACTCAGCCGCAAAATCACGGCCGGCAATCACAACCGGTGTGGCTGCCAAACCAACCACCCACGACGAAAGGAAATTTGGTAGGATCTTCCTCGAACCGGCGCCGAGTTTTCACCTGCGATCGTCAGCTCGTCGACCGGTCTCCTCCATTCACCTGAGCGCAACTGCACGAGCGTGACTGCCCGAACGCGACTGCGCAATTCATATGCTATCCGAGGCTCCCTTGCCCCACGTCCTGCCCCTCGCATCATTTCTCGACGAACTTTTCTTTCTGTATTCACTCGCCGGCGTTTTAGCTGGTGCAGTGTTGATGATGGGGTATCAACGCTGGAAAGCAGCCGCCTACAAGATTCGGCTGGCGGAAAAAGCCGACAAGTTGATGGACGAAGCGAATCGCGAAGCCGAGGCGCTGAAGACACAGATTCTGTTGGAGGCCAAGGAAGAAGCGCTGGAAATCAAGACCAGGGGAGAGGCCGAACTGACCGAAGCTCGGCGTCTGCAACTGAGCCGAGAACAAACCCTCGATCGTCGAGCCGAACAACTCGACAACCAGGAGGCGGACTTACGCAAACAACAACGCGGCCTGGAAAACAGCCAGCAACGTTTGGACGCGGGACTCAAATCGCTCGCCGAACAACGCGACGAGCTGAAAACGCTCGAACGCAAGCAACGAAAAGTACTCGAAGCGGTCTCGGGGATGACCCGCGCCGAAGCCGCCGAGCAATTGATGAAAGCGCTCGACGACGAACTGGAACACGAACGCGGGAAACTGTTGCTGAAGAAAAAAAAGCAGATCAACGAGACGATCAAAGAAAAGAGCCGCGAAATGTTGCTGACCGCGATTCAGCGGTACGCCTCGGCCTACACCGCCGACTCGACGACCAGCACCGTCGACGTTCCGACCGACGACATGAAGGGCCGGATCATCGGTCGCGAAGGCCGCAACATCCGCGCGTTTGAAAAAGCCACCGGCATCGACGTGATCATCGACGACACACCGGGTGTGGTGATCGTCAGCGGGTTCGATCCAGTTCGCCGCGAAATCGCCCGTCGCTCCCTGGCCAACTTGATCGCCGACGGTCGCATTCATCCGTCAAAGATCGAAGAGGTCGTCGAAGAAACCAAACAACAGATCAACGAGCTGATCATTCAAAAGGGGCGTGAGGCGGCCGATGAAGTCGACGTCCCAGGACTGAGTGACCGGTTGATCGAAATGCTGGGCCGATTGCATTTCCGAACCTCGTACAGCCAAAACGTTTTGCGGCACAGTGTCGAAGTCGCGTTCCTGTCCGGAATGATCGCCGAAATGCTGGGGATGCGCGGCGACGTGGCCCGTCGCTGTGGATTGCTCCACGACATCGGAAAAGCAGCCGATCACGAGCTGGAAGGCGGCCATCCGAAGATCGGTGCGGACCTGCTGCGGCGCCACAACGAGAGCCCCGAAGTCGTTCATGCGGCACTGGGACATCACGATGAAATCGTTGTCGAACATCCTTACACGATGGTCGTCGCGACCGCGGACGCGTGCAGCGCCAGTCGCCCCGGCGCGCGGCGTGAATCGCTGGAACGCTACATCAAACGCATGGAAGAACTCGAATCGATCGCCCGACGATTCGAAGGGGTACGCGAAGCCTACGCCATCAGCGCCGGCCGTGAACTGCGGGTGATCATCGACAGCACCACGACCAGCGACGAACAAGCCGCCGTCGTCTGCCACGAGATCGCCAAAGCCTTCGAACGCGAACTGCTGTACCCCGGCGAAATCAAAGTCACCGTGCTCCGAGAAACCGCGTTCACCGAAGTCGCCAAGTAGGGACCGCTCGTTCCAAGGCTCCGCCATTGGAACGCAAGGCAGGTGTGGCTCGGGACGTCGATTCTTTTGCTGCAAGATTTGGCAACCGCTTTAGATTCTCTCCCTCTGGGAGAGACGGCGTTTGCGCAGCAAGCAAACGCCAGAGAGGGCCGGCGCCGCGAAGGTCGTGGCGACTTCCGCTACGATCAACTCCGCCACTTTTACAATCGACGTCCCCCGCCACACGCGGACGCCGACCCGAAGGCGGGGCCAGGGCTGCGCAAAATCGCCGTCTCGCTCCATCGCTAAATTTCTGCCGAATCGATTCTGCGATGGACCCTGGATGAGCAGGGAGCGGTTGGGCATCAAACACACGATTGACATCAGCCGATTCGCGCAAGCGTTCGGGCCTCGCCAACAACGGAGGGCCCGTAGGCTGGCGCCAAACGGCTGATCCCACGAAGCCCCCAAGGGAATGGAAACCGCCAAAATCCTGCGAATGAACGCACGTTTCAAAGGAGAGATATTGCGCAGCCCAGGCGGAGCCTGTCGGGACATCCCGTCCCCAGGCGGAGCCCTACGCCGTGAACAATTTATTTCCTGTGTTTGACGAGGTTTTAGCGGCAGGGCGCAAGCCCTCCGGTTCCGCTTCTTTGCCAACACACCGGAGGGCTCGCGCCCTACCGCTAAAAAATCGTTCACGGCGTAGGGCTCTGCCTGGGGACACAGTGTCTTGGAGGCTCCTGCCTCCTGACGGGAACGAAGTGTGGCAGAGCCACGTGGGCATTGCGTTCCAAGGCGGAGCCTTGGAACGAGGGGCGCGGAGATGACAGGCCGGAAGCCCTTCCACGTTGCTACAACCCGCTCTGGAAACCGCTGGGTTTTCTGTCGCCCTTGCGTTCGGCGATTCGGCGATACAGTCCGGTTTTTCCTGTGGTGATCGCGACGCCGACACACAGACACATCAGCCCGGACGCGATCGGCCAATTGAGTCGTCGCAGTTTGCCGGACCGATGGCCTTGATAACTGAACGTCCCGCAGAACAAGACCGCTTGCAAGGCCGCGACAGCCAACCAACCGCGGCGACGAATGAGCATGCCGTAAGCGAGTGATACGACCGCAATTGCACCCCCCGCATACAAAACCATGTCCTGCGGATTTTGCAACGATCGGAACACGATCACGATGGCCGCAAACGACATCACGCCGGCGGCGAGATAGCGAAGGAGCACCGCGAGTTGGGTCTTGAAGAGCGCCCCGATGATCAGCATGGCCAGGGTCGCAAACGCGGTCGCGGCGATCAGCCCGTCGATCTGGTGACCGTAGGCATCGCCGACCATGGCGATCGTTGTCGCTGCGACGCCCGCCAAAGCTGCCCAAAGCCAGTCGGCGCTCGCCATCCGCAAGGTCATGATCAACAGGATCACGCAGGCGGCGGCCGGGAACATCCACGACGTCAATCCAACACTCTGTCCGATTTCCGGGAGCGGTGCGGCCAGTCCCGTCACCAACAACGTCGTCGGCAATCCGAAGACGGCATACCGCACCCCACGTATCGTCATCCAAGTGTAAACCAATAAGATGACACCCAAGGCGGCGGTCAGCGAAGACCCGAACAGGTAGTTCAGGTCGCTTTGAATCGGCAGCCATGTTGCACCGCCTCGCGTCGAAGCGCAAAGCAGCAGTCCCGATGTGCTGATGATCGCCAGACCTTGAAGGGCTTGGTTGCGTCGTCCGAGTCCGGCTTCGGCGATCAACACGATCACTGCGGCCAGAATCGGCAACAGCAAGAACGGTTCAAATTTCCCGGCGACTCCGTAAAAGCCGAACGACATCCAGATCGCGTGGGATCGGATGCCCGCCAAGACGACCAGGATGACAAAGGCGGAGATCGGATACAGCGGCCACGACCAGGGCGTTCCGTTGTCGCGGGCCGAGTCGGGGCCACGGCGAATCGCGGGAATCAGCAACAAGACGCTCGCAGCGATGGCGACCGAAAACAGCACCGATCCCCAATTCGCGAGCGGATCGTTGCGCGTTGCGACGGCGCGACCGAGCAGCAGGGGGAATCCGATCAGCACGGCATAGTGCGCGTAGAACGCCGTGCGATACCAAAGGCTCAAACGAATCCTGCACAGCCAAAGGGTGCCTTCGGTCACCATCAAGACCAACGCGGCAGCGGCGCAGGCGAACACACCTGCCGTCGATTGATCGCCGATACAAAGCTCGTCAAACCCGGTCGTGACGGCAACCAGGCTGATCACCACCACAAGAAAGATGGACCGCGCGTCATCCCAAACCTTCGCGACCCGGACGACGCCGACGCAAACCACCGCCATCAACAGCGTGTACGCGGCGATCCCTCCAGCCATCGAGATCGACTTGTCGAGCAAGCTGCCGCCAGAGATCGCAAGACTTTGGCAGCCGTAGATGACCAGCAAGCAACTGATCAGATAGAACGGATTCTGGTTGTACAAAAACCGGGCGAACGAGGTCTGTCGCGGTGCAGCGACATCCACCGGGGAGGCAAGGTCAGACGCGGCCACAGGTTCCTGTTCACCATCCATCACACCGACCCCTGCTTCAAGAAAAGTCCCGTGCCGATGGATCAACGGAACAGGGAAAACAGATCAGTTTGGTCCGCCTGAAAGGCAAGCGCGCCAACAGTCAACGTGAAGGAGTCCTACGACGTCACCGCCAAGACGGTTCACAACGGGGCCGATGTTTTTTGTCAGCGGGATCCGCGACGGCCGGTATTCTGTTATTCGGGCAGCACGATTCCTCATGTACGCTCGCTCTGCGGCCGATGAAAGAATTAATACGCGCCGATCTGAAAGCGATGACAGGACACCTAGATGCAGCAGACGTACGCACTCGCGATTTCGTGTTTGCTGCTGACGTTTGGCGGGCAGTTCGCCCCGCGGTCGCTCTGGGCGGTGGAGCGGTCCGAGACGACGGACCACGCGGAACTGCCTTTGGAAGTGGCTGCCTGCCAATCGAACGCCACCCCTGCGTCCTGTCTCGGTATTGATCTACGGGACGGATTACTGAGCGGATGGATCCCCGAATCGGATCATCGAAACAGCGGATTCCTAGATTTTAATTACTACTGGGACAACCGTGACTTCAACGTGTTGACGATCAACGCGGGAGCCAAGTTACCTTGTCAATTCGAGTACTTTCAGTTCGTCAATTACACCAGTCCGTTCGGTGCGCCGTCTGAGCTGGAAGACTGGAATGACTTCTTTACGGAGATCCATCTCCGTCGGCCGATTGCCGCCGAGCATCGTCTCCTCGGTCAGCTGGACTGGAATCTGATGTGGGCTGACGGCGGATTCACCGACGAAGTGGGGCGATTTGGCGTTCGTTGGCGACTGCACGATACGGCCGGGCCGATTGGCGACTTTGTGACCGACACTTTGAAGCTGAGCTATTCCCTGACGTTTCATGTCCTGGAAGATGATGGCTCGGGATGGCAGATAGAACACGTTTTCCGACGGGACTTCTTTGAGGGTTTGATGTATGTCGCTGGGTTCGCCGACCACAATGTGAACGATGGGTTTGACGATTCGGACTGGGTCGCGGAATCGCAATGGGGAGTGAAGCTGGGCGGAAATCTCTATGCCGTCGCCGAATATCGGTACAATAGCTTCTTGCCAGCGAGAGTTCGAAGCGGTTGGGGATTCGGAATCGAATACTTCGTTCCCTTGCAGTGAAGACGGGGGGCACCCACGGCATGGAGGAAGAGAATCGACGGTCGCCGTTGGAAAGCTGTTGGGTGACTGGCAACAGGACGCCTGCGCCGCAAGGCCCTCCGGTAAATCAACCATGGTCGACACAAACGCCACCACTGAAACAAGCGACGGGCCGCAAGTCCGCGATGCGACTTCTGTGACAAGTCGTTGGTCGTTTGCGATGGCGGTGCCGTTGCTGGCAGCCGCAGCAACCGCCATGGTCGTGCTGATTTGTGTGTGGGTGTTGAACAAGAACTCGACCGAACGGTACCTCCAGAAAGTCCAGGCTGACACCGTTCGGGATTTGGCGACCGTGCGTGGTGCGGCGGAGAAGGCGATCAACAAACGCGTCTATTTGACCTCGGGGCTGAAGGCCCATGTCTCGGTGCATCCGGAGATGACGTCACGGGAGTTTGCGGACATCTCCGAGTTGCTGATGCAGGAAGCCGACGGGATCCGCAGCGTCACGTCGATCAAAGACAACGAGATCAACGACGTGTACCCTCGGGAAGGAAATGAGGGCGCCCTCGGATTCAAATTGCTTGAAGATCCGAAACAGCGTGCGGCGGCCAAGCGTGCGATCAAAACCGGAAAGCCTTGGTTGTACGGCCCCGTCGAGCTGATTCAGGGTGGTCAGGCGTTTGTCTATCGGGCTCCCGTTTATGAGACGGTTCCAGGTCAAACGCCCGGCGGCGGAGACTACTGGGGAATGGTCTCGATTCTGATCGAAGAGCAAGTGTTGTTTAAGGAGATTTCGACGAGTGTCCCCGATGATTTGTCGATTGCCATTCGAGGTCGCAACGCCCAGGGCGGCCCGGGAGAGATCATTCATGGAGATGCCTCCTTGCTGAACGATGATCCGATCCGATCGGAGATTTCGCTTCCGACGGGAAGCTGGACGCTTTACGGATTGCCGACTGCGGGCTGGCCGACGGCCCCGCCCGCTGCGGCGCAGTTGCGCGTTTTGGGAGTACTGTTGGCGCTGTTGGCCGGTAGCCTGGTGTACTTGGTCGTGAGATCCAATCAGCGTTATCGCGAGTACGCGCTTCAACTGGAGCTCGCCCACGCGGCATTGCAGCAGAGTGCTCAAGAAATGACGCTGGCGAAGTTTGCCGCCGAGGAGGCGAATCGCGCCAAGAGTCAGTTTCTGGCCAATATGAGTCACGAGATTCGCACCCCGCTGAGTGCCGTCATCGGGATCACGGAACTGTTGCTCGATACCCCGCTTGAACGAGAGCAACGCAATTATCTGGATTTGGTTCGCGAATCGGGCGAGTCGTTGCTGTCGGTCATCAACGACATCCTCGACTTTTCAAAAATCGAAGCCGGCAAGCTCGATTTGGTTTCCACACCGTTTGAGATTCGCGAGCGTTTGGGCGACATGATGAAGCCGATGGGGTTGCGGGCCGGTGCCAAGCAGGTGGAACTGACCTTGCATGTCGCTGCCGACGTTCCTGCGGTCCTTGAAGGTGACTCGTATCGCTTGAGACAGATCTTGGTGAACCTAGTCGGTAACGCACTGAAGTTCACCGAACAGGGGGAAATCGCGGTCGGTGTTTCGCTTGATTCATCCACGAACGACGAGTGTGAGGTTCACTTTCAGGTGCGTGACACCGGCATCGGGATTGCCGCTGATAAGTTGTCACATATCTTTGGAGCCTTTGAACAGGCCGAGGGTGGCACGGCCCGCCGCTTCGGCGGCACCGGATTAGGATTGGCCATCTGTTCGCGACTGGCTGAGCTGATGGGAGGCCGGATTTGGGTGGAGAGCGAACTGGGCAGTGGCAGCACCTTTCATTTCACCGGCGTGTTTGGCGTCGAGAAGGATTCCGACGCCGCCGACCGACACGACATCGCGGCCTTGCAAGACGCGCGGGTTTTGATCGTCGATGACCTTGCCACCAGCTTGATGATCTTGGAAGAAATGGTCCGTGGTTGGGGGATGCGTCCGACCTCGGTGTCCAATGCCGACCGGGCCATCGCGGCCTTGAAAGAGGCCCTGACCCGAGACGATTCCTTTCAGCTGCTGCTGACCGACGTCCACATGCCCAATCGCAGTGGCTTTGATCTTGTCAGCGAGATTCGCAGCGATCCCACCCTGAAGGATCTGCCGGTGATCGCGTGCACCGCCTACGATCAGCCCGGCGATCATCAACGCTGGAACGAAGTCAACATTCACCGTTATCTGATGAAGCCGGTCAAGGAAACGGAATTGTTCGACGCCGTCCTGGGCGTGTTGGGAGAGACGGCGATCGCGAAACCCGGTGAGTCGACCACGGCGGATACGGAGCCGGTCATTCGTCCGCTGAACATCCTGCTGGCGGAAGACAACCAGGTCAATCAAACGTTGGCGATTGCGTTGTTGAAGAAGTGGGGACACACCGTCACCCTGGCCAGCGACGGCAAGGAGGCCTTGGAGAAGTGCATTTGCGGTGCATATGAACTGGTGTTGATGGATGTGCAAATGCCGGAGATGGACGGCATGGAAGCGACACGCAGAATCCGCGAGGTCGAACAGCAACGCGGCGGTCACGTGCCGATCATTGCGTTGACCGCCCATGCCCTGACTGGTGATCACGAAAAGTGCTTGGAGGCCGGCATGGATGGCTACGTTTCCAAACCGCTTCGAATTCACGAATTGCGGGAAGCGATTTCATCATTTTTCGACGACGATTTACCCGCTGATCCGCACGGTGATTTGCCCCCGCAGGTCGATCATGCTGACGTCGCCCCAGCGGTCGCGTCTGAACCCACGGACTGGTCGAAGGCGTTGGAGTTGTGTGCGGGAGACCAGACGTTGTTGATCGACATTTTGGAAGCATTCTTGGAAGAGACGCCGCGTCTGATGAACGAGTTGGAGCAGGCGTTGGCGGACGCCGACTGTCAAGCCGCGAGACGATCGGCTCACACGCTGAAAGGCGCATTGAAGGCGCTCGGTCTGGCGGCGATGGGGGATTTGGCGTTTCAGATCGAACAGCGGGCGACGGGCGATTCGCTCGCCGAAACCGATTCCGCTCTCTCGCAGCTTCGTCAACAGCTCGATGCCGCGATCGCGGACGCACGCCGGGTCGTCAACGGTGAACGCGTCACGCAGTGAGACGAAGATTCAGCAACCGTTGGTGTTTAGCCTTTAGGCGATTCCCGGTCGCTGCTAAGCAGCGACAGTAGACGGCTAAAGCCCAATACCGCTAAGTTAAGCTCGACGGGGAGGCCCGAACGCTGGCGCGAACCGGCTGATGTCAAACGAATATCAGCCGTTTGGCGCGAGCCTACGGGCACCGAGTTGAGGAAACCACGCTTAACTTAGCGGTATTGGGCTAAAGCCTGCACACCAACACGCTTGGCGCACCACTAACGCCACTCCATCGCGGTGTAATCGCGAGACGTCGGGCCATTGTAGACCTGCCGCGGTCGATAGATTCGACTGTTGCTGTCTCGGACTTCTTTCCAGTGCGCGATCCAGCCCGGCATTCGTCCGATGGCAAACATCACCGTGTACATGTTCACCGGGATACCGATCGCTCGCAGCAGAATTCCCGAATAGAAGTCGACATTGGGATACAAATTGCGGCTGACGAAATAATCGTCGCTCAGGGCGATCTCTTCCAACTCTTTGGCGATTTCCAGCAGCGGATCGTTGCGTCCCAGTTTGCCCAACACCTTGGGGACGTGGCGGCGAAGAATCTCGGCGCGTGGGTCATAACTTCGATAGACGCCGTGGCCGAAACCATACAGTTTCTCCTTCTTTTGTTTGACACGCTCGATCAGCTCCTTGACGCTCATGCCGGAGCTCTTGATCCGTTGCAGTTGATCCATCACGGCGACGTTGGCCCCGCCGTGCAGCGGTCCCCACAGGGCGCAAACACCGGCGGAGCACGACGCAAACAAATTGGCCCCCGACGATCCCACCATCCGAACGGTCGAAGTGGAACAATTCTGCTCGTGGTCGGCATGCAAGATCAGGAACAATGTCAACGCGCGAACGACATCCGAATCGGGTTCGTACGTGCGATTGGGCGTGGAGAACATCAGGTGCAGAAAGTTCCGACAATAGCTCAGTTCCGGATGCGGGTAGACGAGCGGCTGACCGGTCGAAGTTTTGTACGCGTAGGCGGCGACCGTGCGAATCTTGGAGATCAATCTGGCCGCGGCGTTCTCGAACGAGGCCTCGTCTTCCATCTCCATCACGTCGGTGTTGTAGCACGACAACGTATTGATCATGGACGACAGAATCGCCATCGGATGACCATGGGTCGGGTAACCCAGAAACGAGTTCCGCATCCCTTCATGAATCATCTCGTGCTCGGTCAGCAGCCGTCGAAAATGGGACAAGTGTTCCGCCGAGGGGAGTTCGCCATAGATCAGCAGCAGCGCGGTTTCAATGAAATTGGACGACTCCGCGAGCTGTTCGATCGGAATGCCGCGATAGCGAAGGACCCCTTCTTCACCGTTGATGAAAGTGATTCCGGAGCGGACCGAACCGGTATTGCGATAACCCTCGTCCAGGGTGATGAAGCCGGTTTGGCTGCGGAGGTTTGAGATGTCGATTGCACATTCATTTTCAGTCCCGACGACGATCGGCAATTCGACTTGTTTGTCGCCGAGATTGATTTCGGTGGTCTCGTTCAATGCGGTGGTTTCGGTGGCCATGGGGAGGTTGATGGGAGGCAAGAGGATCGATGAGTGGCTCAATCACGCACCAAGATGCATCTGACGTGCCGTTGAGCGATCGAAAGTGGGATTCGACGACGCGTGCAAACCCGCACATGCAGCAACTTTGAGAAAAGGCCGCAAACTGCAGGCGTTCGGCCGGCTAACGGGCGAAAATGGCGCGCACCGCCGCGATCGAAATTTCATTGTGAACTTGTCGTTCGCTTACAAAACATGCAACCGATGCTGAGATGTCATGCAACGCCACTTACGTGGCACTGAGGGAGCTAGCGGTATTGGGCGCGAGCTCTGCCGCGAACCAAGTATCCCGGAGGGATGCCAGCGAGTAGCCGGAGGTCAGCGCAGCACCACCTCCGGGAAACACGTCCTACAATCCCCTCGACCCCGGGCGGGGTCGCAGCGAATCCATCCGCCGGCGGTGCGGCAGTCAGCGTTCGTAAAGGAGTTGATGGGTGAGCTTGAGCGTGCGGGCTGGCCGGGTCCGAGGGCGCCGACGTCATTTGCTTCGACACCCTTCGGGGTCGCGTTTGACGGGGGACCGGATTTCCGGAGGTGGCGCTTCGCTCACCTCCGGCTATTGGCTTTGACCCCGTCGGGGTCATGCCGCGCACTTTGGCGTCGAAGGTGGTAGCGGAACAGCGCGCGCCCAATACCGCTAAGTCGAGAAGGTATTGACCAACGCAGGGGCCCGTAGGCTCGCGCCAAACGGCTGATCATCCATTGACATTAGCCGGTTCCCGCCAGCGTCCGGGCGCCCCTCAATGTCGATTGAGCGGCACCCCAAGTTTAAAAGTTGACGAAGCACTAGCTTCCCGCGGCGAGGATCAACAGGAACACCAGGGCAATGGCGGCGACGACCAAGCCGACGGCGATCATTTTGATCAGCGATTTGGGCGAGGTGCCGACCATCAGGCGGATGTCCTGGCCACAGATCACCACGCGGTACAACCGGTCTTTGTAGCGATAGGCCAGGACGTAGGCGGGCAGCGACATCCGTCGCGTGACGAGGCGGCGCAGCACGATCGCGACTTTGACCTTGCGAAAACGTGTCCCGGGGATGAAGTGTTGCTGCGCCCGCTGGGCGGCGATCCGGTGAATCGCCGCCGAAACCTCTTGCCGTGCCTGCGATCGCTGGACATCAAAACGCTCCAGTGTGGCATCGCGATCGGCCCCCTCGGGCGTCTGCCGTTTGGTCGCCAGGTTCATCCCGCGACTGATCGCGGCCGCTTCGTTGAGGCTCAATCCGCGTGACGCGGAGACGAGGATGTCATCGAACTGGATGTTGTTTTGGCCCGAATGCGGCGCCCAGTCCGATCGGCCGGAGCCTTCGTTCGAATCCGCCGCCCAACTGACAAAGGCCTCCGCGTCGAACACCCAAGCGACCCACCACAGCGGTTTCAGCTGGGTCAATTGAGCAGACGCTGACAAGTCCGAGGGGCGGAACCATCCCCGTGAATCGAGCCAGCCCCGCAGCGCCGCGCGGGCTTCGTCGGCCGTGACGGTGAACGGCAAGTAATGTTCGGTTTGTTCCATCGGGTCATCGATCGATTCGACTTTGACCACGTCGCCGCAAAACGAACACGAGGGGGCTTGGTGTTTCGGGTCGTAGGTGATCGCTGCCCCACAACCGGTGCAACGCAGAATCTGTATCGCCAGTTTCTTCCGCGCGACGGCCTGGTCATTCAAAGCCGCTTGGCCACAGATCGCACAGCGCAGATCGCCGGACTCCAGCGGCGACTCGCAACGGATGCAATTGATTTCAGCGATTGGTGTTTCATTCATCGTTTCGCTCATCCTTGCGCCGCCATGAACAAGAGGAACAGGATTCCGATCAGCAACAGCACGCCGACGACCGCGAACGTGACTTTGGCGGCCGAGACGGGGACCTTGCCCGCGACACGACCGGTTTGGCCGTTGACCAGGATTTGGATCGGCGGTCGGTCTTCTGCGTAACGCACCGCGTAGGTCCAGATCGGCAGCAGCACCAAATCAATCACCTCGTGTGACAGATCGGTTTGGTACTCCAAGTTACTGTGGGAGTCTCCGGGCATGAAGTTTTTGAGCATCGCCCCGACTTTTGCAATCGTTTCGTCGTGTGCCAAGCGGAAGCAATCGTCTTGGGTGCGTGAGGGTTCTTCGGCAAGCCAGCCGGAGATAAACGAGTCGGCGTACCGCCGCAGGGCACGCAGGTCAAACGGTTCGACGGCCTCCAGGGCCGCATTGGTGACGCCCTGTGAGGCGCTGACGAGCACGTCGAGAACATAACAGCAGTGGTTGCCGGCCAAGGGACGCCACTCGGTTTTCGTCACCGTGCGTGTTCGCGTGACCGTCTTTCCCTTCGAATCGGTGGTCGTGTAGGTTTCGGTCACCGTGTAATTTTCGCCGATGCTTGCCGAGTACCGTGTGTTAGCGACCGCGCCATACAAGTAGGCCGGCAGGTAGACGCCTCGGGTCAGTTCCGGAACGGCAGCCTTGAAATCCGATCGCGCAAAAATGTGACTGCCGGCGACCCAGTTTTTGACCGCCTTGGTCGCGTGCTCGTGATCGACGACAAACCCGACCAGAAACGTGGGCGAGGGCCGATTGGGCGAGGGGGGACGGCTGACGATCGAAGGCGACGCACAGTAAGGGCAAAGCGTCGAACGCAGATGCGCTTCCACGACGAGCTTCGCGCCGCACGATTGGCACGAAATCTCCAGCTGATCCGATGTCGAATTGGCAAGGTCAGTCGCCATGAAACTCCCGCATGCTTCGGTGGAAAACCGTCAGTGTAGCAGGCACGGCGGACGCGTTTGCAGGGCGGGGAAAAAGCAAAGGCTGCGCAGATTGAACCCGGTCGGGGTCTTCAGGTTTTAGCGGTAGGGCGCGAGCCCTCCGGTTCTTCATCTCTACCCGAATACCGGAGGGCTCGCGCCCTACCGCTAAAAAGTCCCGGAGGTCTCATTCTTCACCGAGTTGCTTCGCCCGCTTGACCAAGGAAAGAAACTCGTCGCGGTAACCCGAACGATCGTCGAGGGCACCGGCGGTGGCGATTTCTTCGACCATGTCAAAGTTGCAGTTTCCCTTGTGCGGGGAGTTTCGCAGCAACATTCCGAAGGCGGCGACCGAGGCGGCGAACTGGAAATCGCGGTCGGTGCGGTGGAATGCCTTGCCGCTGTCTTTGACCGCAAATTCGATCAGCTCGCTTTGCCCATCGGTCGGCGGTTGGTAGCGAAGCTTCAGCGTCAACATCTCGCCGCTGGCGGCTTGTTCGCTGTAACGAATGGGACGTTGGTATTTCAATTCCTCTAGCGGTGCGGAGGCCGGCGGCGGATCCTCCGAGTTCAGCTTGCTCTTGGGAACGATCTCATACAACGCCGTGACCGTGTGTCCGGCTCCGATTTCACCGCCGTCTTTATCATCGTCGTCGAAATCTTTCGCATTCAAGATGCGGTTTTCGTAACCGATCAATCGATACGATTCGACTTCCATCGGGTTGAACTCGACTTGAATTTTGACGTCTTTGGCGACGGTCATCAGGCTACCCTGCATTTGTTCGACCAAGACCTTGCGGGCTTCGTCTTGGCTATCGATGAACGCATAGTTGCCGTTGCCCTTGTTGCTGATCTGTTCCATCATCGCGTCGTTTTGGTTGTCGTTGCCGAACCCCAGCACGGTCAAGAAGATGTTGCTTTTCGCATTGTTTTCGACCAATCGGATCAGCTCGTCGGTGTCGGTGACGCCGACGTTGAAATCACCGTCGCTGCACAGGATGACGCGATTGGTTCCACCGTCAACGAAGTGGTCGCGGGCGATGCTGTAGGCCAGTTCAATGCCGTGGCCGCCGTTGGTCGATCCGCCGGCACGCAGGCGGTCGAGCGAATCGACAATGATCTTCTTGCGGTCGCCGGTGGTCGCATCGAGCACCAAGCCGGCCGCCCCGGCGTACACCACAATCGCGACCGAATCGTTTTCGCCGAGTTGGTTGACCAACATTTTCATGCCGTTGACCACCAGCGGTAATTTGTTGGGGCGATTCATCGATCCCGACACGTCCAACAAGAACACCAGATTGCTCGGCGGGCGATCGACGTCGGCGACCCTGGCCTTGATGCCGATTCGGGCCAATCGGTGTTTCGGGTTCCAAGGACACTCGGCAATCTCCATCGCCGCGGCAAAGGGGCGGTCGTCCTGTGGCGGAGCGTAGTGGTAGTCAAAGTAATTGACCAATTCTTCGATCCGCACCGCGTCCGGGTTGGGCCACTGGTTGTACTGGGTCAGATTCATCCGCACCTTGGCATAGGCGGCGGTGTCCACGTCGATCGCGAATGTCGAAAGCGGCGCGATGCCGACCGGCAGGAAGGGATTCTCGATGATCGGCGCGAATTGATTGCCACCGCCGACTTCCATGTGTTCGATCATCGACGGAATCCCGGGCATCTCATCGAACAGGCGTGGTCGCAGTTGCGCAGTACCGGTGCCACCCATGCCACCACCCATCATCATCATCATTTCGTCGTCCGCTGCCCCGTCCATTCCCATGTCATCGACAGCGCCGATCCGAAACTCCGGTCCCTGGGGCGGACGACGCGGACGACCCGCACGCGGCGGAACCGGTTGGGCCAGCAGCGGATTCATCGGGATCGTGGTGGCGGGACCTTCAGGCGGGGCTGGCGAGCCGTCGTCGTTCGCCTGCTCGGATTGGGCGAGCAACGGGCTTTCGTTTGGTGTCCCGGTTGGATCGGGCATCCCGTTCTCTCGTCCCACCGCTGTTTCGCTTTGCGAATCGGTGGCAAGCTCAGTCTGTCCCACCGCGGTGTCCATTTCGGTCGCACCGATGTCTTGTGCCTCGGTGTCGGAATTTGCCAGGGTCGATCCGGGGGACTCGGTTGCCTCGACGTCGGTCGTCGGAGAGTCGTCCTGAATCGGTTGGGCGGACCGGTCGTCGCTGTCGGCAAGCATTGCACGGACGGATGCCAGTTCCATTTCCACCGAACGTTTTTCTGCCACCAACCGATGCCGCTCGGATTCCATCTGGCTGATCCGATCACGCAACTGTCGGGTGTCGGTGTTCGCTGTGATGACGCGATTGAGCGCCGGCAGGGTCAGCCCGGAAACCAGCAGCAACGTGGCGGCGATGGCCAGCCCGAGCACCCAGGTTCGCGTCGATGCGTCCGACGTGGTCGCCTCCACCGGCGGCGGCTGGGGCAGCGGGTCACGGATGGCGTTTTCGATGCGTTGACGGTCGGCCAGATTGAGGCCCACGGTATCCGCGGCGAGTTCGGCTTTGACGGCCCCGACGGCGTCGCGAACCGATGCGACGATCGCGCGCACTTCCGGTGACGCGTCCATCAACTTCATGAACTCGGTCGCCTCCTCGCGTTCCAGTTCACCGAACACAAACGCGGTCGCACGTTCTTCGAGCCCTTCTTGTTGGTCGGTTGGTTCGGAGGTCATGGTTCTGATTCTCGGGAGGGTGTGCACGCGGCGCCGACGCGTGACGTTGCGGTTGGGTGATTCAAAGGTGCTTGGTCATGCAGTGGTGGCTGGTCATTCAGCGGTCGCCAATCGGTTGCGGATCATTTTCAAACCCGTGCTCAGCAGGTACCCGACGTTGCCGACGCTCAGCCCCGTCAATTCGCTAATTTCTCGGTAGCTCAAATCCCCATGGATCTTCAGACGAATGACTTCTTGCTGTCGCGGCGGCAGCGTGGCCAACAGGCCTTGCGCGTTTTCGTAGCGTTCGGTCATCTCGGCGATGGACACGGGATCGGAGTCTCGGCTGATTTGGCGCGAGGCGTTTGCATCGTCGAGTGTTTTCATCCGGCTCTCCTTCTTCAGGATGTCCAAGGCTCGATTTCGGCAGACTCGAAACAGCCATTGTCGAACGCGATCTTGGACCTGTCGGCGAGGCTGTTTGCACAGTCGAACAAACGTGTCTTGAACGACGTCGCTTGCGCGGTCTCGATCGCCCAGCAGGTGTGTCGCATAGCCCATCATTGCGAGTTCGTTTTCCCGGAAGACTTGAGTCAGCCATGCTTGGTCGCTCAACCGCTCGGGGGCGGCGTCATCGCACGAGGGATCGCATTGGTGATTCAAGTGGTTCATTGCCCGCGCAAGCAGAAGGATGCTCGTCCATGCATAGTGAAAGACGATCGAACCGCCACGGCCTTAGAAAAAAAGGGGAATCGGTGTGACGAAGAGCCTGGAAAGATCAATTTTGGTCGGAATTCAACGCTCCGTGTGCCGTGTTGTTACACTTTTCCCTAACCAGCCCGCGTTTCTGCTTCCCCTCCACCCTCCCCCCATCTGCCGGGTCAATCGCCATGCATGCTATCGATCGTCGTCGGTTTCTAGCCCACAACACCGCCGTCGCCGCGGCGGCCGCCACTTCCCTGTCCCTCGTCCCGCGACGTCTCCACGCGGCCGCGAACGACCGCATGAAGGTCGCTTTCATCGGTGTGGGCGGACGGGGCGGAAGTAATTTGAAGGCGATCACGGCGACCGGAAAAGTCGACGTGGTGGCCCTCTGCGACGTCGACTCGCGCTTTGTCGAAAACACATCCAAGCAGTTTCCCGCGGCTCGCAAGTTTCAAGACTTTCGCAAACTCTATGACGCCGTCGGCAAAGAAATCGATGCGGCAGTGGTCAGCACGACCGAGCACACCCACGCCTACGCCACCATGCCGGCGTTGCAAATGGGCAAGCACGTCTACTGTGAAAAACCTCTGGCCTACAACATCGCCGAGACGCGGGCGGTGACCGAAGCCGCCGCGCGGGCCGGCGTGGTGACGCAAATGGGAACGCAGATTCACGCCAGCGAGAACTATCACCGCGTGGTCGAACTGATTCAGTCCGGCGCGATCGGTGACGTTCACGAAGCACACGTGTGGGTCGGTCGTGCTTGGGGGTTGCAGTCCGAAGCAGACGCCAAGAAGAACGACCGGCTGTTCGTCGATTCGCGACCCGAAACGGGAATGACGCCGCCGAGTTACCTGGACTGGGACCTGTGGTTGGGGCCGGCGCCCGAGCGTCCGTTCCACCAAGTCTATTTCCCCGGTCCCAATTGGTATCGCTGGTGGGATTTTGGCAATGGCACGATGTCGGATCTGGGTAGCCACTGGAACGACCTGCCGTACTGGGCGCTGCAGCTGGACGCACCCCAGACGGTCGAAGCGTTTGGACCGCCCGCCCATCCCGAAATCGCACCGGCGTCGATGTCGGCGGAATACCACTACGGCCGACGCGGCGATCGAGTTCCCGTCAAACTGACGTGGCATCAAGGAACACATAAACCGGAAATCTGGAAACGCGGCGAGATTCCGCAATGGAACAGCGGCGTGTTGTTCATCGGTTCCAAGGGCATGTTGCTGTCGGACTACCGAAAACACGTGCTCTTGCCCGAAGACGACTTCACCGATTTTGTCCCACCCGAGCCGTTCATTCCGGATTCGCCGGGGCACCATGAAGAATGGGTGGCGGCCTGTTTAAATGGTGGCGAAACCGGCAGCCCCTTCAGCTACGCCGGCCCGTTGACCGAAGCGAATCATTTGGGCAACGTCGCCTATCGCGTCGGTAAAAAGATCACCTGGGATCCGGTCAACATGAAGTGTGTCGGATGCCCCGAAGCCGACCCCTTCATCCGCCGCCAACCGCGTGCGGGTTGGTCGCTTTCGTGACCGAGTCGCCAGTGGCGTAAGCTTCCAGCTTGCGATCGAGTCGGTAGGGCATGCTATGCATGCCCGAACGTCACGCACAGCGTGACCTACGGGAATGTCACGCACAGCGTGACCTACGGGAATGTCACGCACAGCGTGACCTACAACAGTTCAACGCTTTCACTCTCGGATTCACATCATGCATCGACGCACCGTTTTGAAATCTGCCGCCGCCGCATCCGTCGCGCTGGCAACACAGTCACTGCCCAACAAGGCCGCCGCCGGGCAGTTCACCGGCAAGATCAAGAAAGCCATTAAACTTCACATGGCCACCGGCAACGAATCGGTGCTGGAAAAGTTTCGCATGATCCGCGACATCGGATTCGATGGTGTGGAACCCCGCGTCAAACTCGGCAAAGAAAACGAAGCGCTTGTTCGATCCTATGCCCAGGCGAGTGAAGCGACCGGACTGCCGATTCATGGCGTGGTGCATTCCAGCAATCCCGATTTGGTCGGTGCGATCGATCAGGCCAAGATGCTCGGTGCCAGCTCGGTCCTGCACGTCGTTCGATACGATCGCAAGATCAGCTACTTGCAGAATTACGAGGAAACCAAGCAGATCATTCGCAAAGCGATCGGACATGCCGAGAAACAGGGGGTGATGATCCTGTGTGAAAACGTTTGGGCGTCGTATCTGATTGAACCGATGGGGATGGCCCGCTTCATTGATTCGTTCGACAGTCCCATGGTGGGGATCTATTTCGACGTCGGCAACGTCGTCCGCTGGGGTTGGCCGGAGCACTGGTTGGAAGTCATCGGTCGCCGCGCGAAGAAACTAGACATCAAAGAATATGACTTGACCGTCGCGATGAACGAAGGCATGCGGGAAGGGTTTCGCAAGCCACTCGGCGAAGGCAGCATCGAGTGGGAGAAGGTCCGTGCGGAGCTTGCCAAGATCGATTACCACGGCTGGGCGACGGCGGAGGTCAAAGGCGGTGGCCGCGATCGCTTAGTCGACATCGCCGAGCAGATGGACCGGGTGTTGGATCTGGTGTGATGTGTTCGTCGAGTAGGGCATGCTGTGCATGCCATGAGTCACGCACAGCGTGACCTACTCGGCTGGGCAGGTAGGGGCCTGCCGGTGCGGCAGGGGATCGCAAGCTGGAAGCTTACGCCACTGGGGTGATGGCGGGTCACTCTTCGATGCGATACAGGTGTGTTTCACTTCTCAGCAGGATCGCGTCATGGATCACCGCGAAGGATGCGAAGGTGCGGTCTCCGTTGCCGAGTTCGTTGGTCGCCAACTCCTTGAACTCCTTTCCCGGTGCGATCACCGTCGTCTTTCCCGTTTCGCTTTGGAAATAAATACGGCCCGCCGCGTAAAACGGCGACGCGGAATACTTTCCGCCAAGCCGTTCTTTCCAATGTAGCTTGCCGGTTCGCGCATCAACGCACGACGCGACGCCTCCGTCATCGACGAAATACAGTTCATCGCCCACGGCCAGCATCGAAGGGGTCTTGGGAACGCCCTTGTCCAGCGTCCAGCGGACATGCGAATCGGTCACGTCACCGTGTCCGCTCGGATCGATCGCGTAAAGTGATGCGGAATCGTAGCCGCTGCTGACGAACACGAGTCCGCAAGCGTAGACCGGACGCGGGACCACAGAATAACCCTCGTCATAGTCCACACTCCAAATTTCCGCGCCCGATTCGGGATCATAGGCCACCACGGCGCCGCTACCCGGGCAGATCGCTTGCGTGCGACCGTCGACTTCGATCAACGTCGGAGTGGAAAACGAAAATCCTTTTTTGACGTCCGCTTGCCGCTCCGTCTTCCATTTCACGTCGCCGCTGGCTGCCGCGATGCCGGCGACGAACTGTTGGTCACCGCCGTCGCAGGTGATGATCAAGGTGTCGCCGTGTAATACCGGTGAACCACCGTTGCCGTGGACCGGCTTGAAGTTGAGTTCCTCGGTCTTCCAAACCACTTCGCCGTCGGTCGACAGGCAGGCGGTGCCGGAGGGGCCGAAGTGCACGTACAGCCGATCGTTGCGGAGCACCGGGGTGGCGCTGGCGTGGCTGTTCTTCTTGTGCATCTGCACGCCGTCGCCCGACTGGATGAAGACTTCCTTGTTCCACAGGATCTGTCCGTCGTCGGCACGGATGCACAGGGTGCGTAACGATCGCGCCTTGTCGGCATCGCCATCGATCGGTGTCGCGGTGGTCAGGTAGATCCGGCCATCGGCGACGACGGGCGAGGACCATCCGTCGCCGTCGATCGGAACCTTCCAGGCGATGTGCTCGGTTTCGCTCCAGGAAAGCGGCAGCGAGTCGGCGGCGGAATGGCCATGCCCTCCGGGGCCGCGAAATTCCGTCCAGTCTTCGGCAAGGCAGGCGGTCATGGCGATCGACGCGCCCAGCAAGGCGACACACAGGTAGCGTGGTGGAGTGATCATGGTTCTGGTTGGGGTGTCTGAATCAGTGATGGCTGTGCCGCTTGTGTTGACGCAAAGCGGGTTGTCATTGTTAGCGGTAGGGCGCGAGCCCTCCGGTGTTTTACGGTGTTTTTGAAGCGCAACCGGACGGCTCGCGCCGTTCCGCTACCACCGTTGGAGCATTGTTAGCGGTAGGGCGCGAGCCCTCCGGTGTTTTACGGTGTTTTTGAAGCGCAACCGGACGGCTCGCGCCGTTCCGCTACCACCGTTGGAGCCAAAGTAGGTGGCATTTCCCACCGCTAACACCTCAACAATCACATGGGGAAAATGCTTCACAGCGTCGCCCTGCCGGGGCAACAAAATGCCACTCAAAACCCGCGTTTGCGCATCAGGGCGGACGTGTCGACGTCGCGGCCCCTGAACCGTCGAAATCCGTCGGCCGGGTCAATCGTGTCGCCGACGGAAAACACGTTCTCGTGCAGGCTTTTGCAAAGTTCCGGGTCGTAGAACGAACCGGCCTTTTCAAAGGCCTCCGCCGCGTCGGCGGTCAACGCGTCGGCCCACAGGTAACTGTAATAGCCGGCCGAATAACTGTCGCTACTGAAGATGTGGGAAAAGTGGGGCGTGCGGTGCCGCATCGGCAATTCGTCGGGCATCCCGATTTCTTTGAGCGTTTCCTTTTCAAAGGTGTCCGGGTCGATGCGTTCCTGGTCGCTGGTGTGAAGTTTCATGTCGACGATCGCGCTGGCCAGATATTCGACCGTCGCGAATCCTTGGTTGAAGGTGGACGCTTTCTTGACCTTGTCGATCAGCGATTGCGGCAGCGGCTCTCCCGTCTCATAGTGCACGCAATACTTCTGCAGCACTTCCGGCGTGTCGAGCCAATGTTCCAGCAGTTGGGAGGGAAACTCGACATAGTCTCGCGCAACCGACGTGCCGGCTTGCGAGGGATAGTTGACGTCGGAGCAGAGCCCGTGCAGCGCGTGGCCGAATTCGTGGAACAGCGTGACGGCATCGTCCCACGAAATCAGCACCGTTTCGTTTTTACCGCCTGGGATGAAGTTAGAATTGTTGGAAACGATCGGTGTCTTGGCGTCGCCCATGTTTTGTTGGACGCGATAGGCGGTCATCCAAGCGCCGCTTCGTTTTCCGGCGCGTGCGTAGGGATCAAAGTACCACAGTCCGACATGTTTTCCGTCGCGGTCGGTGACTTCCCAGACGCGAACATCGGGATGGAAAACCGGGACGTCTTTGGCGGGTGTGAACTGGAAACCGAACAGTTCGCCGGCGACCGAGAACATGCCTTCGCGGAGCTTTTCCAATTGCAGGTAGGGTTTGACTTCACCGAGGTCCAAGTCGTATTTCGCCTTGCGGACTTTCTCGGCGTAGAAGCGGTAGTCCCACGGCTCAATGGTGATTTTTTCTGCGGGAGTGGAAGCTTCGGCATCAGCGATTTTCTGCATGTCGGCGACCTCTTCGGCGACGCGGGCGACCGCCTTGGGCCAAACCTGGTTCATCAAGCCGAAGGTTGCCTCGGGGGTTTTCGCCATCGTCGGTTCCAGGCGCCAGTGGGCGTGCGTGGGATAGCCAAGCAGTTTGGCCCGCTCGCGGCGGAGTGCCAGGATTTCGGTGATGATCCCGTTGTTGTCGTGCTCGTCACCGTTGTCACAGCGGTTGTAGTAAGTCCGCCAGACCTGTTCACGAAGCGGCCGGTTCTTGCTGTACGTCAAGAACGGATCCATGGACGAACGGGTGTTGGTCACCGCCCACTGGTCGGGTTTGCCGCGTTCTTCGGCAGCCCGTTTCATGGACGCCACCACGCTTTCGGGCAACCCATCCAAATCCGATTCCTTTTCGACCCACGTCACGAATCGCTTTTCGTCTTCGAGGACGTTTTGGCTGAAATCGGTGAACAACCGCGAAAGGTCCGCGTTGATTCGTGTCAGCCGTGCCTTGTCGCTGGCATTGAGTTGGGCACCGCGACGAACGAACGTTTTGTAGAGATCGTCGATCAAGCGGACTTGGGCGACGGTCATCGACTTTTTCTCGTCGCTCTCGTAGATCGCCTTGAGTCGCTCGAAGAGCGCGCTGTTCTGGTAGATGCTGTCGGAGTGGGCGGAAAGTTTTGGCGCGACGACGCGTTCGATGTCGGGGATCGGCCCGAGGTTCAGGTTGGAGGAATGGACACCGAAGATCGCGTCCAGGCGATCGAGTGATTGTCCGGATTTCTCCATCGCCACGACGGTGTTTTCAAAGCTGGCCGGTTCGGGGTTGTTGGCGATCGCGTCGATTTCCGCGGACGCTTGCGCGATGGCCGCGTCAAAGGCATCGATAAACTCTTCACTTCGAACCAGATCCCAGGGCGGTACGCCTCCATAAGGTCCCGTCCATGGTTTCAGCAGTACCGAATCAGTCATCCCTTCTTGCTCCGTCTTGGTGGTGTTCGTGTCCTCCTGGGCCTGCAGCAAGCCCAGGTTCAAAATCAATAAGCCGAACGAAATTGCGGCGATGGGTAAGCGTTTCATAGGGTCGTGGGGTTGAGGTCCAGATTGGGGTCCGGTCACGCCAGGTCAGCGTGGGTGAGTGTATCGCGCTGTTGTCCTCGCTTGGACCGACCGCGGCGGAAAATCAAATAGACCGCGGCGACGGCGACGACCAGCAAACTGATCCCCAACACGGGCCGATAGAAGACCCATGCGATCCCGATCACGGTCATCGCCCCGGCGATGGTTAGCAGACCGGCGACAATGGCGGTGCCAAACCCGACAAGCGAACCGGCCAGCGGGAGGACGTCGGACAGTACCACCAGGGGACGCAGCAACAACATCAACCCGAAAAACATCATCATCGATCCGCCGGCCCGCAAGAGCCAGGTCAGGATCCGATTGGCGGCCTCTTCTTGGGCGATCATTTCGGCGGCGCTCAAGACGCCGACTTTCAAGACGTTGATGGTGGTGTCGTAGTGTGTTTCGAACGGCTGAAAGGACTCGCCGGTTTGTTGGCTGAGCAGGCTGACCGTCTGCACCGGCGTCGCGGTGAACCACAGCCGCACGTCGCCGATTTGCGGTGTCTCGATTGCCCGCAGGCCGGGCTCGCCGGGTGTGGATGTGGTGCCGGTCGGGGGTGCGCCGTCGGTCGCATCCGTTTCGGGAGACTTCGTGTCGACGGGCAGAGATTGGGCCGGCGGTGTGAGCGCCAGTTCCGCGGACTCGTCCACCGCTGCTTCCGCCGCGACCGTCTGGTCTGGTGTCTTGCCCGGCAGCGAATTTGCAAACAGATAGATCCGCGAGGCGCCGCTGGGGCCATCGTTGCGAATGATCGAGCGATCCTTGAACGCGTCGGGCACGTTGGACGGGGTAAGTTCCAAGGCGTCTTCGCCGCTAATCATGGCGATCAGCGAATCGGGAAGACGGAACTGTCCCAGGGAGACGTTCTTGGCCTGGTAGGTCCGATCGGCGAACACAAACTCGGTCGGATTCTGGTGTGAGTGTGCCTCGTCAAATCCGCTCGAATCGATCCGTTCGGGGAACCAATCTTTTTCGTACGTGTAGGTGGTGGTCGTCCGGGTTCCCCCGCCCAGCTTTTTTTCCTTCGTGGTTTGTTCGTTCTCGTTCCATTGGTACATCTCGACGTGCCGCGTCAATCGAATCCCGTTGTACTCGATGGCGAAGTCGTCATCACGGAGCACGTCGATGGTTTGGACATCACCGGAGACGTGGACGAATTTTCCATCGTTGGCCGGGTCGACCGAATCGGGTTGAATCTCGACGACCACCTTGGCGCCTTCCTTGAGTCCCTTGGCGGTCCGGACGGCGCGACCTTCGTTCCAGAACAAGACGGGGACCGAGACGATGGTCAGTAGACCGCCGAACAGGATGCCGGCAAACGCCTTGCCGAGCCGGCCGAACCATGATTCTTCTGTGACGCGTGTTCCCATCTGTTGACTCCCGATTCAATTTCGGCCAAGGCTAGCTCCGTCCGTTTCCTGTTAGCGGCAGGGCGCGAGCCCTCCGATCTTTCAGGTTGTCACCGGACGGCTCGCGCCGTTCCGCTACCATTTTTCGTTTCTTGTTGGCGACAGCCCGCGAGCCTTCCGGAGGTTCAGGCAAACGCTTTGCGCAACGTTTCCAGGCTCTTGGGGATCGCCGTTTCGTGCGCCTCCCGGCCTTCAAACTCCAGCGAGATGTATCCCTGGTAGTTGACCCCCGCCAAGATGTTTGCGACTCGGTCGTAATCGATCTCCAGCGTGTACCACGTGCCCCCGCCGAAGTAGGTCTTGGCTTGAACGAAGACGGCTTCGGGCGCCAGTTGCTCGTATTGTTCGTATTGGTTTTCCAAGAAGTTGCCCGTGTCCAAGGTGGCTCGCAGCCAGGGGGAATCGATTTCGCGGATCAACCGGAGCACGCCGTCGGCGGTGCGTCCGAGTCCCCAGTGGTTTTCCAGCCCCAGCACGACGCCGCATTTTTCGGCGGTCGGCAAGCATTTTTCGAGGCCTTCGCGAACCCAGGCGAATCCGTCGTCGTCGCTGTAGCCTTCCAGCCTGGGCTCGATCCCCTTGTTGGCCATCAGGGTGTCGAAATCTTTCGACGTTCCCCAGCGTCCGGTGTTGACGCGAATGGTCGGAATGCCGAGTGCATAGGCCAGTTCGATACAGCGGATGGTGTGGCGGACGTTTTCGTCACGCTTTGCGGCGTCGGGATAGACGAACGATTGGTGCGTGGAAAAACCGCACAAGTCCAATCCGGACCGAAAGGCCCGTTGCTTGATCCGTTGCAACGCGGCGTTGGATTCGTCCTCCATCTGGACGTGCAAGATTTCAACGCCATCGAAGCCCGTTTCGGCGGCCAAGTCGATGCACTGTTCGATCGTCAGCTTGCTGTCGTCGCGGTAACGCCAGTAGGAGTACGTGGAGACGGCGATGCGGTTGCCGCGTCGTGGGGGGGCGGACTCCTCTGCCGCCCCGGCCGCCGGTGCCAACGCTGCGACGGCCAGCGGCGCGGTCAACGCTCCGGCGATCAACTGCCGGCGGTCGATTCGGGAGGGTTTGGGGGAAACGGTTTCGTCACGGTGGTGGGAACTGGAGGGTTGCATCGGATCGGTTGCTCGCGGCCGGTGTCATGGGTGTCGCCTCGACTACCGTGTTGTTTTAGCGTATCGGCGCGAGTCGTGCCGCCTCACTGCGCGGGCTCACTGATTACCCGGCGAGTGCTTTGTGTCGCGTGCGGATCGAAACGGGCAGCAACAACGTGAACGTGGCTCCCTGACCGATTCCCTCGCTGTGGACCGACAATCTGCCGCCCAGTTCGACCGCGGCGGTCGCGGAGGCATGGAGTCCGAAACCGTGCCCATCTTTTTTGGTGGTGAAGCCGTTGGAAAAAATCGTGGTGATTCGGTCCGGTGCGATCCCGGTCCCGCTGTCACTGACCTGGAAACAAACTTCGTCACCGGACTGTTCCAGACGCAGCGTGACGCGTTTGAGGTCCGAATCGTGTTCGAGCACGGATTCCTTGGCGTTTTTGATCAGATTGACGATGATCTGGATGGCCTTCGATTTCTCAATTTCGATCGCGGGGACCTGGCCATAGTCTCTGACGATTTCGACGTTGTGTTTTGAAAAGGAATCGTGCACGAAATGGATCGCGTCTTCGAACAGGGCGGCCGGCTGCAGTTGTTCCATCACGCCGAACGCGCCGGCGTGAGATTGCTGGGCGCGGACGATATCTTTGATGTGCTCGACGTTGGACGCCAAGGATTCGATTTCGTTCAAGATGGAACGTTGATCGTCACGCATGCTGTCGGAGAGCTTGCCCAGGTACCGCGGCAAGATTTTTCCTTGGTCGCTGCGGAGCAGAAACTCGGCGAGGTCGTCTTCGTTTTGCAGTAACAGTTCGACTGCTTTTTCGAGGTTGGCGAGTTTGACGTTGCGGAGCCGTTCGTCGATCAGGTTGGCGCTGATGTTTAAGCTGTTCAGCACGTTTCCGATGTTGTGCAACACACCGTTGGCGATATCAGCCATGCCCGCGCGGCGTGACACTTCCAGCAGCTGGGCGTGGGTGTTTTGCAGCTGTTTCGTCGCCAGATCCTTGGCTTCGATTTGGTTTTGCAAGGCGGCGTTGGATTGTTCCAGTTCGCTGGTCCGTTCGGCGACGCGTTGCTCCAATGCTTGATTGAGTTCTTGCAATCGCTCGCTTGCTTGGATGACGGCTTTTTCACGCGACTGCACACGGTCCAGCATGCCATTGAATTGGCGGTACAAGACTCCGATCTCGTCGTCACTGTCGTGATGGACACGGATAGCGCAGTCTTCGCTTTGCGAGATCTTCTGGGCCGTTGAAGCCAGTCGCAGGATCGGCGCGGTGACGGAGTCTTGCAGGTGAGAAGAGGCGAACACGCCGATGATGATGGAAATCGCCAGCACGACCGCTGCGGCCAGGATTCGTGTCGTGCGGGCCTGGCCGAGATCGGCGGTCGTTTCGCGCAGGATCAACGTGCCCAGTCGGTCGCCGTCGTCGATGATCGGCACCGCCACGTTCAGAAAGCCGTCGTCGCCGTAGTGCGCACCGAGCGTGACCGACTGGGGATGAAAGTCCGCTTGATCGCCGAAACGTCGGTAGATCGCGAACACGGATCCATCGGCATCCAAGATGCATGCGATGTCGATCGTATGTCGGCCCTTGATCGCGGCCAGCAGTTCTTCGGCGGCGTCCTGTTGTCCGAACGCCACCGCGGCGGTGCTGTTGGTGCTGAGTGTCTCGGCGATCGCGGTCAGTTGTGTGGCTTTGGACGCGGAGATGCGTCGGACGTCCAGAACCACAAAGATGACGCAAGCGACCGAGACGGCCAACGTGATCGCCGTGGCAGCCAAAACCGTCAGCTTGGTTTGAACGGAGAAGTCACGGAAGCGTTTGGTTGTTCTGCCCATTGAGTCTAGTCTCGTTCGATGCTCGCGATGTTGAGCAGTTTGGCGTCCGCCTGAAGACCGCGTCGGGTCATCGCGTCGACGTTGATTTTTAATCCGATCGTGCCATCGTGGTCGGCGAAAAAACGGATCGGAACGCCACGCTGTGGCGACACCACGGCATCACAAATCAACAGCGTGTTTTGTCGTTCGGTCCGCGCGATCGCTTCGGCTTCGTCGGCCGGGGCGGTTCCCGCATGCAGGAAAACCAGGTGACAGGATTGGATCTCGCGGACCGAATCGAACTCCCGGACGACGATTCGTCGCCCCCGGGCTTGCTTCTTCGCGGCGACCTGGTTCAACAGGCGGCCGTGTGGATCGCCGGTGAGGATCCCGATCACGGTGGGCGAGGATTCGTCGGCGTAGGCCGTCTCGGGCCAACGGACGTAGCGCAGGAAATTGTACAGGTACGCGACCTTGACGTTCCGTTCCGAAGCCAGGCTGGATTGTGCGGCGGCGGGTGGATCGATCAGCATGCCGGTCAGGATCAACAGCGTCATCACGACACCGGGCCGGCGGCGGGGATCGATTGTGCGTGTGGGTTCAAGCTTCATCGGCGCCACTCCACATACGCATGCACGCTACGCGGCACTTCGGTCGGCACGTCGCCGGTGAAGTAATTGGGGCCGAATTCGGGGTGCCGTCGGTCAAACAGATTGCGGCCGACGACCGAAGCGGTCAGGTTGCGGCCAAGGTTCCAGGCAAATCGTGTGTCGACGGCGACATACGACGGCGTCGATTCGGCGGGCAGGTTATCGACATAGCGGGTGATGATGTCCAGTTGCCGTCCGCGGCTCAGGTCGAAGGAGTGGGTCAGTGAAACCTGGTTGCGGGGCAGCGCGCCGGACTTGCCTGCCGAGCCGGCCACCGACGGCGGCGGCTCATCGAACTCGATCCGCTGGAACGCGTACCAGCCACGCATGCTCCAACACGCGGTCAGCTGTGCGGTTGCCGAAATTTCAAACCCATAGCCGTCGGCGGCGGCCGCGTCGGAGATGTCGAGAAACGGGAGGGCTGCGGGAGGGAAGTTCAGCCGCAGCACCTGCAGTTTGTCGTAGTCATGGAAATACGCCGTCGCATCCCAGGCGAAGAATTCGTTGGTTTGCTGCCGATAGCCCAACTCGTACGACACCAGGTTCTCCGCACCCAAGTCGCCGACGCCCCGGAGCTCAAGCGGGAAGTTTCCTAACGGTACCGGCTGATTGACAATCAATCGCCCGTCGGCTGACAGCCGCGAAGGCGTGCGGACGGCCCGCGAGACCGCGCACCACGCTGCCGCGGATTCATTGGGCAGCCATAACAGACGGGCGCTGGGCTGCAGTTCGAAATTGCTGTAGGTGTTGTGCGAGAACTTTGAACCGAGCGTGAAGTACCAGGCGTCTTCCAATAACGTCATTTCGTCTTGAATGAACGCGCTGAACCGTTGAACCGTGCGTCGCTCGGGGTCCGCGGCGATGTACGGCAGCGGATCGTTGTTGGTCAATTTGTCAAAGATCGCTCGGTAGCCGGCTCCCCAAATGATCCGGTGATCACAGCGGTAGCGGAACCGGCTTTGGAAATCCAAGTCAAAGATGTTGGTCTGTTGGCCGAATCCGTAGGCTTTGCGATCGAAGCGGTCGTAATACAGTTGCAGCGAGGATTCGTGGTCTGCCGAATGCGTCCTCGTCCAACGTGTCAGCAGGTTGCCCCCCGAAACCGGTTGGTCGAACTCGATGCGACCTGCGAGATCCTTGTCGGCCAGACTGTCCGATTCGCCGTTGTAGTACTGGCCTTGAAAGGTGAGCTTGTCATCGGCGGGGGACTCCCAGTCGGTTCGGAATCCCAAGCGGGCTTGGTTGGTCGCATCGTAGGGTGAGCCGCCGACCAAATCCATCTCGTCTCGCTGAAACCATTTGCCCCAGACGCGGTAGTCGACGCCTCGTTCGGTGCGTCCCCCCAGGCGTCCGCCGACGAACCTCTGTTCCAGCGTGCCGGCGCCGGCGATGGCGTAGCTGCCGTGGGTTTGCGAACTGGACTTGGTCAGAATATTGATCACTCCGTTGACCGCATTGGCGCCCCACACCGTCGCGCCGGGACCGCGAATGACTTCGATCCGCAAGACATCCTCCAGCAGTACGTCCTGGACATCCCAAAGCACACCGGCGAACAGCGGGTTGTATACCGTCCGGCCGTCAATCTGCACCAACAATTTGTCGCTGAATCGGCCCGACTCGCCACGGCTACTGACGCTCCACTTGTTCCCATCGATCCGCGCCACCTGAAGCCCCGGTGCCAGCCGAAGCACTTCGGGGATCGATTGGTAGCCGCTGCGACGAATCATTTCACCGGTGATCACGAACACGGCCGCCGGGGATCTGCCGATCGTGCTTTTCTGACGCGAGACCGAGGACACTTCGACCTCCAGTGCAGGCGCGACCGAGGTCCGCCGCAGCGAACCGAGGTCTTGGTCCAACAGGGAATCCAATTCGCTGTCGAGCCCATCGCCGTCGACTCCGTCGGCGGTCTCATCGTCAAACGTGTCAGGGTGCTCGAGCCGCTGGGCGGTTGGCGGACCTTGGTCAGCAGGGGGCAGTGCTTCTGCGGGCGGCAGTGCTTCTGCAGGCGTCGGTGATTCTGCAGGCGTCGGTGATTCTGCAGGCGTCGGTGATTCAGCGGGCGCCAGTGATTCAGCGGACTGGCCGACCGCGGGGCCGGCCGTCAGCAGGACCGCCGTGAGCATCGCCGCGACGACGCGGATCCGGGCGGAGCGACGATTCAATGGCCGACGACTCGGCGGACGACCGCCATCGAGAGGGCGTCTTTCCGCGACGTGATCGCCGGGCGCCCCGTCTTGAAATTCTGTCTTCACCATCCCGCCCCAGGATCGACTTTCGGATCGGTGACGTGTTTATCCAACACGCCGGTGTCGATGTGACCACCTTCTGGTGTTGTCGAATGTACGACGGGCCGATTTCACCGATTCGCAGATCTTTACGGGAAACCGCAGCGCCGGCTGCCAGCGTTGGGAGGACTTGTCGGGCGGAGAGTCACCGAAAGCGGTACAACCCACCGGGCAGTGAAAGAATGCGGACCAGGAGTGTCGGTTGTCCCTCAAATCGAACCAATTCAATCAGTTCTTTCCCGCGATCAAGGTCGTCCGGCTGATCACAAGCGAAGGTTGCAGACATCAGTGACACTCAACGAAGGGCGATCCAGAAACGATGGACGAAGCACACAGGGCCGACGCGATGAATGCGGGCGCGGGAATCGCCGACGATTCCGAGAACCCGCGGATCATCATCATCGATGACAACACGGCGATCCATGATGATTTTCGCAAGATCCTGTGTGACGATTCGCAAGCCGACACGGAATTGGATTCACTCGAAGTGTCCTTGTTCGGTTCCTCGTCACGCCAAACGAAAGCCGCACGCTGCTACGATCTGTCGTCCGCCTACCAGGGCGAAGAAGGGTACCGGATGGTGTGCCAGGCGATCGAGGAAGGACGCCCCTTCAGTACCGCGTTTGTCGACATGCGGATGCCGCCGGGGTGGGACGGTGTAGAGACGATTCGTCAGTTGTGGAAGGCCGATCCCGATCTGCAAGTTTTGATCTGCACCGCCTTCTCGGACTATTCCTGGTCTGAAATCGTCGAAAAACTCGGCAACAGCGATCAACTGCTGATTTTGCGCAAGCCCTTTGATGCCGCCGAGGTGGCGCAAATCGCTGCGGCCATGACCAAAAAGCGAAAGCTGACCGAAGCCTCTCGCAACACCGTCGCAGATTTGGAAAAGACGGTTGCGGCCAAGACGAAAGAGATTCGTCGTGAGATGCAACAACGGGAACTGGCTCAACAACAGCTGCTGGAAAAAGAAAAGCAATTGCGCGAATCCCAAAAGCTAGAAGCGGTCGGGATGCTGGCCGGTGGGATCGCGCACGAGTTCAACAATCTACTACAGATCATTCTGTCCTACACCCAGTTCGGGCTGGACGCGACGCGGCCGGGTGAACCGCTGCATGAAGACATGAAGTGCATTTTCAAAGCCGGTGAGCGGGCGACGTCTTTGACACGTCAGTTGCTCGGGTTCAGCCGTCGTAAGCCGCTCTGTTGCGTCGATCTTGATGTCAATGATGTTGTCGCCGAGTTGGTCGGACTGGCAAAGCCGCTGCTGGGATCACGCATCACGCTACGTCAAGAACTGCATCCCACCTCCGCGATGGTGCACGCCGATTCGGTCGAGCTGCAACAGGCACTGCTGAATTGCTGTATCAATTCACGCGACGCGATGGACGGTACCGGCCAGCTCACGTTGTCGACCGAACTGGTGGAACTCGACGAAGCGTACTGTCGCCAGGATGAAGTGCTGCGGCCCGGCCCGTTCGTCCGCATTTCGATCACCGACACCGGCAGCGGAATGACGCCCGAGGTGGTGGAGCGAGTGTTCGAGCCTTTCTTCACCACCAAAGAAGTCGGTTCAGGGACAGGCTTGGGGATGGCGATGGTGTATGGTTTGGTGAAACAGCACCAGGGACATATCGAAGTCCGATCGGAAGTCGGCGTTGGCACGACGTTCCGTATCTATCTACCCGCCGTCAAGGCATGCGAGACGAAACAGCCGATCAGCCAACCTGTGACGGATCGGGCGAAAGATGCCGGTGGCAGCATCGGCACCATCTTGATCGCCGACGACGAAGAACTGTTGCGACAGGTCAGCAGCCGGATCTTGCAGCGCGCCGGATACAACGTCGTGCTGGCCTCCGATGGACAGGAAGCGGTGCAGCGGGTCAATGAACTGGCTGATCAAATTGATTTGGCCATTTTGGATGTGATGATGCCCAACATGACCGGCCGTGAAGCGTGCGGGCACATCTCGGAAAGCAACCCCGAGTTGCCGCTGCTGTTCTGTACCGGGCATGACCCCGAAGTCGCCCACAACGGAGAAGTCCCGCCCGGCTATCCGGTGGTCCATAAACCGTTCACTGCTGAACATCTGTTGTCATCGGTCCGCGAAATCCTCGATGATCAACGCGGCTTGCGGCGCGATCGCCGCGGCGTCGATGTGGCAGGAACGTGGTGAATCGACCGATCAAGAAATGAATTGGTCAATAGATCGATTGGTCAAAAAATTGGCTGGTCAAAAAATTGGCTGGTCAAAAAATTGGCTGGTCAAAAAATGGACTGGTCAAAAAGTGGATGCGATGAAGGCGTGAGGGGGACGATCGAACGATCACCAAACCACGATTTCTTCAGCGGCAGTGTGGTGAGTGGTTGCGCGGTCAACTAGGATGTGTTTTCCTACCGGATTCCGACCCCGCCCCTTTCCCACCCCCACGATCAATCGAGCCGTGTTTCCACGGTTCGATTGGGATGCATTCCATGTCCACTTCGTCACGCGTCATTCGGGCCATGCGGTGCGGCACGCTGTTCGGCATGCTTCTCATCGCCGATGTGGCGCCGGCCCAACCGCCCGGCCAGTCCGGTCAAGACATTCTGCAGCCGGTGATGGCTTGTCGCGTCCGCACGGGAGAGTCGAAATCGGCGTATCAATTGTTGGGGACGGTGACACCCAGTCGGACCACGACGATCGGCTATTCGTTGCCCGGTCGACTGAGAACGTTACACGCCAAACGTGGAGATCGGCTTGCCGCCGGTGACGCGGTGGCCGATTTGCAGACCGACGTGATCCAGATCGAGATCGCTGCCGCCAAAGCGGAATTGCGTTTGGTGGAACATCAATTGGCGGAGCTTCAAGCCGGATCACGCGACGAAGACATCGCCGAAGCCGAGGCGCGAAAGGAGGCCGCCGGGGCGATCGCCCGGCGTTCGGCCAGCCAGCTCTCGCGGATGTCCAAACTGGTTCAGTCCAAAGCCGCCTCGGTGGAAGAACTCGACGTGGCGACCGCCGAAGCCGATTCCTCGCGACAGTTACTGCAGGCTGCGACGATCGCACATGCACGACTCGTCAGTGGTCCGCGTCTCGAGCAGGTCGCCCAGGCCCAGGCACGCGTGGATCTGCAGCGAGAACAAGTCCGGTTGCTCGAAGACCGACTGAAGAAGCACACCCTGATCGCGCCCTTCGACGGTTACGTGACGGCCGAATACACCGAAGCGGGTGCTTGGATCACCGCGGGCGATCCGGTCGTCGACTTGATCGAATTGGATACCGTCAGGGTCGAAGTGGCGGTTCCGGCCGCTCAGGTGGTGTTCTTGCGTCCGGGCCAAACGATCCATGTCGAGTTTGACGCTCGACCGGGCGAATTGTTGTTGGGGCAGCTGGAACGGATCGTGCCCGCGGCCGACACCCGTTCAAGGACCTTTCCGGTGTTGGTGCGGATCAACAACCGGATCGACGACGGCATCCCGATGTTGATGTCCGGGATGGTGGTGCGAATGGATTTGCCCATCGGGCCCGAAGCGAAACAGACGTTTGTGCCCACCGATGCGATCGTGTTGGATGGGGGTCGGCAATCGGTGTTTGTCGTCGACGTCGGCCGCACCTCATCGGCGGACGGTCAAGCACAGGCAGCGGTCGTCCGCAAAGTGCCGGTCAAACTCGGGGTCGCCCAGGGCGACTGGATTGCGGTGACCGGCGAGGTGGACGCCGACGCGATCGTCGTGACGCGTGGCAACGAGCGTTTAGCGGCCGGGCAATCCGTGGAGGTCACCGTCGGAGACGGTTGAGTGACGTGTTTGAAATTCTGATTCGCAACCCCGTCAAAGTTTATGTCGGTGCCATCTTGGCGGCGCTGTTCGGGACATTGTCGTTGGGCTTGATCCCCAAACAATTGGTTCCCGAAGTTCAAAACCCGGTGCTTACCATCGAAACCCGTTGGCCCGGGGCCAGCCCGCAGGAAATCGAGCGCGAGATCGTGCTCGAGCAGGAAGAACAACTGCAAGGTGTCGAGGGGTTGGTCAAGCTGTCTTCCAATTGCCGCGTTTCTTCGGCGGAGGTCACGCTGGAATTTGAAATCGGAACGAACATCGACGATGCCCTGGCACGGGTCAACACGCGTTTGCAACAGGTCCGCGAGTATCCGTTGGACGCCAGTGAGCCGGTCATCGAAGCGTCGGATCTGAGCGCCCAGCCGATCGCACGATTTGCGTTGACGCCGCGACCGCCGACCAGCGAGACGATCGCCGAATTCCAGTCGGCCCATCCCCAGATCGCAGAGGTTCTCGAACCGGCAAGGCGGGCAAGCAATTCAGCCCTGCGTGTGTTCCGTCTGCAAAACTGTTTGGACGAGCATCTCGCCGCGCACCCGGAACTGGAAGCGTTGCGACCGCCCCCGGTCGATTTGGAAAAGCTCCGCAAGTTGTCGGAGGATTTTGTCGAGGCGAGATTGGAACGCGTTCCGGGGGTGTCGAACGCCGAGACGCGCGGCGGCCGCGAACAAGAGCTGCAGGTGATCGTTGATCCGGCCAAGTTGGCGACGCGGCAAATCACGATTCGGCAAGTCCGCGAGGCGCTCAATCGTCAGAACAGCGACACGACCGCCGGTGACTTTTTTCAAGGCAAACGGACCTGGGTGATTCGGACCCTGGGCCAGTTTCGCGACCCCGAGCAAGTCAAGCAACAATTGCTCGTCTCCGATGGCAACACACGCGTCTACGTCGGTGATGTCGCGGAAGTCAAACTGGGGTACAAAGACCGCGAGAGCATCGCGCGGCGCTACGGAACCGAAAGCATCAGTCTGAGTGTCGGACGGGTCAGCGGCGCAAACGTGATGGAAGTGATGAAGGGGTTGCGGGTTGCCAATCGGGAACTGAACGAAGGGATTCTAAAACGCGAAGGATTGGAGCTGTTTCAGTATTACGACGAGACCGAATACATCGAATCGGCGATCGCGTTGGTGGTGCAAAACATGCTGATCGGCAGCGCAGCGACGATCATCATTCTGATGTTGTTTTTGCATTTCGGGCGTGCAACCGTGTTGGCCAGCGTGGCGATTGCGGCGACCGCCGTCGCGTCGGTGTATGTCTCGCCCTGGTTCTACGCCGGTACCGTCGTGCTGATTTTCGTGTTGGGTTATCGCATCGCACGCGGTGCACTGGTCGCGGCGGTGGCGATTCCGATCAGCATCGCCGGGGCGTTCTTGTGCATGACGCTGCTGGGGCGTTCGTTGAACGTGATCTCGCTGGCCGGGATGGCCTTTGCCGTCGGCATGCTGGTCGACAACGCGGTCGTGGTGTTGGAAAACATCACCCGGCGAAAACAGCTCGGCGAAACCGCTTTTGTCGCAGCGTCCCGGGGCGTCGGCGAAGTCGGCGGCGCGATCGTGGCTTCGACGCTGACGACGATCGCCGTCTTCTTGCCGGTGATCTTCGTGCAAGCCACGGCGGGGCAATTGTTTCGCGACATCGCCCTGGCGATCAGTTGTGGCATCGCATTTTCCATGCTCGTCTCGTTCACCGTGATTCCGACCGCAGCGTCGCGTTTGTTTGCCCGCCGGCGTTCTCGTAACGACACGGTTGCGGAAACGTCTGACGGCCTGCCCGACGATCAACTGGGCGGCCGATCGGATGCCCAGTCGGACGGTTGGTTCGAACGGGCGACGCGCGGTGCCGCCTCGGCGCTGGTCGGTGCGGTCGTCGGTTTCAACTCCTGGGTGCTCCGCTCCCGATTGCGTTCGATCGCGGTCGTGTTGGTGATGACCGGCATCTCGGTCGGACTCAGCTATCTGTTGTGGCCGAAGGTCGAATACCTGCCGACGGGCAACCGCAACTTTGTGTTCGCGCGGTTTTCGCTTCCGGCCGGTTACAACCTGGACGAGTTGTCGGACATCGGCGCGATCGTCGAGCAGCGGTTGCGCCCCGTCTGGGATGTCGACGAAGGCAGTGCCGCTACCGACGGTTCGGACGCTCCGGTCTTGGATTACTACTTTTGCTCGATCCGCGAGCGAAGTCTGTTCATGGGGTTTCGCGCCCGGGACCCCGAGCGGGCGTCGGAGTTGGTTCCGTTGATTCGTCAGGCCGGCGCCGGGTTGCCGGGGATCCGCGTGATGGCGTCCCAATCCAGCTTGTTCGGTCGGGGCATGTCGGGCGGACGGACGATCGACATCGAAATTTCCGGTCCCGATCTGGAACGGCTGGTCGTCATCGCCGGTCGCGTGCTTGACGACGTGGAACGGTTGATGCCCGAGGGCCAAGCGTCGGCGCAGCCGAGTCTGGAACTGTCCAGTCCGGAAATCCATCTCAAACCCAAACTGTTGGCGGCATCCGAGATGGGGATCGACACGACGGACCTCGGTTACGTCGCCGATGCGATGGTCGATGGGGCCTATGCCGGTGACTATTACGTGGGTGGGGACAAGATCGACATGACGATCAAGGGGCCGACCGGACGCAATGCGGACCCGCAGGCGTTGATGTCGCTGCCGTTGGCGACCGGTGACGGAGAAGTCGTTCCCTTGATGGCGGTCGCAGAGATGCAATATGGTAGCGGGCCGGAACAAATTCAACGCCGTGAACGATTGCGTTCGATCACCGTCGAAGTCAGCCCGCCGGACGACATGCCACTGGAGGCCGCGATGGAATTGGTCAATGGCCAAATCATCGCGCCGTTGGTCGACGAGGGGACGATCGGCAATGAGTACTTTGTGGCCTTGTCGGGTACAGCCGATAAACTGCGGCAGGCCTGGGACGCGCTCCGTTTCAATATTCTGATGGCGGTGCTGATCACGTATCTGTTGATGGCCGCGCTGTTCGAATCTTGGCTCTATCCCTTTGTGGTCATCTTTAGTGTGCCGCTGGGTGCGGTCGGCGGCATCGTCGGGTTGTGGGTGTTAAACCTGTTTGTCCCCCAGTCGTTGGACGTGCTGACGATGCTCGGGTTCATTATCTTGATCGGCACGGTGGTCAATAACGCGATTCTGATCGTGCACCAGTCATTGGTTCACATGCGCGAAGAACATCTCGCGCCGATCCAAGCGGTTCCGATGAGCGTCCGCACGCGGATTCGTCCGATCTGTATCACCACGCTGACGACCGTGTTGGGGTTGTTGCCGTTGGTGGTGTTTCCGGGTGCGGGCAGCGAGTTGTATCGCGGGCTGGGCGTCGTCTTTTTGGGCGGAATGATCGTCTCGACGTGCTTCACGCTGGTGCTCGTTCCGGTCGTCTTTGTCCTGTTCATGGACCTCAGGACGGCGCTCAAGTTGTCACCTGAAACGATGCACCAATACGGGGATGTCGAATCGCCGACGCTGCAACCGGCGGGCGCGTGAGGGTGGATGGGCCGGGGTTGGTTAGCGGAACGGCGCGAGCGGGCTGTCGGTTTTGTGAGCCGTGACGCGTCAGCGGCCGGGCACTGCGACGCCCGCCCGAGGCCTTACGGCCAGCGGCTCACCATTGACTCAGCAGAACCCGACTAAACCGACAGCCCGCGAGCCGTCCGGTCACGCCGGAGACCGGAGGGCTCGCGCCCTGCCGCTAACAAGAGAGCCAGGAGTTTGGCGTTCGCTCACTTCCGCTGTTTCCCACCGCCGGCGGCGTAACGTTTGTTTTGCGCTTCGACTTCGGCCAGCGTGTGGGGTTCCAGTCCACAGGTCCAGTGGATGCCCGCCGAGAGAAACGCTTCGAACTCGGCTTGCTCGAAATCCTGGACGTGTCCCAGCGAGGTGTAGAACGAGCGTCCGCCGTCGTTACGGATGAAGGTCCATGCGACCGGTTGGGCCGTTTCACCTTCGACCATGCCTTCCAATAACACCCGAGCGCCTTTTGCCAGCGGTGCCGTTTTGTAGAGCGATCCGCTGGGCTGAATGTTCATCGCGCCGGTGGTCGAAACGATCGGATCATGGATCGCATCGGCAGGCCGGCGGAGCGTGGTTTTCAGTGAGTTTCCAAAGTGGCCGGTGTAGTTGCCGCCGAACACGTCGGCATCGAAGCTGTCCCAAACGCTCTTGCCGTCCGGTGCCGGTTGGTCACGCAGTGAAAACGCGTGGCTGGCGGTGCGGATGCCGATCACGGGTTTGCCTTGCCGGATAAACTCGCCGATCAAATCAAGATCGCGCTGCGGCAGAGCACGCCGACGGACACTCACCAACAATGCATCGGCGTCGGCCAACTGCTCGATTCCCACAATCTCGTGATGTTCGGTTTCACTGCCCCAGGCAAACTGGACGCTGAAGTGTGTCGACAGATGTTTTTCCGCAAACGCCGGCAGCGTTTTGTTGGTCTGGTACTCGTTTTCGGCGACCAGCATCAATAGGCCGATGCGGTGGTCGCCGGCGAAGCGAAACGCCTGGTCGCCGAGAACTTGATCACTCGAAATCGTCGGGCACACGTAGCGTTCGATGTGTGCAACGATCAGATCGGTGCCGGTGAAATGGCTGGCATAGGGCCAGGCTCGGTCGTCGTACATGGTGTCGGTCAAGTCGCGCGCCAACACGACGTTTTTGCCGGCCGAGGCGAGACGGCGCAGCCCGAAAGGACGTCCCAGCACACACATGTTGGTGTGCACGCCGACCAAGATGACGTTGTCGATTCCCCGGCTGGTCAAGATGCTCCAGATCTCCGTGCCGCTGTCGCTGATGAAGTCATGCTGGTCATCGATGCCGATCACGTCGACTTGGCGTTGCCACGGCGCCCGCGGGTTGCGTCCGATAGCAGCCAGACGTTCGGCCCATTGGCGGTGGTCGTCGGCATCGTCGTCTTCACCGCCCTCGGATTGGTCGATCGGATACGCGGCGGCCTCTTCACTGGGGATTTGATCACACCAGCTGGCGATGTCGGCGGGCATCGAGGCGGCCGCCGGGATCGTCGTGACCCGGGCCCGCGCCGGGTGGTTTTCATAGGCCTCCATGCAACTGCTGGGGGCGTGGATGATCGTCACGCCTCGTTCTCGCAGCGTGTCGCAAAAACGATCGATCCGGGGGGCAAGCTGCGCGACACGTCGAACGGCGTTGACGCAGTGATGGGAATCCCACATGTCGCAAACGATCACGGCGGTGCGGGCCGGATCCCATTGTTCGTCGCGGGTCAAACGATGGAACCGGGGCGACCCTTCGGCGGTGGGCGCTTGGTAGCGCAGTTGCAAATTCAACGACTGGGCGGACGCGGGCGGCGATGCAACACAACAGGCGGCCAGTCCGGCGGCAATCAAGACCCAGTGGGTCATTGGGAATGAAATCATGGCGGAGTCTTGGGCGGGAGAGGGAGCGATTGGGTGGCCCGCCAGTGTAATCGATTCGCTCGTCCTCAAGCGGCTGACGTTCGGCTCCGCGCCGGCATCCTCCGGGCTGCCGGAATCGCTGGGCGTTCCTAATTATTTGTTAGCGGCAGGACGCAACCCCTCCGGTCCTTCACCGCATCTCGCTGCACGACGATGACACGGCACAAACGCGGTCAGGTTGCCGGGGTTTCTAGCATCACGTAGCGGCTGCGGAATCCGTCCAAATTGTGACTCTGAATGAGCGCGGGCTTCGGGGCCGGAGCGGGTTCGGCCGCTTGGGCGTCGTCCGCGTCGGACTCGTCTTCCTTCCCTTCCTCTTGCCCGTCTTCTTCTTCGTCTTCTTCCGGTTCGACCGGCAAGTAGGGCTGTTGGACTTCGCTGCCTCGGCCGTCTCCGTTGTCATCGAGTTGGGCGTGTTCGGTTTGCAGTCGGTCGATGGCGCGAAAACGCGCGGTGACTTCGATGTTGGTTGCCAGGTACAGGTCCAGCAGGGAAAGTGTTCCGTCACCATCGATGTCGTGGAGAGATTCGGTGTCGCCGCTGCCGTCGAGTACCGCGGCCAACGCATACGGCATCTCCGTCGCCGTGAATTCCAGATCCGCTTCGGTCGCCGTCATGATGATCCGTCCCGGGCGCGCCAGCGGTTTGATCCAAAACCCGCTCAACGGTTGAGTCAACCAGAACACCTGTTCGCGGCACTCGATCGCAGCGGCGGCCTGTGCGAATTGACTTTGATTGATGTCGCGGCCGGACACATTGAATTGACTTTCCACGCCGTAGGGGTGCGAATGACCGATCATCATGACCCAATACGCGTCGCTCGGTTTCAACGTCTTGGCTGCTTCGGCCAACGCGGTTTCGAGCGTTTCTCGCGTGCAGATTCCCGTTGCAGAATGTAGCGGTTGGAGTGCGGTTTGCATCACCTCGTCGCCGGCCAAAATCGTCAACTGATCCGGTGGCACACCGAGCACGGTTTGGGAGGTCGTGATCAGACTCTCGATCGCTGCGGTCATTTGCTCGCGATGCCGATCATCGCCGGGCAGCCCACAGCAGATCAGCATGCGACGGTTGGCGACCGCTGCGGCGGCGTCACCGTCTGCAGCGCGTTCCGCCGCAGCGGCGCGCGGCCCGGCGATCGCACTGACCGCAACGCAGCTACCGAGCAACAGGACAAGCAATGGCAAACTTCGAACTCTCATCGCAACATCTCGGGGGTGGGGATAACGGAGCACTAGCGGTCCGGGGTCGCGTCTACGAGCACCACATGTTGTGACAGGAGGAGCGCCGAAACCCGATGTTTTTCAATTTGCATGTCCGATTGCGAACCATCAAACGACTGCACCTGACCATTCCAGTTGACGGCGTACCATCGTCCGCTGTGATCCGGCAAGACGACTGCGGTCTCCGGGGGCACTTCCTGTCGGGCGTTCTCGGTCAATGTCTGGCTGTCCAGCAAATACAGTGTCTTGGGTGTCGAAGCCTGACGCCAATCACCACACAGCACCGCGATGAAGCTGCCGTCGACCGACGAGCGGATGGATTGGATGGCGAGGGAGCCGCTCGGCGTGTCTTGTCCGAGATGCTCGTTGGTCCAGCGGGCGAGTGTGCGTCCGGATTGCAGTTCCCAACGGATCACGTTACCGGAGGCATCGGCGGAAAAAACGCCGCCGTCGGGAGTGACGGTCAGGCTGGTGACATCGGCAGCATGACGGCCGAGCAACGACACCGGCATGCCGGCCGACAGGTCCCACAAGCGAACGTTCCCGAGGGCATCGCCGATGATGACCCGTCCGCTGGCCGGGATCTCAGCGATGGCCGTCAAGCTTTGACGGTCAAAAGCAAGTGGATCGGCCGAAGGTCCCTCGATGACAAACCCCTCGCCGGCAATCGCGGAGAAACGATAGCCGGAAACGTCAAATGAAAATCGTCCCCAATCACGAATCGGTGCGGCGTTCCAGAACCCGCTCGGCGCCGCCGGCAACCGTTGTTCGTCCCAGTCTTGATCCGGCAGGTCGGGCATGATCGGTGACGGTGATGCCATCCTCTCCGGTTCGGAGACCGACTCGGTCACCCGGACCCACTGGCGTGACAGTTCAAACGAATAGACCTCGGGGTGGACCATCCAAATTGCGGCGCAGGCCAGCCCGCTGCCCCAGGTGTGCAGTCGTGAGCCGGCATGATCGAGTTCGTTCCGCATCAACAACCGCAGCCTTTCTTCCAACGTCGCGGTCGGTTGCATTCCACTGGCAAAACCCGGCAATCCGACTTCGTGATCGCTGATGAAGTCCACCACACGCAGCAGGGCCTCGGCGTAATGACGCGGTTTCGTGTCCAGGATCTTGACGGCCCAGGCGTCGCAACACGCTTCCTCGTGACGTTCGAGTTGTTTTTGTGCGACGTACACTCCGGGGAACCACCAGTAGACGGCCGAGACCGACCATTCCAACCAACGCACCCAATGATCCCGTCGCAAATAGTGCGCGGTCTCATGCGCCAAGAACGATCGGCGATCCGACGGTGAGAGCGATTGCCACAACGCTTCGGGGCAAACAATGATCGGCCGCGTCGCGAAACCGAACAGCATCGGCGAGACGTGGACGGACACCCGCACGACGCGTGGGGTGCGTCGGCCCAAGTGCCAGCGGCGCTCGCGTTGCACGAATTGACGGACCGTTGCGGTCGCTTCCTCATCATCGACGCCGCACTCGCCGATCAGATTGCGGAAACGAACCAGCCGGATGATTCCGTGTGCGACCAGCGCAAGAAACCCGCCCGACCAAATCGCACACAACGCGCACATCAGACAGTTGAAACGCGACAGAGCCGATCGAGGTGCGACTGGAGTTGCTGGTCCGGCGGCGGTGGCTGAAGCGCCGCCGGCAGCCGGGGTGTGTGGGGCCGGGGTGTGTGGGGCCGGGTGGTCGTCGGTCGCCGGTTGCGAGTCCGCGTCGTCGGGAGAGGGAGTGGTGGCGTCCGCGATCGGCGGGGTGACGTTCTGAACGACCGGGCGGGGGAAGAACGTGGGGATGGGCAGTGGGATCGAGACGATCGGCGGGGTGATCAGTTTGACGAAGAACATGACCCACAGCGCATGGGCGAGCGCCGCGCGTCGGCCATGGCGACCGACGGTCCATGCCAACACGCCGATCAACGACGCCAGGCACAGGTTACCGATGATCACTGCGGCAACGGCCATCATTCGGCATCCAAGTCATCAAGAATCTTGCGGAGACGTTTTCGTTGACGCGAGTTGAACTTGGCCGACTTGACCAAGTGCGTCAGCAAGGTGGACATCGTTCCGTCACAGAGTTCGTCAGCGGTTGCTTGCAGCCGGTGTGAAATCAAATGATCGCGATCGATGGCGGCTTGGAATTGATGCGGCCAGCAGTCGCGATCACGGGCGACACAGCCCTTGGCTTCCAGCCGGGAAATCAGTTTCTGGACCGTCGCGATATCCGACGGCGTTTCGGCACCGTAGAGCCATTTGGAAAGCTGTTTCAGGGTCGCACGCTCGTGCTCCCACAGCTTCTCCAAGATGGCCAGTTCGGCAGCGGTTACATCTTTGGAAGGTTTTGCCATTGTCTCTTTGTACGTCTAAAGGAGATTCATCATGCCAATCCCGAAACTCGCCGCCAAACCCATTCGGTCGATAACAGACCGATTAAGCCTAGCCAAAGCCACGCACGATTCCATGCCGGAGTCGAATCAATGGTCGGCGGACCTCGAAATTCTTTGCGTCCACGCAAAAGCTCGCCCAATTGTTCCGGTTGGTCCAGTACCTGACCGCCCGAAACCGCCGCCACGCGAGCCATCAATTCCTGATTGGGAAGTGGGTTTTGTTGTTCGAACGGATCGCTCAGGATCTGGATGGCCAGCGACGTGCTGTCGACTTGCGTGCCGTGACTGAACGAGGATTCGGGTTCGCTGCCCTCGTACGCGGTCAGCTCAATCCGCATTCCGCTGTCGCCGCTGGCAGCCGTTTCACTGAGCATCAAATCGAGTTGATAAACGTTTTCTTCCAGATTGGATTTCAGCGGTAGTTCTTCCCCCCACGCGATCCGCGGACCGACTTCTCCGCTTTGACGCACAATATTGTCGGGCCAGAGGACGGGGGAATAAAGTGACATGTCGTCGAGCGATTCGGGTTCGAACATCGCCCAGATTCGATAATGCTGTGACCGCCGGGCGGCTTCGTCATAGGCTGTCGCACGGATCGAAAGCCGCTGGCCGGGCCGATAGAAACGCTGGTTGGACTGAACGACCAGTCGGCGTCGGCCGGTCGAGGATTCTTCGGTCGCCCAGTAGACCAGATTGCGCCAGAATTTTCCGGCCACGCGTTCGGGTTGATCGCCCCAGGTCTGTGAGAGTTGTTCCAGTGCGGTCCCCGAGAGCGTGGCGCCGGAGACCAACACGCGGCCGCGTCCGGCACGCTGGGCGATCATGATGGGGGTTTGATCGTCACGCCGCTGGGCCAGCACCATCGCGTTGGGTTTCGCTTTGAAATCGGCTTGTCCGACCGCCAGGTCCGGCAACGCTCGAATCAGCAGTTCGTTGAGCTGTTTTTCGATCCTCAGCCGCCAAATCGGGTGATTGGGAACCGTGACGTCTACGGCGGTGGGGATGGGGAACCCGGTGGATGCCGTTTCCAAGGTCACCGGCAACAGCGGCGCGATCGGCGAGTCTTGCCAGCCGTCGGCCGAAAGCGATGACGCGCCGGTCACGATCAGCCCGCCGCCGCGGCCATCGATCCACTGCGTCAGCCATTGTTGTTGTTCGTCTTCCAGCACCGCCGGCGTGACGTCGCTGAAGATTACACAGTCATAGGCAAACAGTTCGGCTCGGGTGCGTGGAAAGCCCGACGAGGCTTGGGTGAATCCGTCCGGGGAAAGTCGTCGCAAGGATTGACCGCCCATGCTGACCAAGGTCGTGCATTCGACGTCTTCGTCGGCCACCAACGCCGATTGGATCGAAACGCTCGAGGTCGAAGCCGCCGTGGGGCCGGGGGCGATCGGCAGAAACTGACTCAGCAACGACTGCGTTCCGGACGCTTGGCCGCTTTGAAGACAGAGCACGCGAACCTTGGTCCGATCGATCTCCACCCGCGTCTCGACGCTGTTGTTTCGCCGCGTCAATTCACCTTCGACCGGATCCACCAGCACGATCAAGTCCTCGGGGCGTTCGTCGACGCGAAACATCAACGAAGCGGATTGGGCACCGCCGGAGAGCGTGATCGGCAAGGTCGCCAAATCGCCGCCCTGGCCGCCCTTGCGTCGGATCCGGACCGTGGTTTGTTGACCGGCATAGCCGAAGCTGCGCATGAAAACTTGCAGTTCGTTCTCGGTGTATTTTCGCACCCGCGGCGGCACGACGAGTGAAACGATCGCGATGTCGCCCGATCCCCCGGATTGCCCGATCGGTACGACATGAATCGGCACCTGGGACTTGCCAAAGATCTCCGACAGCCGTTCCACTGATTCCGAAGCCCGCACCCGCCCGTCGGATAGCAGCACCACACCGGCAGACGATTGGGCGCTGACTTGAGGCATCAACTGGCGGAGCGCGTCGGCCAGGCGTGAGTCCGAGGCGTCGGGGCCTTCGATCGTTTCCGACGTGCCTCGCAACGCGGAATCGGATACCAGGGTGATGTCCACCAGGTCGCCCGCACGCCGGTTTCCCACCAGCGTCGCTGCACCCGGTAGCGACGCGCCGGCGGATTGCGGCGACGCACCGCTGGGCTGGACCAGGGGCGACAACCGGTGACCAAATCGAAAAGCTTGGACGTCACCGGAATACCCCGGCCCGGCACTCTGCTGTGCTTGTCCGACAAATCGTAACGCTTGATCCCAACGGCTCAGTTCGCCGCCGAGTTGCATGCTTTGCGACCCATCGAACAGATAAATCATCGAGGGCCGGGTCGTTTCACCGGCCTGTTCGTCGATCTTGGTCGGCCCCAACAGGATCGCGACCAGGATCGCAATCGCGGCGGCGCGAATCACCATCAGCCCGGTACGACCGTTGACCAACGAACGTCCCCAGAAGACTCGCAACACGAACCACAGCAGGACGCACGCGGCGACCAGTCCGATCCAGCCTCGCGGGGACAGCGGTGACGTCCAGGAAAAATACGTGTTTGCCAGTAACTCGATGCCGCTCATTGTGACTCTCCCGTCGCAGCCGATTCCATCTCGACAGAATTCTCGCGGGCCAGTGTTTCAAAGTAGCCGTCGACGGCGCGACGATACTCCGACGGAATCGGGGTTTGGCGGTCCACCGCGATCTCCAGCAGCATCACGTGTTGGATCCGCTTGCGGAGTTCCTCGGCGACCAGACGGACGCGGTTGGAGATCGCATCACCGTCACGGAACGTCAATCCTCCTCCGCCAACCAGCGGTCCGGTCCTTTCGCCGTCACGGGATCCCTGGTCCTGCGTCTCCTGCGCATCGTCGCTCTGTTGGTCGCTCTGTCCGCCCTCGAGCAACTCGGCCAACTCCCGCAGCGATTCGGCCCGTAACTCTTGCTTGAGATCTCGCAGGGCTCGTTCGGTTTCGGGCTCGGTCTTTCCACCGCTTGTCCCATTGCTTCCCATCTGGGTGGCCAATTGGTTGGCTTGTTGTTCCATGCGTCGCAGACGGGCCAGGCGTGGGGTGACGAGTTGTTGGTAAAGACGTTCGAGTCGATTGGCGGCTTGGGCGTATTCGACTGCCCGTTCGATCGCCTCGGCAGCTTCCGTTTCGTCCGTTTCGCCTTCGGTGTCCCGAACCCGGTCGGCGGCGGATCGGGTCGATTCGAGTTGTTCCAGGAAACCAGTTTCCTCGGCGAAGTTTTGCAGCTGATCGTTGACTTCGCTCATTTCGATGTCGCCGATGTCCGCTTGCGATGAGATCACTTCTTCCAGCGTTTCGCTGCGGGCTGCCATCCGTCGCGCCAGTCGTTCGGCCTTGGTTTCACGCTCGGGCTGATTTGCACCCTCGGGGTTCGCGGAGTCGGGGGCACGACCGCCGCCGGGCGAGAGTGGGTCGTGGGTGCCGAGTTGATGTTCCATGCCGGCCAGACCGCTGGTCAAATCCCGCAGAGACGAAACCCGCGTCACCGGTTCGGCGGCGGAGATCGCTTCGAGTTGCAGCCCCAGTTCTTCGATCAGATCGCTGACACTCTGGCCCCTGGCGGCCATCGATTCCAATTCGCCCTCGCGTGCCAGTGTGGCCAGATCGTCCATCCCCGCCTGGGCGTCATCCATCCGCCGGTTCATCAGCTCGGACTGCGTCAATCGTTCCGCCAATGGTTCGCGGATCGCGTCGAGTCGCTCCAGCAATTCGATTTGTTGTTCGTAAAGTGTTTCCTGGGGCGTGGGCGAGTCGTCTTCGTTCATCGCGTCTTGGTCTTGGTCTTGGTCTTGGTCGACCGATTCCGCTGTGGCCGCGGAGGACTCGGCATCGTTATCGTTTTCCTCAGCGGTCTTCTCAGCATCCTCCGGATCGTTTTCGCGTTCGTTCGTCTCCGCTTCACCTTGTCCGCTCGACGTTGCCGACTGCGTTGACGTGGTTGACTGCGTTGACATGGGGGATCGTTGTCCCGACGCGGCCGCCTGGGCGTTGGCCGCCAAACGACGTTGTTGGGATGCGATTTGGATCAGCGAGTCGGCCAATTGGCGTTCAGTCTCGGGAGGGTCGCGACGCAGTTTTTGTTGTAACTGACGCGCCAGACGACGCAGTGCCTGTTGTTGGGAGAGGCTCATGCGTTTGGTCAGAACGATCTCCAGTGTGCGGCGTGCTTCGGCCAGTGACCGGAGGGCTTCTTCTTCTTGAACCAAAGCCAGGTCCAATGAGCCGGCGGCCAGCGAATCGGCCGCTTGCAACATCGCCGCTTCGGCCTGGTTGAGGGCTTCGACGTCGTCGTTTCCGCGCGAGATGAAGAACTCCGCCAGGAAACGCGTCAAGTCCGCGAGTTCGCTTTGGTTTTCGACCAGGCGATCGATCGTTCCCAACTGGGCGGCCATGTCGGTTCCGCCACGAACCAGTTTACGCGTGCGATTGATCACAAACCGTTCGCGTCGAATGATCTCGTCCAAACGCACCAGAACTCGCGAACCGGCGCCGTCGTTTCCGCCGGGCGGATCGATCTCTTGATAGAACTGTCGCAGCGGCCGGATGTCGATGTACCGCACCTCCGATTCGCTGCGATGGTTTCCCCAGGGGCGGTTGTCGACGGCATAGGCGTAGTACGCGATGTAGTCACGTTCGGAGAGGTCGAACGATTCCAGTGGCAACAACTCCGCAAGCAGCAACCGGGTTCTTTCAGCCGGAGACGTCGTCGAAGCCTCGGCGTCGGATTCCGTCGTCCAGTCGGTCAGGACGTATTCATCGTCGCCACCGAGTTGGAACGCGATTCCGGATTCGATGATTCCGTAGTCGTCGGAGACCTGGGCGCCCAGCGGAACTTCGGCCAACGTGTGAACCCTGATCTCGTCGTTCGGTTCCCGCCAGCTGATCGATGGCGCGGCGTCACGACGGATGCCCAACCGTCCGGCGACCGGTTCCATCGGAGTCCCATCGGTACCCGAGCCGGAGAATCGCCATCGGACGGTATGGTCCGCGGGCAATGAAAACGACCAACGTGTCCGATCCTGGGGCGAATCCAAGGGTGTCGGTGACAGCTGTGACGTCCGCGGTCCCGTTTCCAGTACCGCCTGTTGCAGTGGATGGTTCAGTTCGATGGTGACGGTGACCTGGGAGCGTTCCAAGACGGTCAGGTCGGGCTTGGAAAACACGCGTGATTGCAATCCGGTGTACTCGGGCGGTTGGACGGTGATCTCGATCCGTTCGGTTTCGATCAACGGCTGGACATCGATCCGATGGATGGAGGTGGATTGCCCGCTGGAGACGAATTGATATTCGATCGGCCAAGTCGCTTTGCCCAGGTTTGTGCGGAAGCTCTTTCGCCGATCGTCGGTTTCCGCCGCGTCAGCCAGAACTTCGCTTTCGATCCACTCGGGCTCCGGTGCCGCGGCGTCATCGATCGCGTCCGTTTTGATGGGCCTGAGTTCACGGTAGCGAAGCAAGACGTCGCGATTGGTCCGTCCGACGAGCTCCAGGGACACGTCCACGGGCGTACCTTCCAGCAGCGTGATGTCGCCCGGTGTGACCATCAGCGTGGTGTAGGGACGGTCGATTCCGATCGCTCGCAAGAGCGCCAGACGCCAGTCGCCGCCGGCGCCGAACAACCCGAGCAACACGGTGGCGGTGGCGGCGGTGGCGACCAGCGCCAGCCACAGCGAACGAACGGGTACCAGGCGTGCGGGAGTGACGGATTCCCATCGCCCGAGTGTTTGATTGCCCAGTGCGGTCAACATCTCGTCGGGGCCTTGCACGCGTCCGGCGACCGTGTCGAGTACCGTTCGAATCCGTTGGCCGAAATCTTCGAAGGACCGCTCGACGATCCCCGCGAACGATCGCTGTCGAGTCAGGCGAAACAGCCAAACCGCTTGCCAGACCAGCAGCGCGGCGGCGATACCGATCGCGGTCATCATCGCGGTCGTCCGCCAGGGATGCGGCCATTCCCAGCGATAGTCAATCATTCCCAGCAACACCCACACGGCCAGCAAAAACAGTGCCGCGATGCTGGCCGTGGTGGCCAGACGAACGGACAGGTACCTGCGACGCAGGGCCGTGAATTGGCGAGCGACTTGATAGGCGACGTCGGGAGCGTTCATGCGGATGTCCGATTGGCAAGTGAAAACTCGGCGGTCAACAACACGACAGCCACGGCGGCAAACCAGGGCCACAATTCGTGCTTGTGCTCGCCTTGGACGGTTTCGGCCACTTCGCTGGTCCCCGACTCAGCCGGGGTGATCTGAAAGTGTTCGGTGAATTGTTCGGCCGGTATGCGTGTCGGGTCGGATTCCTTGGCCGTTGAATTGATGACGTACAACGCGCCGCCGGATTGTTCGAATCCGATCCGACCGAACGTAAGCGATTCTGTGTCGACAGTGCCCGCCGAGACGGTCCGCAGTGCGGCGGGATCCGAGGAGGCTCGCTGTGCCATTGGTGTGGTCGAAAGGTCGCGTCGGTCGCCGACCGAGCGGTAACGGATCTTGCCTTCGCCGGTCAGGTCCAGCAGGTCGCCGGCCATCTGGTGAACCAACGGCAGGTACAACGGGCTGGTCGTCCAGTTGCCCCAGCTGGCATCGGCACTGGAGAGAAACCAGACCACATCACCCTGTCCCAATCGGTGTCGCGTCAGCGCCGGTCGGTCGTCTTCAAAACGCGCCAGGACGGCGGTCCGTTCGTCAGGTCGGACCGGCAGGATTTGATCGAACGACAGGCGACCGAGGTCGCCGGATTGCGGGTCGGCAAACGGAGACAACATCGGATTGGCTGAATCGACCGAGGTGATGCGAAATGGCATCGCACCGCTGCGCATCGGCGTCTGGATCGTTCCCGGGGCCAAACCGGATTGTTGCCAGGCCGCGTGGGATGCTGCCGATCCGTCGCCACTGCCGTCATTGCTGCCGTCATTGCTGCCGTCGCCGGCAAACACCAACAGCTTTCCCCCGGCGGTGACATACGATTCCAGTCGCTGGATCCAACGCTCTGGAAGCGATCTGCAATCGGTCACGACGACCAACTCGGTGCGGCCCGGTTGGATTTCGGGCAGCGCATCGTCGTACAAAAAGACGACTTGGGGATCAAACAATCCCGACCGTGGTGGCGTTTGTTGGCCGTCGTCTCCGGGACGCTCCGCATCGGCGTTCTGGTCCGGCTTGCGACTGGTCTGTCGCAGTGCCGCGGCCAGATAAAAACTCTCGGCCAACTGCGCCCCGTCACGCGAGCCGCCATCGACCACCAAGACCGGGGCCGGTTGAGCGATCTGGAATGCCGTCATCCGTCGATTGTCGACGGCCAAATCGTCTTCGACGTCCAATTGCACCGTGACCTGCCAAGTGCCCGGTTCCAGTTTGCCGAAGTCGAACGACAGTTCTTGGGCCTGGCCGTCGGGCAGATTGATCGACTTTTTCAGTCGCACGCTGCGTCGGCCGTTGGTCGCCGTCGCCGTCATCGGAATCTCTTCCATCGGCAAGGTGCCGAAGTTGAACAACGTGGCATTGACCAATGCGTCTCGCTCGGGTGAAAGTCGTTTCGATGAGGTCGTGACCGTTTGGATGGCCAGATTATTTGCCGCCGGTCGGCCCACATCGATCACCCGGACGGGCAGGTGCTTGGGCATCTGTAACGTTGCGGTTTCCAATGCGTCGGAGGCCAGCCCGGACTGCTGCAGGTCCGAGAGCAGCACGACGTCGGCAATCGCGTCGGAATCGGCGGCGACGCGATCTCGGGCCCAGCGGAGTGCTGCCAGGTAGTTCGTGTCGCCGACGACACTGCGTGGGGCCGACACGCGGGCCAGATTGCCGTCGAAGGGTTCCACACTGGAATCAAACCAAGCCCAGAGGATCGTCGCATCGGTCCCCAGTTCGGCGGCCACGTCTTTTGCTTTGGCCACCGCATCGTCGATCAAGCGTCCGCCTTGGCCCGGCATGCTCATGCTGGCCGAGCGGTCGATCAACATCACGCGCAAACGATCTCCGTCGCGGCGGATGGTTTCGGGCAAGTAGGGGCGTGCGAATAGCAGCACCAACACGGCGACCGTAGCCATGCGTGTCAGCAGCAACAACCAGCGACGGATTTTGCGACGTTGGGCGCCGTCCTGCATCACCTCCTGCAGGAAACGCATCGTTCCCAATTCCACACGACGAACCTGCCAGCGGCTGAGCAAATGCACCAGCACTGGGATCGCGACGGCCAGTCCGCCAATCAGGAATCCGGTTTGAATGAAGTTCATCGATAAACGGGGGTGTGTCGCTCGTGTGTCGTTCTACGGATGCTCGTGGCAGGATCAACGAGCGACAAAACATTAGGTGGATCGTTTCACTAAATAATCGACCAGCGCCGCGGTCGGCGGTTGGTCGGTCGTCAACTCGATACGGTCGACGCCCTGGTGCAAACAGGCTTCATCCAGCTGATCGCACCAGTGCTCGATTTTCTTTAAGTAATCTGCGCGAATGCTTTCCATGTTGGTCGTCAGTTCGGCGGGGCCTTCCATGTCCAACACCCGGTAGCGTCCACTTTCGGCCAAATGGCGTTCAAAGGGATCCAGCAAGTGAAACACGATGACCTCGTGTCCGCGGTGGCGCAATTGCTGGAGCCCTTTCTTGATGCCTTCGACGTCGTCATCGACGAGGTCGCTGAGGATCACGACGACGCCGCGGTGGCGGGCCAATGCGGCGGCCTGTTCGAGCGACTTGGACAATGCCGTGACGTTGGACTCGGGACGGGTCGCCAACAGGCTCAGGCAATCTTCCCAGCGTCCCGGTTTTGCCGAGGGATCCAGGTAGCGGCGGACGCCGTCATCGAACAACCCCAGCCCGACCGCGTCACGCTGTTTGAGCGCTAACGCGGCGAACGCAGCGGCCAAGGTCGCGGCGTATTCATGTTTGGTCATCGCCCCCTCGACCTTGCACTGCATCGATCGACTGGCGTCGACGAACAGGTACAGGTTCAGGTTGGTCTCGGCGTCAAACTCTTTGACATAGAGTTTTCGCTGGCGGGCAAACAGTTTCCAATTGACGTGCCGCAAGTCATCGCCGGGGCCATAGCGGCGGTGCGAGGAAAACTCGACGCTGTAGCCGATGAATGGGCTGCGGTGTAAACCCTGCAAGAAACCTTCGACCACGCCGCGGGCGCGGAGTTCGATCGAACTGAGTCGCGCCAGTTCATCCGGTTTGAGCCAGTCGGGTTGGCTGGGTTGGCCGGCCGATTGCGACTTGGAGGCTTTCTTGGATTGCGGAGTAGCGATCAAGAGACGTCCTCCTTGACCGCTTTGAGCAACGCATCGATCACGTCATCGGAGTCGACGTTGTCGGCGCGGCCGTGGAAGTTCAGCACCAACCGGTGTCGCAGCACCGGATGGGCCAGCGCCGCGATATCCGCAAAATCGACGTGGTAACGGCCTTCCAGAACCGCACGTGCTTTGCCGGCCAGCACCAGTGCCTGGCCGGCGCGAGGACTGGCGCCATAGGTGACATACTTTCGCACCATCTCGACTTCATTGCCGACCATGGTCGCGCCGCGATCGCTCAGTCGCGGTCGTGTCGCCGCGACCAGTCGGGCCGCGTACATGATGACGTCGTCGGACACCGGCACGCTGCGGACGATCTCTTGCAATTGCAACAAGTCGGCCGATGAGAGGACCGCCGACGGTTCAAACGTGTCCGTCCCGGTCGTGCCGCGGATGATGTCCGCTTCCTCCTGGATCGTCGGATAGCGGACGCGGATGTTGAACATGAATCGATCGACTTGGGCCTCCGGCAGCGGGTACGTGCCTTCCATCTCGATCGGGTTTTGCGTCGCGACGACGAAAAACGGAGGGTCCAGTTCGTAGGTGGTGTTGCCGACCGAAACCTCGTGTTCCTGCATCGCCTGTAGCAACGCCGCTTGCGTCTTGGGCGGCGTCCGGTTGACTTCATCGGCCAACAGGAAATTCGTAAAGATCGGACCGGGGACGAATTTCAACCGATGTCCGCCGCCGCCCTCCTGTTCCTCAATCACGTCGGTGCCGGTGATGTCCGATGGCATCAGGTCGGGCGTGAACTGCACGCGCTTGAATTTGAGATCCAAGGTCGACGACAGGGTCCGCGCCATCAGCGTCTTGCCCAATCCCGGCACCCCGTGCAGCAGCACATGGCCGCGGCAGAGCAATCCCAACAGCAACAGATCGACGACGTCCTGTTGCCCCACGATGACTTTGCCGACTTCTTCACGGAGCCGCCTCCGGGATTCACGCAGCTTGTCCACCTGGTCAAGCAGTTGGCCGTTCTTGGACGGTTGTGTCTGGGGCGCCGGCGTCTGGCTGGACTGGGGCGAAGAAAGTTTTTCGGTTGTGCGACTCATCCGGCTAGCTTGTCTGCGTTGGAGGCTTCGGTTTTATCGATCAGGTGATCCTGATCTTGATCCAGTTGGTGAAAAACATCACGTGGTCCTAAGAATTCGTCCCAGGTCAGGTCGCCATCGCCGTTGCGATCCATTTTCTGGAACCAGATCGGCCCGCTCGGCGGTGCCAACAGTGCGGCCGGTGTCTCGGCCGACGGCCGATCGACGCGGCCGAACAAACTGACCCCGCCGCGTTTGATTTCGATGCGGTAGGAGGCGGTCATTTGCGACGGATTGATCTGGGGCTGATCGCCCGCGACGGCCATCAGGGTCTGTTCGCAGCGACGCAACTCGCGAATCGAAATCCTGCCGTCGGCGTTGACGTCCAGCAATTGAAAGAAACCGTTGCCGGTGTCCAGCAACGTGACCTGGCACGACGTCGATGCCGGTTCGGTGTACTCTTTGACGTAACTCATCATTTCGTCGGCAAACACTCGGTCGTCACCGTCTTTGTCCATCGCGTCAAACAGGTAACGTTCGAAACGCTGGTGTTCAACAATTTCGTCGCGATCTAAATAACCGTTGGCGTCGACATCGATGGCGTTGAAGGCATCCGACGCGTTGCTGATCGCTTCGGCCATCGGGTCGCGATAGCGATAGCTGACCCCCAAACTGACCGAATCGCGTTTGATGCGAATCAGGTCGTCTCGGACCGAGATCGAATCATCGTCGACGTGATCGAGCACCTTCATCGCCTGGCTGCCGGTGTCACTCAAGTCGACGCTTAAGCTCAGGTCGGGCTTTGCCGAGGTGATCGTTGACAACTCTTGCATGCTCAAGCGTTGGTTGCCGTCGGTGTCCAACGCTGCGATTCGCGGACCGCTCCAGCCGAGTTCGTCGGCGGTCAGGTGCGCGTCGCGGTCACGATCATAGCGACGGACCAGACGGGCCGGCAAAATCGGCTCGGCGGCATTGCGAAGCAATTCGGCATGCACCGATCCGGGTGGCTCCTGGTCGATCGCATTGACGACCACCCCGTTCAGCATGTCCACCGATTCGGACAGGAATTCGTCGAAGGTGATGCACTGGTCAAAGTCGCTGTCACGCTCAGCGATTCCGGCCGCGGCCAATCGCATCTCGCGCCGGTCGATCAATCCCGATTGATCTTGGTCCAGCACATTAAAAACGCTCAAGTCCTGTTCCGCCAACGCATTGTTCTGGCGGTAGGTGACCAATTGGCCGGCCGCTCGATCGACCGCCAGGGCCAACTCGCGTTCGGTGAAGGGACGGCGACTGCGTAGCGAACTGAGAAACTTGTTGCCTTCGAACCGTCGCGAGGTGGTGAACAGCGGATGGTTGCTCGTTTCCTCGCGACTGACTTTGCCGTCCATGTCTGTGTCCAGTGTCGCGACCAATCGATCGAGGTAGTCTTGCCGCGTTTGCTCCAATGATTTCCCCTGATTGGTGATCTGGACACGCAAGTGCAGCGGGCCGTTGGGCAGCAACAGCAACATGTCGTGCATGCCGGAAGGTCGATCGGCGTCGGCATCCTTTGCGGCGGCCGGGATGATCGGGGCCAGCACGATCGTGAGCCATGCGGTGATCATCAGCTCGATGTGATGATCCGCTCGCCGACTGGAACGAAAACCTTTCATCCGAGTAACTCCCGAATCGGCGTTCCACCTTCGTCGACCAGTGGGATCGGTCGGTTGCCCATCGCGTTGTCGCCGCCGGAATCGATGCCCAGCCCTTCCAGCAGAGTGGCGTACAGATCGCTGGCGGTGACCGGATTGTCGCTGACCTCCATCCCGTCGGCGGAGGTTTTGCCGTAAACCTGGCCGCCGGCGATCGATCCGCCGGCCAACGCCACGCTCCAGGCGTCGGGAAAATGGTCTCGGCCGCGGTTGGGATTGATCTGCGGCGTTCGTCCGAATTCACCCATCCAGACGACGAGCGTCGAATCGAGCAGGCCGCGGTCTCGCAGGTCCTTCAGCAGCGTCGACCAGGCCGGATCGAGGACCTCGCACATCGAGCTGACTGCGCTGAAGTTGTCGACATGTGAATCCCAGGATCCTTGTGCGGCGGCGTCCAATGAGACTTCGACGAACGGCACGCCGCGCTCGACCAAGCGACGCGCCAGCAAGCAACCCTGGCCGAACCGATTGCGGCCGTATGCGTCCCGCAACTCGGTCGGTTCCTCATCTAATTCAAAAGCCCCCTCGCCACGCGTTTCGACCATCCGCATCGCTTGGTCATAGACCGAAGCGTGCTTGAGGGCGGCCGGTGACGACGAGGGGGCACCCTGGCGCAACATGTTCAGTAAGCCTTGACGCTCCAGCAGGGCATCGGGGTTGCCGCCGGCGACCTCCAAGTTTTCCACCGTCAGATTGGCTCGCGTATTGGGATCGTTGCTGGCACCCGAGACGACCAGCGGAGAATGGTCTGGACCCAAGAAACCCGATCCCAGGTTGCCGAATCGAAAGGGTGCGATCGAAACGAAGCCGGGCAGCGGCGAATCGGCTGGTTTGAGTCGATGCGAGATCAATGACCCCAACACCGGATAGTCGGTCATGCCGCCCATCGGCCGATAACCGGTCATCATCAATTGTGTCGCCCGGCCGTGATCGCCTTCGCGGGTCTTCATCGAACGCACCAGCGCGACGTCTTTCATCTGGGTGGCCAATCCGGGCAAGTTCTGGCTCAGCTCGATCCCCGGCACGGCGGTGGAAATCGCTTGAGTCGGACCGCCGTTGCGGTGCCCGGGTTTCGGGTCCAACGTCTCCATTTGACTCGGTCCGCCGGCCATCCACAACAAGATGCAGGCCTTGGGTGGGCGCTTGGTTCCGGCCGCCCTGGCCAGTTTGGGCAACCATGGCGAACAGCTGATCCCGCCCAGGGAAGCGGCGGCGATGCGAAACAAATCACGTCGCGAAAACGTTTCGAAGGATCGTGTCATCGACATAGCACAAACTCCGGGCTGTTCAGGAGCGCCCACAAGATTTCGCCGAACGCTTTGCGGCGCGTCGTTTCGTCCGGCTTGTTGTCCAAGTACTCGGTCAGTGATTGCTTTTCGGCCTCGGAGGGCTCGCGCGTTAGCACGGCCAAATAGAGTGTTTCGATCCGTTTGTCCTCGTCGAAAAACGGCGACTCGACAACCGCACGCAGCAATCGGCTGCGGTCCAAATCGATCGCGTCGGAGGTGACCGGGCCGTTCATCATCATCAACGCTTGCGGGATGCCTGACGCATAATCTTCCGGTGTTTCACCGATCGCTTCGCCCAGTCGGTTGACCATCTGGGCGCGGGCGCCGGTCCAACGCGGCGCCGCCGGATCGATCCGGCTGATCGGTAAATGAAGGGACTGTTCGAGTGAGTCAAAAACCTGTTCGGGACTGATAACTTTTAGTTCCCGGCGGAACGTCTCGTCCGAATCCGTTTCCGACATCGCACGTGCGGCATACCAGTTCGTTTTACAGATTGCCGCAATCAAACGCTGCACATGAAACCCGTCCGCGGCAAATTTTTGCCCCAAATCGTCCAGGAACGCTCGCTCGTCTTCATTCGCCAAATCCAGATTTTCGATGTCGGCGTACAGCCCACGGCCGACCAGCAATTGCCAAAAACGATTGACCGCCGTTGCCGAAAAATTCGGGTTCTGAGGGGATGTCATCCAGCGAGCCAGGCGGACGCGTGGCGCACGAGTGGCGTCGTCCAACGCCGTGTCTTCCCACAACACCTTCGCCCGGTACGTCTCGCCTTCGAATCGGATTTCGCCGCTCTTGCCCGTCGGCCGCGATCCGTCGGGGTTGTCGATCGAACCGTTGATGTCGCTGTAAAACGCCGCCAAACCCCAGAAGTCGTGTTGCTTCCAATCGGTGAAGGGATGGTCATGGCATTGCGCGCAATCAAGACGAACGCCCAGCATCACCCGCGACAGATTGCCGGCATAGGTTTCCGGAGTGCCCCCGACCAATCGGTAATACCCGCCGGCGGCATCGGGCGACTGGATCTGAGTGATCTCTCGCATCATTTCGTCGTACGGCTTCCCCTCGCGAAACGCGTCGGCCAACCAAGTCTCTAAGCCTCGCACCGAACCGGTGACGACCGTGCCAGGCGGAATCAACACGCGCCGCCAATGCCGCGCAAGACTCGACGCCGAGAGCCGCGTGTACGTGTCACGTCGCGGCCCCTCGCCGAACACCAGTTCGTTCACCAATAGCTCGCGGCGGTCCTCGCCGAGTGTCTGGAAGTCGCGGATCTCCGAAACGCTCGGCACGCGGCCGACCAGATCCAGATAAACGCGCCGGACAAACGTCAGATCGCTGCACGGGGCCGGCGGATTGCCCCAGACCTGTTCTCCCCGCTCGTCAATCCACTGTGAAAGCGTGTCGCCCTGGGAGTCCGCGAACGCAGTCCCGGGTCGCCAGACGACGGCGACCGTCAATAGCATCAAGAGAACGACTGGCTTGCTCATCGAAGTGCCTTTTCACCCGTGGTGTGCAGTCGCGGCGGCGTCGCGGCTGGCTTGCTGAGGACCAATATAGACACGTGGTCTATATTGGTCAAGCGAATTTTGGATTAAAATGATTTGTAGACGAAGTACGGTGTATGGGGCCGTTGGATCGCCCAGTCGGTTTCCCAGACGAGCGTGTCGGCGTGCCGCACCTGCGTCGGCACGACGCTCATCCGTGCCATGGCGTATCGCCAGGCTTGCCCGTCGCCCTCGTGGTGGGCTTCGATCAGCAGGAGGACTTCCGGATCGGTTCCCTGAACGAACGTGAACACCGCACCGTCGATCAGTTCGGCGTTGGGCTGATTGGATTTGGACCCGCCGGATTTGTCCGCCGGTTCGTCGAGTTCGTAGCGGTAAACGGGGGTATCGAGTAAACGGAGTTCGACCGGGTTTTTGTTAGGAGGCACCAGCCTGGAAGAAAATTCGCGTGCCAGGACTCGCATCTGGCGCAGTCGCAGGAAACCGGATCGGGCCGGGCGCGGAGCTTTTTCGATCGGTGTCCACTGGATGCCTGGTCCCGTGGGTTGCCACATCAGTCGGTCGTTGCTGTCGGCGTTGAGAGCCTGCTCGCTGAGCGACTGAAATTCCAGGTCGATGACATCTTCGCCGGCGGGGTACAGGCACAGCGCGGCCTGCGGGCGGCCCGACGCGGTCCACAGGTACATGGCGCCCGCCGGGGTCTGGCGTTCGGGGTTGCTCCAGCTGAGGGCAGGTTGGGGGTGACGCGTGAGCGGATCCTGTGAACGCCCGGTCGGTGCGATCGAGATCCGGTCGGCCAGCTCCGCAAAGCGGTCGCGGATCACCTCGGGTTTCGGCTGTGAGGGTTGCTGAGCAGGTTGCTGAGCGATGGAGCTGGAAATGCTCACCAGTAGAAACAGTGTGACGGCAACGGCGTGGAACGGCTTTGGGCGGCGGACCATCAAAGGGGCTCTCCTGGCAGGCATCGGCTGATCGAAAGTAGATGGATTGTCTAATGTCGCAGTCTCCGCCGCAGAAGTCAAGTTTTTTAGCTGCGTTAACCAGAAGTGCCCGCTCGGGCAATCGTTGACCGGCGCGGTCCGGCCGGCGAGAATACGGCGGGCCTGATCTCGCCCGCCTGATCGTGTCCCATCACTCGCCCGCTTCTCAACCTCTCTCCCGCCGGTTCGACCGATGATCCTAGAGTTCGACGACAACGTCGTGGGGGCGCATCACCGCCGATGACGACCGAGCAGGGACACAGCATCGAGGGACAGGTTGGGAAAACCCGTCTGCCCTTTCGTCTGGCCGCCGCGTTACTCGGCGTGATCTTCATTGCCGTTGCGTTTTTTCAAATGCTCGACGGTGCTGAGAATTGGATCCACTTTGCATCTGCAATCATCATGGCGCTGCTCGGTGTGCAGTTTCTGTACTCGGCGTGGACCGAGCAATGGAAATCACCGTTCGAGTGGTTCAGTGATGGCGGGATCAGGCAGATCAACCAACGCTTTTTGATGGTGGAACCGGTCAGTTGCGGTACCGCGACCCTCGAAGCGAGTCGCCAGTCGCGACTGCCGAATCAAGACGTCAACCCTTACGCGCCGCCATCGGATTCAACGGCGGCATCCATCGCTGATCAGGTCCAGGCGATGTCGTCTCAGGGGACGGCACTGCATCAGCTGACCGAACAGTTCATGGCCGGTTACCCCTTCATTCATTATGGCGTCGTGTTTTTTCTCGATCCCGACGACGAGGCGGTGATTCATGCGGCGCTTCCGCTGGCGTCGGCCACCGATCAACTGGTGCGTCGCAATGCCGATGAAGCAATCCGGGTGCTCGGCGAATTCCTGGCGAACCTGCCGGATGCAGGTGCGGTCGTCAGGGGGCGGAATCTGGTCGTTCGTATGATCTCCTCTTACGATCGCTTGGATGATGAAGTCGCCTCCCCGATCGTCGTTCCATGGTCGTCGATAAGCGGGCGCAACGTTGAGGCTTGACCGCTATGGTGCGAGGATGCCGTCGAGTCGTCTTGTGAGTCCGGTGTCGGATCGGCCGGGGGTTGCAGCAAGTAGCCGGTGGTCGCCTCAGCGCACCACCGGAATCCCCAAATCGATTGCGGATTGACCCCGGACGGGGTCACAGCATTCAGACGCTGCGACCCCCTCGGGGTCGTTTTGTACTGTTTTTGCCGTTCCGGCGGTGTTGGCTTCGCTCGACCGCCGGCTACTTGCTGCCATCCCATCCGGGATGCAACGTGGTGGGGAAACCTACGGTAGGGGGCGATGGGCCGAAGCCTCTCTTGACCAACCCATCTTTTGACCCTCCCGATTCTGTTCTTGCCCGGCGGGCGGCCGTCTCAGGGCGGTGACTCAAACTGATGTCAGGTGTGTTCGTTTTGATGTCGCGTTGGTTTCCGTTCGCTGGCTGATCGGCGACCCAGAGCGGACGGTTTCGCAGCGTGTTTCACGGGGCTTTGACCGCGCGGCGTCCGATTGTCGCTCGATTGGCACGCCGGATGCGTCGTGAAACCGGCGTCAGACCCTCTTTCGCTCATTCATGGAGATGCAGCGTATGTCACGTTTGTTGAAATGGGCAAGCATTCCGGTGCTTGCAATCGGTTTTGTATTGATGCCAACTGGCAACGAAGCCGAGGCCGGCGGATTTAGTATCCGCATCGGCAACTATGGTTACGGCAATTACGGTGCGTACCGTAGCTACCGGCCGTCGTACGGGCCCTCGATTTACTACGGGCGTTCGTTTCGACCGACCTACAACTACCATCGTTCGTATCGCGGGTACCATCCGTCACGACCGCACTACGACTACCACCCGCCGTCCCTGGTGCCGCACGGAAATCACTTCGATTACGTTCCCGGCCACTACGACTTTCATCACCCCAGTCACCGTGGTCACGGCCATCACTGATTCGACCCCCGCGGGTCGATGCGGTGAAGCATTTTTTAGCGGTAGGGCGCGAGCCCTCCGGTGCTGTAGCAGAGATGAAGAACCGGAGGGCTTGCGCCCTGCCGCTAAAACCTCAAGAATCACTTGGGAAAAATGCTTCACAGCGTTACCCTGCGGGGCGATGCGGCGAAGCATTTTGTAGCGGTAGGGCGCGAGCCCTCCGGTGTTTCGGTAGCGACGGGGAACCGGAGGGCTTGCGCCCTGCCGCTAACACCTCGCCAAACAACGCAGCATTTAGCGTCGCGTTTTTAAATACGCCACCAAATCGCGGACTTCCGCGGGGCTGAGGACCGCGGTCATGTCGGGCATCAAGGAGACCTTCGTCTTGGCGACGTCTTCGATTTCGTCGGTCGGGATTTTAATCTCCTTGCCTTCCGAATTGATCAGCACGGTCGTGGTGTCATCCTCGCTTGTGATGACACCTTGAATCACATTGCCATCGGCCAGCAACAGTGTCTGGGCGTTGTACTTGGGTTCAATGTCGGCGCTGGGGTAGACGATCGCGCGAAGCAGGTGATTGGCATCGCGTTGCTTGGCGATGTTTGTCAATTCCGGACCGATGTCGCTCCCTTGCTTTCCGATTCGATGGCAGCGACTGCATTGGGCACGTAGATCGGTTCGGAAGATGGTTTCGCCGCGTGCCGGATCACCGCCGGAAAGGCCCATGGTGAATTCCCGGAACTTCGGCGACGTGATCTGTGCCAGTTGCGGTATCGTCGCAATGCGTCCCAGCGTTTCACGAGCGGCTTCGGAGTGGTCGATGCGCGAGTTGAGTGCCTGCCAAACGTCCAGCTGAACCGAGTCGGCCAACGTTCCATCTGCAAATTGTTCTCCCAGTCGCACCAGCATGGCATCGGCTTGCGAGGTGCCGAGTGTGGCGAGCGACCGGATGCAGGCCTGACGCACGGGCACCGATCGGCTTCCCAGCTGCTGCTCGATGACGTCGATCACCTTGTCGGGGTGCAATTCGGCGAGTCCCTCGATCGCACGTGCTGCGACGGCCGGGGAGTGTGCGGCGGACAGCTCGACCAACAGATCAAGGCGGTCACCGGGCGCGATGTCGGAATCAGCCGTGAGCGTGTCGAGTGCTTCGAGTCTTAACGGCTCGGGTGATTGGCGGTCACGGGCGAGTGCCATCAAGGCATCCGGCGACAGCGGGATTTTCAGTCGGCGTGCGGCTTTCACGGCCGCGACCCGGATCGCCGTGTCGCTTTTTTCGACCAGCCGTGTCAATAAATCCGACGCCGCCGAACGATCCAGTGCTCGATCGGCGGCGGGGTCTCGACGGCGGCCATCGACGCGATCCAACAGCGGCGGATCGAGCCAGTCGCCGAGGGCTTCACAGGCGGCCAGTCGCGCCGCTGCGGGGCGGGTTTCGTCTTGGATGAAACGCAACAGTCGGCGGAAACTGGCATCGGTGCCGAGCCGAAAGTTGGCATTGATCGCGCGCAGGGTCATCGCGGTGGTCCGGTTGCGATCCTGGTCCAAAGCGGCCGCCAAGTCTTCCATGGCATCGGGCAGGGAGAGGTCGTCGTGGATGGCACGGGCGGCTTCGGTGGCGACCCAATCGGAGACGTCGTCCAGAAAGCTGGCGACCGAACGATGGCCTTGCCGACGGAGCGCCACAACGGCAATGATCCGAGCGCTTTCCGATGGCGAATCCGCGAGTTCTGCCAATTGCTGCGGCGTCGCGCAGGCGGCCAGTGCGGTGACGATCGCGTGCCGCAGGTAGTGCTGGTCACGTGGCAGCGTTGCGGCCAGATTGCACAGTGTGTTCGTCGCCGCGGTGGACGGTCGGCGCCCCAGGGCCAGCGCCGCGTGGACGCGGACGTGCAGGTCGGGATCGTCCAGCAGCGGTATCAGCAGCGCCGCATCACCGGCATCGATTTCGCCGAGCGTTTTGGCCGTGACGGCGCGGATGATCGGGTCGTGATCGGACAGGAAGCGGTCCAAGACACCGGCGGGGACGCTGCCGGTTCGAAGGATCTGACCCAGCCCCCAGACACAGTGCACGCGGGCAAGTTGATTCGATTGCGGGTTGGTCAGGATCGTCAACAACGTGTCAGATTGCTGCTTGGCGGCCAAGGCGAACTGGGCGCGAAGTCGAACGCGTTGATCGACGTGCGAAAGCAATTCGGAGAGGACCGCGTCAGGTTGCTCGTTGAACTCTTGAGACAGCCAGTGCCTGACGGACTTGCGGTTGTCACGGTCTTGGTCGCTGAGCGTTTCATCCGGCACATCGATCCGAATCACCGAGCCGGTTTGCGTTAACGGATAGCCGCCGCCCCAGTCGACACCGTAGAGTCCGCCATCGGGGGCGAATGCGATTCCGACGATCGGATCACCGCTGCCGATGGAGTGGGAATCGATCATTCGGAAGGAGTCACCGGTGCGCTGGGTGCGAAACGCGTATTGAAATCCATTGGGCGCGCTGGTGACAAAGAAGAAGTCTTTGTAGGCCGATGACAGGGCAGCACCGGGATTGAATTTAAAACCGGCCGGACCGTCGACGTAGTTCTGGATCGGCGGGACCAAGTAGGCGGCATGGTCCTCGCCGGCAACCTGCCACAGGTTTTCGTCCGTCCAAGGGTTGTAAGCGTCGCCACGGTATTGGTAATTGCATCGCCATCCGGCATCCATCTGATCGACGATCCAAACGAACCGTTCTTTCTCGCCGGGTTTGTCGGCGTCGTTGTCGACACCGAACAGATTGCCGTACTGGTCGAAGGCGATTTCTTGAACGTTGCGCAGCCCGTGGGCAAACACTTCGAAATCGCTGCCGTCCAGGTTGCAACGCATGACACCGCCCTGATTGGGATAGCTGGTTTGTCTGCCATCGTCGGTGGTCACGGCGATCCCTTTGTCACCGATCGACCAGTAAACTTTTCCATCCGGTCCGATCGCCAGGCCGTGCATGTCGTGACCGGCGTAGGCGATGTGCAGTCCGAATCCGGTTGCCATGATTTGGCGATCGTCGGCGTGTCCGTCGCCGGTCGTGTCGGTCAGTTTCCAAACGTCCGGTGCGATCGTCGCCCAGACCGAATCGTCCCAGTGCAACACGCCGGCGGCGATCCCGGTCACTTCGGTTTTAAAATCGTCGGCGAACAGATGGATGGTGTCCGCCGTCCCATCGTTGTCGGTGTCGACCAGACGGTGGATCTTTTCGCTGATCACGGTCAGATCCCGCCAATCGTGTTGGCCGTCTCCGTTGACGTCTTCGACGTGCTTGGCCGCTTCGACTTGATCGCCACCGATCGCCAGGACGCGATGATAGAACGCGCGTTTTTCGTCCACCGTTTTGAAGCCGACGTCGTCCGGGATCCACGCGCTGTTCGCCCGGATGTCCAGGTCCTGGATCTTGCGACGTTGGGTTTGGGTCACGTAGACGTCGCCGTTGTCCGCCACGCTGATCGCAACGGGGTCCGGTACGTTGATCGATCCGCTCCAACGCTGGTAGTTCAGTTTGGGCAGCGCGTCGACCGATTTGGGTTCGGTTGCGCCGGTGCCGCGACAAAAGACCCATCCTGAGATGATGACGGTGACGCAAACAAGTTGACGCGTCGTGACAGGTAATGGCATGGAAGCAGTGGCGATGGGTGGAGAGATTTCGGGGCTGGCTCGAACGCCGACACAATGATGCCACGTCCGCAGGTTCATCATACCTGCCGTGGCTTCAAAATCGACAGGCTGGAACATTTAACGCTGAGGCAGCAGTAGAATGATCGTCCCTACCCGGCGCGCTTGCCATGCACGCCACGATCACCCCCTGAAACGACGTTCAACACCATGAATCAACTGCACCGTTCGGTTGCGCCCACGTGTCTCCTTCTGCTCGGTTTTCTCGCACACGGCCTGATGTCGCATCCGGCGGCGCAGGGGCAAGATGGATTCCAACCGATGTTCACCGATGCCGAATTGAGTGGCTGGGTGCGAACCAACACTCCGGAAGAGACGTGGCGGTTCGAAGACGGCGTGTTGTACTGTACCGGCAAACCGATCGGCGAGATTCGAACGGCGAAGATGTACCAGAATTTTGTGATGGAACTGGAGTGGCGACATCTGGTGCCGCGAGGAAACGCCGGCATCTTCGTCTGGGCCGATGACATCACGGCGCGTGGCGTGCCGTTCCATCGCGGGATCGAAGTGCAGGTGCTCGAGAACGCCTATGGGAACACGAAAAGCCACACCACGCACGGTGACATCTTTCCGATTCACGGGGCGACGATGACACCGATCAATGGACGTGGCGGCAGTCGCGCCTTTCCGACCGAGAATCTCTCCAAGCCGAGTCCACAGTGGAACCACTACCGCATCGAATGCCGTGACGGCGAGGTCTCACTGGCCGTCAACGGCACGGTCGTCACACGCGGCAAGGACTGTGTGCCACGCAAGGGATACATCTGTTTGGAATCCGAGGGCGGCGTGGTCGAATACCGCAACGTCCGCATCAAAGAATTGCCCGGCGGTGATGTGCCGGCTGACCAAGTCGCCATCGCCGACCGCGGCTACCAGTCGCTGTACACCGGATTGAACCTGGACGGATGGGAGGCGAGCGATGCTTCGCAGTGGAAGGTCAAGGATTGGGTGCTCGGTTTTGAAGCGACCGGTGGAACGACAGGAACACTGACGACGACGCGTTCCTTTGACGATGCAAGCTTCGTCATCGATGTGCGACTCAAAGAAACCGACAGCAACGTCGTGATCCAACCGGGCGGGAACCTGCAAATCGATCTGGCGGATCCGGCGTATGCGATTCACTTAGAAAAACCGAGTCGTTGGAACCGCATCGAAGTGGTCACCAAAGACGGAAAGCGTGTCTTGAACCTCAATGGACAGCCGGTCGCTGCATCGGGGGCTGACGGCGCTGTAAGCGGAAAGTTGGTCCTGACTGCATCCGGGCCGGTTGACTTCGCAAACCTGTACGTGGCGGAGTGACGGAAACCCGGAGCCTGCTTCGCGACCCTCCATTGGCATGAAGTTAAGAACTAACGATCCGGTGTGCAGGCTTTGCAACATCGCCCTTTCCCCTCAGCCCTAGCCCGACTTCGTTTCACCCCGAACTATTAGGCATTCTGGAATAGCGCCGTGGCCCCCTTGCTGTCTTGTCTTTCAATGTTCGTTCTGCTGTTACAAATGACGGCTCCGTTCGCCGCCGCACAGCAGCCTGTCGCACAGCAGCCTGTCGCACAGCAGCCTGTTGCACAGCGGGTCATGGAACGGCTTGATCGCGGAGTCGTGGCGGTACCGAGTGGAGAGGGCGTTTTCATCAGTTGGCGGTTGTTCTCGACGGAACGACAAATGATCGGATTTCATGTCTTTCGGCAAGACGGCGAGCGAGATCCGAGGCGGCTCACGGCGCAACCCTTGACCGCTGGCACAAATTTTTTCGACTCCTCGGGAGGCATCACGGACGCGACGAAGTACTTTGTGCGCTCGACGATTGACGGTATCGAAGGCAATGCGTCGAAGGCAGTGAACGTCTGGCGCAAAGGGTACTTGGAGTTTCCGATTCGGCTTGCTGAAGGTTACCGTGCCGGCGACTGCTCGATTGCGGACCTTGATGGTGATGGCCAATACGAAATCGTCGTGCATCAGGTCAAGAACCCGAAAGACAACTCGCACACCGGAATCACGGGCAGCCCGATTCTTGACGCCTACGAGTTCGATGGCACACACATCTGGCGAATCGATCTAGGGATCAATATCCGCGACGGCGAGCACTATACGCAGTTCATGGTTTACGATCTTGACGGAGACGGTAAAGCAGAAATCGCGTGCAAGACGGCTGACGGAACGATCGATGGCATGGGGATGGTGATCGGCGATGCGACAGTGGATTACCGCAACCACGACGCGGGATCGCGAAGATTCGGCCGCATCCTCGACGGTCCCGAGTTCTTCACGATCTTTGACGGCGAATCTGGCGCAGCACTGAAGACCGTTGACTATGTCCCCAGTCGTTACCCGATTGACGGCTGGGGTGGAGTCGGCGGCAATGGGGGAAACGATTCCTACGGAAACCGCTGTGACCGCTTTTTGGCGTGTGTGGCTTATCTCGATGGCCAACTACCGAGCGTCGTGATGTGTCGTGGCGTCTATGGTCGGATCGTGATGGCAGCGTGGGATTGGCGAGACAACGAGTTGACGCAGCGATGGGTGTTCGACTCCGGCATTGCCTATCCTCCATTTAATGGCGTTTCTGAGTATTCCGGCATGGGCGGACATTCACTGTCCGTCGCCGATGTCGACGCGGATAGCCGTGACGAAATCGTGTACCAGGCGATGGTCGTCGACGACGACGGCAAAGGGCTGTACTCGACTGGACTCAGGCACGGTGATGCAATGCACATTAGCGACATGAATCCCGAACGCCCCGGATTGGAGGTCTTTACCGTCCAAGAGAACGAAGAGGCAACCGTTCGATTCAAAACTCCGGGTGCAGCGATGCGAGACGCTGCCACCGGCGAGTTGCTGTGGAGTCACAGCCCCGGTGTTGATGTAGGCGCCGGTTTAGCAGCCGACATTGATCCACGCCATCCAGGTTTTGAAGCTTGGGGTGGACCAGGCGGATTACGCAATGCCTCCGGCGAATCCGTCGGCAGGGCGCCACGCAACACTGGCTATGCGATTTGGTGGGACGGCGATTTGTTGCGAGAACTGATTGATCGTGGTGGTCGGGTCACAAAGTGGGATTGGGAGGCAGAGCAGGAAAGGCCGATCTTTAACGCACCTGGTCGCGGTGCTCCGCGGGGGCCGAACTTGATGGGCGACATCATCGGCGACTGGCGAGAAGAGATCATTATGGCCTCGCCGGATGGCCAGTCGCTGCGTGTCTACACGACTTCGTTTCCGACCGAGCATCGGCTGTACACGCTCATGCAAGACCCGCAATATCGGCTCAGCATTGCGTGGCAGAACGTGGCCTATAACAAACCGCCGCACACGAGTTTCTTTCTCGGCCACAACATGGCGGCTCCGCCGATTCCGGCGATCCACATCGCCGGCGAGTAGCCAAGTGACAGTTCGGCGCGTAGCCAAGTGACAGTGTCGTGGATGGGTTCGTCATGCCAGGATCTCGTGCACCACCCTCGGAGGCTCAACTCCCGTCAGACGTTCTTCCAGGCCGCTTCTGTTGAAGAACAGCTGTTGATGGTGCAGCCCCAGGGCGTGCAAGATGGTGGCGTGGAAATCGTGGACGCTGACGGGATCTTCGATCACCTTGTGCCCAAATTCGTCGGTCTTTCCATAGCTGGTTCCTCCCTTGATCCCGCCACCGGCCATCCAGGAGGTGAAGGCTTGCATGTTGTGATCGCGGCCGGTGTAAAGGTCGCCGCTGCGCTGCGAAGTGGGCGTGCGACCGAATTCGCCGCCCCAGATCACCAGGGTTGAATCGAGCATCCCGCTGCGTTTGAGATCCTTGAGCAGCGCCGCGACCGGTCGGTCCGTGCGTTCACATGCGGCGCGGTGGTTGTCTTCCAAGTCAACGTGGCTGTCCCAGGGTTGCTCTTCCAGAAAAATCTGCACGTAGCGGACGCCGCGCTCGACCAATCGGCGGGCCAACAGGCAACGTCGGGCAAAGGAGTCCGTCGGTGCGGCGCCCACACCATACATCGACAGCGTTTCCGCCGTTTCGCCGGACAGGTCCAACGCCTCGCTGGCGGAAAGTTGCATCCGTGCGGCCAGTCCATACGATTGGATCCGGGCATCCAGTTGAGCGTCGTAGAGGCGACCGTTTTGATGATGCTGGTCGAGTTGTTTCAGCAGGTCACGCGCCGTTTCGGTCACCGCGTCGGGTTGCTCGAATTGTGGTTTTAGGTTCAGGATCGGGGATCCGGTGGGCCGAAACGGCGTTCCCTGATACACCGGCGGCAGAAATCCTGCGGTCCAGTTGCGGGTGCCGTTTTTCGGCAGCCCCAGCGGATCGGAAAGCACGACGTAGGCGGGAAGGTTTTGATTTTCCGAACCGAGTCCGTAAACCGTCCAGGCACCCAGCGTCGGATAGCCCATGAATAAACGACCGCTGTGGATCTTGTAGAGTGCATTGTCGTGGTTGGGGTGGTCGGTCCACATCGAATGGATCATGCAGAGGTCGTCGGCCATCTGTGCGGTGTGGGGCAAGACGTCCGCCATCCACATCCCGGATTCACCGTGCCGATCGAACTTGTATTTTCCGCCCAGCATGACGCCGATATCGGACGTGCCCGTGTTGCCGATCTCTTCTACATTTCCCGGGTACGGCTGGCCGTCCATCTTGCCCAGCAATGGCTTGGGATCAAACAGATCCATTTGACTCGGCCCGCCATTCATGAACAGCTGGATGACCGACTTGGCGGTGGCGGGATGGTGAACGGGTTTGGGGGTCAGGTCATAGATTCCGCCGCCGTGCGGTGGGGGGGCATCGTCGGACGCCGTGGCGCTCTGTCCCAAGAAATCCGCACCGAGCATCTGGGCCAGCGCGGCGCCGAGCAGGCCGTCACTGGTTCGGGCAAAAAAATCACGGCGGGTTGGTGTCGGCCGGTTCATGCGTTAATCCACATAGAGGAACGATGCGGAGTTCAAGATCGTGTGGCAATACGTTTCCAGTGCCTTGGCCGGATTGTTCCCCCAAGCCGACCGCAGCTGCTGCAACGCTTCGGTGCCCAGTGTCCGCTCGCGATCACTGGGTGATCTGGACAGTGCCAGCTGGTAAACCGTCTCGACCGTGGCTTCGTCCACGCTGTCCTCGTCATGTCTGGCTTCGTCATGGCCGGCTTCGTCATTGCCGGCTTCGTCATTGCCGGCTTCGTTACAAACGATGGTTTCGACGCGATCGGCCATCGCGGCGGCAAGCTTTCGGACGCGGCCGTTGTTCATCAGCATGAGCGCCTGGGGCGAGACCGTGGACACGTTTCGCGACAGGCAGTTGGGGCCCATTTGGGGATAGTCAAAGGTGTCCATCATCGTCGGAATTTCGGTCCGTCGGTATTGCAGGTAAACGCTTCGTCGCCAGCCGCCTCCCTCGGTCGCATTGGCGCTGACCAACCCGTCGCGATCGATCGAGACGGTGTCGGGGAGTCCGCCCGGCGTCGTGTCCAGTCGGCCGGCGATCGCAAGCAGCGAATCGCGCAGCGCTTCGGCGTCCATGCGACGAAGGTTCATGTGCGAGAGCAGTCGGTTTTGCGGATCGACTTGGTGCGCTCGCTCGCTGACCCGACTGGATTGTTGGTAGACCCGCGAATTCATGATCAGCCGATGCATCTCCTTGATGCTCCAGCCACGTTGGATGAATTCGATTGCCAACCAGTCGAGCAACTCGGGGTGCGAAGGCCGCTCACCCTGGACGCCAAAGTTTTCCAGGTCCTTGACCAATCCGGTTCCGAAATGGTGGTGCCAGATTCGGTTGACCATCACGCGAGCGGTCAGCGGGTGATTGGGGTCGGTCAGCCAGCGTGCGAACGCGAGTCGGCGGCCGGTCTTGTCGGTGCCGTCGGGGAATGGGGGCGTGACCACAAACGGATTGCGTTGGTCGGTCAGCACCGCGGGCACGCCGGCAGCCACCGGATCGCCGGGTTTGTCGTGTTCACCGCGTCGCAACACGTAGGTCGGTGAGGGGCGTCCCAGGTCCCAGAGCGCCCGGATCGCGAGCGGCGGCGCCATCTTGCGACGCACACGATCGATTTGGCGATTGGCGTCTTCGATCTGTTGCCGTAGCGCGAGGACGTGCTTGGATTGCAGGGGATCAGGCAGCAGTTCGGCTTTGACAAGTCGTTCGACCAAGATCTTTTGCTTCAGCGTACGATTGTTGTCGGCTTTCTTCAGCGCGTTCAACGTCGCCAGGTTGTCGTCTTCGGATTGGTCGGGATAGTGATCGCGCAACAGTTGCAACTGCAAGTCGGCCGTCCATTGTTTTTGTCGGCTTTGCAGTTGTTTGATTTGTTTTTCCAGCGGTGGATTTTTTTCGGCGACCTTGCGCCGGTGCTCGGGTGTGGCGACGTTCAGTGTCCGTGTCTTGAAGCTGTCCCAGTCATGTTCGTCCAGCGCGCCTTGGAACACCGCCTTGAGTCGGTAGTAGTCGCGATGGGGAATCGGGTCGTACTTGTGCGAATGGCAACGCGCACATTCCATCGTCAAACCCATCAGCCCTTCGCTGACGACGGTGATTGCGTCGCTAATGACTTTCAGCCGCTCGGGGACGAAGTTCATCGTCCGCGACCCGGTCTCGTCGATTCCCATCCGCAGGAATCCGGTGGCGATCAGTTGGTCGACGATGGCATCGGTGATGGTGTCGGCGTTTTGGTAGTCGACCAGTTCGTCACCGGCGAGTTGCTCCAGTAGGAATTGGTCGTAGGGCTTGTCGTCGTTGAACGCCCGGATGACGTAGTCGCGGTATTTCCATGCGACCTTGCGAATCGGGTCGGCGGAGATGCCGCCTTCGGAATCCGCGTAGCCGGCCAGATCCAACCAATAGCGGCCCCATCGCTCCCCGTAGTGATTCGACGCGAGCAACCGATCGATCATCTGGGCGTACCAATTCGGGTCGTCCGAATCGCGCCAGGACAGGTACTCGTCCGGGCTGGGCGGCAGGCCGATCAAATCGATGTGGGCACGTCGAATCAATGTGTCGCGATCCGCGGTGGGAGCGAGTGAGAGGTCGTTCTCGGCAAGCCGATCGAGGATGAATGCGTCAATCGAATGGAATCGGGTTGTCGCGACCGGTGGCTGGAATGACCAGTGTTGTCGGTCTTCGTCGGCGACCGCACGGCTGGAGGGCTCGGGATCCGCGGCTTCGCTTGCACCGGCCCGCGGCGCACCGGCGTCGATCCATTGCCGCAAGGTCTGCACCTCGGCGTTGGTCGGACGCCGCACGAAAAACTTCAACAGAGACTCACTGGGCGGACAGGCATGGCTTTCGATGCGCCGGATCATCGGGCTCGCATCGGCGTCGCCGGGGATCATGGCCGGTCCGTTTTTGCCACCGGCGATCATGGTCGCGCGGCTGCGAAGGTCGACGCCGGCTTGTCGGATTCGCGGTCCATGACAGGTGTTGCAACGGAGCAAAATGATCGGCAGGACGTCGTGCGTGTCGACGGTTTCGGGATTCGATTCGGCCGCGACTTTTGAATGACCGCCGGCTTCGATCCAGGTGTGAATGGATTTTCGTTCGTTGGCGTCCAGCGGCGGTTCGCCGTCGGGCGGCATTTCCCCGTCGGCGATCACCGACCACAGTCGACTTTCTTCGATCGATTCGGCGAGCAGTGGATCACCGGACTCACCGCCCCGACGCACGCCGCTCATCGACGACAGATCGAGTTCGCCCTTTTGTACTTCGGCGCTATGGCACTTGCCGCATTTCTTTGCCAACACCGCTTCGACGGCGTCTTCGAACATCGGCGGGGTGGCCGTGACGCCGGACGCCATCGCGAACAGCAGGACAACGCAGGCGGCCGGGAAACTTCGCAGCAGGCCGACGAGATCCGTGTTTGAAACGCCCGCTGCGAATTGAAACGCCGCTTGTCTCATGCGAACAACTCGTGGACGACGTTGGCTTCTTCGGGACCGGTCAGCCGATGCGTTCGTCCGCCGTGGTGATAGGTCAGTTGATCGTGCCGCAACCCCATGAGATGCAGGATGGTGGCATGCAGGTCTCGAAAGTGGACTTTGCCTTCGACCGCCCGATCACCCGTTTCGCTGGTTCGGCCGTGCACGTGTCCTGCCTTGACGCCGCCGCCGGCCAGCCAGAACGTGAACCCTTTTGAGTTGTGTCCGGTTTCGTCTTTGCCGTCATCGGGAACCAATCCCGGGCGACCGAATTCACCACCCCAGACCAGCAAGGTGTCGTCGAGCAACCCCCGTGCGGCCAGGTCTTCCAGCAAGGCGGCGATCGGCGCGTCCACGGTTTCGCAATTCGCCGTCAAGTCACGGCGGTGATTCTTGTGCTGGTCCCAGCCGCCATGGTTGACTTCGATGAAACGCACTCCGGCTTCGGCCAATCGCCGCGCCAACAAACATTGGCGGCCGAAGTCGGTTGGTCGGCAGGTACCGACCGATAACTTTTTGCCCACGCGGTAGCGACGCAACGTCGCTTCGGTTTCGTTGCTCAGATCGAGCAGTTCCGGCGCCGCGGCTTGCATTCGAAAGGCAAGCTCCATCGATTCGATCACGCCTTCGAGCGCCGCGTCGCCGTTTCGGTCGGACAAGTGGTCCCGGTTCATCGATTGCACGAAGTCGAGTTGGCTGCGTTTGACTTCGGCCGGCAAATGGTTCCCCGAGATGTCGCGGATGGTCGCCAACGACATGTCTTCGCCATTGGTGCCGATCGGTGTGCCGGCGAACTCCGTGGGCAGGAACTCGCTGGAGTAGACCGACGGTTTGGCCGCGTTCAAGCTGACGAAACTGGGCAGGTCTGTGTTCTCGCTGCCCAGCCCGTACGAGATCCACGAGCCCATGCTCGGACGCTTTCGCAGTTTCTCACCGGTGTGGAGTTGCAGGAACGATTGGGCGTGGTTTCCGGTGTCACAATACATCCCGTTGATGACGCACAAACGGTCGGCGTGTTTGGCCGTTTCGGGCATCAACTCGGACACCCACAACCCGCTTTCGCCGCGCTGTTGGAACTCGAAGACCGATCCCGGATGTTTTTTGTTTCCCGTTTGTGGTTTGTAATCGAACGTGTCCATTTGCGCCGGACCGCCGCTCATGCAGAGGAAGATGACACGCTTGGCACGTGCCAGTTGGGGTGTCGTCCCCGCGGTGGACGCGCCGGCCGACTGCTGCAACAACGCTTGCAGGGACAGAAAGCCAAACCCACAGGAAGCGGTTTGCAGCATGGATCGACGTGAAATCATGGCGGCTCTCTCAATCCACGTAACGGAATTCGTTGGTCGTCATCAAGGCCTGGGCGAGACTGGCCCAGGCGTGCACTCGGCATCGGTCCCGGTCTTGGCCGCCGCCGGCGAGTGTGGCTTCGGTGCTGCGCAGATACGCGAAGGATCGATCCCGCTCCGATTCGCTGGGGTGTCGCCCCAGCACGGCGGAAAAAATGGCCCGCAGCCGATCCCCGTCGTCGCGCAGGTCATCATCGAGCACCCGGCGGGCCAATTCACGCGATTGTTCCACCGCAAACACGCTGTTGATCAAGAACAGCGATTGCGTCGGCAAGGTCGTGACATCGCGTTTTCCCCGCACGCTGACTCCATCGGGAAGATCAAACGCGGCCAGTTCTTGGGGAGGCGCGTGGCGCAGCATGCAAAGGTAAACGCTGCGGTGAGAGGACTGGCGGTGCAGGTCAGTCGAGGCGCCCGGCGGCCAGTTGATCAACGTGTCCAACGTTTCGATCGCGGACCCTTGTCCCGGGCCGTAGTCCAGCCGGCCACTCGCTTGCAGCATGCCGTCTCGCAGCGATTCCGCATCCAGCCGTTTGCGAGCATGTCGCGACAACCAGATGTTTTCCGGGTCCTGTTCGGTCATCCCGGAGTCGGCCAGGCTGCTCAGCCCGTACGTTCGCGACAACACCATCGCCCGGATGATCCGCTTGATCGACCAACCCTCGCGGACGAATCGGTTGGCCAAGTGGTCCAACAACTCGGGGTGCGACGGGCGGGCACCATACACACCAAAGTCATCGGGCGTGGTGACGATGCCGCGGCCGAACAGATGCATCCAAATTCGGTTGACGATGACGCGGGCGGTTTGCGGGTGGTCGGGGTGCGTCAGCCACTCGGCCAGTTCCGCGCGGCCGCTACGGTCGGTGCCGATCGTGATCGAGATGTCGTTGAAGCCGTCTTCGCTGACGTTTCGATAGGCCGTCAAAACACCTCGCGTCACGGAGGGGCCGAGTTTGGTGCCCTCGCCGTTGATGTGGATCTTGCAATCGGTCGGTTTCGCCTTTTCGCGAACGCCCATCGCAAACCCCAGCGGCGAAGACGGACGCACGCCGACGGGCTGGCCGGACGCCTGATGCAACGCGATGGCTTCCTGATCGGTCAACGCCCGAGACAGCAGCGTGAACTGGCCGATGTTTCCCGTCAGCGGCGCAAACGTGTCACTGCGGGCGGCCAGGCAATAGTCGAGGGACGTTGCAAAGGTCGCCTCGATTTCACTGGCGATTTCGAGTCGGCCATTGAGGAACACTTTGACTTGGTTGCCCGCCCGCACCAACGCGACATGATTCCAGCTGTTGCGGGGGATCACCGTGGATCCGACGATCGATGTTTTCTTGACGTTGCCATTGAACACGAACAGTTTTCCTGAACGCGACTTGTCATGCTTGCCGCCGATCCCCAGATGATCCCCGGGCAACGTCTTGTCATCCAAGGCGGCGCGGGAAAACAAGTACGCCGTGATCGGTCGCGCGTCATTGTTGACGGTGTTTCGGAACCAAAACGAAACGGAGTACGATTCAGTTGGTTGGTCGAACCGGCCGGTGAAGCGTGTGTCGTTCACTTCGGCAAAGGTTTCCGCCGAGAAAGTGGCTTCACGCGATAGCGAAAGCGCGTCCGGTTTCGAATCCAGCGTCGCGTGAAGTTCCGGTTGGAGCGCGTCGATGAATTCCGAGTAGGCGGCAGGCAGTTTTGGTGACGACGTGCGGTCGGGCTGCTTGCGGGTTGCTTGCAGATCAGCGTGCAACTCATGCAGCGGCGTCGGCGGCGCAGTCAGTTTCTCGTTGCCGGCGGCGCCGTAGAGCGTCTCGGTGCTTCGAAAAATTCCCGCCAGGGCGTAGTAGTCTTTGGTCGGAATCGGATCGTGTTTGTGGTCATGACATCGGGCACACGCGACGCTCAGCCCGAGCACACCGGTGCAGACGACGTTAATTTGGTCGTCGACGACATCCATCGCAAAGTTCTTGTTCATCGCGACGGCCGGTTTGGACCCGATCGCCAAGAAACCGGTGGCGATCAGTTGCCGGTTCCGCTGCCCGGCCGTAGCCGCGGGCAACAGGTCCCCGGCGATTTGTTCGGTCAGAAACCGGTTATAGGGTACGTCTTGATTCAACGATTCGATCACATAGTCGCGGTACCGCCAGGCGTTGGGGAACGTCGCATTGCGTCCCAGCCCGTCGTCGCCGTTGGATTCCCCGTAGCGGGCCACGTCCAACCAGTGCCGGCCCCAGCGAACCCCGTACTGGGGACTGTTCAACAGGCGATCCACCAGACGCGCCGTCGCCTCGACGCCATGGCGATCGAAGTCGACCAGGAACGCTTCGATGTCAGCTTGCGTCGGTCGGAGACCGATCAAGTCGTGGTACAGTCGACGAACGAGAGTGCGGGGGTCGGCGTCGTCGGTCGGCTGCAGTCCGGCCTGCCGCATCGACGACAAAATGAAACGGTCGATCGAATCGCGAGGCCAATCGGAATCGTTGACCGATGGCACGGGCGGATCCTGTCGGGGGACGAAGGACCACAACGACTCATCATCGGTCGCGTTGGGCTCGACGCGCGACGATGCGTCGGGGAGGGGCTGATCCCGGGGATCGACCGCACCGAGGGAAACCCATGTTTCGAAATCCTTGATGATCGTTGCCGGCAGCGGTTCCTCCGGCGGCATCTCCAGTCCGTCGTAACGCAGCGCTTGGATGATCAGACTTTCGTCCGGGCTGCCGGCCAACAACACCGGACCGGATTCACCGCCGGCCAGCATCGACTGGCGATTGTCCACCCGAAGCTTTCCTCCCAGTTCTTCTGAGTCCGCGGAGTGGCATTGGTAACAGTGCTTGACCAGCACCGGACGGATCTTCTTTTCGAAGAATTCCAGTTGGTTGTCCGCCGGCGCCGGGCTGCCGAGAACGATGGCCCAGGACAGAAAGAAAACGGCGGCGGTGATTCGGTGTGGGGTCACTGCGGCAGCGTCGCAAAGGCGGGGGCGGGGGGGAGGGACCGCCATTGTCAGCCATTTGCGGTCACGATGCAACCTTTTCATGCGGGAGACGCTTCCCAAGGGATGCACGCGAGATTCTCTCCCCCTGGGAGAGACGGCGTTTGCGCAGCAAGCAAACGCCAGAGAGGGCCGGCGCAGTGCGCGCCGGGGCGTGGCCACACCATGAACTGTGTCGCCCTTTCAGGGCTGTAGCGTCAGTGAAGACTTTCACCCGGCGGCTCACGCCGCCGGCAGACACTGTGTCTGCCCTCCGGGCATCACCCAACCCCACGTTCTCTACGAGCGTCGCTCCGTTCTTACCGTCCGCTTCTAAGGTCTCTGGCACGCAGTTCATCGGCGTCGCAATACTTTTGCAATCGATGATTAATTGACGTCCTTGCTGACCGACTTTGGTCTTGCTCGGTGTCGGCCTGGTGGTAGCGACCGGAAGAGGTTCCGGACGAAAAAGACCTGCGAGAAAACGTCCGAGCCCCTGAATGCGGGAAACAATTTTTTTTCGAGTGCTGGTCGATGTAGACACCGCCGTTAACTTCTAAACTGAGGGTGCCCGACCCGAATGGTGCGGGCATACGTGTTGGTGTGCAGGCTTTAGCCCAATACCGCTAAGTTAAGCTCGACGGGGAGGCCCGGACGCTGGCGCGAACCGGCTGATGTCAAACGAATATCAGCCGTTTGGCGCGAGCCTACGGGCCCCGACCTGAGCAAACCACGCTTAACTTAACGGTATCCGGCGAAAGCCGAGACAACAACGGTTGATGCCCGTGCCTGTTGTGTCTCACCCGTTTTCGCCTCTTATAGAGTTTCATTCGATCGGCCGAGGTGGTTGAAGGGGCGGGTTCAGATCTGAACTTGCACGCGGCCGTCTTTCTCTCGTACCGGGAAGGTGCGTTGCAGCGGTTGGCGGTTGACGGTCTGGATTCCGGTGGCCAGTTCGTATTGCCAGCCATGCCACGGACAGGTCACGCATGTCTTGCCGGCATCGGTTTTTGAGAGTTCGCCTTTGGCGACCGGGCCGCCTTGATGGGCACACAGGCCGTCGAGTGCGTAGAGGGAATCGGCGTCGCGGAAGATGGCGATCACGTGCTCCCCCACCACGACCTCCATCGCCTGGCCGACGGCAAGATCAGCGGCACCGGCCACATCGACCCAATCGTTCTGAGACTCTGATTCCATTGTTTTTTCCTTTGCGGGAGTTGCCCCAGTTCACCAACGTCCGGCAGCGGCCGACCCCGGCACGCATTCTCCGCCCGCGGTTTTCGCGATCGGTCCGCCGCTGCGGCGACCCGACGCTGCCCCAGCTATGTCCGGGCGGTGCCTTCGATACAATACTGCCACTGACATTTCAATGCGATCGCGACATGCCGGTCCCACGAAAACTGGAAAAGACGGAGTTTGAAAGTGAAGCGAATCATCTGCCCCATCGCAGCATCCTGTGTTGTCGCACTGTCCCTGTTGTCCGTCCCGGCGGCCGGGCAAGAAAGTGCGACCAGCGAAACATCGCCCCAAACCAACGAAAATGACGGTGATCAATCACCCAAGGAACTGATGAAAGTCACCGAAATCGAAGGCATCTCAGAATACAAGCTCGCAAACGGCGTCCGCGTGCTGCTATTCCCCGACGACAGCAAGGAGGTCGTGACGGTCAATATGACAGTCTTTGTCGGCTCCCGCCACGAGGGTTACGGCGAAGCGGGCATGGCGCACTTACTCGAGCACATGCTCTTCAAGGGGACCCCGGCGCACCCCTCGATCCCCAAGGACCTGACCGAGCGAGGCGCCAATTTCAACGGCACCACGTGGGTCGACCGCACCAATTACTACGAGACCTTGCCGGCCAGCGAAGACAACTTGCAATTCGCGTTGTCGCTGGAAGCCGACCGATTGATGAATAGCTTCATCAAGGGCGAAGACCTGGAAAGCGAAATGACCGTGGTTCGCAATGAGTTCGAGCGGGGTGAGAACTCGCCGTTCCGGGTCCTGATGCAGCGAATCCAGTCGGCAGCCTACGATTGGCACAACTACGGGCAATCGACGATCGGCAACCGCAGTGACATCGAACGGGTGCCGGTGGTGAACCTGCGCCGTTTCTACCGCAAGTACTATCGTCCCGACAACATTCTATTGATCGTTGCGGGGAAGTTTGACGAGGCCAAAGCGATCGAAATGATCGGCGATTCCTTTGGCGGGCTCATCGCGCCGGACATCCCGATCGACCCGACCTACACCACCGAACCGCCACAGGATGGTGAGCGAACCGTGGTGCTGCGACGCGTCGGCGACGTCCAACTGGTCGGAGCCGCCTACCACATCCCCTCGGGCAGCCACCCCGACTTCGCCGCCGTCAAAGCCCTGTCGATCGTGCTGGGCGACGAGCCGAGCGGCAGACTTTACAAGAACCTTGTCGAAACCAAGGTCGCCAGCAACGTGTACTCACTCGCCTACGCGTTCGCCGAACCGGGCTTGTTGATGGCGATCGCCGAAGTCCCGGAAGACCACTCGATCGAAGACGCTCGCGTCAAACTGATCTCGATCTTGGAGGATTCGTTCTCAGAGAACCCGATCACCGAACAAGAAGTCGAGCGTGCCAAGCAGCAGATCCTGAAGCAACGCGAACTGGAAGCGGCCAATACCGACAAACTGGCCGTCTCGCTGAGCGAATGGGCCGCTCAAGGCGACTGGCGACTCTACTTCCTGTTCCGCGACATCGTGGAAGAACTCAATGCGGAAAAGGTCCAAGCGGCCGCCCAGAAGTACTTGGTCCGAAACAACCGCACAGTCGGGCTGTTCATCCCCAGCGATGATGCCCAGCGCGTTCAAATCCCTGAGTCGCCGGATCTGCTGGCCAAACTGAAGGACTACAAGGGGCGCGAAGTGATTCAGGCCGGCGAGCAATTCGAGCCCGATCCCATGATGATCGAAGCGCGGACGCTGCGCGGAACGCTCGACAATGGAATCGAATACGCCCTGCTGCCCAAACAGACCCGTGGGGGATCAGTTTCCTTGTACCTGACGCTTCGTTTCGGGACCGCCGAAACGATGATCGATCGATTGGGCGCTGTCGAACTGCTGGGCATCTTGATGGCGCGTGGTACCGAGTCGCTCGATTACCAGGCCCTGCAAGATGAACTGACACGACTGCGAGCCGACATGCAGCTCTACAGCACCCCCGGATTGCTGCAACTGTCGCTGAAGACCAAACGCGAATACCTGACCGAAGTGATCGCCCTGATCGGCGATGTCCTTCGACACCCGCGGCTCAGTGGCGAAGAATTGGAAGTGATCAAACGCCAAGTCGTCACGGGCTTGCAACAAAGCGCGAGCGAGCCGACCGCGGTGGCCGCCCGAGCAGTCAAGCGAGCAATCTCACCCTACGGTAAAGATGACATTCGCTACGTCCAAACGTTGGACGAAGAAATCGAAATGTACCAGTCTGTAACAATCGAACAGGTCCAGTCGTTGTTCAACGAGTTGGTCGGCGGAAACATCGGCGAACTGTCCGTCGTGGGCGATTTCGATGCCGACGAAGTAAAGTCTCAAGTCGAAGAAATGCTTGCCGGCTGGGAATCGGATGTTCCCTACGTCCGTGTCGACCGCCCGGCGAACGCCGATGCGGAAGGTTCGCTTACGACGCTCGATACGCCGGACAAAGCCAACGCGTTCTTCTACTCGTCGCTACAGATGAATCTGGCCGACACCGATTCGGCCTACGCACCGCTCGTGTTAGGCAACTTCATCCTGGGCGGCGGGGGACTCAGCAGCCGCTTGGCCGATCGCGTCCGGCAACAAGAGGGCCTGTCGTACACGGTGCGAAGCGGCTTGAGCGCGCGAGCCAAAGACGACCGGGTTGATATGACGATCTACGCGATCACGAATCCGGAAAACAAAGACCGTTTGATGGAAGTGATGCGTGAAGAGATCGAACGATTAAGAAAGGACGGCGTGACGGAAGACGAATTGGCCAAGGCAAAGTCGGCTTACCTGCAAGCCGAGCGGGTCCGCCGAGCCAATGACGGATCGCTGGCGAGTGAATTGATCCAGACGATGTTCTTGGATCGAACCATGGAAGCGGCCGCCGAACACGACGAACGCATCGAATCGGCCAGCGTTGAAAGCGTTAATGACGCGATTCGCAAATACATCGACTGGGACCAACTGGTCAAGGCGGTCGCGGGCGATTTTGAAGCGAAGGCCAAAGAAGAACTGGAGTAAACGCCGGCCGACTGGCTCGCATCCCAGGGCATCGTGCCAATATCGAAGCGGACCTTAGGAGATGGATGGGCTGCGCAAAATCTCTCCGTTGAAACCTGCATTCATTCGAAGGATTTTGGCGGTTTCAATTCCCTGGGGGGCTTCTTGGGATCAGCCGTTTGGCGCCAGCCTACGGGCCCTTCGTGCTACGGGCCCTTCGCGGTTGCCGAGGCCCGAACGCTTGCGCGAATCGGCTGATGTCAAGCGTGTTTTTGATGCCCAACCGCTCCATGCTCATCGATGGCCCATCGCAGAATCGATTCGGCAGAAATTTAGCGGTGGCGCGAGACGGCGATTTTGTGCAACCCAGGCGATGGCTGGAAACGGGCGTTGGCCGAAACCATCCACTCAGAACAGTTCTGACGTCCAACAGATGGATCGACACCCATGTTCCCTGGGAGAGCCAAACGGAGCGAAGCGACAGCTTGCCTTGGTGCGTTGACGGGATCGGATCACACTGGAGCGAAAGGGGTGATGCACCGCTCGACCTCCCCTCGCTGCGCTCGACCTCCTACCACGAGGGTGACTTTAAAAAACTGCACGACCTCTTTGGTCGAGCGTGATTCACGCGGGTGTGCCGATCCTGACCGGGGTCGGCGCATAAAAAAAGGCCTTCCCTCTTCCATGAGGGTCGGCCCAGTTTTTGTCATTTTGCCTTCCGGGACGGCACATCCTGAGCCGAAATCCGGACGACAGATTATCAATGACAAAATTGGAAGTTACGTTCCCTGTCGCAAATCCGGGGTCTGACTTGCCGGCTATCCCTTTCGGTGCCGTCTTCCAGGAATCAACAGCCTCCACATCCAGTGAGGCTGCTCCGAAGCAAACGCGTCCTTCGTCAACTTCAGATGATTGTCTTATGCGCCATCGTTCGAGGTGGGTAATGAAACGTGAAGGGGGCGTCCCGTTGGAGGCGCCGGAACTTCGCTGTCGGCAGGCCGTAGCGACCGCACCATGGCGAAGCGACAGTAGCTAAGCAACAATGGCTAAGGTTGGTAGCACAAAGCGAAATCAGATTTCGCAAACGTCTTTGTCGAGTCACGACAAAACGTCTCCTGTGCAAGTGGTGAAAAGTCAAAAAGCAAACGTCACGCCGCGAACAACTTTTCCACAACGTGAGCGTCAGAGAAATGTGGCGACCTTCGATTGGAATGTCAACAACAAAGTTTGACGTCTGTGCAGTGTAGTGAAGCAGACTTGTTGAAAGTCTCGCGAATTACGAGACGAAACAGATCGATTTTTTTTTCGAAGCGGATGCAACCCAAAGTCGCTGATGTTGATTCGTGTTGTGCGCGACACAGATTGAAATCCTAGTGACCACTTTCATTTCAATGGCTTGGTCAATGAGTCAGTGCGAAGCTTCGTTGGATCGACTAACATTGCTCAAGCTGTCCGGTTTGCTTCGCGTTTCTCAGTCAACTTCATGCACGATCCCGCCGATGAATCACCGATCGATCCACCCAACCGGTTAGACGTGGTCGCTTCGGACGATACCGATGGCGAACCCAATGACGGCTCGTTTTGGGGGACCGAGTATGTTCGCCGGATGCACGCCGAACTTGGGAGAGACGCCTGTCGTAAACTCGCCATCTTTGAACTCCCCGAAGGATTCTTGTTGTCGGTTGTCGTTCCGGTGTTCAACGAAAGCGGGACGGTCACTTCGGTCGTGGATCGTCTTCGCGCGACCGGCTTGCCGATGCAGATCATTTTGATCGATGACGGCAGCAAGGACGGAACGCTCGAAGCGATGTCGACACTCGAGCACGATCCTGACGTCCTCGTGATCGCGCACGAAAGCAACCGTGGCAAGGGCGCGGCGATTCGCAGCGGCTTTGAACAAGCCACCGGAGACATCGTGGTGATTCAAGACGCGGACCGTGAATACGACCCGTCTGATTTTCGCTACCTGCTGCAACCGCTGATCGCCGGAGAGGCTGACGTGGCGTACGGGACCCGTTACGGTCACTACGATCGCCAGCTTTCCCCCTGGTGGCACCAGACGGTCAACGGGTTGATCACGCTGTTGGCAAGTATCGCCATCGGCATTCGCTTGAGTGATGTGGAGACCTGTTACAAGATGGTCCCGCGGAAGCACCTGCAGAAGATCATGCCTGACTTGCAGGAGTGTCGATTCGGGATCGAGATTGAATTGACCGCAAGGCTGGCGCGGCTGGGGCTGCGTTTTACCGAGCGGCCGATCCGCTATCAGCACCGCTGGTACGACGAGGGCAAGAAGATCGGTTGGCGGGACGGGGTCGGGGCGTTGTGGTGCATCGTCAAATACGGCTTGTTTCGGCGTTAACGCCGTTGCATCGACCCGACGATTGGCACCATTGGCGACCGCGGTCGTCGGTCAAGGATTTCGCAGAAGATGTCTCCCAGGGTTGCCCGCTGGACGGAAATTCTGGTTAAAATCAGGTTCCATCCACTCGGCCTTCCTGCCACCCTGTCCCACCGAACGGTCCCTCCATGCCAGCCTTTCCGCTTTCCCTGGTCGCCTCTGACGGCGATCAGTCGCCCCGCCGTCTTGCCAAACACGTCCTCGCCGGCCTCTTCGGATTGGCCCTCGTTTGCAGCGTCGCGCCCGCGCACGCCGACGACTGGCCCGGCTTTCATGGCCTGGAGATCGCCGGAGTGCTGCCTGAGGCGAAACTTCCCGATCGCTGGGACAAGCAAGCGTATCGCTGGACCGTCGATTTGAAGACACGGGACGTCGGCTCGATGGCGATTCAAAACGGACGCGTTTATCTGCTCTCGATGTCGCCGGCCAAGCAGGCGATTCGATTGATGTCGTTCAATCTGCAGTCCGGCAAAGTCAACTGGTCGCGAGAGTTTCCTCAAGCGAAAAATCATCTGCACAACCGAAACACACTTGCGTCGAGCACGCCGGCGACCGATGGCCAATACGTCTACATCGCGCACAGCGATCGCCAGCACACGTGGCTGAGATGTTTGGACCATCAAGGCAACGAGATTTGGCAGCGTGACTTCGGCGTGGCGCAAAGCCAGCACGGGTTCGGCGTCTCGCCCACCGTGCACGGCGACATCGTGGTGCTGAATTTTTCACAACAGGCCGAACGGGTCGAAAGCGGCCAGCCCGGCACCAGTCGTATCATCGCGGTCAATCGTTCGACCGGCGAAACGATTTGGCAAACGCCCGTCACCTCGACGCGTGTTTGTTACGGCACACCGGTGATCCGCGACGGCGAAGTGATCTGTGCCAACACGGGAGACGGCATTTATGCGTTGTCGCTTGAAACCGGCAAGATGCTTTGGCGACTGCCGGTGTTCAAGATGCGTTGTGTCAGTTCGCCGATCGTCGCCGGTGACTTGGCGATCGGATCGAGCGGCAGTGGCGGCGGCGGCAACCATCTGGTCGCTGTGCGGATGCCCGCAAACGATTCGGACACGCCGCAAGAGGTTTACCGGATTGAAAAGGCCGCCCCTTACGTGCCGACCTCGATCGTGCACGACGGGATGCTGTTCTCCATCGACGACAAGGGCATTGCGTCGTGCTTTGATGTGGCCACCGGCGATGTCCAGTGGACCAGTCGTATCGGCGGGACGTTCAGCGCGTCGCCGATTCTATTGGGGGATAAGGTCCTGGTCATCAACTTGAACGGCGAGGCGACGGTATTCCGTGCGGCGCGACAATTTGAAAAACTGAGCGAAATTAATTTGGGCGGACCGGTCGGGGCGACGCCCGCGTATGCCAACGGACGCTTGCTGCTGCGTGTCGGTACCGAACTCCGCTGCTTGTAAAAGCATCACGGCGGAATCACGTCAACTCGGCGGCGGCATCGACCGAGGCGTTCAAGAATCCAAGCACCGTCCGTTTCTGCTAATCTGTTAGGAACACTTTTCTTTGGGGCGTTTTTCCCGGGTCACTTCCGTTTGCCGCATAGCGAACGGGACGCCCGGCATGTGCTCAGACGCTGCTTGATTCCCCCGGTGCATTTCATGAACGTCAAGTCTGCCCACCGCCGTCACGGTTCGACCTGGGTTGCCAATCCCATCGCTGCGTGCGGACCGGCTCGCCGCGCCACGTTGCTACTGCTGTTGCTCTGCGTACCGGCTCTGTCGGCGTGCTCCAAAGAGAAACTCAAGGATCTAGCCGACTCGGTTCAAAAGGAAGGCGAGAACCTGGTCAAGGAGAGCAAGAAGATGACCGATGCGTTGGTTGAAACGGCCAAGGAGGAACTGCCGGAAACAGGCAAGATGGTGATCAAGACTGCCGAGCCGATTGAAATCGATCAAGCCGTCGTCACGATGCATGTGGTTGGCGACGGTCGGAAGAACTCGCTGCAAATCACCAGCTATCCGCCCGGGGCCGAGCACACCTCTGCTCCGGCCGTCTTTCTGCACTGCACCACAACGGTTGAAACGGTGGCGTTGCTCGCCGGGAAGTCGCTGCCGTGCAATCTGTTTATCGAACCCAAGGCGGGGGCGGCGATCGCGCGGAATGAAATCGGTCGCCCGGTCTCGGTCACCTTCGGGTCGATGAACATGCAGGAAAAAACGATGACGGCGACGATCGAGCCGTGCACGCTGATCGGTTCAGACGATCAACCGCTGGAGATTGCCGGTGGTGAAATCCTGGCCGTCGTGGAGGGGAACTGAGCGATGAAACAGAAACACTCCCCGATCCGGCAATGGCAGCGAAGCGTTGGAGCGTTGATTATCGCGGTTGGTCTGGCCGGCGGGTTCACCGCGGGTGCTCACGCCAACCCGAGCACCCAGGATCCCGAAAAGCCCCTCCAGGCGCACAACACGATTCAGGGTGCTGAAAAACAAATCCAGGCGATGTACGCCAAGTTCGCCGAGTGGGAGGAGTTGGTGATCCGCAGCACCGAAGCGGCCAACGCCGGACGACGCTTTCCGCATCAACAACTTTCCAGGATTTATCCCGACGTCTATCGCGGCATTTGGTACGCCGATCACCTCATGGCGATGGGCGAACCTGCCGGCGCGGACCTGAAGCAGAAATTTGCGATGCTCCACAAGGCGATGCAAGTTTTTGCCCCACGGCTGATCGAGTTCCAGCCCAAAGAACTCGCGGTGCTGCAGAACCAAACCGCGAACCGACAGAAGACGATGGCCCGTGCCGCGGAACTGGCCGGCCAGGGAAAGCTCGCCGAAGCCGAACGGCAAATCCAACCGTTGCTCTTGAAACAGCTTTCGAGTGTTTTTTATCTCAACAGCTCCGTGAGCAGGCCGTTTCAGAATGAAGTCAACGTGCCGTACCAGGACATTTTGAATCGGCTCAATCGCGAGCGCCGCAAAGACTATCAAGCGAGAGCGATCGCCAAGATCCAAACGTACGCCGAAGCCGTCGACGTGCTGAAGTCCGAATCGACTCGCGTGGCATCGGAGCTGAAGCAATCGCCCACGGTGGCACTGGGCGACGGCAAAAGCGGCGATGCGGCCGAGGCGATCGAATACATCACGGTGCTGTGGGGCAATGCGTCGGCCGCGGTCACACGCAGCGTTGCAACCGCATGGGCGTTCAATGACGGGGATGTCCAAACGACCGCCCAACCGTTTCAACAAACCATGGATCAAATCGAAGCGACGGGCAACGCGGCGATTGTCAACGTCTTGAACTCCACCGCCCAGTCGACTCCTGCAGATCAGCTTGCCACGTTGTATCCGAACGTTCTCCGCGCCTTGTCCAAGCTCGACCGACGGCTGGTCGGTTCGCTGGACGCGAGTGTCGTGACTGCCGTCGAACAACTCGCTGCCAAGCATGCCCCGCTGGCCGAACACGTCAAGCGGTATTCCAGCGCAACGGTGGAACCGACGCGTTGGATGCAACGCTATGCGTCGCAGCAGGTCCAACACGCGTCAGGGGGTTACCCCTTGGCGTCGAACCGATTGAATCGTGACGAAACGCCGGAGACGACGGTGGCACCGGCGATCTACGGGCCGCAATCGACACGGTCGCGGGTGCTCACACCCGGAGTACTCTCGTCCCCTGCCAGCTGGATCGTCGGCGATGCAAAGTCGATGTTGGGCATGAAGATGCAAGACGAGTCGACGGTGCGGCTTGCGCCGACAGCCAAAGTGACGATCGTTCCGCAGGACCCTCGTCATTACACGAGCGTGCCGGCCTCGTTTCCGATCCATGCGTACGTGTCGGAACTGCATGATTGCTTATTGCTCGATGATTCCCATGGCCCATTGGACTTATCCGCCGCAGACGCGCAGTCGTCCGCCGAGCTTCAGGAGTTTCAAAACGTCGGTGGGCGGATCGCCCGGCTGACGCTGGAGGCGTTCGTTTCGCGTTTTGCGACGATGCCGGACCAGGCATCCGCGTTGGTGCCGCTGAACCGATTGCCCAGCATCGACGCTCAGGGCGCGCCGATCGACAAACTGATCTGGCGTGTCGATTTAGAACCGGACTGGGTGGCGCATCGAATGTTCGTCGCGGTCAGCGCATCGCCGGAGTGACCGAAACCGGCGGACCGCCCTCGAGTGTGGCCGTTGCTACGGCTGCTATTTCCGCCGCTTCCACTGTGGCTTGGCTTCGGGCTGCCGGTCCAATTTGTCGCGCAGCTGCGCGACGATCGCAGCCGATGTCGCGGCGATGTTCTCTGTTTCCAAGGGATCGACCTGGTAGTCATAGAGTTCGATCTCGGCTTCTTCGCGTGGTCCTGCTACCACCTTCCACTCCACCATTCGATAACGGCTGTTGCGAATGGCACGTCCGAGTCGACCGCCGCGCGGATAGACGTGCGTGACAAAGTCTCTTGCGGTCGCGTCGGCGTTTCGGATGACATCCGCAAAACTCTGACCATCCAACCCGGCCGGCGTCGGTAATCCCGCCAACTCGGTCAGTGTCGGATACAGGTCAACGGTTTCAATCATGGCCTGGGTCGCCGCACCGCGGACACCGCCCGGCGCTGAAACGATGATCGGAATGCGCGCCGCTTGCTCATAGTTTGTGTGCTTGCACCACATGCCATGGTCACCCAGATGCCAGCCGTGGTCCCCCCACAGCACCACGATGGTTTCATCGGCGAGACTCAACTGATCGAGGGCACGGAGCAACTTGCCGATTTGCGCATCGGCGTAGCTGGTTGCAGCGTAGTAGCCGTGAATCAAATGACGTGTGGTGGCTTCGTCGATCTCGCCCCGGGCCGGCATATCGCTATAGTTGCGAAGTTCACCAAACGTTGTCGACGCGTAACTGGGTGCATCCTGCGGCGGTGTCTTGACCTTCGGCATCGGCAAGTTGCGTTTGTCGTACAGATCCCAGTAACGTTTTGGTGCGATGAAGGGCAGGTGTGGCTTAAGGAATCCGACGGCCAAAAAGAATGGCTGATCGGTTCGTTCCTTGTAGACTTCCAGACGATGGACCGCTTCTTCGGCGATCAGGCCATCAGAGTACGTTTCGTCGGAGACATCGGCGGATTCGGTTGCCGGCCCGCGCACCCGTCCTTTTGCATCCGGCTTTCTCATCGCCAAATTCTTTTCCAGGACGTACGCAGCGGCCTTGGGACGCCAAGACGCGACACTCCAAGAATCGGCATCATCACGATTCCCATGGCCGGTGTGATAGATCTTTCCGAGTCCCTCGGCGAGATAACCGTTGCGTTTAAAATGTTGGCTGACCGTGACCGCATCGGGTGCCGCATCGCGAAAATGCGTGGACAAATCGTAAACACCGATGGTTTGAGGCCGCAAACCGGTCATCAGAGCATTACGGCTCGGCGAGCAGACGGCCTGATTGCAGTACGCCATGTCGAACCGCACTCCCCGGGCTGCCAGGGCGTCGATATTTGGCGTGACGGCGACCGGATCTCCATAGCAGCCGATCGTCGGCTTAAGATCGTCGACGCAAATCAGAAGGACGTTCGGAGGTTTGCAATGGGATGGGGGCGACGCCACGATGGCAAACAGGCCCAGCAAAACAGTAGCGCAGATTCGTCCGAACATTGTGGTGGATCCAATGGGGGTTGGTGCGGCGGGGGGCGACTTAAGGGCCTGTTGGTTGGATCGATGGTCCCGAGTCAACTCGATCATGGTAGCCCGAACACATCCGGGCGGGATGTCGCGCGGCCCCTCGCAGACGCATGCGAGCAGAAATCGACAGGCCGGCAAGCTTCCAGCTGGCATTTTCCAGGGTTCGCCTGGCAATCTAGAAGCCGCAGTCGATTGGGCACTATAATACGAAGCGTCGGTAAGCTGGCCCCGAGTGACGATTCATTGGATTTTTTTGATGCGAGTATGTTGTTGTATTTTCCTCTGCGTGCTGACTGGCCTGATGTGGTGCGGAGCGGCCGAATCGGCTGATTCGGAGGAGCAGACCGTTTCGTTCAACCACCAGATTCGACCGATTCTGTCGGACACCTGTTTTTTCTGCCACGGACCGGATGAAGAGGACCGACAGGCGGATGTTCGATTGGATATCGCGGGGCAAGTTGATTTGACAGAATTGGTTTCACGCATCACCTCGGATGATCCGGATACGTTGATGCCGCCGCCGGATTCGAATAAATCGCTTTCGCCAGAGCAAATCGCGTTGTTGACTCGCTGGGTTCAGTCTGGGGCACGCTATGAGAAACACTGGTCGTTTGCTCCACCCGCCAAAGTCACTCCGCCGACGATTGCCGGTGCGGACGATTCCAAAGACGAGATCGATCAGTTTGTGATCGCGAAACTCCGCGAGCGCGGCTTCACGCCCAATGATGCGGCGGATAAACGGACGCTGATTCGTCGCGTCACGATGGATTTGACCGGATTGCCTCCCACGCGGTCGGAGATTCACACCTTCCTCAATGACCCGTCTCCACATGCCTACGAAAGTCTGGTGGACCGCTTGTTGGAATCACCGCACTATGGCGAACACATGGCGCGCTACTGGTTGGACCTGGTGCGTTTTGCCGACACCAACGGGTTGCATCACGATCACTATCGCGAAATGACTCCCTATCGTGACTGGGTGATTCGCGCGTTCAACGAAAACCTGTCCTTCGACACATTCACCGTCGCGCAAATCGCCGGCGACCTCTATGAACAACCGACGACGGACCAGTTGATCGCTTCCGGATTCAATCGACTGCACTTGATCATCGATCGCGGCACCGCCCTGCCCGAAGAAAGTTTCATGCGGAATGTGGTGGACCGCGTGTCTGCCGTCGGCACCGCGTTTCTGGGACTGACACTCGAATGTGCCGTCTGTCATGACCACAAGTATGACCCGATCACGCAACGTGACTTCTATCAGTTCTACGCGTTCTTCAATAACTTTGACGGCGAACCGGAAACCGGTGGCCGTCGCGGTCTGGACTTTAAACGGGGGCTTCAACCGCCGTATTTGGAACTGCCCAGCGAAAGTCAACGCGAGGAATTGGAGCAATTAAATCAGCAGATCGCCGATGTCCAATCGAGTCTCAAGAAGCTCGAACGCAAGCAGAAGTCGAATGGACAAGGGGGGCAAGCTGCCGAGTCTGAAGAACAGGATCGCGCGGCGGAAAAAACAAAACAGCAACTGAGCGATCAACTGGCGCAACTGCAAGCGTCCCGTGACCAGTTGATCGAATCGATTCCCGCGACCCTGATCATGAAGGAGCGTGAGGACGTCCGCCCGGCACACATTCTGGTTCGCGGCAATTACGACCAACCCGGCGAAGTCGTCACGCGGGACACGCCCGGTTTTCTGCCACCGCTGGAATCGGATCGGCCGACCAAGACGCGGATGGATTTAGCCAAGTGGCTGGTTGATTCGGACAACCCGCTGACGGCGCGGGTGGCGGTCAATCGATTCTGGCAACAATTATTTGGTGTGGGAATCGTCAAGACCTCGGAAGACTTTGGCGCCCAAGGTGAACCGCCCAGCCATCCCGAACTGCTGGACTACTTGACGAACCGATTCGTCGATTCGGGTTGGGACGTCAAAGCTTTGATCCGAAAGATTGTTCTCTCACAAACCTATCGCCAGAGTTCGGCCGCCCCGCAAGAACGATTCATCGCCGATCCGCAAAACCGGCTGCTGGCGCGCGGCTCGCGTTACCGCTACGACGCCGAGGTGATTCGCGATCAGGTGTTGGCGGTCAGCGGGTTGCTGAACCCGACGCTATATGGAAAGAGCGTCAAGCCGCCGCAACCCGAAGGGCTGTGGAAGATCGTGGCCATGCCGTACTCGTATCCGCGCGTCTTTGAACCCGACGAAGGCGACAAGATCTATCGGCGAAGTGTGTATTCGTTTTGGAAGCGCGGCTTACCCCCGCCGCAAATGACGATCTTTGACGCGCCGACACGGGAGAGTTGCTCGGCCCGTCGGGAGCGGACCAACACGCCCCTGCAAGCGTTGGTGCTGATGAACGAACAACAATACTTCGTCGCCGCCAGGACGCTCGCCTCGCGGTTGCTGCAGACCGAAGCGAGCGATCGCCAACGGATCGAGATTGCCTATGAAACAATCACGTCGAAGATCCCGAGTGAAAACGCGTTGAATCGAATGACCGACGCACTGGAACAATTCCGCGCGGTCTACCGCGACCACCCGGATGCCTCGCAAAAACTGATCTCGCAAGATGGTCCCGCAATCCTGCCAGCCGATGGTCCCGAACCTTCGAACACCGACTTGGCGGCGATGACGATGTTGGTCCACTCGCTGTTGAACCTTGATGCCACAAAGACGAGAGAGTAAGCATGGACACAAATCAGCCAACCGATCATCGGCGTGGGTTTCTCAAGGACTGTCTGTTGCGTCACTGCGGTATGGGGCTGGGTGCGACCGCGCTGGCCTCGTTGCTTTCACAGACTCACTCCAATGCCAATCCGGCCACGAGTGGCGGCGGTGATCTCTCCGGCAGCGGACTTCATTTTCCCGCCCGCGCCAAACGCGTGATCTTTTTGTTCATGGCCGGTGCACCCAGCCAGATCGATTTGTTCGACCACAAGCCGGAACTGCACCAACAGTTCGGCAAGCCGCTGCCGCCCAGCGTCAGCAATGGCCAGCGAGTGACGGCGATGACCAAGGGGAAAGCCCAACTCGTCGCGCCGTCGATGTTCTCGTTCGCCCCGCAGGGACAAAGCGGGCTTGTGATGAGCGAGTTGTTGCCGCACCTGTCCAAGGTCGCCGACGATTTGTGCATCGTGAAATCGTTGAATACCGATGCGATCAATCACGACCCCGCCAAAACGCTTTTCTGCACCGGGTCGCAGATTCCCGGCAAAGCGAGTTTGGGATCTTGGCTGAGCTACGGGCTGGGGCGCATGAATGAAAACCTGCCCGATTTTGTGGTGATGAATTCTGCGTTCTGGACCGGCGGCACCGGCAACGTGCAAGCGCTTTACAGCCGGCTCTGGGGATCCGGGTTCCTGCCCTCGAAGCACCAGGGCGTTTCGTTCCAACCGTCCGGCGACCCGGTGCTGTTTTTGTCGAACCCGCCCGGTGTGATCCCGCCGAGTCGACAACGCATGCTGGATCTGGTCTCGGAGTTGAACCGAGAACACTTGGACGAAGTCGGTGATCCGGAAATCAAAACCACGATTGCTCAACAAGAGATGGCGTTTCGGATGCAAACGTCGGTTCCCGAATTGACCGACTTGAGTGACGAGCCCGAGCATGTGCTTGCCCAGTACGGTCCCGAAGTGCACAAAAGCGGGTCGTTTGCGCGAAACTGTTTGTTGGCGCGACGGATGGTCGAACGCGGGGTGCGGTTCGTGCAATTGTTCCACCGCGGCTGGGACCACCACGTCGGATTACCCAAAAAATTGCGTGGCCAAGCCTACGATGTGGACCAGGCGTCCGCGGGACTGATTGCGGATCTCAAACAACGCGGATTGCTGGACGATACCTTGATCGTCTTCGGCGGCGAATTCGGACGCACCACGTTTTGCCAGGGCAAACTGACGCCGACCGATTACGGCCGTGACCACCATCCACGCTGCTTCAGTGTTTGGATGGCCGGCGGAGGCATCAAGGGTGGAATGGCGTACGGACAGACCGATGAGTTCAGTTACAACATCGTCGAAGATCCCGTGCACATCCGTGATTTGAACGCCACGATTTTGCACCAACTGGGGATCGACCACCGACGGCTGACCTTCCCGTTTCGTGGACTGGACCAACGGCTGACAGGCGTCGAAGAAGCACACGTGGTTAAGGATCTCTTGACGTAGGGCGTTTGTGGAATCAGCAGCGGGATTTGGCAGGGCAGGAGAGTGGCAAGACGATGAGGGCAAAGAGACAAGGAGAGAGGGAGACAAGGAGACAAGGAGACAAGGAGACAAGGAGACAAGGAGAGCGATGGGAACTAAACCTTCGGAGCCCCCTACTGCCACCCCATCGTTTTGCCCCCATCGTTTTGCCCCCATCGTTTTGCCCCCATCGTTTTGCCTCCATCGTCTTGCCCCGTTCTCTCACCCTAAACCACTGAATGCTCGATGCGCATCGGAACCACGCTTCTCACTTCATTGACGCTGCTGTTGATTCCCCTGGCGATCCGTTCCGCCGCGGACCGTCCCAACGTGCTGATGATCATGGTCGATGATCTCGGGTTTTCGGACGTCGGGTGCTATGGCAGCGAAATCGAGACGCCGAATTTGGATGCACTTGCTGACGGCGGACTTCGATTCTCCCAGTTCTACAACACCGCAAAATGCCACTCATCGCGGGTGTCCCTGTTGAGCGGGCAGTACTGCATCGCGGCCGGTGACACGGGGCTCAACCATGCCGTCACGAGCGCGGAAGTGCTTCGCGATTCCGGCTATTTCACCGCGATGACCGGAAAATGGCATCTGAAACAACAGCCCACCGATTTCGGGTTTGACCGCTACTTCGGCCATCTCAGCGGAGCCTGCAATTATTTCCGCGGAGACAATACGTTTCGCTTCAACGGCGACAAATGGGAGGTTCCCTCGCAAGACTTTTACACCACGGTCGCAAACGTCGACTTTGCCTTGCAGTTCTTGGACGACGCGAGGGAAAGCGGCAAACCCTGGCATCTTTACGTCGCGTTCAACGCGCCCCATGCCCCGCTGCAGGCATTGCCACAGGACTACGCGAAGTACCAGGGTCGTTATGAAGCCGGCTGGGATCACATTCGCCAATCCAGAGTCGCCAAACAAGTTGATTTGGGATTGTTGCCGGCCGACTGCCAACCGAGTCCTCGTCCCGAGCACATCCCCGCCTGGAACACCTTGTCCGAATCCCGGAAACGTTTCGAAGTGAAGCGGATGACCACCCTGGCGGCGATGATCGATCGCGTGGACCAAGAGATCGGTCGCCTGGTCGCGGATTTGAAGGAAGCCGGCGAGCTTGACAATACTTTGATCTGGTTTGTTTCCGACAACGGTGCGTGTCCGTATGATCGCCGCAGCAACAAAATCGATGCGTTGCCGACCGACGGAACCGTCACGTGGAGTGATTCGACCGGTTGGGCTTGGGCACGCAACAGTCCGTTCCGATATTACAAACAGAACCAGTTTGAAGGCGGGATTTGCACACCGGCGATCGTGCATTGGCCGGCAGGCATCGAGCGTGATGCCGGTTCGGTCGTCCGTCAGCCGGCCCACTTGATCGACATCCTGCCGACGTTTGCCGATGTGACCGATTCAAAGATCCCGACCGAATACCCGGGACGCTCCTTGCGACCGGTGTCGGGGCAATCATTGCGGCCGCTGTTGAAGGGCGAAACAATCCAACGCGAGCAACCGTTGCATTTCCTGTTCGCCTCCGATCGTGGGCTTCGCCTGGGCGACTGGAAAATCGTCAGTTTCCGAAGTGAAGCTTGGGAACTGTACAACCTTGCTGATGATCGGACCGAACGGATCGACCTGGCCCAGCGGGAGCCGGAACGTGTGGAGTCGATGGTCCAGCAGTGGACCCGCATGGCCCGCGAACTACTTCACGCTCCCGATCGAGCATATGCGCCCGTGGGGCCTGCAAAACTGCCCCATCGACATCCCGAATGGACCAACTTCGATGCCGATCCGGGTGAATCGGGACGCGGCAATCAAGCGAACGCAAACGCGTGGTCGCCGAAAGCTAGAAAAGCGATCCGGGCGCGGAAGAACACCAAGTTGGAAATCGCCGGCGACGAACTGCGACTGGAATTTAGCGGCGAAGATTCGGGACTGGCATTTGACCGGTTGCCCGAGACACTGCCCGCAGGTCCTTACAGATTGACGTTTCAGCTGCAACGTCGTGCCGAGGGCGGTGGCGACGTGTTCTTTACCACCGACGCCAAAACGAGTTTGCCAAATGGAATGCACGTTGCGTTTGAGTTGGGCAGCGAGGGGCAATGGCAGGCCCACACGATCCGACTTGAGACCGAACTGCGGATCCACAAACTGCGACTGGACGTGGGGGAAGGATCCGGGACGGCGACCCTCAAGGAGCTGCGATTGCTGGACGACCAGGGCAATGTCCTGCTGCGTTGGCCGTAGCAGACGTCGTGCTGCGGGACTGGACAAAACCGCAGAACGAACACGAAGCGGAACCGGCAGAGGCCTGGGCGACTTTTTTTCAGAAACTTGGCAACTTCTGCGCCCTCGCCGCGATGATGGAGACATACCGGTCGAAGCGTTTCGTCGTGCCCTTATTCCCAGTGGATTTATGTCCGAACACTCCATCCCTCCCAACCCTTTGCCCAAGGGTGACGGGAGCGTGCAAGAATACCGTTTCAGCAAGCAACTCAAGAAGATTCGAACCCAATTCATTTACGTCAACGGGATCAACACGCCACCGGACGTCCACCAGAACATTGCGATCCTGATTTCGTCGATCACCAAGACGTCGGTCACTGGCGTCTACAACGCGACCGACGGGATGTTGGGGGATTTGAAACAATGTGTCGGGGACTGGGTTCGTATTTTCGGCAGTCAAATCGGCGAGGAAGGTTTTTTTCGCGATCGCTTGAGTGAATCGGCGATCAACAATCTGGCCAGCACCAGCGTAGCAGGCCGCGTTTCGGCGCCGTACCTGCATGCCCTACGCGAGGCCTGGATTGCGCCCAGCGATGTAAGGCCGGCAAAGAAAACGGTCGACGAAGTTCGCAAGGGGCTCAGTCGCAACGCCGCCGCATTGTCGCTGTTTGATGAAGTCACGCGTAACCTGAATCGTCCCAAGGTCATTGTCGCCCATTCGCAAGGCAACCTGGTGACCAGTTTTGCGTTGTGGGCCGTTCAATCGCTGTTTGGGACCAAAGGGATGGTGAACCTGCAGGTGCGATCGATCAGTTCACCCTCGCCGGCCTGGCCGCGGGGGATCAATCATCGCATCAAGGTGTATGGTCAAAAAGACGATTTGGTGACGTGGTGCGACCCGAAGAATTGGATCGGCGCGAGATCGGCTGGATTTTGGCGGATCTATTTCGGCGACAACCCGAACGACATCCGTGGCGGTAACGCGATCGCTCCACACGATGTGAAATACAATATCGAAAGGACTTCACTGGCCCAGCGTCTCCGCAGCGATGCGAAATAACCGAACCTGTTTCAATCCACTTTCCTCGAACGAGCGTTTTCACGATGGCTGACCTACGCCTTCCCGGTCCTGTCGGAACGAGTGATGCGACGCTGCCGAACGATTCGGGGACCAACCAGTGTCGGCTGATGCCGACGCCGGGAACCGTCGGGCGTGACGGAGGCGTCGAAGCGATGTCGCTGGACGATCGCTTCGTGAAGGTGCTGCATTTGACGGTCCCCAAATTGCCCGCCGAGATTCAGGAAGAGTTTGCGGCGATGCTGTCGCCGGCCAGCATCGGAATCATCGTCGGCGTGTTGGTGGTCTGGGCGGGGTCGCATTACTTCGGCGTGGGATTCATCGCCGACGCACTGTTGTTGATCGTCGGGCTTGGATTTCTGGGGTGGCAGGTCTGGTCGGTCGGCAACGATTTCGTGACCTTTGTTGAACTGACGTATTCGGCGCGAACCGAGGCGGATCTGGAAAAAGCATCCAAGCACTTGGCGAACTTTTTGGCGGTGGTCGGCGTTGCGGCTTTCATGGCGCTGATTGCCAAGGGCGCCAAACGCTATGGCCCGAAGATCAAAAACATGCGTGGGATCATCAAGGCGGCGACCGCCGCCGACGCGGGAATGCCGCCGAATCACTTTCGCGCGTTCCTGCGGGCAGCCGCCAACCCGAACCGCCCGCGGATCATCCTGGTGCGTCAGACCAATCCGAAATCGGTTCGCTGGATCCAAAAAGGTTTCCCGGCGAAACCGAAAGAGATCAAGTTCAAGACCAGCAAACAAACCGGCATCGTGACGTGCAAAGACGTCTCGGAGGTCGCCAAGGCGCAGAAAACGGTTCGCTCGGGTAGCAACAAGCAGTATTTCGTCGTCGACCGAAACCGCCGCACCGCGACCAACGGCAAAGGCGAAACGATCGACGTCAGCAACGCGGACTGGCCGGTCGAGCCGGGCCAGGTCGTCGACCCGCTGTCACAGAAACCGCTGGTCGGCGATTACGACTTGATGGGCGTGATTGATCCCAACGCCAAGGGGCGAAACATCGCCTTGGCCGTCGACAACACCGCCAACACCCGCGCAGGCAAACCTGCCGGGACTCTGACCGACGACTTCACCAACACCGACATCAAAAAGGTCGCCGCGGACGTCAACAAACAACTCGACCAAGATCGTGTGTTGCACGGATCGCAAGAAGCCTTCGACAGCCTGGACAACTTGGCGGCCGATGAACTGGTCGTCGGCTTTTTTCCGGACGGCCAGGCGATGTCGTTCAACCGCGAAGGGCTGAAGACGTTCTACCAATCGATCGGGCGTTCGACCTTGGACCTGAAGAAGTTCATGGAATGATCGTTTCATCAGCCACCCTTATCGAATTACGTAAGAATCGCTCACTCCATTGATGCTGGCCAAGCAAGTACCAGCGTTCCTTGGAAAGGATCAACAGAAAGTCCAAGCTGGACAACAGGAACTGTCGTGTTCTGGCGGGGCATTGGCAAAGGAGAGTCGGGATCGAATCGGGGAGCAGCTCCGCCCAACTCCACTCAGGAAATGCGACGCTGTGATCGCCTGCTTGTCCACGGGCTACCCGACGCAGCGTATTGATTGCATTGTGTTGTTCATGAAGAGGGCATGCGATGAATTGCGCAGCATCTTCTCGGTTCAGCGAGTTGTCGAACTGAAAAAGGGGCGACCGTTCAGGCGTGCACCAATCGAACAGTTGGACCGGTTGACGGAGCAGGATCTTTTGATCATGTGGCGGCCAAACCACCGGAAGTGAACGGGACAAAGATTCCGAAAACAGATCGGATTCTTGCGGTGAGAAATCTGACAACAAACCGCTGAACAGGGTTCCTCCGCTGAGCGTTTGACGTAGGATTTTGTTTGCCGACGCATCGGGCTCTATTGGGTCTGCCGGGATTGTGAGAACCGTCTGTGAGACCAACAGTTGTTCGCCCGGTGCGACCATGGTGCGGCCGTTGATCGGTTGTTGGTGCAGGATGACCGCTGGATGCTCCACGAGCGGCGTCACGATGCAGAATCCGCCTTCGTATCGGATTTCCAGTTGCATTGGTGCCAGACCGCCATCGGTCGTCATCGGCATCTCGACGAATTCGCTATTGCCCAATACCGCATGCTGGCCGGCTCGCAGACTGATGCGACGTGCATGCCCATCGGCCGAGCGAGCGAGCAACTGAAGCGACCGCGCCGAAGATTTGCGGAGCATCGGTTGTTCCTGTGTCGCCGGCGTGGATGACTCGGACCGCAGGAAGGTTTGGTGATGAGTGCTCGGGATCGGTGTCATGGGTTCGGTCACGCGAAGCGGCGAATTCGAAGGACCGCTGGCGGTTCGAGTTTCGTCCTGCTGACTTGGAGAAATTGCCGGCGGGTTGTCGACGGCAACGGGCCCGGACCGTGCGAAATCCTGAATTTCGATCAGCAGCGAAACATTGCCCAATTTGACGGATTGTCCGTCCGAAAGCTTTGCTTGGTCGATTCGCTGGTTTTCAACCAAAGTCCCGTTGGTGCTTCCCAGATCTTGCACCCACGCCTCGCGCCCGTCGCACTTGAAGATACAATGCGATGACGAGACGGTCGGGTCATCGAGGATCCAATCTGACCGATCCGTTCGGCCGACGACCAGTTGTTGTCCGTCGCGGACCCACCGTTTCCCGAACGAGCCGACGTCGGATGATGCGGTGATAATGATACGCATAGAAGAGTTGCAGTTATGAGTGTGTCGGAGGACCCCGCTGTCGAATCGGCGTCCAGTAGTTACGACCGGGTGCCGTACACGAGCTGGCCGTACGCCAACTCCCACCCTAACCGATTGGCTACGATCGGACATTTGCTGGGCGTGCCGACGCCGCCGCTGGACCGTATGCGAGTATTGGAACTCGGATGTGCGTCCGGTGGCAACCTGATTCCGATGGCCGAGATGTTTTCGGGGGGCACCTTTTTGGGCGTGGATGCCTCGTCACGCCAAATTGGGCAGGGTCGGGATAGAATTCAGTCACTCGGCTTGGACAACATCGAACTCCTGAATGTCCAATTGCAGGATCTCGAAAAAACTGATCCGCCGTTCGATTACATCATCACCCATGGTGTCTATTCGTGGGTTCCGCCGAATGTTCAGGAGTCGATTCTGCGGATTTCCCGCGACTGGCTGTCGCCGCACGGCGTCGCATACATCAGTTACAACACAAATCCCGGCTGGAAAATGCGGGGGATGATTCGCGACATGCTCGGATATCACTGCGAGTCGTTTGACGATCCGTCCGCGCGCGTCCATCAGGCTCGTGCATTGCTGCAATTCTTAACCGGTGCAGCCGACTCCCAAACCGCTTATGGTGCGTTCTTAAAAGAAGAGTCGGAATTGTTTGCCCGAGTCACCGATGATTACCTATTTCATGATCATTTGGAAGGGCACAACGAAGCGTTGTATTTTCATGAATTTGTACGTCGTGCCCGCGATGCCGGGCTGTCGTATTTGGGCGAACCGTACCTGTTTTTGATGGCGACCCGGAACTTTCCCGACGATGTCGAACAAACACTACAGCGAGTGGCAACCGATACGATCGATGTCGAACAGTACATGGACTTCTTAAGAAATCGGTCGTTCCGCATGACCCTGCTGGTTCGCTCGGATCAGCCGGTGGATCGAACGATTGAGCCCAAGCGGCTGAAAGGACTTTACGTGTGTGCCTCGCTGACGCGGGTCACCGAAGATCGATTCGAATTGCCGACACTTTTTGATTGTGGTGAGCGAAGGATTGAAGCGTTGGACCCGGCGACGAGCGAGTGTTTTGCCGTGCTTGCCGAACGTTGGCCCCATCATTTGCAGTTCGAATCGCTGGTTGAGCAAGTTGAACAGCGACTGCAGACATGGCCTCACATCGCTTGGCAGCCGCCGGATGACTTGGCCGACTACATCGGAGAGCATCTCATTCACTGCGCCGTTGGGAATTTGGTGCACTTGCATGCTCACGGTCCAAAGTTTGTCACCGAAATCACCGAAAAGCCGATGGTCAGCCAGTGGCCGCGACTGCAAGCCTGTGACGGTGAGCGTGTCACCAACCAAAAGCATGAAATCGTCAGTTTGGACGATCCGGCCAGATGGCTGCTGTCACGCCTAGACGGGACCAAGACGATCGAGGAATTGGCTGCGGAATTGACAGAGCGGGTGGAAGCGGGCGAGTTTGAATGGGAGAATGCGGAGCCGGGCGATCACAGCCAGGAAGCGGTCCGCGCGTATCTGAGACAATTTCGTGACGGGGCGCTACTGCAACCGGAGCCGGCCTGATGAAACTGACAGTTTTTTTGGTCTCGGTCGCGATGATGCTGTACGCGTTCTACGCCCTGTACACCGGCATTGCCGTGACGACCTGGGCACGCTCCGTACCCCGAAGAAGCATCATGTACTGGATCGTCGTGCTCACCTTCCTGATCATCCCGATCGGCAACTTCGTGATGCTGTGGAAGGGAGTTTACAAATGAAAAGTGTGTCTTATTGCGTGACTTGATTTGCAGCGGGGGCCATTACTTTTCTTCTACTGCGATTGAATTTACTTGCCGTCCAGGACGTTCTAATTCCCACGCAGACATCACATCGATAAGAGTCTGCAATTGAGGACCGACAACACGTCCGACACGCAATCCATCTTGCCGCCGCTGAACCCGTCCCAGGTTTGATGCGGCATTTATTTTCGCAAGGCGTGAATCTACTGCAGCGATTTCATCGGCAGACTGTGCTACGACTTCAACAGTGTAGGCAGGAAGGCGGCTATGGTTAAGAACTGCCAATAATTCAAATACCGGCCTTTGTCCATCACCCACACTCTCATATTCGAATGGGGAGACATCGTGTAGAACTAGATCGCCCAGGTCCGGATCGTCTGCGGTGTCTGCGACTTCCTGGACACGCCCTCGGCATGGATCGATGGTAACAACGGAAAAACGTTTGCGATCTACTGATTCGATGATTGCGTCACCGAATGAAAGCTGCGGCTCATCAGAAGAAACTGATATTGGCAAGCCAATCTGATGCCACATTCGGGATGCAATTGTCCATTTCCCCAGTGCAGTGGATGAAAGCCCCAGGTTCCAAAGTATGCTGTCCCGCTTCCAAGACACGAGTCCATGGAGGTGCTTACTCGCAAAAAGAAAACACTCGTGCATCTTTGACCACTGCCGTCTTTGCTTATAAATTAAGCCAGCGTTTACCGCAGCGGCGGAATGAGGAAAGTCCAGTGACTGCGCCTCAATGAATTTTGCCAACGCTTCGTCCAGCCTCCCAGATTCCTGAAGATCGAGGCCGGCGTTCAATCGACGTATGTACTCTACTTCTGACATATACAAAATAACTCGCAAGCGCGTCCAATGTTTACACGACGCAACACTGCCTACCTGGATTGACAAAAGATACGCCTTTCGCCACGAGAATTTCCTCAAACTGTTCAAACGAGTACTTTTGAATGAATCGGTACTCGTCATCGAAAATCGGAACAACTTGTAGCATCCACACATTTGAGGCAGCAATTCGCGTACCTGAGAGTTTCTCTCCCCAGGTGTGCGGGAAAACGAACATTGCGTGGGGCATTTTTTCAGAGAGCTCACCGAGTTCGCACATCTTGACCGCCTCTTGCATAACCATGCCCGGACGCGGGAAAGTGCCCAAGTCGATCAGCGCGTGTGCAACGGTCGCCAAGACCATTCCGTAGTCGTGATCGCTACTTTTTAGAGCACCCACCAGTTCATTACGATCTGGGAAGTCCTGCGATTCCCAAGAGTAATTTGACAACCCGATCGTACACCAACTTGTAATTTCAGGTTTCGGGAACTTCTCCCCACGAATAACGTCGATAATTCGGGAGGCATCTTGACCATGAGGATAACTGAGTCGCTTCACCGCCTTGGCACCCGCAAACTCTTCTTCGATATACTTCGTGATAACGGCTAGATCTTTACTGTCTAGTTTTCCAATGCCAAATTTCGTCATGTGGCTAGTGTCCTATTCGTACTTGTGTGATCGATTGCAAGACGGATGTTCTGGTCGATAGTTGTCCAGATTCTTCTGATCTGCCGCAAAATCTTTAGGATCTTGTCCCGATTCGATTGCGCTTCGCCGGGATTCAGCAAAAGAGTGATCAGGCTGGTGTCCCATGTCCATGTCACCAGCGTTTGGACTATCCACTGGTTTGCCGCATGGGCACGCGGGTTTCCCATCATTGCCTTTTGGAACAGAATCGTAAACAGCCTGTCGTTCGGCTGGTGTGAATGAAGCGCGTCGGTAGGCGTCGTCGGTCCTGGGAACCCATTCTCCATGGATGTTGTCGATCGGGGGATTACCAGACTTTGGATTTGCGCGAGCAACGGGTTGATCTCCTACACGCGTCCAGTGATACCCTTCGGGTAGCGCTGGCATATTTTTTTCCGCCGCAAGCTGCGCTCCAGTTTTCGGTTCGTCTGCAGCCTTCGAAGAATTCGCTCCTACAGCATCGTCGGCATTCTTCGTCGCAGCAGCGTTGTCGGCCACATCCCCACAGCCGTGTCCATCGACGTCAACATTTGAGATCGGATCGGGACAGTAGGCGTACGTATTCACTCCGCCCACCACACCGATCGGATCGGTTTGCAGGTATCGGCCCAGTTGTGGATCGTAGGTTCGGAATCGGTTGTGGTGGACTCCAATCGCTGCGTCGTAAAGGTGCCCCGGGAAACGGAGGTCGAGTGAAATACGGCTGGATGGATCAACGTCCAGCTGACCGAAGGCATGGCGCGTCGCGGACCAGGCCGTCTGTCCGGCGGAGTCGATCGCACGAATCGGCATGCCGCTTAGGTCGGTCAACAGATAATAACATTTACCTTGACTGGGGTCGGCTGCTTCATTTTCGTAATCAACGAACATCAGCGGCACAAGTGCTGATTCATCAGCGTAGATGAATAATCGAATTCGACCGTTGTCCCATCGCCGCGCCGCCAAACGGAAGTCGTCCCAAAAGTTCTCGACGGACCGCCCGTCAAATTCACTGCGGATGATTCGACAAAGTGGATCGTATTCTCCCTTCCATTGCTTGCCATCAATTTCGCATCGGACCAGGCGATCCAAATTGTCGAATTCGAATTGGCGAGTTCCGTCGGGGCTCGTGTGTTGGACCAACCGGCCTTGCTGGTCATAAGCAAACTGATGACCTTCGGCTCGATCGAGTCGATTGCACTTGGACAGTTCAACGCCACGAAGGTGCGGTGATGAAATGAGATTGTCCGCAAGGTCCCAGTGAAACGTTTCGCTAAGCCCTCCACCGGTCGCCGATTTGATTCTCCCGTTCTGATCGTAAGCAAAGACGCGTTCGCCGGCTTGCGAGTCGGCAATCTGAGCCAGCTTTCCGGCCGAACTATAGGTGTATTGACGTTGCCAGTTATCACCGTCGACTCCTCGCACGACGGTTTGGGCAAGGCTGCCTGAGGCATTGTATTGCGAGAGCCATCGAAGGCCGTTTGCGAATCGAACGGAAAACAGCCCGGCATCACCGGCGACGATCTCGTGCGTTTGCCCGGTCGGGTCGGTCAGTCTTGTCGACCGCCCGTCCGTCTGATAGCTGATGGCCAGGCTCCCAAGGTAGGTCGTTGTTTTGTTGCCCAGTTCATCTTTGCCATGGACCACCCCCACGTCGTCGCGTAGATCGGACGTCGGTCGTAGACCATCCGGCCCATAGGTGAACGCACAATCCGCGGCAGGGCTGTTTGCCGCCGTGATTCGCCCCTTGGCGTCGTTTTGAAATTCTTCGACAAAATCGTTTGCGAGATGCCGGCGAATCCCAGCGCCTCCGGCACCGCGTTCCCAGTGGAAGACAATTCCGCCGCTACTGTTCAGCTTCGCGTTGACCTTGCCACAGGCGTCGTAAACGTATCGCGCGAGTACTTCGTCGTCTTGACGAATTTCCGTGATCCGATCCAAACCGTCACGCGAGTATTGATGGACAGAGCCGCGCGGATCAACGATTTTGCCGACATACTCACGAAGATTGTGTTCGTACCGGGTGACACCCCCGTCGCCTCGGGTGTCACTGCCCCGCGAACGCCATCGAGAACGGCTGAACGACTGGGAACGACCGTCGGCGTCTCGGACCGCGATCAGATTTCCGGCGGCGTCCGTTTCCACTTCATGGCTCGGACGATCAACCGATTCTGGGATTTCCGTCAACCCCAACCCCGTCGCCGGGGGAGCAGTCGAACGTTCGGAAATGCAACGGCCGAGGCCTTCGGTTGCGCGTTCACGATTAAAAACGCGTGCCACTGCATTTCGTGTCGTGGCGTCCCACTGGTCCAGGATTGCGTCATCGACGTTGATATCGTCCGTCACAATTTCGGTCCAGAGTTTCCCCCATTGCCAAACGCTTGTCTGGGAGGGCAATTCGTACGCCAAAGGATTGCGACGTTGGTTTGGCGGATCGTCTGGATCGTGCAAGTACCCCAGTGGATCTTTGATCGCGTAGAGTGCGTCGGTGTCGTCGTAAAGATGTTCTGACAATTCGCCCGCGGGGCTGATTTCCGCGGTGACCCGCCCCTTGCCATCGCGTGCATACGTCGTCACGCCGTCACATCCGTCGATGATGTAGGAAATTCGGCGAGCGTTGTCGTAGTGGTAGCTCTTGACAACCCCATCGGCAAAGCGAACGACGGTTTTTCGCTCGGTCGGGAAATATTCCAATGTCAGGTCATAAAGGCCATCGTCGCCATAGGTGTGAGTGACACGTCCCCAGGGATCGTAGGTATGGTAAAACCCATAACCGATCGGATCGACGATCGCATTGATCCGATTGTCGTTGTGATAGGTATACCGCCACTTTCCGCCCCGATGGTCGATGGCGGCCGTCAGATTGCCCGCGTCGTCGTAAGCGTATGACGCGATGGTACCGATGTCATCGTCGCCGCTGCTTTGCTGGACCTCGATCAAACGTCCGCCCGAATCGTATTTGAAACGCGTGGTCGTCGAATCAATGGTGCAGCGACCGATGCGATTGAACGTGTCATACTGGATCGACAGTTTCCGCGACGAAGCGACCAGCGCCATCAGACGCCCCGCTCGGGCGCCGACCGGCAGATGAAACTGTCGCGTCGCTTCGCCATTCTTTATGACTTCAACGATCTGCGAGTCGACGCGCCGCATCACGTAGCCATGACTGTAAACGCGTCGCGTCGTCGGTTCGCGGATCAGAAACTCGTGTTCGTCGCCTTGCTGGTCGATGTAGATCCAACGTCGACCTCGCTTAAAAAGCTCACATTGAAGCGAATGTCGAAACCCGTTCCCGACCGGCGCTTCGTTGCGGTGGTGTGAACTGTTGTAATAACGCGTCCACTGGAATTCGGAATCCTGTTGTGGCGCAAGAAAACCGTCATTGAACTTATCAACGCATTCACCGGTAATCGTCTTGACGGGGCAGCCGTCTTTGCAGCTCTTGGTCGCGGCATCGTCGGATGCTTTGGCTGCCGGCGCGACGTCGTCGGCTTTTTTGGCGGCGTCGTCGATGTTGTCCGCCAGATTGTCGACTTTCGTGGCGACGTTGTCAGCGGCTTTGCCGGCATCGTCGGCGGCGCCGGCAAGCCGCTTAGCCAGTTTCCCAGCTTTCTCAAAAGCCTTCTTAAAGGCGGCGCCCATTGCCATGCCCAATAGCGATGGTAATGGAAATCCGCCGACTAAGACGTTGGGGCTGCCTGTGATACACGGCCCCCAGCCGGCCTTCATGTGGTCGGTGAAGTCGACCAGCAAACGGCCGGCTCTGCATCCTTCGATCCAGACATTGCAGCTGCCGAAAAAGACCTCAAAGACGGTGACCCACGGCGGAGCGATTCCGACGGAGATTCCCATGTCGCCGCAACGACCGGCCGGCATCATGTTGATCAGAACGGTGTTGGCGCCGGACAGAAAAGGCACCGGCAGGATCGGTCCGGTCCGTGGCGGGATCGCGGTCGCAATGTCGAAGATCCGAAGCGCCGGGAACGCGGGGAACGGAATCATGCCGACCCACATCGTAACCATCTGTTCGATGCTGGTGAACAAGCTGAAAATATTGCCGACCGTTCCGAGGGCGGCCATCCCCGTCGACGTGCCTTCTGGAGGCGCGGTGAAGATTTTGCTGAAGTCGTTGGTGATGTTATCCCACTGCTGTCCGACCGCCACGGAATAGCTATCCATCGACGTGCTGCTGAAGGCGTCAGTACCTTGATCCATGATCGAGCCGAGCGCGCCGATCGGGGTCGTCATGGGAATCGGATCGTCCCCCGTCACGTGATCACCCAGTCGGCTCCAAGACTGGGTCCAAACGTTTGTGGCAGGCAACGGTTGCAGACCGTTCTTTTTCCGCTCGTCATTACCGCTTTTCAAGCCAGCGGCGTTTTGGGTCGCAACACGTGTTGCGTCGGAGCCCTTGGCCAACTTGTCTGCGTGTCGACTCGTCGCGTCTCCGGCTTTTTTGGCGACGGTTCCAAAGATCGTCATGGGCCGGCCCCCTCGACATCAGGGCCGCCGCAATGCTGTCTCAGTTTCTCCTGGAATTCCTCGATCCCGGCATCCCGTACCGGATCAAGGGGGCCGGGCTCGATCGACTCGAAGATAGAAAGAGCATGACTCCAATGGATCTTCGCCTGCTCTTTGTCACCCTTGGACAGTGCATGCAGCGCGCGAACGTCATAGACTCTTGCATGAGCGGGTAAGTCGCCCAATCCGTCAAAGGTCGCTGCTGCTGCGTCGAAGGCTGCGACAGCTTCGTCATCTCGCTCCAACGCGTGCAAGCAAACGCCCAGGTGCGTCATCGCCATCCCGACCAAAGAATGCATTTCACAGTCGACCGCCAACACTGCGGACTGGCTCAAATGTCCTTCGGCGAGATCAAATTGTTGTTCAGCCAGCAAGGCGTTGCCCAAGTGATAGTGGGCGGTTGCTTCGCTGGGGACATCACCCTGCTCGCGGGACAATCGAATCGTCTCTTGGTGAAGCAGTTGCGTCGATTCCATATCACCTTCGCCGGCGGCGAACCCGGCCGCCATGGAAGTCAAACGTAATCGGTCCGGTGGCGGAAGCTCGTCGCTCTCGAGTTGATCAACGACTTCCTGTTGGACCTCCTGGCTGCTTGCTTCCCAGCGTTGAAGGTGCAATATGGGATGATCATCTGGAAAATCATCCGGCACCACATCACTGTCGACGAAAAAAATCCATTTGACGATCGGTGGCGTGGTTTTTCCCGCGAGTGCCGCAGCCAAATCCAAGAACTGCTCCGGCACTGCCACTGATTCGGGATGCAAGATGACGATGTAATGGCCCTCCGAGGGCGGCCACGAGTCCGAGAATCTCTGGACATAATCGGCCAGTCGAGTGATGGGATCACCCTCGCCAGGTACCGGAATCTCGACGCCAACCTTCGACAGCGCCTCTCGCTGCTCTTCGTTGTCGCTGAACAGCTCATTCAGTACGGCAATGGCGTAACTGGTGACGTCATCAAAGGCCGTGGTGGTGGGGTGCAAGACGTGTGGATTGTCATCAAGTCCATCGAGCTTGATCAACGTCTTTTCGACAATTGAAATCAACTGTTCATCGACAGCAAGCAACTTCGCACCGCAATCGGGTTCATCAAAGAACGTGCGAAGCTGGTGGAGCTGATCGGCGAAGTAATCCTGCAATAACATGGGGAATTTCTCAATTGATTTTGACCAGCGCACCCTTGATATCGTGCGTCCCCATTGCCACGGACTTGATCATCGTTCCGTTGATAACCACACCTGAGTTGTCGATCTTGATTCCATTGGAGCCGACGCTCAGAGTGATGCTCATTTTTCCGACAACGGAGATTTCGGTCCCGTTGACTTTGATGACCTGATCCCCGACTTCGATTTTCGGGCTTTTGAGTGAGGCCGAAGCGCTCCCGAACATGTCAAAATTTGGCTTGCCGGTGATTGCGACACCCTTGCTCGTGCCGGTAATGTTGACTCCTTTGCCGTCGCCGGTGATCATCACCCCTTCGGTTTCGGCAAAGATCTTGACAGCCTTCTTCGCTGCCAGGTCGTATGTGTTGTCCTCGACTTTCACGATCCGCTGTCCCTTTTGAACATTCAGCGAAGTGTCGCCCTTGACCGTCACCGCCTGTGTCCCCGTCCGGACCAGTCGCGTCTCGTTGTGCTCGACGGTTGAATCCAAATCCTTTTGGGCGTGAAACGTCACAAGTTCCTTGTCCTTGGTGTCGTCCATTTTCAATTCGTTGTAACCGCCACCTCCCTTGGTGCTATTGGTTTTGACGCCGCTGATGTTCTTTGCGTCCGGCAAACCGTAGGGCGGCATGTTTTGAGCGTGGTACACTCGGCCGGTGATCAGCGGGCGGTCTGGATCCCCTTCCAAGAAACTGACGACGACCTCTTCACCAATTCTCGGAAGACTGATCGCGCCAAAACCGATGCCCGCGTGCAGTTGGGAGACCCGGATCCAGCAGCTGCTTTTGTCGTCGTTCTGGCCATAGCGGTCCCAGTGAAACTGGCATTTCACGCGGCCGAATTCATCCGGATAGATCTCTTCGCCGGCCGGACCGGTGACGATTGCCGTTTGCACGCCGCTGATGATCGGTTTGGCGGTGCTGCGTGACGTCCGAAAGACGCGTGATGCGGGCAAACACGTGATCGAGTTGCGATACATGCCCCCCTCGCCACCGCCGCCGGTTTCATAGCCCATCGGTTCGCTGCCGGCGTGTTGGATCGCAGTGATGACCACTTCGGCGCCTTGTTCATCGCTGTCGCGATGTTGATCGACGGTGAAACGCCCGCCGGCCTGAAACGTTTTGCACAGGCTGGTCGCCGAAACGATGTCGTGACGTGTTTCTTCGGCCTCGATTCGCAGCCGGGTTTCGCCGCCGCCGACGCCCTTGTCGGGGTATTCGCCGGGGTAGTCGTACATCTCGTAGTTACTGACTTCGGGCAGGTCGACGACGGTCCCCGTGTCGGTCCCCAACGTGTCGGTCGGTGTTTTGAAGTTATAGTCCCGTTGAGCCCATTTCCCCGGGACGAATTGGTACTTGCGTTCCCAACTGGTCAGATGGTCGTCGATCGCGCGGGTGCCGATGTCATCGGGGAAATCGACGTTGGCTTCTGGTAGGGTGAAGTAGCCGTCTTTATGATCGGTGATCACCATCTGGTGAGCACCCTCGGAGTGCTTGAAGTAGTAGAAGATGCCTTCCTGTTCCATCAGCCGCGACAAGAAATTGAAATCGGTTTCGCGGTATTGGACGCAGTACTCCCACTCTTTGTGTTCGAGCTGAAAGTCGGGGTTGTAGTCGGCAAAGCCGTACTCGCCGAGCACCTCGTCGATGATATCGGGGACGTTGGTGTCTTGAAAAATCTTGCAATCGCTGGTTTGAGTCAAAAACCAGAGCCACGGCACGACTTCGACGCGGTAGTTGCGACGGTCCTGCCCATCGACGTCGCCCCGCGAGAGACTTTTGACGAAGCCATGCCAGTGGCGTCTGGAATTGTCAGCCAGTTCGATGCTCCAACCGATCGGCGTGCCGACGATGTCTTGCGGCTTGATGCCGGGATCGTCGCTGATCATCTCCAACTGGTAGTGAAACAGCCGACCCAACTCTTCATTGCCGGTGAAGGACGTGAGCAAAAGCACATCGTCACCGAGAACCGTGGTCAGATTCAGAAGGCGGTTTTGCTGTTGAAGTGCCATGGCTCAATCGAGGTGAGGTGTGAGATCAGGAATCATCGCCGAAGTGACCATGAGCCGCCGTTACCCGCCTTGTTCCCGGGCGGAGCCCAACGCAAACGGGCCCGTTCACCGCAGCGGCGAACGGACCGTCGCAATCGAGACGTCGGGGCGATCGATCAGCTTTCGCCTTCTTCGACCTTCCAGGAGTACTCGACGTTGCCCTTCTTCTTACCCTTGGAATCGTTTTCGGTGTAGGTCACCTTGATTTCTTCGAAGTTCAACGAGAAGTCTTCGGTCGGCACCGATTCGCTCTGCCCCGCCCCGCCGATGCTGTAACTGGTCACCAGCACGTTGGTCAGTTCGTAACGGTAATACGTCACGCGTCCTGCATCGGTGTACGACGCGGTCACGTCGATTTCCACCTTGGGATAGACCTTGCCCTTGCAGACCGATTCGGCGATCTTCGGACTCGATTTGTCCAATTCCTTGGCACACGAGATGTCTTCCAGGATCACGTCGCCGCGGCGTCGCGTCGAACCGGTGGCCGAGCCGCCGGGTTGATGAACTGCCTGGCTGAACGACAGCAAATCGCTCCATCCCTTGTGATCTTTGTCTTTACATTCGCCGTCGACGCCATCAAATTTAATGTAAGCAGCCATCGTGTGTTCCTTGAGTGGGGAAACGCAAAAAGTAGTGATTCATTGCTGGGCGAGCTGTTTCGCCGCGATGCACACTACCGTTCTCGGGTCATCGGCGAGATTGTTGCGGCTCGAAATGGAAAAAACCAGAAAAGTCCGTTTTGACGAGAACGAAGTACTGTGGCGGATCCCCGCACTGGACCCAAACGAGATCAAATCCGTCCACCAAATTGTCGAGAAACGAAGCACTGCAATCGGCAAGCAACTGTGACATCTCGACCGGATCAGCGCTGCACAACATCCACTCCGGGTGCGGCCGTTCCAGCGCGGCGCCACGGCCTTGCGCGGCCAAACCCAGAACACGCGCAATCGCGTCGTCGTCGCACCGTGTGACCCAGCCGACGATGCCCTGTTGGCGATCCGGGGGCAAGTGCTCCAGTGGATCCAGGATTTGATGCAAGGACACAGACAACCGCTGCCGGTCTTCTCCGCGGAGATGTTGCGCGACAAAAATCCTCGTTGCCGCAGCATCCGCGTGTGCTGCGTCCTGCGTCATCAATGGGTCCTGCGTCATCACTGGGTCCTTCGGCAGCATTGCACCCGGCGGCATTGATTGAAACACTCTGATTGAGGCAGCGGGATCGGTCGCCGCGATCATCGATCGAAAACGAGTCAGCGGATCGTTGTCGCCGGTCGGCGTCGCCTGCAGCAGCGTCGCCTGGTCACTCGCCCGCACGATGTGCCACACGCCGTCGTCGTCGGGCTGCCTCATTCCCGGGCCCGTGGTCGGACTTGCAGAACCCTGTTGCACCGGATCGGCAGACTCCGATGTTGATTTCGCACCATGAATCTCGATCTCAAACTGCATTTGACCGGCTTCGATCCGATCGCCGTTGGCGAGGCTGGCCTGACCCACCGGCACGCCATTGCAGAGCGTCAGTCCACCGAGCGCGGTCAACGTACAGTCGCTAAACCCACATTCCAGACGGAAGTGATTGGGCAACAGCCCGGATCGTGGAAAGACCTTTTCGGCAGACTCGGCACTGCCCACATCGACTTTCTGTCCCGGTCGCAGCCAGAACCGCCGACCGTGGTGCATGTCCGATGTTACGCGAACGATCATCCGCATCAGGTCCAAATCACCTCAAATGGCATGCGTTCTAATTCATCCGGCAGATACGGCCGCAGTGCCTTTGCCGAGCCTCGCCAAAGGATCGTCATTCGTTGCGTGTCTGGATCGATCACGACGGTGTGCATGACCGGCTGGGTATCGTTGAGTTTTCCTTGCCTGCCATCGGTTCGCAGTGTCGGCGTCTCGGCGGGCAAGTCAAACCTCCATTGTTCAAACTGCGGATGCATGTTGCGGAGCATCACCGGTTCGCCGCCGGTCAGGTGGGGCAGTTGCAACGGCAACGAAGCACCGTTGAGGCCCGCGATGTAGGTCGACGGGTTGCCGTGAAAGTCTTCGTCCCAGATCTCAGCGGGCACATAGCCCGCCTGGATTTCAAGCACCGTCGTGATCTGCGGGTCAAACAACGGGACAAAACCCATCAAGGCATTGCGGGGAAACGCGCCGTAATCGAGCCAGTCGGTCGCCGCCGGCAGGGGCATCAAGGGCCACTGATCCACGTCGCCGTAGAGCAGCGTTTCGGGCGTCAGCAATTGCGAAGGGTTTTCGAGATTGGGTAGCGGAATGGGCTCGAACGACGCGGGATCAAACTCCATCAGGTAGCCCATGCCGCCGCCGTTACGCGGATAGCGAAACGGACTGGCCGCATCCAGATCGATCTCGGTACCACGATACTGGTCGGCGAGCTCCAGAAAGGGGTTTCCGTATTTCTTTTCCGACACCATGTCGACGCCGCCGTAGGCGCGTGAATAGCAGAGCGGAATCTTGTCGACCGGCAGGGGAGCAGAAAACTGCAAACGGTCCGCCGGTGAACGATCCGCGATCCGATCGCCGCTGACGTGAATCATCATCCGATGCTCGCCAACGGCGACGCCGGCCAAGAACGCGGTTCGGCCGTTCCCGTACGCATGGCCTTTGATGATGACGTCGGTTTTTTCTTTCTGGGGATGAAGATCGGTGTCGCGTTGCATCAACGCGGGATGATCGGCATTGGCGACAGGATCGCCGAACAGCGGCTCCTGCTGTTCATCGACGCACCAGTGGTTGTCGACCATTCGGTACGTGCGTTTGGCCAACACGGAAAGGATGAAATCACCGTTGGACGCCCTGCCAGACACCTGCGTGGCCAGGGGCAGTTCTTCGGTCGATTGCTCCGGTTGCGATGGGCCTGGATTCATTCGTTCGCCCCCGGCGGGTCAGGTCCGCAGACGCCGCCGTCGTCTGGCGGGTAGGACGCGTTGGGCGCATCGCTGCCGGCGTCCGCCGGCGGCCCAGCATCCGGTGCCGGTGGCCCAGCATCCGGTGCCGGCGGTCCGGCATCCGGTGCCGGTGGCCCGGCGTCGGGCGATGAACTCGCCGGCGGCGAGGAGGGATGTTCGGGAACGCTCGGCTGGTTCACGTAATCGGCGGCGCCTTGGGCTAACGAGGTCGGTATGTCTCCGACGGGTGTTCCGCCCACGTTCACCTGGTCGACCACCGTGGGACCGCCGATGGTCGCGTTGTCGGCGCCCATCGGTCCGCCGGTGAACCAACCGGTGATGTTGCCGGCCAGTTCACTGGTCAAGCTGGGCACTGCGTTGCGACCGGTTTGAACCCGCGCGTTGTGTGAATCGGCGAATTCACGAGCCAAACGGTTGATGTCGCGCCCTTTGATGCTTCGCCCCGACGATCGTAGAAACGCTTTGGCGGCGGCTTTGGACAGCAATTGGGGGCCGAACCGGTACGTCAGATACGCGATCTGCATTTCAAACCTTGCCGCGATCATTCCCCCGGCCCTGCCGCCGGCCCACTGCAGCAGAGACTGCAATCCAAAATCGAGCAGCATGTGCACGCTGCCGTAGATCATATCGGCCAGCGACATTGCGACCATGTGCGTGTTCAACGCCAGCACCATCCCGGTCGGTGTGGGAATCGGCGTGCCACAGTTCAAATTCATGTTGACCATCAGCGACATCGCGACACAGATCGGTTTGCCTTCGATGGGATAGCGTGCCACGCCGAAATACGACTTGGATGAACTGAGCGGAATCTCAATGGCCATCAACACACTTGGCGGACCGATATGCGGGATCAAAAAACCGATATCGGTACCCTGTTGCATGGACATTCCATAGCCCATGCTCAGGTGGGTCGGCGCATAGGAGGCGATCATGCTGGTGCCGATCAACACCATGCCCGTGCGGTAGGGGACGGGCGAAGGGGCCGGCGCGGGCGAACCCGGCGGCCAGGGGATATGAAAATCAATCCCCATCATCGGGTGCCAGTGCTTCATCACGGCGTGCATCGATCTGCTCCTGAATCCGGCGCTGCGGTCGCGATCGGCTGTGGTTCTCGGACGTCTTGCTGCCTTGACCGCAAGACGCAGCGTCGTTTTTGCAGCGGGTAAAAGCGATAGCGAAACGGGTATCGCCATCCGATGAAGACACGTTTGCGTTCACACTCGATTCCGATCTGATCGATTTGCAGCGGCGCGACGATTTCTTCATCGTCGAATTGCAGCATCACTTCCAGATCCAGATCGGGAACTTGAAACGCGATGGATCCATGGGGAAAAATGCCTTCGACCGCGACCGGATCGCCGGGCCGAACCGAGTCGACGATCAAGTTGGGAAATGCACTGTTAAAGAACCGTGGATCGAGTTTCTTCATTTCACCGGTGACTTCGTCGATCACCATGAACCGTTTCAGCTTGGGACCGAACGCCATCGGCACCGTGCCGGTCGCAACCGGTTCGGGTTGGTCCTCCCAGTTCTTGACCGGGTTGGCGGGGTCTTCCAAATTCGGCAGCGGCGACCCGACCGCGCTGTCCCGCGAAAGATAGTAACCGCGGCCGTCGGGGTTGTCTGCAAAGGGGATATCGAGTTCATCCCAAACGTCTTTTCCGCCGTAGGCTCGGCTCAATTCCAGCGGCATCGATTGAAACGTTTGCGGCGGTCCGGGGACAAGTTCGCCCTCTCGCTCGACCCAGACACGATCACCAAACACGGCGACCGCGGATTGAAACGAATCTCCTACGCGAACGACCACCTGACCGCGAGTCGCATCGTTGCCCAAGGAGCATGCCTGGCCGAAGACCAGGACGTCGACACCGCCGCGATAGAACACTTCGTCGGAATCCATCGGCCCACCATGGGGCCCTTCCCAAGGTTCGGCGGAAACGACCCAAGGTTGCTCCTCGGACAGCACCAACCCATCGGTGGTCAGGTCGTACGTCGCGCGACAGGTCACCGACGCGCAGAATCGATCTTCGTCGATGGCGCCGCGAAACAAGAGCGCCGGGAACCGGGTTGAGTTTTCTAGTTGCATTGGATCATCTAACAGTTCACGCGCACGCGTTCCCCCGTCAGCCGTACATCATCGTTGGCCGTCACTTGAACATCCCCACGCTGCGATTCGATGCACTGGGTGTGGCCGCTGGAATGCATCTTGCCGGCGCTTTTGAGACTTAGGTCGCCGTCGGTCGACAACGACAATGAATCGCGACCGTGGATCGCGACGTGTCCGGCATCAAAGGCCAGCGTTCCATCGACGGAGACCTGCAGTCCCGCGCCGCCGAGCATCAGCACCGGCCCGGCCTCGGTGATCTGGATTTCCAGCCGGCACTTGCCGTCGACGGACATCAGGTGCAAGGTCTGTTGGTCGCCGTCGGTTTGCAGTTGAATCGACTGGCCGTGCCGCAGCGGCAGCGTCATTGCCTCGGCGGCGGGATCCGTTTCCGTGGACGTCTGTGTCATTGATTTCGGTGCCTGTAATCTTAGGAGTTGACCTTCACGACGGCGCCGGTGATGGTGACCGGGCCGGCGCCCGTGACGTCCACCATCGGGCCCGAGATTTTGATTCCACTCGGTCCGATCTCGATCGCCGACCCGCCGACGATCAGCTTGATCGCGGCGCCGGCATTGATTTCCAGCGTGGCTCCGACGTTCAGCGTGTCGGAGGCTCCAACCGAGGTCGATCGACTGGTGCCGGTGTTGTTTTCTTGTGACCCACTGACATTCAACGTCCGATTGCCCCCGACGGTGGTGTCGCGATTCGCCCCCACGCTGAGCGATGAGTTCGCCCCGATGGAAACCTCTTGGTTGGCTCCCACATTCACGGTGCGGTCGGCGCCGACGTTGATTTCCTGGTTGCTACCGATGCTGACCGCTTCGTCGACCGAGACATCGCGGGTGCGGTTGTTGAGCACGTGTTCGCGGAGATCGTTTTCGATGGTCGAATCTTTATCGAATTGGCCGTGCTCGCGGATCAGTTCGTTGCCTTTGGTGTCGTCCATGACGTACTCGTTGTATCCGCCGCCGCCCTTGGTGCTGTTTGATTTCAGCCCGCTGATGTTCTTGGAATCGGGCAGCCCGTAGGGCGGCATGTTCTGGGCGTGATAAACGCGACCGGTGACCAGCGGTCGATCGGGATCGCCTTCGAGGAAACTGACGACGACTTCCTCGTCGATGCGAGGAATGCTGATGCCGCCGAAACCGGAACCGGCGTGGACCTGTGAGACACGGATCCAACAACTGCTCTTGTCGTCATGCTGGCCGTAACGGTCCCAGTGAAACTGGCATTTCACTCGGCCGAATTCGTCCGGATAAATCTCCTCGCCGGGCGGACCGGTGACGATTGCCGTTTGCACGCCGCTGATGATCGGCTTGGCGCTGCTCCGTGGCGTTCGGAAGACGCGTGACGAGGGCAGGCAGGTGATCGAGTTGCGATAAGCCAGGCCGCCTTCGCCGCCGGTCTCATAGGCCATCGGCTCGCTGGCGGAGTGCTGGATCGCGGTGATCACCACTTCGGCGCCCTGTTCCTCGCTGTCGCGATGTTGATCGACGGTGAAGCGACCGCCGGCCTGGAAGGTCTTGCACAGGCTGGTCGCCGACACGATGTCGTGACGCGTCTCTTCGGCCTCGATCCGCAACCGGGTTTCGCCGCCGCCGACGCCCTTGTCGGGATATTCGCCCGGATAGTCGTACATCTCGTAGTTGCCGACTTCAGGCAGATCGACGACGGTCCCCGTGTCGGTGATCAAATCATCGCTGGGGGTTTTGAAGTTGTAGTCGCGCTGCACCCATTTCCCGGGCACAAATTCGTACTTGCGCTCCCAGCTGGTCAAGTGGTCGTCGATCGCGCGCGAGCCGATGTCGTCGGGAAAATCGACTTCGGCTTCCGGCAGCGTGTAGTAACCGTCTTTGTGATCGGTGATCACCATTTGGTGAGCACCTTCGGAGTGTTTGAAATAGTAAAAGATCCCTTCTTGTTCCATCAGACGGGACAAGAAATTGAAATCCGTTTCGCGGTACTGAACGCAGTATTCCCATTCCTTGTGATCGAGCAGGAAGTCCGACTTGTAATCGGCAAAGCTGTATTCGCCGAGGACTTCATCGAGGATGTCGGGCACCTTGGTGTCTTGAAAGATTTTGCAGTCGCTGGTCTGGGTCAAGAACCACAGCCAGGGGACGACTTCGACGCGATAGTTGCGGCGGTCTTGTCCGTCGACGTCGCCGCGGGAAAGGCTTTTGACAAACCCGTGCCAGTGCCGCCGCGAGTTGTCGGCCAATTCGATGCTCCAGCCGATCGCCGTGCCGACGATGTCCTGGGGCTTGATGCCGGGGTCGTCGCTGATCATTTCCAATTGGTAGCGAAACAGCCGCCCCATTTCTTCACTGCCGGTGAATGACGTGAGCAACAGCACATCGTCACCGAGAACCGTGTTGAGATTCAGGAGCCGGTTTTGCTGTTGAAGTGCCATGGCTCGGTCAAGGTGTGGTGTGTGATCAGGATTCTGGGGCGCGCGTTGTCAGACCTTGTTCCCAGGCTCCGCCTGGGGACACAGGGCGCTGGAGGCTCCGCCTCCAGAGTTCGCCGGCGAAGCCGGCGAGAGTGGCAAGCAGGATGCTTACCCCACTTCATCTTCACCGGCGGAGCCGGTGAGAGTGGCAAGCAGGATGCTTACCCCACTTCATCTTCACCGGCGGAGCCGGCGAGAGTGGCAAGCAGGATGCTTACCCCACTACATCCTCGCCGGCGGAGCCGGCGAGGATGGCAAGCAGAATGCTTATCCCACTTCCACTCGGCAAGAGCGATCAAGATTCGCCTTCTTCGACCTTCCACGAGTACTCGACGTTGCCTTTCTTCTTGCCCTTGGAATCGTTCTCGGTGTAGGTCACCTTGATTTCTTCAAAGTTCAAGGAGAAGTCTTCGGTCGGCACCGATTCGCTTTGTCCAGCACCGCCGATGCTGTAGCTGGTCACCAACACATTGGTCAGTTCGTAGCGATAGTAGGTCACGCGTCCTGCGTCGGTGTACGACGCGGTGACGTCGATTTCGACCTTCGGATAGACCTTGCCCTTGCACACCGATTCGGCGATTTTCGGGCTCGATTTGTCCAATTCCTTGGTGCACGAGATGTCTTCCATGATAACGTCGCCGCGACGGCGTGTCGCACCGGTGGCCGAACCGCCGGGTTGATGGACCGCTTGGCTGAACGACAGCAGGTCGCTCCAGCCCTTGTGGTCTTTGTCTTTGCATTCGCCGTCAACGCCATCAAATTTGATGTAAGCAGCCATGATCAGTTCCTTACGTGGTAGAGGATGGAAACCGGAAGTGTTTTGCGTGGGCGAATTCTCTCGCCGCGATGCACACTACCGTTCTCGACCCACCACCGAATTTGTTGCTTGTTTCTGGGGTGAAATCTTGAAAATCCGAATTCGCGTGTCAATCGAGGCAACGCAGGGAAAGCGATCGCGTCGGCTTCGCCACGACTATTCCGTTTCGGCCTGATCAAGATTCAGCGACAGCGGTTTCGACTTCTTGGGAGTGGTGTCGATCTCCAAGTCTTTCCAGGTCAACGTCACGCTGGTGTTTTGTTTGGTGCCTTTGAATTTCAAGCTGTACTTGCCTTCGGGCAACGGCCCGAAATTGAAACGCTTGTCCTGCCCCAAGATCGTTTTCTCTTTGCTGTTGACCGGAGCCGGGGCGGGGCTCAGGAACAACGTCCCGTTCATTCCCGCACGCGTGTCGAGCACCCCGTGCAGCCAGCCCATTTTGACCGTTGGCTTGCCCGTCCCCCCGTTGGCCGTGTCAGCCGGCGGCGGTTTCTTGACGATCGTGATCGGATACCGATTGCTGCTCTCATTACCGGCCGCGTCGATGGCGCGTACAACGACGGCGTATTCGCCGGCGACTTGGAATTTGAACTGCGACTTGCCGGCCGGCAGGACGGCGGGCGAGGCCGGTGGGTCAAAGACATGTTCGTCTTGTTTGGTATTCGCTTTGCCGTCCTGGGTCGTGTCGAGCCCGATCTCCAGGCGTGATATCCCCGCGGCTTTGGCTCCCAAGTCACTGGCGGTGACGGAAAATCCCAGCGTCGCCCCGTCGTAGTAGGGGCCACGTTGTCGCGGGGTGATGGCGATCAGATTTTTGTCCGGGGGTGTGGAATCAAGCACCGCCGTCATCGATGCGCTCTCCTGTTCAATGTTGTCCAGTTTGAGCGTGGCCTCGATCGGAATGCGTTCATCGCGATAGCGGCCCTGGCTGAGTTCGACCTGGATGTCACTGACCTGGGTGGTCAGCGTGAGGACGCCGTCGTCGGACAGCGGGCCGGCCGTCGTGCGAATGAATCGATCGGTCTTGTAGCCGGTGAACCGACGGCCTTCGACATCCACCGCAACCTCGGGATCGCTGGTCCGCGTCAGGAAACCGAAATCCGCTTTGATCGTGGCGATCAACTGGTCGCCGTCACCCTTGAAATAGACTTCGTTCTCCGGCCAGTAGTACGACGTCGTCGGCTGCTCGGTGTTTCCCTGCGGTCGCCGGGTCAACGCGATCGAGCCGAACTTGATCTGGTTCTTGAGCTTGGCCGCACCGATGGCGCCCGGTTGGTGCTGAACGACGTGCTGAATCGCGCGCGGCCAACCGTCGACATCGAGTCGGCACCAGGTTTCTCGATTGCGGCGAACCACGGGCACACGAAAGAACGCCTGTTTTCTGCCGGCTTGTGGATTGAGATCCACAAACAGACTACGCGGGGGATCGCTGGTTTCAGCGGTGAAGTCCGACCACTGGTCATCCTGGACCCAACGCACGTTGACCGGAACCTTTTCCAGTTGGGGCAAAGCGTCACGTGAAGCGTCGCCGTCGATGTCAAACTCCAACTCCACGTTCACTTCGACTTCGCCGTCGTTGTAGGACACGCTGGTGGTGACATAATCGCTCGGCGCCCACGGCTTGGCGACCAAGCAGATGATTTGATCTTTCTCGGGCATGACGTTGTCATTGGCGTCGACCAACCGACACACCAGTGCCAGACCATGACTGATGTCGGTTTGTGCGTCGCCGGGCGTCGCCGGGGCGGAAGCAGCGGCCGGGGCCGCCGCACCATCGGCGGACGATGCCGGGGCTCGGAAGTTCAGCGCGACGCGCTCGCCGTCGGCGGGAATCGCCAGCGTGCTGGGGCCCTTTAAAATTTGTGTCGGCAGCAAAAACCTTTCCAGGATCCGGCCCTTCTCGTCCAAAATGCCTCCCTCGGGGCTGGCATAAAGATTGGCCGCGAAATCGGGCCAATAGGCGGCGACAGTGTCGGGCATCGGCTTGGGCAGCTTGATCAGCCAGACCTTCGCCATGCACGCCTTGCCGGATTCGTTAAACAACTCGAATCGAAACGGCGTCTTTCGGCTGTTGAACGTTCGCAACCAGAGCCCGCCGGGCAGGCTGCCTTCGTCGCTGAGCACCTCGCGGGAACAACCGACCCCCGGCGGGGACGAAGCGACCAGCCGCAATCGATTTTCGCGCGGTAATTCGATCGGCAGGGAATGGATGCCGACGACGCCTTCGATTTCGTCGCTGACCCGATCGGCGCGGATCTGTAGCTGAAGTTTCAAATCGACTCCACGCTCGGCCAGCGTCGCCGGGCGAATTTCCAGCGGCAGATCGCGGTACGTGTCGCCGTCGATGGTAATCGCAACCGACTCTCCCGGACGACGGGTCGCCATGCCGGGGTCTTTCCACAGCACCTCGGCGCGGGGTGGCCCAAAGTCGTTGGACGAGCTGCGCAGATCGGCGCTGACCAACAGCCGAACCGGTTGGTCGCGGCCAGGATCAATGCGGAGGGTCAAGCTGAGGCGGTCTTGCATCGTTTCCAATCGCAGCACCGCCGAATCCCCCAGTTTCTGACCGCTGTCGTCCAAGATCGTCACACTCGCAATGCGGACGATGGGCTTGGCCGTGATGGCGTGCAAGATCGGTTGCTGGTCAGCGACGACGTTGACGCGTGGATCGATCCGCAGCGCCGCGGCGAATCGATCGGCAAACGCGCCCGACTGCTCCTTGCCCTGTTCCAGGATGGCTTTCCAGCCGGCGGGATCGGTGGGGCCGGACGCGGCGTCACGCAGCTTTTCAAATTGCGCCAGATCGGACCGATACTTCATCGTCACGTCGCGACTGCGTTGCGACGGGGTGGGCAGGGCAAACACGACGTCGCTGAAATTGACCGTTCGTTCTTCCGTGTCGGTCGGGTCGGGGCGGGCGTTGTTGATCGCCGCCCTCAGACGTCGTCGCTGGTCGCCGGTCGGCAGCGGGCTCCGCAGCCAAGCCCAGGCGTTGCGATTCAGTTCCCAGGTGCGCGGCGGATCATCGAGGGCAAACCCGGCCAACAATTGATTGACGGCGCCCTCGACATTGCGATCGAACACATTGATCGCCGAATGCAATCGGGACAACTGGCGGTCGAGCGTCCCCTGATCAGGTCGCTCGGCTCCATCACCCTCAGCCAGCACGCGTTCGGCTTGCAGTGCGGCGTCGGCAATTCCCTGGTCGGGGATCGGGCCGCCGGCGATGGCCGCTTGGCGTTGGAATTCCAGCCACGACCAGAGCCGGGACCGCGCGACGGCAACGGCATGTTGCAGGGCATCGGCGGTGCGAAGTCGCCGATCGGGGCGCGTCGCGTCGCGCCCCGATCGGTGATTCATGACCAGCCGTTTCAGTCGGCTGACGATGTCATCGGAGATGTTGTCGTTGATTCCGCCCGACGGCGTTTGCCCTTTGACAATTCGCTGCAGTTCCCGCAAATCCTCGGCGACTTGGCGCGGTGTGGGGGTGGGGGACGCCGGGTCGAAATCTTTGATCTGACCGGCGAGCACCACGACCAGCAAGCGCCGCCAGAGGTGCGGCGCCAACGCGATCGGGCTGGCGTCGGGTTTGCCGTCAGAACTGGCCAGGGGAACCGACTCGAATTGGTCGCGAATGTCCCAGAACGTCAACTCAGCGGGCGCGTCACCGACACTTCCGGAGGCGTTGTCTGCCGCGGACGCTGCCGATGCCGATGGGCTGGTCGGTTGATTCGGGGCGGCGGATGTCCCGGCGTTTGCAGCTGCCGGCGAGCCATCGGTGGTTTGGCCATCGGTGGTTTGGCCGTCGGTGGTTTGGCCATCGGTTGCCTGACCGCCGGCACTGCCCGCCGGGGGCGACGCGGTGTCAGCTTTCGCCGCTTCGCCGCCTGCGGACTGCAACACGACGGGGGTGGCAGTGATGCTGAAGGATCGCGATTGAGAAATCTTGTCGGCAAGATCGTCAGCGACCGCGCCGGAATCTTCCGGCGCTTCCTCGTCGCCGTCTGCTTCGTCCGCCGGCGGTTCGACCCGCGCGATCCAGACGTCCAAATCGCCACGGGCCAGGGCGTTCGGTTCGACCCGCCCGACACCGCCCCGCAGCAACATCACGCGGGGGCTGTCGGTTTCGTTGTTGCGCGGCATGCGTCCGTATCGATCGGAGAAAAAGGCACACAGCTCGTCGAGTTCGATTTTTAGATCCCGGTTCAGATCCGCGCCGCCCTGAATGCCGTCCAACAGTGTCTGCGTTGAAAGTGGCATGTGAGTGCTCGCATCCCAGCCGACATTTTGCATCGGCCCGCGCGTCAGCAACACCCACAAGCGATCGGCCGACTCGCCGGGCAATTGCCGGATCGTTTCATCCAGATGCGCAAAGACATCATCATTCCACTGACCCAACGACGGTTGGGCGGCCAGCGGTTCGGCGTCGATCACCACCAGCCGCGTGCCACCGAACGAGCTTGACGCCACGGCGGCCAACGGTTCCAAGATTTCCGTCAGCGGCAACAGGCCGTTGGGGGATTCCGGTGATGATCCGATCGCCAGGTCGCTGCACGCCAACGACGGTCGTTTTTCTCCGTCGAGCATCAGGTAGCCACGCAGCACGACCATCACGGTGTCGTCGGGGTCACTCAAATACTTCGACACGAGTTCGGTTTGCTGAAAGCTGCTGCGGATGACGTCACAGCTGCCACGCAAGTCGCTGGCCTGGAGCTGGGATTTCAACGCCGCACGGGCATTGGCAGCGAACATCGGCGGCGTGACGACATCGGAGTCGTAGTCGTTGGAAACCAGAATCGTGATCAGTTGCCGATTCGGCCCCGGCAACAACAAGTACACGAACAGCAACGTCAGAGCGATCGCGACCAGGGTCAGCAAAGCTTTGATCGTTTTCCGTTTTCCTGCCTGACCGCTTTCGGCACGCCGCCACGATTGACGCTCGCCGTATTTGCCTGAGGTGCTCATTGTGATGCGATCCAACGGAAGAAGACTGAACCCTACGGGAAAAGTTTACCTAGTGGGAACGATACCCGACACCTGCTAGAGTATCATCGTTGAGTGGAAATGATGGCAACGATGCGATTACTGACGGCAGATTACTGACAGCCCCGGTGAGGAGAACACTACAGCGATGCACAACGAGAGTGTTGCTTGGTTAGAGGGGATGTTTTTACGGCCCCATCACATGCAGGCCGCCGAACGGAGTATCGACGAGAATGCCAGACAGCACGTTGCGCTCGATCACGGGTACAACTACGGCATTCGGCAGATCAGTTTCAGCCGTGAAGCGATCGCCAACGGCCAGTTCGAATTGAGCGAATGCCAAGCCCGGCTTCGCGACGGCACCGTCATCTGGATCGACTCGGCCCAACAACCCGATCGTGTGGATCTGGGTAAGACAGGTGGATCTGTCAAGCGGAGTCTATCCGACGCGTTTGATCAGGTCGAATCGATTGACGTCTTTCTGGCCGTGCCAAAACTGCGGCTAGGACGTCCCAACACGCTGCCCGAACGCGGCGGCCAGCATCGTTTTGTGGGGCTTCCCGGGACCGTCGCAGATGAAAACGCCGGCGGCAACGAGCAAGAGATTTCGTTGCGGACCTTGAACGTCCAGATCTTGCTGGGCACGGACAATCTGGCCGGTTATGAAACGCTGCCGATCGCGCGGATCAAACGTTCCGGCGCCGCCGAGGCCGCGCCGGAGCTGGACAACGAATACATTCCACCCGTGCTCGGCTGTGATGCCTGGCCGGAACTGGCGCGCGATTATGTGCGGGCCGTCTACGACATCATCGGTCAAAAGATCGAAGTGCTCAGCTCTCAGGTGATCACGCGGGGCATCATGCAGGGGGCGCCCGAAGCCGGTGACATGAATCGGTTGCTGATGTTGACGGCGCTCAACGCGGGCTATGGGTCGCTGCGATCGCTGGCGTTTGCCCGCGGCGTCCACCCCCACGTCGCCTACACCGACCTCTGCCGGATCGTCGGATCGCTTTCGATTTTCCGCTCCGATCGTCGGCCCGGTGAAATTCCGCTGTACGACCATGACGATCTGGCGCGGATCTTCCGCTGGGTGCTCGAAGAGATCCGCTCACTGATCACGGAAGTCCAGGAGTACAAATTCGAGCGACGCGATTTCATCGGCGCCGGAAAAGGACAAGAAGTCCAGCTGGACCAAAAATGGATGAGCAAGGGTTGGGAATGGTACATTGGAGTGCAGCACGAGCGGATCACGGCGGCACAGTGTCGTGAATTGCTGGAAATCGGTCGGCTGGACTGGAAACTGGGGAAAAGCGAGAAGGTCGATTTCATGTTCCGCTTTCGCCAAGACGGATTGAAAATCACCGAGACAAAAGCTCCACGCGCCCTTCCGCAAGGCGACAATTGGCTGTTTTATAGCGTCAATAAAAGCGGACCGGCCTGGGAAGACCTGCGATCGGACGACTCACCGCGGTTGGGCGTCCGTTTCAAGGAAGCGTTGATTGCGAATTTGGCGACGCTGCAGGGAAAGAAGGAACTGCAAATCAACGTGGACGGAATCGAAGGCACGCTCAAACTGAGTTTGTTCGCCGTCCCCACCGCTGACGACTGAGACCGTTTGCCGCTGTTACGCTTTTCACCTTCGCCTCGGATCAACCCTGCTCCTCCATGTCGCCAGAATTCGCCGCCGCCGTTGACCCCGTCTTCATGTACGTTTCGTCCGTCGTGGATGAAATCGAGGCGAATAAGAATCCGAGCCCGGAAGACACCAGCGCCAAGATCCGCGGGCTGCTCGACAACGCCGAAAACATGCTGGGACGGCGTCCCGATTGGGAACTGGCCAAATACGCACTGGTCGCCTGGGTCGACGATTTGCTGATCGAAGCCGCCTGGGACGGCAGCAAGTGGTGGGAACAAAACCGGCTGGAATTTCAAATCTTTAAAAGCACCAGCGCGTTTTCCAAGTTCTACGAGCAGAGCCAAAAGGCCACCGAACTGCCCCAGAAGGACGCGCTGGAAGTGTTTTACGTCTGCGTCGTGCTGGGGTTTCGCGGGCTTTACGCAGACCCCGAAGCGACCGCCCAACACGAACACTTCGGCGTGCCGGCCTCGCTGGACGAATGGGCGCGGCGGACCGGCATGGCCATTCAATTGGGACAGGGACGACCGCCGATCCTGGAACAAGGACGCCCCGGCCAAGGGGCTCCGCCGCTGGAAGGCAAGTACCTGCTGATCAGCTCGGTGATCTGTTGCGTGCTGTTGGCCGCGGTCGCCATCGGAATCGGAAAAATGTTGGTGTGGCCATGATTGAAGATCGGAGTCGATAACGATGGGCAGTGCGATACGAAGTTTCGTCGATGCGGTCTTGTACCCGTTTCGCATGTTGGCGCAGATCCCCAGCAGCGTGATCAGTTCGCCCAAGCGGATCCTCGGCCTGTCACTGCAGGCGCGGGCCGCATGGCTGCTGTTCTTCGGCTTGCTGCTGGTCGCGATCATCTGGGCCATTATTCGTTTTTATACCGACCAGACCGAACAGAAGGCGAGCTTCTACTGGCGCGAGTTGCCGGCGATCTTCTTGCTGGTCATCGCGATCCCGATCGTCGTTTGGTTCGCCCTCAAGCTGTGGCTCGAAGGCGAACCGTCGGCGTTTCCCGATATCGACCGCGCCTGGGAGACGGCGTTGACCGCGATGGAGGAACAATCCATTGACCCGTCCGAAACGCCGATCTTCTTGATCGCCGGACCGGGGACGGTCGAATCGGTCAACTCCTTCATGGCGACTTCCAATACGCAGTTCCCCGTGCGGGCGCCGCTGGGGCCGGCTCCGATCCATGTGTTCGCCAATCAACAGGCGATCTATGTGGTGTGCACCGAGTGTTGCCAGCTGAGCAAGTTGCTCGGTTCGCCGCGTGACTCGACGATCGTTCCCGGACAGATGCCCGGGGCGCCTCAGCCGTTCCAGGCCGACCGGACGATGGACGTCAGCACGATGGGACAGAATCCGGCCGCGCTGCGTCCGCCGATGCCGCCCGCCGGCGGCAACGCCTCGGCCTATTCGGCCGATGTCCGAAACACGATTGCCGGGCTGAACATTCCCGTGCCGCCCCAAAACCAGGGCGCCGACATGCGCGGCACGATGATGGTCGGTGACCTCTCCGGCGGCGTAAAAAACCCGATGCAACCGCAAGGCGGTGGTATCGCCAGCGCGATCCTGACGCCCAGCGATGCCAGTCTGGCGACGGCGCGGCTGGCCTACCTGTGTCGGCTGTTTCGCCGCTTGCGCGATCCACTGTGCCCGATCAATGGCGTCATCGTCTCCACACCGTTCCGGTTCCTGGCCGACGGATCGCAAGACATCGTCAACCAGATCTTGATCGCACTGAAAGCCGATTTGGCGTGCCTGCGCGGGTCGTTGCGCATTCGCTGTAGTGTCACCCACGTCGTCGATTCGATGGAAATGGAAACCGGGTTCCGCGAACTGGTCCGACGCGTCGGTGCCGAACGGTCTTCGGTGCAACGATTCGGCAAGGGATACGGATTGTGGAATCTGCCGACGGCGCCACAATTGGATGCCGTCGTCAAACATGCCTGCGGGGCGTTTGAGGATTGGTCGTACTTGCTGTTTCGCGAAGGCGACGGGTTGAGCAAACCCGGCAACCGTCATTTGTACTCGCTGCTGTGTCGGATCCGGTCGACGTTCCAACCCCGTTTGGCGCACTTGATCAAATCGGCCTACTCGATCAACTCCGCCGGCCCGCACCTGAGTGACGGCGAACCGCTGCTGTTCAGCGGCTGTTACTTCGTCGCCACCGGCGCGATGCCGGACCGCCAAGCGTTTTTGGCCAGCGTGTTCAAAAAGGCGACCAACGAAGAAGAGGAATTGGAATGGGGCAGCGAAGCCCTGGCCGAGGAGGATCGGATGCAGACCGGGGTTCGCCTTCTGATGGTGATCAACGGCGTCTTGGTGGCGACGATCGTGGGGCTGTTGATTTGGTACTTTAACGCAGAGTGAATGTGGTCCGATGCCTGCCCAGCCCTCCCCGTCGCGGCAAACTTACACGCAATATCGCGAGGCCGGCGACGCATCGGGTGCCGCCCCGGATGGCGAGCGATCGACCGAGGCGACCGCGGCCAGTCAAAGCCAACGCTTGCTGCAAGAGGTGTTGGGGGAGACGCTGATTCGGCATCAAGAGAATTCGGACCAGCTATTGGAAGTGCTTCGCGATGAGAAGGTTCGGCACGAGAACGCCCCCTGTGACGAGGCGTTGTTCGTGTCGATCGCCACCGCGGTTTTGCGACATCGGCTGGGGCCGCGGTCACGGCAGCTGCCCGCCGACCTGTATGATGAAGTCGGCCGGGCGTTGTGGACCAATGAGTACAGCCGCCGCCGGATCGAGCGATTTTGGAACTCTTTAGGAGCAGAACCGTGAGTGCCCATCCGAGCGACGCGTCCTCCGGTGACGGCGAATCACCTGCCGACCTGATCAACGAAGCGCAGGGATTGGTGCGTTCGCTGGCGATGCGGGTGCACCGCTCGCTGCCGATCCCGATGGATTTGGACGACCTGATCGCCTACGGCCAGCTGGGGCTGGCCGAAGCGGCACAGAAATACGACCCCGAATGCGGCGCCCGCTTCACGACGTTCGCCTATTACCGAGTCCGCGGGGCGATCTACGACGGGGTCTCGAAGATGAACTGGACCAGTCGCGCGCGGTTACGGCGACTGCGGTTTCGCGACATGGCCGAGGATGTCCTGCAGGCGGAATCCTCCAAGTCGGAATCCCGTTCTGATGGCACCAGTTCCAACGAAGATGCGGATTGGTTGGGTAGAATGGCCGAGCGGCTTGCGATCGTCTACCTGGCCAGCGGCGATGACGATTCGGAAACGAGTGTCTTGGCACAAGCGGCCGATCAGCACGAGATCCCCAGCAAGGTCGTTGCAAACCGCGAAATGCAAACAACGCTACGCAAATTGGTCAACGAGCTGCCCAATGATGCCAAACGATTGATCATCGCCATCTATTTCGAAGGTTTTTCGCTGACCGAAGCGGCCGACCGCGTTGGGATCAGCAAGAGTTGGGCGAGTCGAATACATGCGAAGAGTCTGGACCAGATGGCCCAGAGCCTGCGTCGCAGCGACAACGACTAAACGCATTCCCGTGAGATGTCCACGACGCTGGGCACCGAGAGTTCATCATGGCATCTGAAACGACACTTGATTTTGATCAGCTATTGGCCCCGATTTCGGACGAAGCCCCGAGCGGGCAGTATCTGCGTCGCAGCGATTTCGAGCGGTTTCAGCGCGCCAAGGACGCACGCGCCGAGGCGGTCAATGCGGAACGCAAGATTCGCGAATTCGCGATGTACGACGAGGACGAACTGGCGGCATTGAGCGAACAGGGCCAGGGCGTCGAAGTGCCCAGCTCGCCGGACTGGCGATCCGTGCTGGACCAATGCGTCGACATCATCTCGCATCATTCCAAAGACCTATGGGTCGCGTCCTGGTTGGTCGAAGCCAACACGCGACGCAACGGTTACGCCGGCGCACGCGACGCATTTCGACTGGTCAGCAAGATTTGCGAGACGTATTGGGACGGGATTTATCCGCCACACGACGAAGAGGACGGGTATCTGGACACCGTTTCGCAGCTTGCCAGTCTGAACGGTGTAGAAGGACCGGGGACCTTGATCGCCCCGCTCGAGGAGATTCCGTTGCTGCCCGAGTACGGCGCGCTGACTTACGCGGCCTACCGCGAGGCGACCGTCGGCGGCGGTGGCGGCGAAGTCACCGAGAATGATTTCGACAATGCGGTCCGCCAGATCGATTTGGATCAATTGCGGCAACAAGAGGAAGACCTTGCCGAGGCGATCGAGGCTTACAAAGAAATGACCGCGGTGCTGGAATCCAAGTGCCGCGTCGAAGGCGAAGAGGACCACACGCCGCCGAGCAGTCAGATCCGACGGACACTGGAAACGATTCAGCAGGCGTTCTCGAACTTGACGCGAAACCTGTTGTCCAGCAACGGTGACGCAGAACCCGAAGGCGACGGGGAGACCGCGGCGACAGGATTGACACCCAACGCGGGGCCCAAGGTCGATCTGGCACAGGCCCAGGTCAACAATCGCGAAGACGCGTTTCGGATGCTGATGAAGGCCAGCGAATTCTTTCGCAAAACCGAGCCGCATTCGCCGGTCAGTTACATGTTGCAACAGACCGTCGAATTCGGACGCATGGACCTGCCGACCTTGCTGCAAAAATTAATACAAGACTCGAGTGTGCTGAAGAACTTGTCCGAACGCACCGGGATTCCGGTCAAGGAGGATGAGTACGACGATGATTGAAACACATTTTCACTAGTTTCTTGTCGCTCGGCCGCCCCGCAAAGCTTGCTTGGGGGGGGCCAGTGACTTAAAACCGAATGGTAGCGGGGCTCGTGTTCGAGCTCGCAAATCGCGCGTCTGGAGATAATGAGATGGCCGAAAGCCAACAACAAAAGTTGAACCGTGTCCGAAAGCCTCGCGTTCACATCACCTATGAGGTGGAAACCGAAGGGGCACAGGTCGTCAAAGAGCTGCCTTTTGTGGTCGGCGTGATGGGCGATTTCTCGGGGGACCCGACGAGCAAGTTGAAACCTTTGAAGGATCGAAAGTTTATCCAAATCGATCGCGACAACTTCAACGATGTCCTGCAACGCATGACGCCGGGATTGAACATGCGTGTCGAAAACACGCTGGCCGGTGACGGCAGCGAAATGTCGGTCAACTTGGACTTCAAATCGATGGACGACTTCGAACCGGCGAACATCGTCGACAAGGTCGATCCGCTGAAGAAGCTGATGGCCACGCGAAACAAGCTGCGTGATCTGGCCACCAAAATCGATCGTAGCGACGATCTGGAAAACGTGCTGGAACAGGTGCTCAAAAACAGCGACCAGCTCAAGCAGCTTTCCGGAGAGCTTGGCATGGACAACGACGAGTCGGCAGCGGAATAACCCCCGCCCCCGTTCGTCCTTCAAACTATTCTGAATCAATCCCCCGATGTGAGGAGTCAACTTGCCATGAGTACCGGTGAGACCGAAGGCCAAGCTGAACAGCAGTCAACGACCGAGACCGAAGAAAGTGCCAGTCTATTGGAAACCGCGATCGCGGCGACCAAAAAGACCGAACGCTCTCGTGCCGAAGAGCTGATCAAAACGCTGACCGAAGAAGCCCTGAAGGGGACCGTGACGTTTGACAAGGATGTCATGCGATCGATCAATGCCGCCATCGCCGGCATCGATGCCAAAATGAGCACCCAGCTCGCCGCGATCATGCACAACGAGAAATTCCAAAAACTGGAAGGCTCGTGGCGCGGACTGCATCACCTGGTTCAGAACAGTGAGACCGGTGACTCGTTGAAAATCCGGGTGCTCAACTGTGGCAAACGCGAACTGTTCAAGGACATGGACCGCGCCGTCGAGTTCGACCAGAGCCAGCTGTTCAAAAAACTCTACGAAGACGAATTCGGCACCCCCGGTGGCGCCCCCTACGGCGCGCTGATCGGCGATTACGAGTTCACCAACCACCCCGAAGACGTTGATCTGCTGACCAGCGTCAGCGGTGTCGCCGCCTCGGCGTTCTGCCCCTTCATCTCCGCCACCGCGCCGCAACTGTTCGGGTTCGACGAGTGGACCGAACTTTCCAAACCGCGTGACTTGGCCCGCATCTTTGATTCGGCCGAATACACCAAGTGGAAAAGCTTCCGCGAGAGCGAAGACAGCCGGTTCTGTGTCTTGACCATGCCGCGAACCCTGGCCCGATTGCCCTACGGCGCGAACACCAAGACCATCGACGAATTCGCCTACGAAGAAGTCCCGGTGGGGAAAAAGGGCGAGTCCATCCACGTGCAGCACAACGAATTCTGTTGGATGAACACGGCCTACGTGATGGGCACGAAATTGACCGACGCGTTCGCCAAGACCGGTTTCTGCACCACGATTCGCGGTGTCGAAAACGGTGGCAAGGTCGAAGGCCTGCCCTCGTATATCTTCAAGGCCGATGACGGCGACATGGACTTGAAATGTCCGACCGAAATCGCCATCACCGATCGCCGTGAAAAAGAACTCAGCGATCTCGGGTTCCTGCCCCTGTGCCACTTCAAGAACACCGACTACTCGGTCTTCTTTGGCGCCCAAACGACCCAGAAACCCAAACTCTACGATCGCCCCGAAGCGACCGCCAACGCGGCGATCAGCGCCCGGCTGCCGTACATCATGGCCACCAGCCGCTTTTCGCACTACTTGAAAGTCCTCGGACGCGACAAGATCGGCTCCTTCATGGAAGCCAGCGATTGCGAAGCGTGGCTCGATCGCTGGATCCACAACTACGTGACCAGCGACCCCAATCCGCCATCGGACGTGCGGGCCCGTTATCCGCTGGCCGAAGCTCGCGTCGAGGTCAAGGAGATCCCCGGCAAACCGGGTTCCTACAACGCCGTCGCGTGGATGAGACCGTGGCTGCAAATGGAAGAGTTGACGACCAGCATGCGAATGGTCGCCAGCATCCCCAAGCTCGGCTGACCAGGAACCAGAGTTATCGAAGTGCCCGCCGCCGATGGCGCGGGCGGAAACCGTTGGTGTCTAGGCTTTAGCCGATCCCTCTGCACCAACGCTGTGAAGCATTTATTCCCCGCGTTTTACGAGAAGCTAGCGGCAGGGCGCAAGCCCTCCGGTTCCTCATCGTTCCCGAAACACCGGAGGGCTCGCGCCCTACCGCTAAAAAATGCTTCACGGCGTTGTCTCTGCACCCTGGAATGCCTGAAGGCTGCACGCCAACCATTGCGAAGAGCAAGCCACGATGTCGCCTGCCGAGTTCCACTCCGATGGATCGTATCACACCGAAGTACTTGCCGAGTCTCTACTTCAGCGAGTCCTGTCGGCTGTCGCAGTGGACAGCCACGACGGCCCCGCGGCGCCGGCGTCGCCATCGGCTCCATCCGCTTCGACGCCGCTGGCCAGATTCCTTGCTGCTGACGGTGTCGAAGAGTCGCTGGAATGTTGGTTCGGCAAAAGTTGGAGCCAAGATCGGCGGCTGAGAGACAAGGAATCGGTGCTCGCCCGCTTGGCCGCCGACATCGCCGAGATCGATCGGTTGCTCAACGACCAGATCAACGCGATTTTGCATCATCCCAAGTTCCAGCGTTTGGAATCCTCCTGGCGCGGGCTCGCGTTTCTGGTCCGCAGAGCGGACATCGAAAGCGACCCGATGATCAAGGTCCGCGTGTTGTCGGCGCGCTGGAAAGAACTCGAAAAAGACTTTGAACGCAACGTCGAATTCGATCAAAGCGCCCTGTTCAAAAAAGTCTACGAGGAAGAACTGGGGATGCCCGGCGGGGAACCGTTCGGCGTGCTGATCGGAGACTATGACATCCAGCCGCGCGTGTCGGCAGAACACCCGACCGATGACCTGTCGATCCTGAGAGCCTTGTCGGGCGTGGCGGCCAGCTCGTTTTGCCCGGTGCTGTTGGCGGCCAGTCCAGAGCTGCTGGACCTGGAGAGTTTTTCGGAGCTGCAGGTGACGCGCGACCATGAGGCGCGTCTGTCGCGAACGGATTATCTGAAATGGAACGCGCTGCGTGACGACGAAGACGCCCGATTCGTCGGCGTCGTGCTGCCGCGAATCCTGATGCGTGGACCCTACGAAGACGACGGCAGCCGGATCGATCGATTTGTATTTCGCGAAGACGTCTTCAGCCCCGACGGAAAGAGTTATTTGTGGGGCAACCCCGGCTATGCCTACGCCGCGGTGTTGATGCGTTCGTTTGCGACCAGCGGTTGGCTGGCCGACATCCGCGGACTGCGTCAAGACGTCGAAGGCGGCGGACTGGTCTCCGATCTGCCCGCACTGAGTTTCCCCACCGACGCGCCCGGTGTGGTCCCGCGACCGATGACCGAGATCGCGGTCACCGATTCCCTGGAACGACAACTCAGCGATTTGGGGCTGCTGCCGATCTGTGATTGCAAAGACACGCCGATGGCAGTGTTCGCCAGCGGCCAATCGCTACAACGCCCCAAGAAGTACGACACCGCCGACGCCAATACCAACGCCAAAATCAGTGCGATGCTGCCTTACATGTTGACGGTTTCCCGATTCGCCCACTACATCAAAGTGATCGGCAGAACCAAAATGGGATCGTTTACCACCGCAGAAGAGTTGCAACGCTTGCTGCACGACTGGATCATCGAATACGTCACCGCCGACCGGGAAGCCAGTGCCGACGTGAAAAGCCGCAAACCACTTCGCGAAGCCAGCATCACCGTCCAACCCGACCCCGGTAAGCCGGGATCGTTTTACTGTATCATGCGGTTGGCGCCGCATTACGAACTCGACGAAATGGTCGGAAGCGTGCGTCTGCAGACCCGGATCGGACGCTCGTAAGATCCGGCGGATCCCAATCAATCCCTTTCATTCACCCCAACCCGCGTTCAACCGTCTAACCGAGGCATTCAACGATGACAAACACTCCGATGGAGCTGTACGAAGCGGGGCGGCTGGACGAAGCGGTGGACGCGTCTCTGGCAATGGTCAAAACCAAACCGGCCGACGTCGGATTGCGGTTTCAACTCGCCGAACTCTCCTGCATCGCCGGCAACTTTGAGCGCGCCGACAAACAACTCGACACCGTCACCAACCAAGACCCGCAAGCGGCCATCGGTGCGGCGCTGTTGCGACAGCTGGTGCGAGCGGAATTGGCCCGGCGAGAATGTTTCTTCAAAGGTCGGGTACCGGAGTTTTTGGGTGAGCCATCGGACAAACTGAAAGCACACCTTCAGGCGCTGACGCTGTATCGATCGGGCGACGTCTCCGCCGCCGCGGCGGCCCTGGAGCCGATGGCCGAAACCGCCAACCTGAATCAGCCGATTGAGGTCAACGGCAACGAGGTCGACGAGCTCCGCGACTTGGACGACCTGTTGTCGCCGGTCTTGGAGGTGCACACGACGACCGGAAAGTATTTCTGGGTCGACTGGAATCAGATCCTGGAGATGGAAATCCATCCGCCCAAGCGTCCCTTTGACCTGCTCTGGCGGCAAGCGTCCCTGTCGATCGAGTCCGGCCCCGACGGCGAAGTGTACCTGCCGGCAATCTATTTGGAGCCAGCAGAAGACGGCCCGACCGACGCCAACCTGCAACTCGGACGCGGCACCGATTGGGTCGATTCGGGCCAGGGAATCGTTCGCGGCCGGGGCCAAAAAATGCTGCTGGTGGGCGACCAAGATTTGCCGATCATGGAACTGCAAACGATTCGGCGTGGTGAGTAAATGTCTCGCGTCCCCAACGACCGTCCTCTGATCCCCAGCGTGCTCGATCGGCTGATCGACTTGGAGCCGCACAATCGGACCGAAGCGCCGCTGAACCGGACCCAGGTGCTACAGCAGATGAAAGAAAGCGTGGGACGCGACCTGCAAGCGTTGCTCAACACCCGCTGTCGCGCCACCAGCTGGCCGGACGATCTGAAAGAACTGGACCGATCCTTGTTCGCCTATGGCATTCCCGATTGCGTGGGCATCAACACGGGCTCTCGCGAACAACAGGAAATGCTGCGCCGGATGATGTTGCGTTCGATCGAAGCCTTTGAGCCGCGATTGATCAACGTGCACGTCCGACTGGCCGACACCAGCGATCCGACCGATCGGGCACTCCGCTTTCGTATCGACGGAATGTTAAAGGTCGACCCCGCGCCCGAGCCGGTGATTTACGACAGCAAGTTGGACGCGACCAGCGGAGACTTTTTAGTGCGTGGAGTTCGCCGATGACGGATCGATTGCTGCCCTATTACAACCAGGAACTTCAATACCTGCGCCGCTTCGGTTCGGAGTTTGCCCAGGAGCATCCCAAGATCGCCGCGCGGCTGCGATTGGGCGACGATTTGAGCGAAGATCCGCACGTGTCGCGGATCATCGAGTCGTTCGCGCTGCTTTCGGCCCGCACCCGACTGAAGCTGGACGATGATTTCCCCGAAATCACGCACGCGATGTTGGGCGTGCTCTACCCGCACTATCTCGCCCCGATCCCGTCGACGGCGGTGGTCGAGTTCGCACTCGATCCGCGGCAAGCGGAATTGGTCGGCGGCTACAAGATCGCTGCCGGCGAAGGCGTGGAAACCGAGTCGACCGAAGACGGAGCCTGCCAATATCGAACCGTCTATCCGGTCAAACTGTTCCCCTACAAGGTCGCCGCGGCGGGGTACAAGGGCCAGCCCTTTCAATGTCCCCCTTCGCCGCTGTTGCCCAAGGCCGAATCGGTCTTGCATGTGGAATTACGAAGCTTTCGCGAAGCCGTCACCTTCGAAACGATGGAGATGACGTCGCTGCGTTTTTTCATCCGCGGGATCTCGCATGCCGCGATGGACTTTTACGAATTGATTCAGAACGACTCGATCGAAGTCCTACTGGCGCGTTCGCCCACCGATCCGAAACCGATTCGATTGTCGGCCGGTGCAATCCATCCGATTGGGTTTGAGGCCGACGAGTGCATCTTTCCGTCGCAACCGAGAACGTTCAGCGGATACCGATTGTTGTCGGAATACTTTGCGGCGCCAGAGAAATTCATGTTCTTCGACGTCAAAGGGATCTCGCAGGAATCGCTCAAAGGTTTCGGCGGATCGCTGCACCTGTACGTCTTGATGAAACGCCATGTCGGCGCGGTGGAGCAATTTGTCGAACCGGAAACGATTCGCATCGGTTGCACGCCGATGGTCAATTTATTTGAGCAGCGATGTGAACCGATCCGGGTCAGCTATACGATGCCGGAATATCGAGTGATTCCCGATGCCCGCCAGCCCAGGGCGTTTGAAGTTCACAGTCTTTCAAGCGTGACGGCGATCGATTCGGAACGCGACGAAAAGGTTTATCACCCGTTTTATTCGGTCCGGCACGCCGGCGAGGAGAGACTGCGGCGGGGATTTTATCATTTGCATCGGCGTCGATCGGGGCAAAGCGGCGGGGCCAAGGATCTGGCGACCGAGGTCTATTTGTCATTGGTCGATTTGGATTTCCAACCCGACCAGAGTGACGGAACCGTGCTCGATGTGCGGGCGCTTTGCACCAGCCGAAATCTGCCCCAGCGGTTGGAGTTTGGCGGCGGCCGACCGAAGCTACAACTGGTTCATGGCGGACCACTGGAAGCCCCCAAGTGCGTGACCCAACCGCGGGTGACACTGCGGCCGCCGCTGGAAAAAGGCACGTACTGGCGGATGATCAGCCATCTGTCGCTCGGCCACGTGTCGCTGTTTGACGCCGACGAAGGGGCCACGGCGCTGCGAGAAATCCTGGGACTGTACGATTTCATCGGCAAGGGAGACTCACAGCAACGGATCGATTCGATCCGTTCGGTCAAATGCCGCCCCGGTGTCGCGCGGTGCCAAAACCCGTCCGGCGGATCAACACTGTGTCGCGGGCTGGACCTGGACATCTTGATCGACGAAGAACGTTTAAGCAGTGGCGGTGCCTATTTGCTCGGCATGGTGCTGGAACGATTCCTGTCCCTGTACGCTTCCATCAATTCCTTTACCCGAACCTCGTTGCGAAGTAGCCTCCGAGAACAAGAGGTTGCCCGATGGCCGGCGCGATCCGGAAGACAGACGTTTCTGTAAGCAAGCGGCTCGTCGACGAGCCGTATCAATTCAGCTTCTTTCAAGCCGTTCGGTTGCTGCTCTCCGGTGCGCTGGCGGAGATGGATCGTGATTTGGCGCTGGGGTCCAAGGGCCGTCGCGGGCGTCTGGGAACGGTCAGCAACATTTCCGAAGAAGGCGTCCGCTTTCGGTCAGAGGTCTCGCTGAGTTTCTCTCCCAGCGAGATCGTGTCGCTGCAACCGAGGCAGAGAAAAAGCGACGCGGACGACGACTCGGCCGATCAGCCGTGGGAATTGGAGATCGCGTTTTGGGGATTGATCGGTCCGGCCGGTGCGTTGCCGAATCATTACACCCAACTGGTGATCGACCGTGTGCACAACAAAGACGTTGCGATGCGCGACTTTTTGGACGTCTTTTCCCATCGCCAGCTGTCGTTTTTTTATCGGGCATGGGAAAAATACTTTTTGCCGGCCGGTTTCGAAAACGCGGTCAACGACCGACGCCCCGAAAACGATTTGGTTCGCGAAGCCCTGCTCGCGATCGTGGGCCGCGGGACCAAACACGTCCGCAACCGCTTGGAATCGGCCGATGATGCCTGTGTTTATTACGGCGGCCAATTCGTCGATCGCCCGACCGCCGAATCCCTCCGCGCGATGGTGTCGGATTACTTGCAATTGCCGGCCAAAGTGTTGTCGTTGTTCGGCCAATGGCTGGTGTTGCCGATCGCCGAACGATCACGTTTGGGGCGTGCCGATGGCCATTGCCGGATGGGCGTCGATACGATCATGGGAGACCGGACGTGGGACCCCAGTTCAAAATTCCGCATCCAGATCGGGCCGGTGACCTGGCAACAATTCGAAAGCTTGATGCCCACCGGCGAAACCTTGGTGCGGATCTGTCAATTCATCCGCAGCTACGTCGGGTTGGAGTTTGATTTTGACCTGCAAGTCATCCTGTTGGCCGACGAAATCCCGGTCTGTGAATTGCCCTCGGAATCCTCCTTCACCGGCCCCGGCGAATCGACCAAGGTCAAACCGCATTTGGGATGGAACACATGGCTTTGCAGCAAACCGCCCACGCGCGACAGCGACGACGCGGTTTTTCACCACGACGGTGCGCCAACACGCTAGAACATAGATGTCCTCTTCTCTGACCTTCGACGCTTGACCGAACCATGGCACAAATCAATCTCAAAGAACTCGTCGGAAAACTCAACGACACTTGCCGTGGCGCTCTGGAAGCGGCGGCGGGGCTGTGTCTGTCCCGAACCAATTACAACATCGAGATCGAGCACTGGTTGCTGAAGTTGTTGGAGAACGACCAGTCCGACCTGACGATCGCCTGCAAAGCATCGGGCGTGGACGTCTCTCATTTGATGTCCGATTTGAACAAGGCGATCGACAAGTTCAAAACCGGCAACGGCCGACCGCCCGCACTCTCGCCAAACGTGGTCGACCTGGTTCGCGAATCCTGGCTGTTCGCATCGGTCGATCACGGCGTTGCCAAAGTCCGCTCCGGACACCTGTTGGTCGCCTTGTTGACGTCCTCGACGCTGCGACCGCTCGCCCGCGACGCCTCCGATCAGTTCGACGAGATCAACGGCGATGCCATCATTCAAGATTTCGGAGTGCTGCTCGCCGACAGCGAAGAGTCGCAGATCCCGATGGCGGTCGGCGGCGGCGGGCCGCGACCGAGCGGAGACCCGACCAAGCCGACGACCGGCCCGACCAAAACGCCGTCGCTGGATCAATTCACCATCGATTTGACCAGTCGCGCCGAAGCCGGACAAATCGACCCGGTGCTCGGTCGCGATCCCGAAATCCGCCAGATCATCGACATCCTGACCCGCCGACGTCAGAACAATCCGATTTTGACCGGTGAAGCCGGTGTGGGGAAAACCGCTGTGGTGGAAGGCTTTGCGCTCCGCGTGGCTGCCGGCGACGTCCCCGAAGCGATCCGCAACGTTCGCATCCGAACCTTGGATCTCGGACTGCTGCAAGCCGGTGCGGGCATGAAGGGCGAATTCGAAAACCGGCTCCGCGGGGTGATCGACGAAGTCAAGGGATCACCCACGCCGATCATCTTGTTCATCGACGAAGCCCACACGATGATCGGTGCGGGCGGGCAAGCCGGACAAGGCGACGCCGCAAACTTGCTCAAACCCGCCCTCGCCCGCGGCGAACTGCGAACCGTCGCCGCGACGACCTGGGCGGAATACAAGAAATACTTCGAAAAAGACGCCGCCCTGGCTAGGCGGTTCCAGGTGGTCAAGGTCGACGAACCCGATGAACCGACGGCCGTTGAGATGATGCGGGGCTTGGTCGACACACTGGAAAACCATCACCACGTCCGCATCATGAACGACGCCGTCGTCGAAGCGGTCAAGCTTTCCAATCGTTACATCACCGGACGACAGTTGCCCGACAAATCGGTCAGCTTGCTCGATACCGCGTGCGCGCGGATCCAATTGAGCCAATCGGCGACACCGCCGGCGATTGAAGACGCGACCCGCCGCCGCGCTCAACTGGACGTTTCGTTGCGGATTCTCCGCCGCGAAGAACAAACCGGCATGGACCATGCCGATGACATCGCGGCCGCCGAGGAGGCCAAGGCTGCGGTCGAACAGCGGCTCGAAACGCTCAACGAACAATGGGAAACGGAAAAGGGGATCCTGGCCAAAATCATCGACCTTCGAAAGCGGCTCGATAAAGACTCGCCCGAGCACTGGAAAGCGGAGCAGAAAGAGTCGGGGGAACAAGACGCGGCCAAAGGAAAACCCGGCGACGCGAAGGCTGAAAAATCGTCAGCCAAGAGTTCCGAGGCCAAGGATGCAGCGAAGTCTGCGGACAAGGACGGTGCAGGGGCTGCCGAGGAAGCCGCACCACCGACCGAAGAGCAATTGCAAGCCTGGCGAAAGGAACTGGTCGCCGCCGAAAAAGAACTGAAAAAAGTGCAAGGCGAAACGCCGCTGCTGTTCCCCTGTGTCGATTCCAGTGCGATTGCCGAAACCGTCGCCGCCTGGACCGGCATTCCGGTCGGACGGATGGTCAGCAACGAAATCAACACCGTGCTGAACCTCAAAGATTTGATGGAAGAATCCATCGTCGGCCAGTCCCACGCGCTCGATCGGATTGCGCAAAGCATTCGAACCAGCCGCGCCCAATTGCGAGATCCACGGATGCCGATCGGCGTGTTCTTGTTGGCGGGCACCAGCGGCGTCGGCAAGACGGAAACCGCGATCACGCTGGCCAATCTACTCTACGGTGGCGAGCAAAACATGACCACGATCAACATGTCGGAGTTCAAGGAGGAGCACAAAGTCTCGCTGTTGATGGGATCGCCTCCCGGCTACGTCGGCTACGGCGAAGGAGGCGTGCTGACCGAAGCCGTCCGCCGCAAACCGTACTCGGTCGTGCTGTTGGACGAAGTCGAAAAAGCACACCCGGGCGTCCAAGACATTTTTTACCAGGTGTTCGACAAGGGCAGTCTGAAAGACGGCGAAGGCCGCGATATCGATTTCAAGAACACGGTGATCATCATGACCACCAACGCGGGAACGGACCTGATCAAGAGCGTTTGCGCCGATGAAGAGACGATGCCCGATCCCGATGGATTCCTCGAAGCCGTCTTCCCCGAATTGCTCAAGACCTTCAAGCCGGCGTTCCTGGGACGAACGAGCGTGATTCCGTTTTACCCGCTCAGTGATGAAGTGATGACAAAAATTGTCCGGCTCAAACTCGGCAAGGTGCAGCGTCGTGTGGCCGATAGCTATGGCGCCAAGTTCACCTACACCGAGGATGTCGTCGACGGGATTCGTGCGCGGTGCACCGAAGTCGACACGGGGGCACGCAATGTGGATCACATCCTGAACAAAACGCTGTTGCCCGAATTGTCATCACAAGTGTTGTCCAGCCTGGCCACCAACGCGTCGATCACCGAAATCGCCATCGACATGAAGGACGACGAGTTCATTTACAACGTCCACAGCGAAGACCCGGTCGGCGGTTAAAAGCGGCAGCTCTGCGACTACCCATCATCCCGTCATCAAGACGCCCCATCCGAACGACACGGGCTCAAGCAACCGTTGGTGTCCAGCCTTCAGGCGCATCCCGCTCGCTGCGAAGCAGCGAAATGGGCGGCTAAAGCCCAATACCGCTAAGTTAAGCGTGGTTTCCTCAACTCGGGGCCCGTAGGCTCGCGCCAAACGGCTGATAAACGATT